>NZ_JBWBQM010000001.1:3013183-3626367 GCF_056279005.1 Arthrobacter sp. TE26545
CCGCGGCCCCGGACCAGTACAGCGCCGACTTCTGGCCCACCGTGGACCCCTACCGCCTGCCCGGCACCACCGTGACGGCGGAACCGCGCGTCAGCGGCGCCGCGAACGGCACCGGCATCCCCCGGGCGTTCCAGGCTTTCGCCGGCGGCCTGGACCTTGACGGACGCTGGGGTATCCAGGGCATGGACCACCTGAACTTCAACAAGACCCTGGGCGCCCGGAAGTCCTGGTTCTTCCTGGACGACAAAGTGGTGTGCCTCGGCGCAGGAATCACCTCGGCCTCCGGCCACGAGGTCTTCACCACCGTGGACAACCGCTCCTTCGCGCCCGGCACCGTGCCGGAGATCCGCACCGACAGCCGGAACCGCGTCCTGGCTGCCGGCAGCGCCGCCGTCAAGGCCAAGCGCAACGTCCACATCATGGGGCACGGCGGCTACGTCTTCCTGCCCGGGGAGAACGTCAGCGGAGACATCGGCGTGCAGGTCATCCGGCGCACGGGTGACTGGAAGACCATCAACTCCGGTTCGGACACTGGCGGCAGCGACGAGGTGAAGACCCGAGACTACGTGACCATCACCCACCACCACGGAACCAACCCGCAGGGCGGCGGCTACGCCTACGTTGCCTTCCCGGGCGCGGAACACTCCGTGACCTTTACCGAATCGGATGAGCCGACCATCGAGGTGCTGGCCAACAACGCCGTCGCGCAGATGATCCGGGACGGCAGCCAAGGGCTGCTGCTCGCGAACTTCTTCGCTGCCACCGCGGCCGGGCAGCCAGTCCAGGGCGTCACCAGCAGTGGTCCCTGCTCCCTGGCGGTGCATCAGGAGAAGGACAGGGTGACGGTGGCGCTCTCGGACCCGAGCCGCACCCAGTCCCCCGCCCAGGTGACGCTGGACGGCGTGGCCGCCAACGCCGTCGTCGAATCCGATCCCGGCGTCACGCTGCTCAGCACCTCGCCGTTGACCCTGGAGTTCGGCCTCGACGGGCACGGCCACGCCAAGCGGGTGGTCCTCTCCCGCTGAGGCCTCGCGCCCGGGGGCGTTAACGCAAAGAGCGGACACAGGATCGCTGTGTCCGCTCTTTTGCGAGGCCAGACGTCTTTGTCCGTCTGGAGGCATTGGTGGGGACTAGGCGTTGGCCTTGATGGCCTTGGCCAGGACCTCGAGGCCGTCCAGCAGCACGTCGTCGCTGATGACCAGCGCCGGGAGCAGGCGGATGACGTTGCCGTAGGTGCCGCAGGTGAGGATGATGACACCCTCGGCGAGGCAGGCGGCGGCAACGGTCTTGGTGAGCTCCGGGTTCGGTTCCTTGGAACCGGGCTGTACGAGTTCGATGGCAAGCATGGCGCCGCGGCCGCGGACGTCGCCGACCACGGAGACTTCCGAAGCGAGTTCACGCAGCTTGCCGAGGGCGAGCTCTTCGATGTGGCGGGCACGGGCATTGAGGTCGTACTGCTCCATGGTGCCGATGGCAGCAAGCGCTGCAGCACAGGCAACCGGGTTGCCGCCGTAGGTGCCGCCGAGGCCGCCCGGGTGGACGGCGTCGAGCAGGTCGGCGCGGCCGGTGATCGCGGACAGCGGCATGCCGCCGGCGATGCCCTTGGCCATGGTGATGATGTCCGGGACAACACCTTCGTGGTTCACGGCGAACCATTCACCGGTGCGGCAGAAGCCGGACTGGACTTCGTCGGCGATGAAGACGATGCCCTTTTCCTTGGCCCAGGCAGCCAGTGCCGGGAGGAAACCTTCGGCCGGGACGATGAAGCCGCCCTCGCCCTGGATCGGTTCGATGATGATCGCGGCAACCTGGTCCCCGCCGATCTGCTTCTCGATGGCGAGGATGGCACGCTTTGCGGCCTCGGCGCCGGTAATCTCCGGGTTTTCCTCGCGGAACGGGTAGCTCATCGGCATGCGGTAGACCTCGGGCGCGAACGGGCCGAAGTTGGTCTTGTACGGCATGGCCTTGGCGGTCAGCGCCATGGTCAGGTTGGTGCGGCCGTGGTAGGCGTGGTCGAAAGCGACGACGGCGTCACGGCCCGTGGCCAGGCGGGCCACCTTGACGGCGTTTTCCACGGCTTCGGCACCGGAGTTGAAGAGCACGGTGCGCTTCTCGTGGTCGCCCGGGGTGAGGCGGTTCAGCTGCTCGGCGACCGCGACGTAGCCCTCGTACGGGGTCACCATGAAGCAGGTGTGGGTGAAGTGCGCGGTGGCTTCCTGGACGGCGGCGACGACGGCGGGGTCGGATGCGCCGACGCTCGTCACGGCGATGCCGGAGCCGAGGTCGATGAAGGAGTTGCCGTCGACGTCGCGGATGATGCCGCCGTCGGCGTCTTCAACGTAGACCGGGACGCCGGAAGCGACGCCGGCGGCGACGACGGCGGAGCGGCGGGCGGCCAGTTCCTGGGATTTCGGGCCCGGGAAGGCGCCGTTGATGTTGCGCTTCTGCTCAAGGCGGTAGGTGAGCTCAGGTGCGGTTGCAGTCATTGGTGTTTCTTTCTTTGCTGAATCTCGTAAGACTCGGGTGTTCAGGCGTCGAGGGAGGACATGACGTGCTTGATGCGCGTATAGTCCTCGACGCCGTACATGGAGAGGTCCTTGCCGTAGCCGGACTGCTTGAAGCCGCCGTGCGGCATTTCGGCGGTCAGCAGGATGTGGGTGTTGATCCACACCGCGCCGAAGTCCAGGTCGCGGCTGACGCGCATGGCGGTGCCGTGGTCCGTGGTCCAGACGCTGGAGGCCAGGGCGTATTCGACGTCGTTGGCCAGCTCGACTGCCTCGGCCTCGGTGGTGAACTTCTGGACCGTGATGACCGGGCCGAAGGTTTCCTTCTGGACAATGTCATCGTCCTGGTGGGCCCCGGTGATGATGGTGGGCTCGAAGAAGAAGCCCTTCTCACCCGCACGGTGGCCGCCGGTCTCGATCCGGCAGTGCGCCGGCAGGTGCTCCACCACGGAGCTGACGGCGTTGAAGTGGTTCACGTTGTTGAGCGGGCCGAAGTAGTTGTCTTCGTCGTTCTGCGAACCGGTCTGCAGGGTCTTGGTGTGTTCGACCATGGCTGCGACGACCTCGTCGTGGACCGAGTCCTCGATCAGCACGCGCGTGATGGCCGTGCAGTCCTGGCCGGCGTTGAAGAAGGCGAACTCGGCAATGGCCGCGGCGCTCTTCTTGATGTCGGCGTCCTTGAAGACAATGGCCGGGGCCTTGCCGCCAAGCTCCAGGTGGGCCCGCTTGAGGCCCTTCGCTGCGCTCGCGGCGACGGCGATGCCGGCGCGCACGGAACCGGTGATGGAGACCAGGCCAGGCACCTTGTGCTCGGTCATCAGGCTGCCGGTGGCGGCGTTGCCGAGGACCACGTTGACGACGCCGGCCGGGAAGATCCCGCCGATCAGCCGGGCCAGCACCAGGGTGGATTCCGGGGTGGTGTCCGAGGGCTTGAGGACCACGGTGTTGCCCGCGGCCAGGGCCGGGCCGAGCTTCCAGATGGCCATCAGGAACGGGTAGTTCCACGGGGCCACCTGGGCCACGACACCGATCGGTTCGCGGCGGACGTAGGAGGTGTGGCCCTCGAAGTACTCGCCGGCGGACTTGCCTTCCAGGAGGCGTGCGGCGCCGGCGAAGAAGCGGAGCTGGTCCGCGCCTGCGGCGACTTCCTCGGAGGCGATCAGGGAGCGGACCTGGCCGGTGTTGCGGTGCTGGGCCTCGACGAGCTCGTCGCTGTTGGCCTCGACGGCGTCGGCAAGCTTGAGGAGGAGCAGCTGGCGCTGGCCGGGGGTCACGTGCTTCCACGTGGTGAATGCTTCCTTGGCTGCATTCATGGCGGCGTCGATATCCGCGGACACCGAAATGGGCGACTTTGCGACCACTTCGCCGTTCGTCGGGTTCACGACGTCCAGCAGCTCGGTGCCTGCAGGCGTGACGAACTCCCCGTTGATGAAGTTCTGCAAGGTTTGGACCACGGTGTACAACCCTCTTTCGGTGTCTAGGTGTTGTTGGCAGCACGGTGCTGTCCACAGCCAGGTGTCATTTGCAGCCCTGTGTTGTCTACAGCACAGTCGAGCCTATGCCAGCAGTACGCCGTAAGGAATAGCCAGCTGCACACCTGGCGCAGGGGCTCTTAGTGCGAATGACCAGCGCCGGGCTATCCTTTTTTCCATGGCAATGTCCCTCTCCGCCCTGCTGGCCGTACCGTCCCTGAACCTCCGCAAGGCCGGACTCGCGGAAACCACCTGGAACTCGGACATCCGCTGGGTGGCCGTGACTGAGCTGGAGGATCCGCAGCGCTTTCTCAACGGCGGCGAACTCATCCTCACCACGGGACTGCGGCTCAACGGCGCCACGGAACAGCGCCGCTTCGTCCGCCAGGCGCAGCGCGCCGGGGCCGTTGGCATCGGTTTCGGCACGGGCCTGAGCCACGAAACCGTCCCGCCGGCGCTGGTTGCCGAGGCCAACCGCTGGGGCCTGCCCCTCGTGGAAGTCCCCTACGAAACCCCGTTCATCGCCATCGGCAAGCTGGTTGCCGACTCCCAGTCCGCCGACCATTACTCCAAGCTGGAACGGCTCATCGCGGGCCACCAGATCCTGGCCCGCGCGCTGCTCACCGGCGGCGGTCTCGGTGAACTCCTCAAGCAGCTGGGCAGCATGCTGCGCACCGACGTCGCGCTCACGCAGTTCAGCGCCCAGCTCTACAACAGCGCCCCGGGAGCTCCCGCCCCGACCACCGAAAACTGGTCCTCCTACCCCATCCCCACCGGCCGCCGCGACGCCTGTACGCTCTGGCTGCGCCACCCCTTCGGCGACACGGGAATCGTGGGCTACGCGCAAAACCTCATCAGCGTCGAACTGAACAACATGGTCAAGCAGCGCCAGAGCCAGCGGGCGCTGGCAGGGCAAGTGCTGGACGACGTCATCCACGGCACCCTGGACACGATCGAGGCGGCACGCCGCCTCGCCGGCGTCGGGATCAACAGCACCCGCAAGAACGTGGTGCTGCTGGCGGTTTCCAGCGCCCACCACAAGCAGCTCGGCAGCACCTCGCTGCCGCAGTCCCTCGACGGCGCGGTGAGCGCCGTCGTCGGGAAGGACCTCGTGACGGTGGTGCCCGACGACGGCTCCTCCGCGAGCGCCCTGGCCAAGGACCTCAGCGAGCACCTGCTGGAGGCCGGGATCCACGCGCTGATCGGGATCGGCGGCGCGTACACGAAACCGAACGGCGTGCGCTGGAGCTACTTCGAGGCCCGCGACGCCGTGGCCCACGGCCTGCCCGTCAACGAACCCGAACGGCTCAGCCTCACCTCCCTGCTGCTGGCCAGCGAAGATGTCCCGCTGGCGGACATGGCTGCCGAAGCCCTCACTCCCTTGCAGAAGTTCGACGCCGCGCACGGCTCCGAACTCGTGGCGACCTTGGAAAGCTACCTGAACCACAACGGTTCGGTGGCGGCGGTGGCCGAGGCGCTGACCCTGCACCGCAACACGGTGCGGTACCGGCTGGCCCAGATCACCGAGCTCAGCGGCTATGACCCCGCGCAGACCGCGGACCGCGTGCAGCTGTGGCTGGCCCTGGCCGTGCAGCGGCTCGGTGCCCGCCAGCCGCGGTAAGGCACCCCCGTCACGCCCGCCGTCCGACTGCCCGCCTGCCCACCTGGAGAGCTTCGCCACAAAAGTCGGCATCAAAAACATCAAACGTCTAACCTTTAGAGCATGGCGACTTCGATACCTTCCCAGACCGTGCCCCCTTCCGCCCTGCCCAAACGCAAGCTCGTCGTCGTCGCCGGCGTCGTGGCGGTTGCCCTGATCGGCCTGAACCTGCGCGCCGGGATCACCAGCGCCGCCTCGCTCTTCCACGAGCTGCAGGAGGTCCTGGGCTACGGGGCGGTAGTCGCCTCGATCCTGCCCACCATTCCGCTGCTGTGCTTCGCCTTCGCGGGAATGGCCACGCCCTGGCTGGTGCGGAAGACCGGCGTCGAGAAGGCGATCCTGCTTTCCCTGGCCCTGCTGGCCGCCGGGCTGCTGGTCCGCGGCGTTCCCACCACGGGCGCCCTGCTGGGCGGGACCGTGCTGGCCATGTGCGGGCTCGCGGTGTGCAATGTGGCGATGCCCGTCTTCATCCGCGAGCACTACGCTGCGAAGACCCCGGTGATGACAGGCCTCTACACCTTCACCATGTCGGGCGGCGCCACCATCGCCGCGTCGGTGAGTGTTCCCATGGCGCAGCAGCTCGGCTCGCCGTCGCTCGGACTTGCTGCGTGGGGGATCCTGGGCGTCGCCGCCCTGCTCGGCTTCCTTCCCATGGTGGTGCACACCCACCGCAAGGCCGCCCGCAGGGATGCCGAACGCGTGTCCATGTGGCCCATGCTGCGCACCCGCCACGGCCTGCTGATCACCGCGGTCTTCACCTTCCAAGGGTTCCTGGCCTACGGCGTGATGAGCTGGTTCGCCTACCTCCTGACCAACCGCGGCCTCGGCGCCGCCGAAAGCGGCCTGCAGTTCGGCCTGATGCAGATCGTCTCGGTGGTCGCCGGCATGGCGTTGCTGGCCTTCGGCTCCCGGCCCGGCATGCTGCGCCCCGCCTTCTACCTGGCCAGCTCCACCACCCTTGCCGGAATCGTGGCCATGCTGCTGCTTCCGGTGACCTGGGCCGCCGTGCCTGCCGTGCTGACCGGATTCGGCCTGGGCGTCTTCCCGCTCGTGCTGATGGTGATCAGCCGCAGCGGGCGTTCGACGGCGGAAACCACCGCGCTCTCCACGGTGGCCCAGTCGCTGGGGTACCTGATCGCGGCGGCCGGACCGTTTGGCGTCGGCCTGCTGCACAGCGCGAGCGGCGGCTGGACCCTGCCCCTCGGCCTGCTGATCGTGGCCTCCCTCGCGCTGATGGTCTCCTGCCATCTGATGACCGCCAAGGGTGTCCTGCCCCAGGCCGGACGGAAGAGCGTCGCATGAGCCTGACCCCTGTGCACCGCCCCGTCCTCGCCGACGAGGTCACCGCCCGCCTCCGGACCATGATCCAGTCCGGTGAATGGCCGCTGGAACAGCGGATTCCCGCCGAGCCGGAACTGATGGCACAGCTCTCTGTCTCCCGCGGCACCCTGCGCGAAGCGATCAAGGCACTGGCCCACAGCGGCATGCTGGAAGTCCGCCGCGGGGACGGCACCTACGTCCGCGCCACGAGCGAGATGTCCGGGGCCGCGCGGCGCATGTACAAGGAGCACACCCCGCAGCATGTGCTGGAGGTCCGGCTGGCCCTGGACACCCAGGCCGCGCGACTGGCCGCAGGCAACGCCACGGCTGCGGACATCGGGGCGATGCGCGGACTGCTGCGCACCTGGCGGGAGGCGTGGGCAGCCGGGGACTTCGACACCTGGGCCAAGGCCGACTGGACGTTCCATGACCTGGTGGCCAAGGCCTCGGGCAATCCGCTGCTGCATGAGCTCTACGCGAGCTTCAGCGGCGCCCTCCATGCCGACCTCCTCATCCAGCGCCAGCGAGCCGGCTTCAATGGTGTGCCGGAGGCGGGCCATGACGAACTCGTGGACGCAATCGAGGCACGGGACGCGGCGGCCGCCGTCGAAAGCGTCAACCGGAACCTGGACTCCTGCGCGGAGTGGCTAGGACGTTGATGGGTAGGCCAGAAGCTAAAGGGCGGACCGGCTGCTGACGGTTCCCGGCGCGTCGCGGAAGCGGGCATCGATAAGCACAACCTCGCGCCCCTCGCGGTGCAGCAGGCTAGCCGCCACGCCGGCGCGGTATCCGGAACTGCAGTACACCCAGGTCCGTCGATCCGGAAGCTCGGCCATCCGGGCAAGGAGCTGATGCAGGGGAACGCTCACTGCACCGGCCACATGCGAAGCCGCGAACTCCTCGGCACGGCGGACATCCAGCAGCGTGTCCTCCTCGCCGCGGTCCTGCATGAATCCCGGCCAGTCCGTCCGCGGGTAGCCGGTCAGCGGCACGTCCGGGGCCAGGGCTCCCGGATCATCGCCCACCGCCACGTCCGGGGACTCGATGCCGATCCGGGCCAGGTCGCGGATGGCCTGCTCCACGTCTTCCCGTGAACCGGCCAGCGTCAACGGCTGGCCCCACGGCAGCACCCAGCCCAGGTAACTGGTGAAGCTGGATCCGCTGCCGTATTCGAAACTGGCGCTGCCACGCAGGTGGCTGGCCGCGAACGCCACCCTGTTGCGAAGGTCCACCACCCATTCCCCGGCTTCGAGCCTGTTCCGCAGCTCGCCCGGGTCCACGCTGTCCGGGACGGCCACCGATGCTGGCCCCGGCCCGGCCTCGTTAAGCGGGCGCATGTGCGCGTAGTAGGAAGGGTAGGCGGCCACGGCAGCCAGCAGCCCGGCCACGAAATGCTCCTCGTCCGGGTCGGTCAGTGCATGGTTGGAAGCCAGCTGCTCCCCGATCGTTGAAGCCCGGGCCCTGGACGGCGGGCCGCTTGAACAGAAGGATCCGAAGCCGTGCGTGGGGTAGAGCTCCGCGTCCGGCCCGGCGTCCGCGGCGAGCCGGTGCACCGAGGCGTACTGCTCATGGGCGAGGCCGGCGGTGTCGGCCGCCGTCACAAGGTCCGTGCGGCCCACCGAGCCGTAAAGCAGGCTTCCGCCGGAGAACACGGCCCGGCGGCCGGCGTCGGGCCCGTCAGTCTCTTCCACGACGTAGGCGAGGTGCGTATGCGTGTGGCCCGGGGTAGCGAGCACCTTCACGGACAGCCGGCCCACGCGGAACAGCTGCCCGTCCCGGACCGGCTCACGTTCGAAGGCGACCGCGTCCGCGGCGTTCACGAGGTAACGGGCCCCAAGCGCCCGCGCCAGGTGCAGCCCGCCGGTGACGTAGTCGTTGTGGATGTGTGTTTCGGCAACGTGCGTGATGGTGACGCCGGCGTCGCGGGCGGCCGCCTCGATCCGGTCGGTATCCCGCTGGGGGTCGATCACCAGGCCCACCTGGCCGTCATGCACGAGGTAGCTGCGATCCCCAAGCTGGGTCGTTTCGATGACGACGACGTCCATGCTTCAGCTTAAAGCAACGCGGGGTCACTTACGGCCCGTTCCGGCCCCCCGGATGGGCTGTAAGTGACCCCGCGTTGGCGGTGCCAGGTGTTGGCGGTGCTAGACGTTGGCTGCGACGCCGTCGCGGGAGATGTCCACCATCTCGTCGCGGGCAACAACCTTGATTCGTTCGCGCTGGACCTCGACGCCGTGCGAGGTGCCGGCCTCGGTGGCCGCCGCGCCGAGAGCGAGCTCGTGGGCGTCCAAGGCGAGCCAGCCTTCCCAGCTGGTGTACTTGACGCCGCGTGCGTCGAGCAGTTCGACGACGGCGTCCGCCTCCGGAACGGCTGCGAACGGCAGGTTTTCGCGGTCTTCCAGCAGGTAGGTGACGGTCTCGAGGGCGTCACCCTTGGTGTGGCCGATCAGGCCGACGGGGCCGCGCTTGATCCAGCCGGTGGCGTACAGGCCGGGGACGTGCTCTCCCGAAGCGTCCAGCACGCGGCCGCCGTCGTTGGTGACGACGCCCTTCTTGTGGTCGAACTCGACGTCCGGCAGGGCCGAACCGAAGTAGCCGATGGCGCGGTACACGGCCTGGACCGGGTAGTCGATGAACTCGCCGGTGCCGCGGGCGTTGCCGGTGCCGTCCAGTTCGGTGCGTTCGAACTTGATGCCTGCCACCTTGCCGGGGGTTTCCGCGGAGTCCACGATCTCCACCGGGCTGTGCAGGAAGTGCAGGTGCAGGCGGCGGGAAGCCTTGAGCTCGGAGAGGTCCTCGGGCTGTTCGGCGATCCAGTTGGTGAGGGTGCCAACCATGGTCTTGACCTGGTTGTTCTTCTGGATGGCCTCGTCGGAAGCCTCGTCGAACTCGAAGTCCTCGGCGTAGAGGATGATGTCCACGTCCTTGGAGTGGGACAGTTCGCGCAGTTCCAGCGGGGTGAACTTCACCTGGGCCGGGCCGCGGCGACCGAAGACGTGCACGTCGGTGACGGGGGAGTTCTTCAGGCCCGCGTAGACGTTGTCCGGGATTTCGGTGACGAGGAGGTCGTCAGCGTGCTTGGAGAGGACACGGGCCACGTCCAGGGCCACGTTGCCGTTGCCGAGGACGGCGATTTCCTTGGCCTCGAGCGGCCATTCGCGGGAGACGTCCGGGTGGCCGTCGTACCAGGAGACGAAGTCGGCGCCGCCGTACGAACCGTCGAGTTCGATGCCGGGGATGTTCAGGTCGGCGTCCTTGATGGCGCCAGTGGCGAAGATGACGGCGTCGTAGTGCTTGCGGAGGTCCTCAATGGAGAGGTCCGTGCCGTAGTCGACGTTGCCGAAGAAGCGGATGTCGCCGCGGTCCAGCACCTTGTGAAGGGCGTTGACGATGCCCTTGATACGGGGGTGGTCGGGGGCCACGCCGTAGCGGATCAGGCCGTAGGGTGCCGGGTAGCGGTCGAAGAGATCGATGCTGACGTTCAGCTCGCCGCTCTTGACGGCTTCGCTCTTGGTGAGGATGTCCGCGGCGTAGACGCCGGCCGGGCCGGAGCCGATGACGGCAACGCGCAGCGGGCGCTCGATGGATCCTACGGTGGTGCTTGATGACACGGCTGTGTTCCTTATCTTCGGCGCGGGGCTAGAGGGCTGCTGCCCGGGGTTTGTTCGGAGTCAAAGTGCTGTAATCGGCGGTCTTGAAGTGTGCGGGGGCGAAGGGGCTGACACGCACGACGTCGCCGATCACCACCACTGCGGGATTGGCCACACCGCTGGCTTCAGCCTGGCCGGCGATGCTTGCCAGGGTGCCGATGGTGACGCGCTGTTCGGGCATATAGCCGTTCTCTACGATACCCACCGGCGTGTCCAGGGGCATTCCGGAGGCGGCGAGGGCGGCCGTGGATTCGCGGAGTTTGGCCACGCCCATGAGCAGGATCACAGTATGGTCAGGGCGGGCGGGGACTTCGGCGAGTTCCTCATGGCCGGTCACCACGCTGAAGCCCTTGGCCAGACCGCGGTGGGTCACCGGGATACCGGCGGCGGCCGGGACGGAGATGGCGGACGTGACACCGGGGACGACCTCGACCTCGACGCCGTTCTGCCGGCAGAATTCCGCTTCCTCGCCGCCGCGTCCCAGCACGTACGGGTCGCCGCCCTTGAGCCGGACCACGCGGTGACCGGCGAGGGCCTCGTCCACGAGGATGCGGTTGATTTCGGTCTGGGGCACCGGGTGGTGGCCGGGAGTCTTGCCGACCTCGATGATGCGGACCTCGGGGGCGAGTTCGCCCAGCAGTTCACGCGGGCCGAGGCGGTCTGCCACGACGACGTCGGCCTGGGCCAGAAGCCGGCGTCCCCGGACGGTGATGAGCCCGGTGTCGCCGGGACCGCCGCCCACGAGGGCGACGGAACCCTGGTGCGCGCGCTTGCGGCGCAGCGGCAGGTCGCCGGTTTCGAGGGCGGTAGCGACGGCGTCGCGCAGGGCCATCGCGCGGCGCGGGTCTCCCCCGGCGTTGACGGCGATCTTGACGTCATCGACGACGGCGACGGCGGGGGTCCAGGCTGCGGAGGATTCGTGGTCGGAGGCGTTGACGCACCAGATGCGCTGCGCCTCGGCGTCGGCGGCAACCTGGGCGTCCACGGCGGCAACGCCGGTGGCGGTCTGCACGAACCACACGCCGTCGACGTCCGGCGAGCGGTAGTCCCGGGCTTCCCAGGCGAGCAGCCCGGCGTCGGCGAGTTCGCGGAGCGCGGGAGAGGCAACGGGCGCGACGACGGTGACTTCGGCCCCGGCGTCGAGCAATCCCTTGGCGCGGCGCGCGGCAACGGGGCCGCCGCCAACCACCAGCACGGGGCGGCCGAGCAGGCGCAGTGCCGTGGGATAGATGTCCTGTATTGCCATGCAAAGACTGTAGGGCCGGGCCGTAACATGCTTCAAAGCCCCGGAAACACCGGTTAACGCTAGGTAATCCTGCGTCACATTGCTACTTGCGGTCATTCGTCGCCCCAGTGCGAGGGCACTTCCAGGTCGGGGGGCAGAAGTGTTGTGCGGCTCCCCCTGGCGGCATTGAGCTGCATCTGCGTCAGATACAGGGCCTTCGACAGGTCCGCGCCCTCAAGGCGGGCGTCCCTGACGTCGGCGCCGAGCAGATCCACGCCCGACAAGTCGCTGTTCCGCAGATCCGCAGCAATGAGGTACGCCCCCCTGAGATCCGCCCCGCACAAACGGCGGAACGCGAGGTTCCTGCCCACCAGGTCCGCTCCGGGCTTCAGCTCCGAATCCAGGTGGTCGCCCCCGGCAGCAAAGTAGGAGGCCCGCACTTCCTCGCTGACCTCCATCAGCGCTGCCCTCACCCGGGAATGGAGATCTTGCATATCCAGCGCAATGAGTTGCGGCAGGCCGCCGCCGAGTGCTTTCCCGATCGTGTCCCGGAACCGGGCCACGCGATCGGAGGCATCGGGATCGAACGTCCGTTCCTGGGCTTCGGCAAGATGCCAGAGCATTTCATGAAGCTGGCGCGCGGCCTTGAACGCGACGAACATTTCGTCCTTGGTGCCGGGCGCCTCAAGCCAGCTCTTTCCGGCGAAATACCCTTGCGATACGTTCTGGCCGGCCCCGAAGCAATCAAAGACGGTGCAGCCGCGGAAGCCCCTCGGGCGCAAGCGGTCGTGGATGGTGCAGGAGAAATCGGATGCCAGGTTCCGGCATGGCGTACCTGCGGGTTTGTCGAGGGCAAAGTCTGCGGAACGTAAGAATCCGAAGGCTGTGCAGCAGAGGGCGAAGCAATTTGCGCAGTCGGGTCGCAGGGATTGCCGGTCGAGGACAGGCGAAGAAGGCTTCGCGGATGTCGCTTGCATGTGGTCTTCCAGTGGTGAGTCGGGCCGGCGGCGAGGGGAATTCCACATGGAATTCCCCTCGGTGGCGCACGGAATCACCGCTCCCCTAAGGAGCGAGCTGGAAGCGCTAAAAGGGCTCTGGGTCACAGAGAAAAATGAAAAGTCACTGCGGCCAGAATACCTGACCGCCGGGTTCCCGATTGCAGAGCTCGCCGGGGTCCCGGCTGCCCTTAGCGGGCGGCCTCCCAGCCCAGCGCCGGGGCGATATGCCGCGCGACGTTGTCCAGCAGCTTCGCGTTGTACTCGACGCCGAGTTGGTTCGGGACCGTGAGCATGAGGGTGTCGGCTGCTTGCACCGCTGCATCCTTGGCGAGTTCCCCGGCCAGGGCGTCGGGTTCTCCGATGTAGCTCCTGCCGAAGCGGGACAGGGCGCCGTCCAGCATGCCCACCTGGTCGCGGCCATCCACCTGTGCACGGAGGCCGAAGTAGTGGCGGTCCTCGTCGTCGACCACGGGCAGCACGCTGCGGCTGACGGAAACGCGCGGCTCGAAACCATGCCCGGCGGCGGCCCAGGCCTCGCGGTAGAGCCGGATCTGCTCGGCCTGCAGTTGGTCGAAAGGAACACCTGTGTCCTCGGTCAGCAGGGTGGAACTCATCAGGTTCATGCCCTGCTCGGCCGCCCACACCGCGGTCTTCCGGGTTCCGGCGCCCCACCAGATCCGCTCGGGCAGCCCCGGCGCGGTGGGCTGGACGGGAAGGAGACCGGTGCCGCCGCCGGCGTAGGACGGGTCCGCTTGCGCCACTCCGTGCCCGGCAATCGCGTGGCGGAAGAGCTCCGTGTGGCGACGCGCCATGGCCGCCGGGTCCTCGCCGTCGGCCGGTACATAACCGAAAGCGGCCGCGCCGTTGAGTGCCGGTTCGGGTGAGCCGCGGCTGATGCCCAGCTGCAGCCTGCCGCCGCTGATCAGGTCCGTGGCCGCAGCCTCCTCTGCCATGTACAACGGGTTTTCGTAGCGCATGTCGATCACGCCGGTGCCCATCTCGATCCGGCTGGTGCGGGCAGCGATGGCGGAGAGCAAGGGGAAGGGCGCAGCCTGCTGCCTGGCGAAGTGGTGGACCCGGAAGAACGCGCCGTCGATGCCGATCTCCTCGGCGGCCACCGCGAGCTCGATGCCCTGCAGCAGCGCGTCCCTGCCCGTCTGCGCCCGGGAGCCCTGGGCGCGGCCCCAGTGTCCGAAGGAAAGGAAGCCGATGCGCTTGGGGTGCGGTGTCATGTCCGGATCAACACCGGCACCGGCCGGGGAATTCCTGCGGCGGCATGGCTGTGGTCCGGCGCCAGGGAAACGCAAGAGCCCGACGGCGGAAGGTCGCCGTCGGGCTCTGAAGTTGCGTTATGCGGTGGGGCCACCCCGGCAGGGTTACCTGGCGAGCGAAGCGAGGACAGGGAGCCGGTGGGGACTAGCGGGTGCCGCCGGCGAGCAGGCCGCGGCGCTGCAGGAGCCGCTTCTCGATCGGCCCGAAGACCAGCAGTTCGATCAGGATGCCCACGGCGAGGATCAGCAGGATCGCGGACATCACGGTGGCCATGTCCGAAAGCAGGCGGCCCTGGTCGAGCAGGGAGCCCAGGCCGAAGCCGATGCTGCCGCCGGTGGCAATGATTTCGGCCGCCATCAAGGAGCGCCAGGAGAAGGCCCAGCCCTGCTTGAGGCCGCCGATGTAGCCGGGCAGCGCCGCGGGAAGGACGATCTGCAGGGCCATCTGGAGCCGGTTGGCGCCGAGGACCTTGCCCACACTGCGGTACTGCGGCGGGATCTGGTCCACGCCGGAGATCAGCCCGTTGATGATGGACGGGATGGCGCCCATCAAGACCACGAAGTACACGGTGGCATCGGTCAGCCCGAACCAGATGATGGCGGCCGGGACCCAGGCCACGGACGGCAGCACCTGCAGGCCGGAGATCAGCGGCCCGAAGGCACGGCGCAGCGGCGCAGCCTGGGCCAGGATCAGGCCGACCGGCGTGGCAACGACCACGCTGATCAGGAAGCCTACGAGCCCGCGCTGCAGCGAGGTCCACACCGATTCCTGGACCTTGCCTTCACCCCACAGCACGCCCATCTGACCCAGTACGTCCAGCGGTCCGGGCACGAGGTCGCGGCGCTTCAGGCCCAGCGAAACGTAAAACTGCCACACGAGGATCAGCACCACGAGGGCGGCGATGGGCAGCAGCACGCGGCTCCAGTCGATGCCGGCCTTGGCCTGGGTGTCCGACTGGAGCTTGTCCAGGCCGGCTTCGAGATCGCGCAAGTCCTCCGGATTGCCCTTGAGGACGGGCGAGGTGATGTGCTCGCTGGGTTCGGTCACGGGGCGGACGTCCTGTTCAGTTGGCATGGCGGCGGATCTCCTCGCGCAGGCGGCGGGTAATGGTCGCGGTGAGTTCCCCGGCCTGGCCCGCGTCCGTGCGGTGTTCCTCGGTGACGTCCCATTCGGCCACCACGCGGCCGGGACGGGAGGACAGCAGCAGCACGCGCTGGCCCAGGCGGACCGCTTCGCGCACGTTGTGGGTCACGAACACGATGGTCCGGCCGGTTTCCTTCCAGATCCGCTCCAGTTCATCGTGCAGAAGGTCGCGGGTGATGGCGTCGAGCGCAGCGAAGGGCTCGTCCATGAGCAGCAGCTGCCGGTCCTGCGCCAGCGAACGGGCCAGGGCCACACGTTGGCGCATGCCGCCGGACAGTTCATGCGGGCGCTTGTCCCCGGCCCCGCCCAGGTGCACGAGTTCCAGCAGCTCGCTTGCGCGGGCGCTGCGCTCTGCCTTGCTGCTGCGCTTGCCGGAGTTCTTGTCCGCGAGCTGCAGGGCGAGTTCGATGTTGCCGCGGGCGGTCAGCCACGGGAACAGCGCCGAGTCCTGGAACATGAAGGCGGCGCCGTCGCCCGGCACTTCCAGGGCACCCGACGTCGGCTGTTCCAGTCCGGCGAGGATGTTCAGCAGGGTGGATTTGCCGCAGCCGGAGGCACCGAGGAGGGCAACGAACTCGCCCTTCGCGATGGTGGCGTTGACGTCGTCGAGCACCGGGGCGCCGTCGCCGAAGCGTTTACCCAGATGTTCCAGTACGACTGGCATGATCCCGTCCTTTGCGTAGCTTGCGTTAATACGAGTTGTGGCTTCCCGGGCCGTGGTGGCCCGGGAAGCCGGGGGTTTGTGGTGCCCTTAGTCCTGGCCGAGGCCGGCGGCGGAGGTCTTTGTGCCGGTGACCTCGTTCAGGGCGCGCAGGTCGAAAATGCCGTTGAGGTCCGCGGCCTTGGTGGTGCCGGCGTCCACGCCGTCCTGGAGCAGTTTCTTGTAGGTTGACGCCAGCGGGTCGGTGGTGAAGGTGATGTTCTGCAGGGAACGGGCGATCACGTCCGCGGCCAGCGGCTTGCCCGCGCTGTCCTTCAGGGCGGCGTTGATCACGGAAGCCTTCTCGGCGGCCGGGGCGGTGTTGAGCCAGTCCACCGCCGCCACGTGGCCCTTCAGCAGGGCGGTGACGGTTTCGGGGTG
The DNA here is from genome assembly GCF_056279005.1 of Arthrobacter sp. TE26545. The sequence goes on from NZ_JBWBQM010000001.1 coordinate 3,029,509, forward strand.
CTCGGCGGCGAACTTCTTGTTCACGATCAGCACGGTGGTGACGAACTCGCCCTTGGCCCACAGGTCCTTCTCGTCCACCAGCACCTTGGCCCCGGCCTGCAGGACCAGGCGGGAGGCCCAGGGCTCGGGGACCCAGGCGCCGTCGATCTTGCCGTCCTGGAACAGCTTCAGGGTCTGGGCGTTCTCGGTCGGGTTGATGTTCACGTCCCCGCTGCCGTCGGTGGAGGTCTTGTAGCCCTGCTTCAGCAGCCAGGCCCGCAGCGCGACGTCCTGGGTGCCGCCCAGCTGCGGGGAGGCCAGGGTCTTGCCCTTCAGCTCCGCCGCGGTCTTGATCCCGGGCTTGACGACCAGCTGGGCGCCGCCGGCGGCGGCGCCGGCGATGATCCGGATGGATTCGCCGTTGCTCTTGACGAAGGAGTTGATGGCCGGGTTCGGGCCGATGTAGGTGGCATCGATCGCGCCGGCGTTCAGGGCCTCGATCGCGGCCGGGCCGGCGTTGAAGACCTGGGTGCTGAGCTTGGTGGCGCCGAGTTCCTTGGCGATGAGTCCCTTGCTGACACCGACCAGGGCCGGGGCGTGGGTGACGTTGCCGAAGTAGCCCAAGCGCAGTTCCGCCGCCGGGGAGGTGCCCGCGGCGGCCGGGGCCTCGTTGTTCCGGGCCACGGCCGAGGCCACCGCGGCGCCGGCGCCGATCAGCAGGGCCAGGCCGACGGCGATGCCCACCTTCAGGCCGCGCCCGGCCTTGGGCTTGTTGCTCTCACCGGCGACAATCCGGACAGTGCCGCGGTCTTGCTCGGGGGTCTGTGACATTTGAAATTCCTTTGGAGATGTTGCGGGATCAGGGCTGATTAATCAGGTCCCGCAACATCGCCCTGGAAGGGCAGGCAAGGACCAGTCCGTCATGGTCATGGATTCACAGTAGGGACTGGCCTGTTTGCCGTTCAACGGCGTGGAAACCGGGGGTCACGCAACTTCATCCGGCGTCACATACCGGTTTTGTGTCACCTCCCGGCGATGGCCCGGATATCCGGGCGCTCCTGCCAGGGATGCGGCCCGTCGAGGGGCCGGAAATCGACGCCGGCCGCCGCCAGCCGGTCCAGGTGGTCGGACTTGAGGCGTCCGATGAAATTCGAGTAATCCCGTTGTTCACTCCAAGCCACTTCGGCGAAGGCGCTCAGCCGCGGGTACGTGTTGTAGTCGCGGATTTCCTGGGTATCCAGGTACTCGGTCCACAGCTGCGCCTGGATACCGGTAACAGCGGATCCGCCGGTTTCGGCGGCCGCGAGCACTTCCTGTGTCAGCGGTTCAAAGGAATACAGCTTCTCGGTGGAAAGCATCGGCCGGCATCCGCTGGGTTCGCGGGGATCATCGTTCTCGCGGAAGTCCAGGTAGAGGTGCGACATGCAGGAAATGGTGGTGTCGTAGCCGGCGGCCAGGCTGTCGACCACCGTGCCCAGTCCGCCCCAGCCGTTGACCACCGCGCTCTTGGGCAGGGTGGAGCTGACGGCCTCGTGCCACACCCCGGCCCGCCGGCCGTGAGCCTCCACATAGGCGGAGAGCTGGCCGAGGAACCAGCCGTGCAGCAGTTCCACCGATTCCAGGCCGAGCTCCTTGGCCCGCAGCTTCACCGATTCCGAGGCATGCCAGCGCTCGTAGGGAACCTCGTCCCCGCCAAGGTGGATGATGGGCGCATCGAAGACGTCCATGACCGTGTCCAGCACCGTCCGGAAGAAGTCCAGGGTGTACTCGGAAGGGTCGAGAATGCAGTCGTTGACGCCCCAGCCGCCCCAGACCTGCACCTCAGGGGCGTCGACGCCGAGCCGCGGGTAGGCGGCGATCGCGGCCACGGAATGCCCCGGAAGGTCGATTTCCGGGATGATCGTGACGCCGCGTTCCCTGGCGTAGGCCACCGCTTCGCGCAGCTCGTCCAGGCTGTAGCAGCCGCCGTGCGGGCGCCCGCTCATGAAGCGGCCGTCCTCGGTGTAGTAGAGCATCGTGTCCGAGCGCCAGGAGGAGATCTCCTTGAGCCGTGGAAGGGCCGGGATATCGATCCGCCAGCCCTGGTCGTCGGTGAGGTGGAGGTGGAGGGCGTTGAGCTTGTGCGCCGCGGCAAGGTCGATGAAGCGCAGCAGCTCGTTCATGGGCATGAAGTGCCTGGCGACGTCCAACAGCACGCCGCGGAAGCTGAAGACGGGCGCGTCGTCGATGTCCACATTGGCCAGTTCAACGGGCTCGTCCGCGCCCACCGGGGCGGGCGCGAAGGCGCGGGCTCCCGCCAGCTGGCGCAGGGTCTGGGCCGCGTTGAGGACACCTTCGCGGCCGGCGGCGGCAATCCGCACGCCGCCGCCGACCGCAAGCCGGTAGGCGCCCGGGCGGAGGTCGGGGTCTTCGCTGACTGTCAGCCAGGCCCCAGCCCTTGAATCAGCCCCTGCCAGCGAGTCAGCGGGGACCAGGCTGGTGTCCAGCCAGTCCTCAAGGGAGCGGATGAGCCATTTCCCCAGGGGCAGGAAGGAATCCACCGTGACAACCGCCGGAACGGCGGTGCTGCCGGGCCGTTCGCTGACAGATCTGGGCTGCGGAACAAGGGCGGGCCGGGTCATCAGTGGTCCTCGGGGTAGGTGGTGGGCGCCCGGTAGGCGATCTCCGGCACGCTTTCGGCGCCGGTCCTGAAGCCGTCGACGGCGGCCAGCCGGGCGCCGTCGTGCCCTCCATCAAAGTCGTGCCCTCCATCAAAGGCGTCCAGCTCAACGGTGAGCCGCTGCACGGTGACGGCGGGGAAGGCGTGGATGCGCTGGGAGCCGATCGTTCCGGCAGCGACGAGCGCGCCGTCGTCGCCCAGAATGCGGTGGCCGCGCACCCGCTGGCCCTCGGACAGGTCCTCGGCGAGCAGCACGTGGTCGATGGTGACGGGCTTCCCGAAGTCCAGCTCCCAGCGCCCCTCCCCGAGTTCCCGAAGGGACGCCGGCAGCGGGGTGCCGAAGCGGCGGGTGATCTCGGCACCGAACTCCCGCACGCGCTGCACGTCCTCCTCGGGGAGGAGCCCTCGGGTGTCCGGCGGCAGGTTCAGGAGCAGGTTCGCCCCCAGGCCGACCGAGCGGTAATAGATGGCCAGGAGGTGCTCGAGGGTCTTGGGTTCCTCGTCCTGCTGCCAGAACCAGCCGCGGCGGATCGAGACATCGCACTCCGGCGGCAGGTACAGGGCCTCCTCCAGCCTGGTGGTGACCACGGTGTAGTTGGAGAAGTCCGTCTGCTCCACCACGTACTCCACAGGGTCGGCGGCCAGGCCGTCCTCGTTGCCCACCCAGCGGATGGTCGGCTGGCCCATGTTGAACACCATGGCGCCGGGCTGCAGTTCCTCGATCAGGGCGCCGATCCGGGCCCAGTCGTATTCGTGGCCCTCGGAGCCGGCGCCGTCGAACCATAGTTCGTGCAGTTCCCCGTAGTTGCTGCAGAGCTCGCGCAGCTGGCCGAGGTAGAAGTCGTCGTAGGCCTTGGAGTCGGCGTAGGACTCGGCATTCCGGTCCCAGGGCGAGAGGTAGAGGCCCAGCTTCATGCCGAGTTTGCGGCACGCCTCAGCCAGCTCCGCCACGACGTCGCCCTTGCCGTCCTTCCAGGGGGACGAGGCCACCGAGTACTCCGTCAGGGCGGTAGGCCACAGGCAGAAACCGTCGTGGTGCTTGGCGGTGAGCACCACGTATTTGGCGCCGGCCTCCTGCGCGGTGCGGACCCATTGTTCGGCGTCCAGTTCCGCGGGGTTGAAGGACGAGGCCGGCAGGGTCCCGTCGCTCCACTCCTTGCCGTGGAAGGTGTTGATGCCGAAGTGGAAGAAGACGCCCATCCGGTCCGCCTGCCAGGCGAGTTGTGCGGGGGTGGCTTTGATGTGGTGCATGGGGTTCACTTTCGAAGGGATCGGGAGGTGCCGATGATGTCCGTGATGCCGCGGGCGGCAAGGTATGCGGGGTCCGCGGCGCGGCTTTCCAGCACCAGCGCAGGCGGTTGACCCGCGACGGCGGCTTGCAGCCAGGTGTCGAAGAACTCCCCCGTGACGGCGTAGCGGCCGCGCCCCGCCGTGCTGTGTTCGTCGTCGAGCGCGATCACCATGGCGTCCTTGCGCACGACGGCGGCTGGCGGCGTGCGCCGCAACTCACCCGCCAGCCCGGCGACGGCGAGCCCGGCCGGCTTGGGCCGGCGGTCACTGTCCAGCAGGCCGAGCGAGTATTCGAGTTCCGGGAAGTCCCCCAGCCCGCGGCTGACATCGTGGGAGCACCACCAGGTGATGCCCCAGAGGTTCGGGCTGCCCACGAGGTTCCGGACGGTGGCGGCGGCGAAATCCGCGGCGTCCCCGGCGGCAACCCAGGGGGCCGGTGCGCCGACTTCCTGGACCCAGACAGGGCGGGCCGGGTCTGCCGCGAAGGCTGTGACGAACTGGACGAGGTAGTCCGCGAAGTGCACCAGGGCCGGGTGGTGTTCGCCGTAGCGTTGGCCGGCGCCGCCGAACACCCAGGAATGCACGGTGCTCACGTCGCCGAGGGTTGCTGCATGGCGCGCGGTGAAGGGCATGTCCTCGTTGAACAGGGCCGAGTCGTCAAAGGAATGCTGGTGGGTTCCACCGGGCCAGGCGGCTTTGGCGGCCCCCAGCAGGGTGGAGAGCCAGTTGCCTGCCTCCTCGCCGGAGATTGCGTGGGGATCGGGATGCCACGGCGCGGCGAACTGGTTGGTTTCATTGCCCACCGTGAGCCCCAGGGCGTTGGGCCGTCCGGAGAGTTCGGCGGCGAGGGCCCGGACAAGGCCGGCCTCGGCCTCCACAACTTCCGGGTCGGTGAAGATGTTGCGGCGGTGCCAGCTGCCCACCCAGGCCGGCAGGAAATCGAAGCTGGAGAGGTGCCCCTGCAGGACGTCGACGCTGGCGTCCAGGCCGAACTCGGCCGCAATGTCCACCACGGTGGCGACGTCCTGGACCGCCTTGCGGCGGATCAGGGTGCGGCTGGGCTGGAGTTCGGGCCACAGCGGGAACACCCGGATGTGGTCGAGGCCGAGCTTCGCGATCGATTCGAGGTCACGGCGGACCTCGTCGGCGCTGAAGTCCTGCCAGCTGTGGAACCAGCCGCGGCTTGGCGTGTAGTTGGCGCCCAGCCGCAACGGCCGGGCGCCCTCCGGATTCGTTTCTTCCTGCACTGGCTCCCCGATGGTTCGGCGTCAGACTGCGATCGTCAGTCGAGCATAAACATCCGATGTCTGGGCGTCAAGCATTCGAACATGCTTGAACAGGCCGGGGAAACCATCCGCTTCCGAAGCAAACATCCGGCGTCTGGTGAAAGCAAAAACCGCAGCTTGTTCGCGGTACCGGAGCGTGTTGCTCCGGTTCCACTAACAAGCTGCGGTCTAGGCAGCCAGGCTGGAAGCGGGCGGGATCAGATGACGTAGCGCTCGTCTTCGTGGTCGCCCGGGTGGTCCTTCACGAGGCCGGCGGCAAGGGTGTTGCCGTCCAGCGGATCGATCACCAGGAACGCGCCTGTGCGGCGGTGGCGCAGGTAGTTTTCCACCGGCAGCGGCGCGGCCAGGCGGAGCTGGGCGTGTCCGATGTCGTTGAGCTCCAGGGTGGAGGTTTCCTCGACGTTGAAGGTGCCAAGGTCCAGCTTGCCGCTGACGTTGCGCACCAGAGCCTGGACCGTGCGGGTGCCGTGCTTGACCAGTACCTTGGCGCCTTCGCGCAGCGGCTTCGGCGACAGCCAGCACAGGGAGGCGTACAGGTCCGCGGTGCTGTCCGCGACCGTGCCGGCGGCGGCGATCGTGTCGCCGCGGGCGATGTCGATCTCCTCGGCCAGGCGGATCGCAACGGACTGCGGGGCCGCGGCTTCCTGGAGTTCCCGGCCCGCGAAGTCGATGCCGGTGACGGTGGTGTTCCGGGGTTCGTGGCCAGGGCTCAGCACGGTGACCTGGTCGCCCACCTTCACCGAACCTTCGGTGATCTGCCCGGCGTAGGCGCGGTAGTCGCGGTACGCTTCGACGTCGAGCCCGCCGGCCACGGCGTCCGGCGCCAGGGCGCCCTGCGGACGGATGACCAGCTGCACCGGGAAGCGGAAGCTTTCCAGGTGGCTTTCCAGCTCGTCGGCGGCCGGCAGGGTTTCCAGGACCTCGAGCAGGGCGGGGCCGGTGTACCAGGGGGTGCGGTCCGAGCGGTCCACCACGTTGTCGCCGTCGAGCGCGGACACCGGGACCACCAGGACATCGCTGATGCCGTCTGCGCCGATGCCCAGGTCACGGGCCACCTGCTGCACGTCGGCTTCGATCTCGCGGAACACGGATTCGCTGAAATCGACCAGGTCGATCTTGTTCACGGCCACGATCACGTGGGCGACGCGCAGCAGCTGCAGCACGGACAGGTGGCGGCGGGTCTGCTCCAGGACGCCCTTGCGGGCGTCGATGAGCACGACGACGGCATCGGCGGTGGACGCGCCCGTGACCGTGTTCTTGGTGTACTGCACGTGGCCCGGGCAGTCCGCCAGGATGAAGCTGCGGCGGTCCGTGGCGAAGTAGCGGTACGCGACGTCGATGGTGATGCCCTGTTCGCGCTCGGCGCGCAGGCCGTCGGTCAGCAGGGCGAGGTCGATGCCACCCTTGTCGCCGCCGAAGCCGCGGTCCGCGGAGGTGCGGGCTACGGCGTCGAGCTGGTCTGCGAGGATCGCCTTGGAGTCGTGCAGGAGGCGGCCCACCAAGGTGGACTTGCCGTCGTCGACGGATCCGGCGGTGGCGAAGCGGAACAGCGTGGATTCGCGCAGGCCGCTTTCAAGCAATGCGGTTTCGGTGCTCATTAGAAGTAGCCGTCCTTCTTGCGGTCTTCCATGGCGGCCTCGGAGATGCGGTCATCTGCGCGGGTGGCGCCACGTTCGGTGAGGGTGGAGGCAGCGACTTCAACAACGACGTCGGCCACGGTGTAGGCGTCGGATTCGACCGCACCGGTGCAGGACATGTCGCCCACCGTGCGGTAGCGGACGGTCTTGGTGATGACTTCCTCGTGCGGCAGCGGCTGGGACACTTCGCCCACTGCACGCCACATGCCGTCACGGGCGAAGACCTCACGCTCGTGGGCGTAGTACAGGCTAGGGAGCTCGATATTCTCACGCTCGATATAGCGCCAGATGTCCAGCTCGGTCCAGTTGCTGATCGGGAAGGCACGGACGTGCTGGCCCACGGTGTGGCGGCCGTTGTAGAGGTTCCACAGCTCGGGGCGCTGGTTGCGCGGGTCCCACTGGCCGAACTCGTCACGCAGGGACAGGATCCGCTCCTTGGCGCGGGCCTTGTCCTCGTCGCGGCGGCCGCCGCCGAAGACGGCGTCGAACTTGTTGCTCTGGATGGCATCCAGCAGCGGCACGGTCTGCAGCGGGTTGCGGGTTCCGTCGGCGCGTTCGGCGAGCTCGCCCCGGTCGATGAACTCCTGCACGGAGCCGACCACGAGCTTCAGGCCCAGACGCTCCACGGTGCGGTCGCGGAAGTCGATGACCTCCGGGAAGTTGTGGCCGGTGTCCACATGCAGCACCGGGAACGGCACCTTACCGGGCCAGAACGCCTTGGTGGCCAGGTGCAGCATCACCACGGAGTCCTTGCCGCCGGAGAACAGCAGCGCGGGCTTCTCGAACTCGGCGACGACTTCGCGGATGATGTGGATTGCCTCGGACTCGAGGGTATCCAGGGAGCTCAAACGGGTCGAGACGGCGGCTTCGGTCACCTGCGTGGGCTCCTCGGTTGTGTAAGTGCTCATGTGTGTAGTCCGCATTCTGTCTTGTCGGTTCCTGACCAGCGGCCGGCGCGGGGGTCTTCGCCCGGGGCGACCTTCCGGGTGCAGGGCTGGCATCCGATCGACGGGTAGCCCTGGCTGAGGAGCGGGTTGACGGGAAGGATGTTGTCCTCGGAATACTCGACCAGCTGGTCGAAAGTCCAGTCGACCATCGGGTTCACCTTGACCAGGCCGAAGGACTCATCCCAGGTGACAACCGGCGTGTTGGTCCGGGTGGGGCCCTCGTCGCGGCGCACGCCGGTGAACCAGACCTCATAGCCTGCCAGCGAGCGGCGCAGCGGCTGGACCTTGCGGAGGGCGCAGCACTGGGCGGCGTCGCGGGCGAAGAGGTCCTTGCCCAGGAGCCGGTCCTGCTGTTCCACGGTGTTCTCCGGCAGCACGTCCACCACGTTCACCCGCAGGTTCGCGGCGACCTCGTCACGCGTGGCGTAGGTCTCCGGGAAGTGGTAGCCGGTCTCCAGGAACAGCACCTCGACGCCGGGGATCTGGTCCGCGACCAGCGCCGGCAGGACGGCGTCCGCCATGGAGCAGGCCACCGCGACGGCTGGCAGCTCGAAGTTGCGCGCCACCCAGGCGATGATCTCCTGGGCCGGGGCGTTCCAGCCCAGCTCCTCGGCACCGGCTTCGGCCAGTGCCTTGAGGTCTTCGACGGTGCGCTTGGTGGCTACGCTCACTGGAGGTCTCCTTCATCGGCCGTGTGCGCCCATTCGGCGAAGGTCTGGCCTTCGGCGCCGACGGCCACGAACTTCCGGACGACACGCTCGACGTAGTCGGGCAGGTCATCGGCGGTGACCTTCAGGCCGCGGACGGTACGGCCTAGGCCGGCCTCGGCGCGGTCGTTGTTGGCCAGCCCGCCGCCCAGGTGCACCTGGAAGCCCGGGGTGGGATCGCCGTCGGGGGTCGGCAGCATCATGCCCTTCAGTCCGATGTCCGCCGTCTGGATACGGGCGCAGGAGTTGGGGCAGCCGTTGATGTGCAGGGACAGTGCCTGCGGAAGCTGCTTGCTCTCCACGAGGTCGGCCAGGCGGGACTCCAGCTCGGCGATCGCCGTGGCGGCCGTGGCCTTGGTTTCCACGATGGCCAGCTTGCAGAACTCGATGCCGGTGCAGGCGATGGTGCCGCGGCGGAACACGGACGGGCGGGCGGACAGGCCCAGGGTGTCCAGTTCGGCCACGAGCGGTTCGACCTGTTCCTTCTCCACGTCCAGCACCACGAGCTTCTGGTGCGGGGTGGTGCGCAGGCGCTTGGAGCCGTGGGCTTCCAGGGTGTCGGCGAGCTTCACCAGGATCGAGCCGGAAACCCGGCCGACGGTGGGGGTGACGCCGATGAAGAACTTGCCGTCCTTCTGTTCGTGGATTCCCACGTGGTCGCCGGGAGCGGAAGGCTTGGGCGCGGCGGGGCCGTCCGGAAGCTTGAAGCCGAGGTATTCCTCTTCGAGGACCTGGCGGAACTTGGCCGGGCCCCAGTCGTTCATGAGGAACTTCAGGCGGGCCTTGGTGCGCATGCGGCGGTATCCGTAGTCGCGGAAGATGCTGGTGACGCCCAGCCATACTTCGGCGGCCACGTCCGCGGAAACGAACACGCCCAGGCGCTCGGCCAGGCGCGGGTTGGTGGACAGGCCGCCACCCACCCAGAGGTCGTAGCCGGCGCCGAGTTCGGGGTGCACCACGCCCACCAGGGCGAAGTCGTTGATCTCGTGCACCACGTCCTGGGACGGATGGCCAGTGATGGCGGTCTTGTACTTGCGCGGCAGGTTGGCCAGCTCCGGGTCGCCGATGAAGCGCTCGGAGAGTTCGTGGATCAGCGGCGTGGGGTCGATGATCTCGTCCTTGGCGATGCCGGCCACCGGGGAGCCGAGGATGACGCGGGGCACGTCGCCGCAGGCTTCGGTGGTGGACAGGCCCACGGCTTCCAGCCGGCGCCAGATTTCCGGGACGTCCTCGACCCGGATCCAGTGCAGCTGGACGTTCTGGCGGTCCGTGAGGTCCGCGGAGTCGCGGGCGAACTCCACCGAGATTTCGCCGATGACGCGCAGCTGCTCGGTGGTGAGGGCGCCGCCGTCGATGCGGACGCGCAGCATGAAGTATTTGTCTTCGAGCTCGTGCGGTTCGAGGGTGGCGGTCTTGCCGCCATCGATCCCGGGCTTGCGCTGGGTGTAGAGGCCCCACCAGCGGAAGCGGCCGTGCAGATCGGTGCCGTCGATCGAGTCGAAGCCGTTCTTGGAGTAGACGGACTCGATACGCTCACGGACGTTCAGCCCGTTGTCTTCCTGCTTCCAGGTTTCGTTGGCATTGAGCGGCGTGGTGCCGTCTACCTTCCACTGGCCGTGGGGTTTTGCGGCAGGGCGGGACGGGCGGGCCGGGCGCTTCGGGGCAGCCTGGTCCGCGGACGCTCCGGCTAGAGCAGTATCAGTCATGCATCGACTTTAGGTGGGCCCGTATTTGACCAACAATGACGCGGGAAACGAAGAGTCACCTTGGGAAACATTTCGTCACGAACACGCCGTGGCCCTTGCATTGGCGCGGTCGGCCTGCTGCCGCCGGAGGCTCCTGCGGGTGCCTTTAGCCGCGCTTGGCGACGGCGGCGTCGTAACGTTCCAGAGCAATCTCCGCGAGCACCGGCGAGGGCAGTACCGGCGCCGTAACAATGTCGGCCTCCGCCTTGAACAGCTGGTCGTGGAAGTAGCCGGTCGCGAGCAGGTAGGAGGACACCACCACACGACCCGCTCCCCCGTCCGCCGCCACGTCACCAGAGGCGAGCTCAGCACGCAGGGCCGCGACGCCGTCGGGCACGTTCGGCTGGGCGCTGGCGCCGTAGGCGACCCGCACCCTGTTCGGCAGCAGCGCGGCGAGCAGCCGCGCCTGCTCCTCGGAATCAACGGAGCCGTCCGGCAGCGAGGAGCCCGCGGCGGCCAGCAGCACGCCGTCGTCCTCGCGCAGTCCGGCCTCCCGTAGCCGCTCTGCGAGCAGTTCCGCCAGCCGCGGGTCCGGGCCCAGCGGCGGCGCCGCGGTGACCTCAGGACGGGCCTTGATCGCCTTGGGGATGTCCACCTTCACGTGGTAGCCGGTGCCAAGCAGCAGCGGAACGACGACGGCGGCCGTCCCCTCCGGCAGGCCCGCCACCACCCCGGACAGCTCCGGTTCCTGCACGTCCACATAGGCCTCGACGACCTGCAGTCCCGGACGCAGCGCCTCGATCTCGGCGAGGACCTGGCGGATGGCTGCCTGGCCTTCGGCGTTGCGGGTTCCGTGGGCACAGGCGATCAGGACGGGATTGCTCATTCCCCCAGCGTAACGTTGGGTCAGGACTTGTCCGCCAAGATGACATTCCCCCGATGACGAGGAGACGCGCGCGTGTTCAGCTTTGACCTGGCCTTGGTGTGGCTGGATCTGGCAGGTGTGTTCTTCTTCGCCGTATCGGGCTCGCTGCTGGCCGCCCGCAAGCAGTTCGACATCATTGGTTCGCTCCTGTTGGCCAGCCTCGTGGCGCTTGGCGGCGGGGTCATCCGGGACATCATCATCGGCACCGGTATTCCCGCGGCCTTCAGCAACCCCGTATACCTGCTGCCGCCCGTGCTCGCCGCCGGACTGGTGTACTTCCTGTTCTTCAGCGTCCAGCGCTTCACCTCCCTGCTCACCCTGTTCGACGCGGGCGGGCTGGCCCTGTTCTGCATCACCGGCACCATCAAGGCCCTGGTGGCCGGGCTGAACCCGGTGGCCGCCGTACTCCTGGGCGTGACGACGGCGGTGGGTGGCGGTGTGCTGCGGGACATCACCGCCAACGAAGTCCCGTCGCTTTTCAACGACCGCGACCTGTATGCCCTGCCGGCCTTCCTGGGGGCCGCACTGACCGCGTGGCTCTGGCACAGTGGCACCTTCAACGGGGCCAGCGCGGGCCTCGTTGCTGCCGCCGTGTTCCTGTTCCGCGTGGCAGCCTGGCACTACGGATGGCGGGTTCCGCTGGCCGTGCGGGGCTGGTACCGGACAGGCCAGGGCACCAAGGTCAAGGTCCGCCAGCGGAAGAAATTCCGCCGCTCCTGATTGGCTAGGATGGAAGCCATGACTGACATGTTCCTCGAGAAGTTCCGCGCGCTTGTTCCAAAGTATCTCGAGGACGAATGGCAGGAGGAGGACGGCCTGAGCCAGGCCGAGCTGGATGAGGCCCTTTCCGCCCACACTTTCACCATCCCGCTGGTGCTGCGCGAGTTCTATCTCGCCCTGGGCGGCTGTGAAGACCTCATGGAGGCCTACCACTACTTCTGGGACCCCGAGGAACTCGAGGTGGACGACGAAGGCTTCCTGATGTTCCTCGAGGACGAGGAGGAGCGCTTCACCTGGGGCTTCCGGGTGTCCGAGCTCAGCGTCCCGGACCCCATCGTGTGGCGCCGGAACAACGTCCGCGGGCAGTGGAAGAGCGAGGACGGGACGTTCTCCGAGTTCGTCTTCGACATGTTCGACTGGGCCTTCAGCGACGAGGACTAGGGGCCGAGGGGCTCACGCTGCTGCCTTCCTGACCCTTTTTGAACCCGATAGGGCCGCGAAAAGCCTCTCCAACGGCGCGTCGCGGCCCTTGCCGTGTCAATCAGGGTCAGGAAGAAACCGCGAATGCCGCGCCGAGGCAAACGCTCCAGCCTCCCTCAGGCGCAGGACGGTGAGCACCTGGGCGACCATGCGCCCCGGGTGGTGCACGACGTCGTCGTAGTAGTACCGCAAAGGCAGCAATCCGGCCCTCAATGCCGCATTGTTCCGCCGCTGGTCCTTCTTGACCTGCCGCGGCTCCATGTGGCTGCCGCCGTCGAGCTCCACCGCCATGCAGTCCTCAATCAGGCAGTCGACCTCGCCCACGCCCGGCACCTGGGCATGCATGCGGACCCTGAGGCCCGCCCGGATGAAATGGGTGCGGGCCAGGACCTCCGTCAAGGAATCCGCCCGCGGAATCACAAGGTCCAGCACCGCGCGGGCGGCGCCATTGCGGTTCCCGGGAAGCTTCCGCCTCAGGAATTCCACAGTGATGTTCCCTTGGCTGACGGCGGATTGCACCATCACCAGGGCTTCGAACTCAGGCAGGCACCGTAAGGCATGGAGGAGCACGTCGGCCAGCCCCGCCACGGGCAGGTAGGGGTGGGCACGATGCCTACATGTCGCATGGTCCACGACGTTCGCCTTGGGGATCCCGTTCCCGCAACTCAAATGGAGCGCTCCGGACTCTTGCGGCGTCCCGGGCTCGCGCAACTGCCATAGACCGTAAACCCGGCTTGCCGAGATGCAGGTCAGTTTCGCATTCGCCTGCACCGCAGCAAGAATCGCCCGGTCCGGCTTGTCGACGGCGTAAACGCCACTGCGGATAAGGGTCAAGCGGCCGTGCTGGAGGGCCTTCGACAGCTCCGTCCAGGAAAATCCGGCCTTTCGGAGCTGCGCCGTTCGGGCCACTCCGCCCCGCTTACAGACAAATTGAACGGGCTCCATGTGACGACTTCACCAGCCGCCGGACTGGTTTGTCCGCGCCGGGACCTCCTATGTGAATAACCGGCCCGTTCCTGACCCTTTTTCACGGTCTTCGAGGTGCATCCTGCCGCCGGGCGGGCGCGTCGCACGGGACGCCAGGGCAAACACGGTCAGGATGGCGTCCACCCGACGCCGAAATGAGTATTGACCGCCAAGGTTGCGTTTATGACAAAGTTGTCATAAGCTGTTTCACGGATTCACTAAATGCCTCCGGTGGGTCTGATGCGAACGGAGATTATGGCCCCGGTTTCGCGCAACGCTTGACTTGTAGCGTTGCGGGAAGCCGGGGTCATTCCGTTTAACCAGCACCCGTTAGACACCAGCGCCCGTTAGACAGCAGCGCTCAACTGACTGGCAATTGTTGTCGTTCTGGGCACTCAAAACGACAACAACTGCGAGCCAGTTGGGCGTCAAACAGGAAACTAGCTGCTGCGCTCCACCACGGCGTGCGCGAAGTTGGTCAGCGAATCCTTCACCACGCCCTCAGGCAGCGGCGCCAGGGCGGCAACGGCTTCGGCGGCCCACTGGCGGGCAATCACCCAGGACTCGGCGGTGACGGGGTGCTCGCGCAGCCCCGCAACAGCCTCGGCCAGCGCCGAATCCGAAGACAGGTCGCCGTCCACCAGCGTGAGGAGTTCGACGGCGGACTGGTCACCGTTCGCCGCGGCCTTGCGGAGCAGCAGGACCGGAAGGGTCGGCACGCCTTCACGCAGGTCGGTGCCCGGGGGACTTGCCGGACTTGACCTTGACGCCGGTGACGTCGATGACGTCGTCGGCCAGCTGGAAGGCAACGCCAACCTTTTCGCCGTACTCAACGAGCACGTCCTCGAAGGCTTCGTCGGCCCCGGCGAAAATGGCGCCGAGCTGGCCGGAAGCAGCCACAAGGGACCCGGTCTTGTCGGCGATGACGGACAGGTAGTGCGCCACGGGATCTTCGTCCTCACGCGGACCGACGGTCTCGTGCAGCTGGCCCAGGCACAGGCGCTCAAAGGTGCGGGCCTGGATGCCCAGGGCGCGCGAACCGAGCTCGGAAACCAGGATCGAGGCGCGGGCGAAGATGAGGTCCCCGGTGAGGATCGCCACGGAGTTGCCCCACACTTCGTGCGCCGTGGGTGCACCGCGGCGGAAGGGCGCGGAGTCCATCACGTCGTCGTGGTAGAGCGTGGCCAGGTGCGTCAGTTCGACGACGACGGCGGCCTGCACTACTTCGGGCCGGGAGGCGTCGCCCAGATGCGCGCACAGCAGGGTCAGCAACGGCCGAATGCGCTTGCCGCCGGCTTCCACCAGGTGACGCGACGTTGCGTCCGCCAGGGGATCCGAGTTGGCGATGGCCTCGCGGAGCTGCTTCTCCACGCGGGCGAGGTTGGTGGTGATGGCGGGGCCCAGCTCGGCGTCGGCGGCGATGGCGGCGAATCCGGCGGGGAGCTGCAGTCCCGTGGCGATCGCGGTGGTGCTGGGAGCGGGTTCCGCAGTGTCGGGCAGTCCGTGCCCGGCGTGCGTCCAGCTGTGTTCGGCAGAGTGAGTCACAGGCTTAACCCTAACTAGTCGTTGCGGAAACCGCGGTGTCGGAGCCGGCGGCGTTCAAAGCGCCAGTGTTGGAGGTGGCTGGCACCAGGGCTTCAAGGACCCGGATCACACGGTCTTCGAAGCCCTTGGCGGAGGAGTCGGTGAGGTTGGCGAGCAGGCGCACCACGAAGCGCATGAGCAGCGGGATGGGCATGCCCGTCCGCAGCGCGAGCTTCATGACAGCGGGCTTGCCGATGAGCGTGGCGAAGGCCCTGCCCAGGGTGAAGTGCGATCCCCACTGCTCCCGCACATAGTCCGCGTACCGCGCGAGGTGCGCATCGGCGTCGTACGTTCCGCCGGCGGAAACGGCGCGGGCGGAAGCGTCGATGATGAACTCCGCGGCGAAGCGCGCGGACTCCATGGCGTAGGAGATGCCCTCGCCGTTGAACGGGGACACCATGCCGCCGGCGTCGCCTAGCAGGAGGAGCCCGGGCGAATAGTGCGGGGTGCGGTTGAAGCCCATGGGCAGCGCGGCGCCGCGGATCTCGCCCACCTGGTTTTCCGGGGTGAAGCCCCATTCGGCGGGCATGCCGGCGGTCCATTCGCGCAGGACCTGCTTGTAGTCCAGCTTGCCGAACTCCTTGGAGGAGTTCAGGATGCCCAGACCCACATTGGAGGTGCCGTCGCCGACGCCGAACACCCAGCCGTAGCCTGGCAGCGGCTTGCCGGACTTGCCAGGAAGTTCGAGCCAGCCCTCCATCCAGTCGTCATCAGTGCGCGGCGAGGTGAAGTAGGTGCGGACGGCGACGCCGAGCGGCCGGTCATCGCGCTTGTGCATTCCCAGCGACACCGCCGTCCGGGTGGAGTTGCCGTCGGCGGCAAGGACGACGTCGGCATGGAAGTCGCGCGTTTCGCCGGTCTTGCGTCCGGAGTCGTCAAGGATGGCGGCCCGTGCGCCGATAACGCGCCCGTCCTCCGCCCGCAGCGCCTCGGTGACACTGTGCCGTTCCAGCACGACGGCGCCCGCGGCCTGGGCGTGCCGGGCCAGTTCCTCGTCGAAGCCCAGGCGGGTGCGGATCAGGCCGTAGCCGGGGAAATCCGAAACCTCGGGCCAGGGCAGTTCGATGGTGCGGCCGCCCGCGATGAGGCGCAGGCCCTTGTTGCGCCGCCAGCCGTCCGCTTCGGCGTGCGGCAGGCCAAGCTTCTGGATTTCACGGACGGCACGCGGGGTGAGGCCGTCGCCGCAGACCTTTTCCCGCGGGAAGCTGGTCTTTTCCAGCACGGTCACCTCGACACCGGCGCGGGCAAGGTAATACGCGGCGGTGGACCCGGCGGGCCCGGCGCCAACAATCAGTACGTTCACGACGTCCTTGTTTAAGGGAAGGCTTTCGGAGGGAACTAGGAGGCGCGGCGCGGCTTGAGCTGGCGGCGCAGCTTGGCCACCGGAACACTGTCCGCGTGCCCGGCGGCCGGCTTCCGGGCCCGGTGCACGGCCACGATGCCGCCGCTGAGGTTGCGGTAGGTGACATCCTGCCAGCCGGCTTCCTGCAGCCACGCGGCCAGGTGGTCCTGGTCCGGCCAGGCGCGGATGGACTCGGCGAGGTAGACGTAGGCATCCGGGTTGGAGGAGACCTTGGTGGCGATGGCCGGCAGGGCACGCATCAGGTATTCGGTGTACATCGTGCGCCACAGCGGCACCACCGGGGCGGAGAATTCGGCGATTACCAGGCGCCCGCCCGGCTTGGTCACGCGCAGCATTTCCGCAAGCGCCTTGTGCGGTTCGTTGACGTTGCGCAGGCCGAAGGAAATGGTGGTGGCGTCAAAGCTGTTGTCCGCGAAGGGAAGGTTGGTGGCGTCGCCGGCCACGAAGTTGATGTCAGGGCGGCGGCGCTTGCCCACCTTAAGCATCCCGAGGGAGAAATCGCAGGCGACGACGTCGACCCCGGCGTCGGCGTACGGCTCGCTGGAGGTTCCGGTTCCGGCGGCGAGATCGAGGACCCGCTGCCCCTGCTTTGCGTCCACGGCTTCGACGACCACCCGGCGCCAGCGCCGGGTCTGCCCCATGGAGAGGACATCGTTCACGACATCGTATTTGGGGGCGACATCGTCAAACATCGTCGCAACTTCGTCCGGACGCTTTTCCAAGGATGCTCGGTTCACCCAGCAATTGTCTCAGACAATCCCCGGAGTACTGTTGTTCCATCATGACGAGCACGCTCCGCACCTTGACAGTCCCCCTCGATGAAGACGCCACCGCCGGGGGGCTGCCGTCGTTTCTGGTGCGGGACGACGCCCTCTGCTGGACCCGTCGCGAGGACGGCCTGGTGGCCTTCGGCGAACTCACCCGCTTCACCGGCAGCGGACCCGAGCGCTTCCTCGAGGCCGATATCTGGTGGCGGCACATGGTGATCGAAGCCGAGATCACCGACCATGTCGGCATTCCCGGCACCGGCCCCCTCGCGTTCGGAACCTTCGCCTTCTCGAAGACTTCGCCGTTCGAGTCCCGGCTGATCCTGCCGGAAATCGTGGTGGGCATCCGCGACGGACGCTCCTGGCTCACCCAGTTGACCCTCGACGACGTCGAACTCACCGAAGCCGGTGCCCGCGCCGCCCTGGCGGGCTGGCTTGATGTCCCGGATACCGGACTCGAGGCAGCCACCGGCGGCAGCACCGGCGTCGGGCAGTCCTTCACGCTGAAAAGCGGTTCGCTGAGCGAAGAGGACTGGAAGCAGGCGGTGGCGGACGGCGTTGCCGAAATCCGCACCGGTAAGCTCGAAAAGCTGGTGCTGGCGCGCGACGTCGTGGCCACCCTGCCCGACGGCGTGCGGGCCGCGGGAGTGCTGCGCGAACTGACGCGCAACTACCGGGAATGCTGGACCTACGGCGTGGACGGACTGGTGGGCGCGACCCCCGAAATGCTGATCCAGGTGGAGGGGCGCACCGCGCAGGCACGGGTGCTGGCCGGAACGCTGGACCGGCGCGACGCCGAGGGCGTGGACGGCTCCCCCATGGAATACGCCGAGCGGGTGCTAGCCGGATCGGAGAAGCAGCGGCACGAACACGAGATCGCCATCCAGTCGCTCACCACCCAACTGGCACCCTTCTCCGAGGCCCTGAACGCGCACAGTGAACCGTTCATCCTGGAACTGCCGAACGTGTGGCACCTGGCCTCCGATGTGAAGGCCGAGCTCGCCGACATCGAAGGTCACGTTCCCACCTGCCTGGCGCTGATCAACGCCCTGCACCCCACGGCCGCCGTCTGCGGCACGCCGACCACCGTGGCCGGTGAGCTGATCCGGCGCCTTGAGCACATGGACCGCGGACCGTACGCCGGGCCGGTGGGCTGGCTGGATGCGGCGGGCAACGGGGAATGGGGCATCGCCCTGCGCGGGGCGGTGATCGAGTCGCCCACCTCGGTACGGATGTTCGCGGGCTGCGGGATCGTGGAAGGCTCGGTTCCGGAAGCCGAGCTCGCCGAAACCTGGGCGAAGTTCCGCCCGATGCTCGAATCCCTGGGCATCCAGGGCTGATCGTCACCCTGCGGGGACGGGCCCCTCACTTTCCGGCCACGGAATCTGGGATTACAGACTTTGCCGTCAGGGATAGGCTTGATTTTTGGACGACTTGGTTATCCAATAGTGAAACTTAGTTTCCTGTGATGAACATCTCATGGTCGGCGCTACACTAAAGACCGATTTGCTTCGCGTCCCCCGCAACAAAAGGTAAACAAATGCATATCTCCCGTTCGTTCCTCAGCAGTTCCAAGGTGAAGGCGGCAGGTCTCCTCGCAGCCGGCGCCCTCGCCCTGACCGCTTGTGGCGGCGGCGCTCCTGCACCCGCAGCAAGCAGCTCCAACTCAGTCAGCCTGATCAACGCAGGCAAGCTCACGGTCTGCTCCGACATCCCTTACGAGCCCTTCGAATACCAGAAGGACGGCAAGATCGTCGGCTTCGATATGGACATCGCCGCCGAACTGGCGAAGGACCTGAACGCCGAGCTCAGCGTTGTGGACAGCTCCTTCGAGGCCATCGAAACCGGCACCGCCCTGACCGGCTGCGACGTTTCCATCTCCTCCATCTCCATCACGGACACCCGCAAGAACGTCATGGACTTCTCGGACCCGTACCTGAACGACGACCTCACCCTCGTCGCTTCGGAGGCTTCCGGCATCACCAACATCGACAGTGCCAAGGGCAAGAAGGTGGGCGTGCAGCAGGCCACCACCGGCGCCGCCTACGCCAAGGACAAGGGCATCGACGCACAGCAGTTCGAGGACACCGGCCTCCTGGTCCAGGCCCTCAAGGCGGGCACCATCGACGCCGCCCTGGGCAACCAGTCCGTGCTCGGCTACGCCATCAAGGACGACTCCAAGTTCAAGCGCGTGGAGAACTACGCAACCGGCGAAAAGCTCGGTATCTCCATCAAGAAGGGCAACACCGCCATGGCCGAGAAGGTCAACGCGACCCTCAAGCGCCTCACCGACGACGGCACCCTGAAGAAGCTCGAAACAACCTACTTCGGCGAAGCCGCAAAGTAGTACGTCCGGCCTGAGACACACGCCGCGAGGCCCCGTGTAAAGCACTCTGCACGGGGCCTCAGCTGCGCAACATGAATGTGAGAACACCATGGCAATGACCGCACGTCAACGAGCCAAAGTCAGCCTGTACGTCCAGGCAGGAATCTTCGTGGTGGCCATCGCAGCCCTGCTGCTGGCCACCGACTGGAAGACCATCAGCGCCAACGTCTTCAATTTCGGCAGGATCGGCCCGATGTTCCCCGGGATCTTCACCGCCGGGTTGGTCAACACGCTGATCTACACGGCACTCGGCTTCGTCCTGGGCCTGTCCGGCGGCCTGCTGCTGGCCCTCATGAAGCTCTCCAGCTTCCCCCTGTACCGCTGGATCGCCACCGGTTACATCGAGTTTTTCCGCGGCATTCCCGCCCTGCTGGTCTTCATCGCCTTCGGCTACGGCGTTCCGCTGGCCTTCGGCGTGCAGTGGCCTATCTTCGTTGTGGTGATGGTGTCCCTCGGCATGGTCGCGGCGGCCTACATCGCCGAAACGCTGCGCGCCGGCCTGCAGGCGGTCCCGAAGGGGCAGCTGGAAGCAGCCCGCTCCCTGGGCATGCCGCAGTGGAGGGCAATGGTGACCATCATCATCCCCCAGGCATTCAAGATCGTGCTGCCCCCGCTGACCAACGAGATCATCCTGCTGACCAAGGACTCCTCGCTGATCTACGTGCTCGGCCTGACCGCCTCGCAGTACGAGCTCACCAAGTTCGGCCGCGACGGCATCTCCAGCCTCGGCGCAGGCCTGACGCCGCTGCTGGTGGCCGGCGCCTTCTACCTTGTGGTCACCATCCCGTTGAGCCTCTTGGCCCGGAAGTTCGAAAGCCGCAGCGCGCGGACCAAGCGATAGGCAGGAAGCCATGAACGACGTCGAAACCACCAACCCCGGAGGCACCCAGACGGTGCACGCCGCCGGCGTGTCAATCAAGGACCTCCGCAAGTCCTACGGCTCCAACGAAGTGCTCAAGGGCATCAGCTTGGAAGTGCGGCCGGGCGAGGTCGTCTGCCTCATCGGCCCCTCCGGGTCCGGCAAGTCCACCCTGCTGCGCTGCGTGAACCTGCTCGAACAGCCCAACGAAGGCGCCATCCAGGTGGGCGGCTTCGAAGCCACCGACCCGGATGTGGACATCGACAAGATGCGCCGCAAGGTGGGCATGGTCTTCCAGCAGTTCAACCTCTTCCCGCACCTGGACGTGCTGCGGAACTGTACTATCGCCCAGACCAAGGTGCTCAAGCGCTCCCAGGGCGAAGCGGACAAGATCGCACAGGCGAACCTGGAACGCGTGGGCCTGGGGCACCTCGCCAAACGCTTCCCGGACCAGCTCTCCGGCGGCCAGCAGCAGCGTGTGGCCATCGCCCGGGCGCTCAGCATGAACCCCGAGCTGATGCTCTTCGACGAGCCCACCTCGGCGCTCGACCCCGAAACCGTCGGCGACGTCCTCGCCGTCATGCGCAAGCTCGCCCGCGAAGGCATGACCATGCTCGTGGTCACGCACGAAATGGCCTTCGCCCGCGAAGTGGCCGACCGCGTGGTCTTCATGGACGGTGGCGTGGTGGTTGAGGAAGGCGTGGCCGAGAGGGTGATCGGCGCGCCCCAGCAGGCGCGCACGCAGGAGTTTCTGCGCCGCGTCCTGGATCCGACCCACATCGAGGTCGCAGAGGACTAGGCACTTCCAGTACAAGAAAGGCTCCGGCAAACTGCCGGAGCCTTTCTTGTGTCCGTTGCCTGCTCAGCCGAGCTGGGTGCGCAGCCGCTCCAGCTCGGTCTTGGTGACCGGCAGGACCGTGCCGTGGCGCGGCGCCCGGGGCAGCTCGTAGTTCGTGGAGAGCTTCCAGTCCGGGTTTTCAAGGCTGGTGCTTTCGAGCGGGATATAGCCGCGGCCGCCGAATTCATCGACGAACAGGTAGTACTTGTCCCCGGTGTTCGACTTGAAGACCGTGGGCCCCTCCACCCCGCCGGTTCCTGCCTTCTTGCCGATGCAGTTTCCCATCAGGGTCCAGTTGCGCGGGCTGGTGGCCGGGAGGTCCACCGCCAGAAGGTCGTCCGACTTCTCCTGCATGATGTCCAGGCAGCCCGACACTTGGCCCTCGTCCTTGGTGAACCGGTAGAAGGTGCCGCCCTCCTCGATGACCGTCGAGTCGATAACCGAGTTGCCGGGGTCGTTCCACACCTTGGCCTCGCTGAAGGTACGGAAGTCCCGGGTGGTGGCGTACATCATCTTGTTGTAGGTGCCGCCGCTGTGGTTGGGATCGTTGTCCGCGTAAATCTTCGACGCCCAGTACACCACGTAGGCGCCGATCCTGGCGTCATAGTGTGCTTCCGGCGCCCAGGTGTTCCCGGCGGTGTCCGGCGAGACCTTCACGTGCCGCTGCGCGGACCAGTTGACCAGGTCAGTGGACTCCCAGACCTCGATGTACCGGCTGCCCTGGCGCTGGGAAGCATCCCAGCTGGTTCCGCTGCCGATCGAGAGGTCGGTGGCGATCAGGTAGAACTTGTCGCCCTCCGGGGAGCGGATGACGAAGGGGTCGCGCAGGCCCTTGGTGCCGAGGCTCGAACTGAGCACGGGCTTGCCGCCATTCAGTTCGTCCCATTTCAGGGCGTCGTTGCCGCGGCTGGCGGCCATGTAGATGTTCTCCCCGGCGAGGTCGTTGCCGGTAAAGTACGCGAAGGCATAGCCTTCCTTGGCTTCGGCCCTGGGCAGCGGAAGCACCGTGACGCGGAACCGCTTCTGCTCCTTGGCTTTTCCGGCCGTGACGGTGGCCTGAAGGTTGAGCACGGCGGGCTTGCTGCCGTAGGCGGGCCGGGTGACCTCGCCCGTGGCGGTGATGACGGCGTCGTCGCCCGATTTCCATTCCACCTTGGTGCCGTGCAGCCCCGCCGTGGGAAGGGTGATGTTGCCGCGGATCGCGTCGGCATCCCACACGTTCAGCGCTGCCGCGGCCTCAGTGGTTTTCTGCCGGTCGCTGATGTCTTCCAGCACCGTGACGGCAAAGGACTTCGACGCCGATGCTCCGCCGGAGGTGGCCGTAGCGGTCAGCGTCACGGAGGCGTTTCCCGTCCGGTAGGCCGGGCGGGTCACCGCACCGTCCGCGGACACCGTGGCAGGGTTGGTAGACGACCAGGTGTAAACGGAGCCGTTGGGGCCGGCGGCGGGCAGCGACAGGTCCGTCGTCACGGCGGAGGTATCGCCCAAGGTCAGCTCCTGCAGGTCCAGCGTGACCCGCTGTTCCGGGGAAACGTAGCCAAGTTCGCGGACCTCGTCCGCTGAGAGGGCCCGGTCGTAGATGCGGAAGTCGCGGACCTGGCCCTTGAGGTACTTGTCCGCGCTGTAGACGGAGCGCCCCAGGTAGTTCGCCGTCGTCGTTCCTCCTCCGATGCTGCCCGGCGTGATCGTGACGCCGGTCTTCCGGGCTACTTCGGTGCCGTCCTCGTAAAGAACGGCGGTTCCGCCGCTGAGGGTATAGGTGATGGTCTTCCAGGCCCCTCGCGCAAGATCCCGGTTGGCGCTGGTGGTCTGTTCGGTGGACCAGTTTCCGCTGGCAATGGAGGTGCGGTAGGAGTTTCCGGTGGTGAAGAGGTAGCCGTTGCCCGCGCCGTTGCTGGTGTTGCCCAGACCCCAGATGAAGTAGGGCGTGCCCTGGTCCGCTGCGATCTTCACATCCGTGGAGACCGTGATGGAGTCGAGGCCGCGCATGACGTCGTCCGGCAGCTTGACGTAGGCGTTGCTGCCGCCGAGCTGCAGCCCTTCGGCGCCCAGCAGGGTGGCGTCGCCGCTGACCACGCCGTTGCGTCCGTTGCCGGAGCTGTCCTCCGCCACGGTGCCGGCGGTTTCCGTGAGGTTGTACTTAAGGACCAGTCCGTCGTCGACGGCGGCATGTGCGGTTGTGCCGGCGGCCAGGCTGCCGAGGGCGAGCGCCGCGGATGCGGCCAGTGCGGCTGCCGTGGTGATGGCCGGGCCGGTGCGGGCCCGTGAGTGGAGCGGGAGCATGGGTCACACTTTCGTGTCGGGCGGCCCGGAGGCCGCTTGAACTGGATGATGGAAGCAAACGGTGGGATGGCAAGGGAAGGCCCGGCTGCGATCCAGCCGGGCCTTCCCGGTCCAAGCCATGGGCTTCGGTGTTGCCTACTTGCGGGCTGCGGCGAGCCGGATGAAGGTGACCGACTTGGGCTCGAACTCATACGTGAAGGCAGATCCCGCACCGCTGAAGGT
The DNA here is from genome assembly GCF_056279005.1 of Arthrobacter sp. TE26545. The sequence goes on from NZ_JBWBQM010000001.1 coordinate 3,053,092, forward strand.
GCTCGACGCCGGGGCCAGGTTCTGCCCGTCGGCGGTCTGCTTGAGCGTGGTCACCGCCGCCGTGGCACCGATGTTGGCCGCGCCGGCCACCTTGATGTCCACCGGGGTCTTTTCGGCGGAGGTATTGACCACCTTCACGATGGTGTCGCCGGACGCGGCGTCCTTGGTGACCACCGAGTACACGGGGTCGGCCTGGGAATCGTCCACCGTGCCCCACAAGACGCCGTCGAGGTAGAGCTTGGCCACGCGTCCGGACACTTCGATCCGGATGTCGTATTCCTTGCCGGTCTCGATGGTGGTGTTCTTTTCGATGACGTTTGTCTTGCCTCCGTTGACGGCTTTTTCAACCACGGACTTCGTGTTGTTCCAGCCGCCCAGGTTCCACCAGTAGTAGTTTCCGGTGTCCTTCACGCCGAAGGCGACGAGGAAGCCTTCCGAGCCGGCCAGCTTGGTGGCCTTGGTGCTGAGCGTGTAGTTGTTCCAGTCGGCACTGCCGGCCGTCACCATGGTGTTCTGGGCGGTGGTGCTGGACTGCACGTAGGCGCCGTTCTGGATGGACCAGGACCCCGTGCCGTTGCCCGTCCAGGCTGCCGCCGTTCCGGAGAAGTCATCGCTGAACAGGGTGGCGCCGTCCGCGCCGGTGACCTTGACGTCGTCGTAACGGGCGGAAGTGGCCCAGGTTGAGAGGCCGATCTTGCCGGCGATCGGCGCCACGGTGGAGGCCGGGTTGTCCTGGGTACTGGGCACCACCTGGGTTCCGACGTTGTTCATGAACAGCTTCTGGACCTCGTAGTTGGGGGTGCTCCGGACGGACGTGCCGTCAAAGAACAGCATGTCCGGGCTCCACTGGGTGTTGGCCACGTTCGCGATCAGCGGCGCGTAGGACGCCATCTTGACCACATCCGCGTTCCGCTCGAGGCCGGTCATGTAGGAGGCTTCCGCCAGCGCGTTCTCCGGCTTGTTCCCCCTGGACGCGTATTCACCGAGGAACACCTTGTAGCTGTCGCGGCTGTAGGAGTCGTAGCGGTGGTTGTTGTTCAGGAACCAGGACGGCTCGTTGTAGTAGTGCTCGTCCACCAGGTCCACGCCCGTGGTGGCGTTGAACGCAGAGAGGTCCTCGAACTCCGGGCCTTGGCTGAACGGGCCGGTGTTTCCGATGATCTTGATTTCGGGGTGGGCCTTGCGCACGGCGTTGTAGAACTGGGTGAAGTACGCCTTGAATTCGGGCTTGTATTCCTCGTTGCCCAGGCTGATGCGTTCGAGGTTGTAGGGTGCGGGGTGGCCGTAGGCGATGCGCTTGGCGCCCCATTCGGTGCTGGCGTCGCCGTTCGCGAATTCGATCAGGTCCAGGGTGTCCTGGATGTAGCGGTCGAGCGTTGCCTGGTCCGGGGCCCGGTTGCTGTCCCCGCAGCCGGTCACGCCCACGGGAACCACCGGCACGGGAACCGCACCCATGTCCTCGGCCCACTGGAAGTACTCCATGTAGCCCAGGCCATAGCTCTGGTTGTAGCCCCAGAAGTTCCGGTTGGCCGGGCGCTGCTCCACCGGGCCGATGGTGTCCTTCCACTGGTACGTGCGGGCCCGGGTGTAGTTGGGCGCGGTGTAGCTGTCGTAACTCCCGGTGTTGACGATGCAGCCGCCGGGGAAGCGCAGGAATCCGGGGTGCAGGGCATCGATCTTCTCGGCAAGATCCTTGCGCAGGCCGTTTTCCCGGCCGTTCCAGGTGTCCTCGGGGAACAGGGAGACCATGTCCAGCCGGACTGTGCCCGTTCCCTGGACCACGGTGGCGAGCCGGCCGGCGCCGGTGGAGGACTTGGGCGACAGGGTGGTCTCGTACTTGGCCCAGTTGTCACCTTTGACCTTGATGGTGGCCAGGGCCAGCCGGGTGCCTTCCGCCGTCTCCAGCGTCACGGCAAGGGTGGAGCCAGCGGGGTTGGAGGTCCGCGCCCACACCGAGTAGTTGTACTTTTTCTTCGCCTCGAGCTTCTGCCCGGCGTTCCAGCCGCTGTTGCGCACGCCGACGCCGGCGCCGCTTCCCGCGCCGGCCGTGGTGGCGTCGATCTGCAGGTAGTTCCGGTTGTTCTCGTTCAGCCGGTCACCGTCGTTGACGACGGCGACCGTTCCATCGCTGCCGCGCCGCAGGGTTTCCCAAGCGGTCATCGGGGTAAACGTTCGGTTGTCGGCGGAGTTGAACTCGAACGACCTGTTCTGGACGAGTTCGGCATAGATGCCACCGTCGGCGCCCTGGTTGATGTCCTCGAAGAAGGCCCCGTACATGGTCGGCTCGATCGATGCTCCCGAGCCTGCGGCGTTGATGTTGATGGTGCGGTTCTCCGGCGGTTCGGCGCTCGCTCCGATGGCCGGCGCGAGGGCCAGCACGGCTGCGGCCAGTGAGCCGGCAAGCACCATGGTGCATGCCCGCCTGGCGGGGCTAGTTGCTTTGCTTGACATGGGAAAGGGCCTTTCTCCATTGAATGGTCCGCCGGGACTACGGCGCAGGACTGGGGGCGGCGTCCGGCCGGTTCCGGCATCGTGCCGAAGGGCGCATCGAACAATCTGAATGGCCAGCTCCAACAACTTTGTGAACGCTAACAACCGGGTCGCCGGACACGAGTATTCGCCATTGCCGCACGGCTTGTAAAGGGGTTTTCAAAAAGCCCCACAGACCCTTCGGGGCGGATTGGATTTGTGACGCAGGCTACTTGACGATGAAATTGTTAGCGTTCACAATGTTTCGCAGAGCGCATCAGCTCACTTGCAGCAATGGCGGTGTACGAGTTTCTCCCGCCTGCATGTACCTACGCCTCCGGGAGGAAATTGTGTTCAAGAAATCCCTGCTTGCGGTGGCTGCCGCATCCATGCTCGCCCTCACCGCCTGCGGCGGCAGCGCGGGCGCCGGCGCGGCGGGCGCCTCCGGCAACGACAAGATCACCATGGGCTTTGCCCAAGTGGGCGCCGAAAGCGGCTGGCGCACCGCCAACACCAAGTCCATCCAGGACTCGGCCAAGAAGGCAGGCATCGAGCTGAAGTTCTCTGATGCCCAGCAGAAACAGGAAAACCAGATCAAGGCCATCCGCTCGTACATCCAGCAGAAGGTCGATGTCATCGCCTTCTCGCCGGTGGTGGAATCGGGTTGGGACACGGTGCTGAAGGAAGCCAAGAACGCGAAGATCCCGGTGATCCTCACCGACCGGGCGGTGGATTCGGCAGACAAGTCCCTCTACAAGACCTTCCTTGGCTCCGACTTCGTGGAAGAAGGCAAGAAGGCAGGCGAATGGCTGGTGAAGGATTCCAAGTCCGCCACGGACACCGTGAACATCGTCGAAATCCAGGGCACCACCGGGTCCGCCCCGGCGAACGACCGCAAGGAAGGCTTCGCGGAGGCCATCAAGTCCGATCCGAAGCTCAAGGTCATCGCCTCCCAGAGCGGCGACTTCACCCGCAGCGGCGGCAAGCAGGTCATGGAGGCGTTCCTCAAGAACAACGCCGACATCGACGTCGTGTTTGCCCACAACGATGACGAAGGCCTTGGCGCAATCGAGGCCATCGAAGCCGCGGGCAAGGTGCCGGGCAAGGACATCAAGATCATCACCATCGACGCCGTCAAGGACGGCATGACCGCCCTGAGCAATGGCAAGATCAACTACATCGTCGAGTGCAGCCCGATGCTCGGCGACCAGCTGATGGACCTGGCCAAGAAGGTCGTCGCCGGCGAGAGCGTGCCAGAGCGCGTCGTCACCGAGGAAACCACCTTTACCCAGGAGCAGGCGAAGCAGGCCCTGGCCACGCGCCCCTACTAGGCCAGTACCCGTTCCGGCGCCCCCGGAACCCCGTGCGGCGGCACCCGGCTGCCGCCGCACGGAACTCCGGCCGCAAGGCAGACCAGCACAGAAAAGACAAGAGGATGAACGAAATCGTTCCGGTCGTCGAGATGACCGACATTGCCATCGGCTTCCCGGGGGTGAAGGCGCTCGACGGCGTAGACTTCCGGCTCTTCCAAGGCGAGGTCCACGCCCTGATGGGCGAAAACGGCGCCGGGAAGTCAACCTTGATCAAGGCCCTGACGGGGGTTTACACGATTGACTCAGGAACCATCACGGTCCTCGGGGAGACAAAGCGCTTCACCGCCCCCGCGGAATCCCAGGCCGCCGGCATCAGCACCGTCTACCAGGAAGTCAACCTCTGCCCCAACCTCACCGTCGAGGAAAACGTCCTGCTGGGCCGGGAGCCGCGGCGCCGCGGGGCGATCGACTGGAAAGGGGTGCGCTCGCGCACCAGGGAAGTCCTCGCGGAACTGCAGCTGGAACACGTTGACCCCGGTTCCCTCCTGTCCAGCCATTCCATCGCGGTCCAGCAGCTGATCGCCATCGCACGCTCCGTGGAGGTCAACGCCAAGGTCCTCATCCTGGACGAGCCCACGTCAAGCCTCGATGCGGGAGAAGTGGCCCAGCTCTTCGGCGTCATCCGGCAGCTGCGGGACCGCGGCGTCGCCATCCTGTTCGTTTCACACTTCCTGGAACAGGTCTACGAAATTTCCGACCGGATGACGGTGCTCAGGAACGGGAGGCTCGTGGGCGAATACCTGACCCGGGACCTTTCCCGCATGAGCCTCATCTCCAAGATGATCGGCAAGGAACTCGAGGCCCTTGCCGAACTGGACGAGGCTCCCGCCCGCACCCGCAGCCGCTCCGCGGACGGCACGCCTTTCCTGGAAACCGAAGGCCTCGGCCGCAAGGGCTCAGTGGCCAACGTGGACGTGTCCATCCACCCCGGCGAAGTCCTCGGACTGGCCGGCCTGCTCGGCGCCGGCCGCACTGAGATCGCCCGGCTGCTCTTCGGCGCCGACAAGGCAGATGAAGGGCTCATCAGGATCAAGGGAAGCGAACACAGGATCCGGTCCCCGCGCGCCGCCATCGACCAGCGGATCGCCTTCTGCTCGGAAGACCGCAAGAAGGAGGGGCTGATCGGCGACCTGTCCGTCCGCGACAACCTGGTGCTGGCCATGCAGGCGAGCAAGGGCTGGGCCCGCCGCATTCCCCGCCGCACCCAGGACGAACTGGTGGCCGAGTACATTGAGGCCCTCGACATCCGGCCGGCCAACCCGGAAGCGCTCATCAGGAACCTCAGCGGCGGCAACCAGCAGAAGGTGCTTCTTGCCCGTTGGCTGGTGACCCATCCGGAACTCCTCATCCTCGACGAGCCCACCCGCGGCATCGACATCGGCGCGAAGACACAGATCCAAAAACTCGTGAGCCGGCTCGCCGCCGAAGGCATGTCCGTCCTCTTCATCTCCTCCGAACTCGAGGAAGTCCTTCGCGTCAGCGACCGGATCGCGGTCATCAAGGACCGGGCAAAGGTAGCCGAAATCAACAACGACGGCGTCTCCGTGGAAGACGTCATGGCGGTCATCGCCGGAGGTACCCAATGACATCGCACCAGCCCGCCAAGCCGGGCAACCCGCTCAAAGCCATCTTCGCGCACCGCCTGGCGTGGCCGGTCATCGCGCTGGCCGCCCTGCTGCTGCTCAACCAGCTCTTCCGTCCGGACTTCCTTGCCCTGAGGATGCAGGACGGGCACTTGTACGGCAGCCTGATCGACATCATGCGCAACGGCGCACCGACCATCCTCATCGCCCTGGGCATGACCCTGGTGATCGCCACCCGCGGCATCGACCTCTCCGTGGGGGCCGTGGTGGCGATCGCAGGTGCGGCATCCTGTGCCTACATCGCCGCGTCCCCCGAACCGGGGTCCCCGGCAACGGCACTGACCGCGGTCCTGATCGCCGTCGTCGCCGGCCTCGCGGTGGGCGCGTGGAACGGATTCCTGGTGGCAACCATCGGCGTCCAGCCGATCATCGCCACCCTGGTGCTGATGACGGCGGGCCGCGGCATCGCGCAGCTCATCACCGGCGGACAGATCATCTCCGTCTCCAACGACAACTACAAGGCGATAGGAGCCGGCTACCTGTTCACCCTGCCGGTGTCCATCCTGGTCACGGCTGCCATCTTTGTGCTGGCGGCGGTCCTGACGCGGCGCACCGCGCTGGGCACGCTCATCGAAGCCGTCGGCATCAACCCGGTCGCCAGCCGCCTCGCCGGCCTGCGGTCCCGGAACATCGTGTGGATCGTCTACGTCTTCAGCGCCGTCTGCGCCGCCTTCGCGGGCCTCATGATCAGCTCAAACGTCACGGCGGCGGACGCCAACAACGCCGGCCTGTACATCGAGATGGATGCCATTCTGGCCGTGGTGATCGGCGGCACCTCGCTGGCAGGCGGCCGGTACACCCTCACCGGCACCGTGGTGGGCGCGTTTATCATCCAGACCCTGACAACCACGGTGTATACCCTCGGGATTCCGCCGGAAGTCACACTCGTCTTCAAGGCCCTGGTGGTCATCACCGTCTGCCTCCTCCAGGCACCGAAGGCCCGGAAGGTGTTCGCACGCCTGAAGGCCACCGCCCGCCCCGCCGCAATGGAACCCGCCAAGGAAAAGGTGGCCCTCTGATGCCCCAGCCCTCAACGCTCGCACCCCGCGCAGCGACGAAAACCGCGGCACCGCGCAGGCAACTGCGCGGGAACGCCCGCTACGCCCCCACCCTCGCCACGCTGGGACTCTTCCTCGCAATGTTCGCCGTGGGCGCCGGCATGTACCCGAGCTTCCTGTCCGGCCAGGTCTTCCTCAACCTGTTCATCGACAACACCTTCCTCATCGTCCTTGCGGTCGGCATGACCTTCGTGATCCTGACCGGCGGGATCGATCTCTCGGTGGGTGCCGTCGTCGCGCTCTCCATGATGGTGGCCGCCACCCTCCTCCAGCAGGGCTGGAACCCGGCGGCGGTGATCGTCCTGGTCCTGTTGATCGGCAGCGCCCTGGGGCTCGCGATGGGCCTGATCATCCACTACTTCGACATCCAGCCTTTCATCGTCACCTTGGCCGGCATGTTCCTTGCCCGCGGCCTCTGCTACGTCATCAGCCTCGATTCCATTCCCGTGACGGAAGGCTTCTTCACAGGCATGGCGCAGGCCCAGATCCCGCTCCCGGGCGAACTCTTCATCTCCCCCGGCGTGGTGCTGGCGCTGGCCATCGTTGCGGCGGCGTTCTTCGTGCTGCACCACACCCGATTCGGCCGGACCGTCTACGCGATCGGCGGCAACGAGAACTCGGCCATGCTGATGGGCCTTCCCGTGCGGACCACCAAGATCCTGGTCTACGTGCTGAGCGGCCTCTGCTCCGCGGTCGCCGGCATCCTGTTCTCCTTCTACAGCCTCTCCGGATACAGCCTTGCTGCCCAGGGGATGGAACTTGACGCTATCGCTGCGGTGGTCATCGGCGGAACCCTCCTGACCGGCGGGAGCGGCTATGTCCTGGGATCGGTGGTGGGGGTGCTGGTCCTCGGCATCGTCCAGACCTTCATCGCCTACGACGGAACCCTCAGCTCCTGGTGGACGAAGATCGTGATCGGGGCCCTCCTCCTGGCCTTCATCCTGCTGCAGCGCCTGTTCACCCGGAAAACCGCCTGACCCTCACCACCGCAAGCCCATGCCCGTCGAAAGGACCACTCCATGGATTTGAACCGCCACCTGTCCCGCCGCCTGCTGCTCGGTTCGGGGACCGCCGCAGCGGCCGCAGCCGCATTCGCGGGAACCGGCGCGGGCAGCCTCCTGCTCGCCCCGGGAGCTGCCGCGGCGCCGGCACAGGACCCCGTGATCAACCCGGTCGTCCCCAAGCGGGCGGACCCGTGGCTGATGAAGCACACGGACGGAAAGTACTACTTCACGGGTTCCGTGCCCGAGTACAACCGGATTGTCCTGCGCTCCTCGCCCACCATCGCCGGGCTGGGCGGCGCGGACGAAACACTGGTCTGGACACGTCCCGCCTCCGGCACCATGGGCGGGCACATCTGGGCCCCGGAACTGCACCACTTCGACGGCCAATGGCACATCTACTTCGCCGCCGGCGACAGCAATGATGTCTTCCGGGTGCGGATCTACGTCATCTCCACGGATGCCGCCGATCCGACAAACGCCGTCTGGGGACCGCCCGTCCGCGTGTACACCCACGCGGACACCTTCTCCCTGGACGCCACCACCTTCGAGCACGGCGGCACCCGCTACCTGCTCTGGGCGCAGAGCGACACCGGCGTGAACTCCAGCCTGTACATCGCGTCCATGTCATCGCCGTCCACGCTGTCCAGCACCCCGGTCCGCATCGCCGTTCCGACCCTGGAATGGGAAACCCGCGGATACAAGGTGAACGAGGGGCCAGCCGTCCTCGCACGGAACGGGCGGATCTTTGTCACGTTCTCAGCGAGCGCCACCGATGCCAATTACTGCATGGGCCTGCTCACCGCGGATGCCTCCGCCAACCTGCTCGATGCGGCGTCCTGGTCCAAGACGCCGCTGCCGGTGTTCACCACCAACGAGGGCTCCAAACAATACGGGCCCGGCCACAACTCCTTCACCGTGGATGAGGACGGCAATGACGTCCTCGTCTACCACGCCCGGTCCTACCGGACCATCGTGGGAGACCCGCTCTACGATCCCAACCGCCACGCCCGGGTCCAGCAGCTGCATTGGCACGCCGACGGGACCCCGGACTTCGGCGTGCCGGTGGGCGACGGCGAACTTCCGGTCCGTCTGGAGCCGGCGTCCGCTGCGGGTACTTTCCTGGCGCACGACGGCGTCACGGTCACCGCAGCCTCCTCCCCCGCGCTGGGAGCATCCCAGTTCCGGATCGCGCCCGGCTACGCCCGGAAGAACTCGGTCGTCATCGAACCGGTCCTCACCAAGGGCCGTTACCTGCGTGTGCAGGGAGCGGCGGTGACCATCGCGGCCACGGAAGGCTCGTCGTCGGTGTTCCTGCGGCGCGGCGGCTTGTCCGACAGTGCAGGCGTCTCCTTCGAGTCGGTGGACGCCGCGGGCAGCTACCTGCTGTTGCGCGACGGCGTACTGTGCGTCGCCAAGGCCGGCAAGGACGAGCGCGCGGCGGCGACTTTCTTCCTGCGGCACTGAGTCCCTACTGCCCTGCCGCTCCGGGGTCCTGTGAGTTGCTTCACAGGACCCCGGCGGGATATCATGACCTTAGATTGTTAGCGCTAACAGCGCGACAGGACAAGCGCAGTAGAAAAAACACGACAGAACACACAGCAGCACTGACACCACAAGCCGGGCGCAGATGGCCGGCCACGGTGAGCACCGACGCTCGCCGCGCAAGCACGATTCGCGGCCCCGAGCGGGCCGCGGAAGGAGAACTACGTGAGACTCAAGAAGCTCCTGGGCGCCGTTGCCGTCGTCCTGGCCCTCGCAGCAGGAACGACCGCGTGCGGCAGCCGCCCTGGCGTCGCCAGCGGAACCAGCAGTGCCGATGCCTCCGGCGCCCTGGTGGGAATCTCCATGCCGACCCAGACCTCCGAACGGTGGATCGCAGACGGCAAGAACGTCTCGGAATCCCTCGCGAAGCTCGGCTACAAGACAGACCTCCAGTACGCCAATGACGATATTCCCACGCAGGTCTCGCAAATCGAAAACATGCTGACCAAGGGCGCGAAATCCCTGATCGTGGCTGCGATCGACGGCACCACCCTGACCGACGTCCTGGCCAAGGCCAAGGAACAGAACGTCAAGGTCATCGCTTACGATCGCCTGATCAACGGCACCCCCAACGTGGACTACTACACCACCTTCGATAACTACGAGGTGGGCGTGCAGCAGGCTACCTCGCTGCTGACCGGGCTTGGCCTTCTGGATGCCGCCGGCAAGAAGGTTGAGGGCAAGGGCCCGTTCAACGTGGAACTCTTCGCGGGCAGCCCGGATGACAACAACGCCAACTTCTTCTGGACCGGCGCCATGGACACGCTCAAGCCGTACCTCGACGCCGGAACCCTCAAGGTTCCCAGCGGCCAGACCAAGTTCGAGCAGGCCGCGATCCTGCGCTGGCAGGCCGCCACCGCGCAGAAGCGCATGGAGGACATCCTCACCGCCGCCTATGGCTCCGGAAAGAAGCTCGACGGCGTGCTCTCGCCTTACGACGGCCTGTCCATCGGGATCATCTCGGCCCTGACCAGCACGGGCGGCTACTCCAAGGGCGACCTGCCGGTGGTGACCGGGCAGGACGCGGAAAAGGGTTCCGTCAAGTCCATCATCGCCGGGGAACAGTACTCCACGATCTTCAAGGACACCCGCAAGCTCGGTGAGCAGGCCGTGAAGATGGTGGACGCCGCGCTGAAGGGCCAGGAGCCGGAGATCAACGACGACAAGACCTACAACAACAAGGTCAAGGTGGTTCCGGCCTACCTGCTGAAGTCCGTGATCGTCACCAAGGCCGACTACAAGCAGGAACTGATCGACACCGGTTACTACACCGAAGCGGACGTCAAGTAACAGGCTCCACCGGATCAGCGGGAATTGACCATGAACGTACCCATTCTTCAGATGCGCGGGATCACCAAGACCTTTCCCGGCGTCAAAGCCCTCCAGGACGTCACCCTGGACGTGAACCGCGGTGAAGTCCATGCAATCTGCGGTGAAAACGGGGCAGGCAAATCGACCCTGATGAAGGTGCTCTCCGGCGTCTACGGGCACAACACCTTCGACGGCGACATCCTCTTCGAAAACGAACCCTGCGCTTTCACGTCCATCAATGACAGCGAGAAGCGCGGGATCGTGATCATCCACCAGGAACTCGCGCTCAGCCCCTACCTGTCCATCGCGGAGAATATCTTCCTCGGGAACGAGATCGCTCCGCGCGGCTGGGTTGACTGGCGCAAGACCAACCTGGAGGCCGCCAAGCTGCTCGCCAGGGTCGGGCTGGACGAGAACCCGGTGACCCCCATCCAGCACATCAGCGTGGGCAAGCAGCAGCTCGTGGAAATCGCCAAGGCACTGTCCAAGGAGGTCAAGCTCCTCATCCTGGACGAGCCCACCGCGGCCCTGAACGATGAGGACTCGAACCACCTGCTGGACCTCATCCTGCATCTGAAGGGCCAGGGCGTCACCAGCATCATCATCAGCCACAAGCTGAACGAGATCCGGAAGGTGGCGGACGCCGTCACCATCATCCGGGACGGCAAGTCGATCGAAACCCTGAGGTTGGACCAGGGCCAGATCACCCAGGAACGCATCATCCGCGGCATGGTGGGCCGGGACCTGGACAGCCTCTATCCGGACCGCACCCCGCAGATCGGCGAGGAAGTGCTCCGGATCGAGGACTGGACGGTGCAGCACCCCCAGGACCACAGCCGCACCGTGGTGCACAACGCCAGCCTCAACGTCCGCAAAGGCGAGGTGGTGGGCCTGGCCGGACTGATGGGAGCGGGCCGCACGGAACTGGCCATGAGCGTCTTCGGCCGCAGCTACGGCAAGGCCGTCTCCGGCAAGGTGTTCAAGTACGGCAAGGAGATCAACACCTCCACCGTTCCACAGGCGATCGCCCACGGCATCGCCTACGCCACCGAAGACCGCAAGCATTACGGCCTGAACCTGATCGAGGACATCAAGCGGAACATCTCCATGGCCGCACTGCCCAAGCTGGCGAAGCGTGGCTGGGTGGACAAGAACCGCGAAACCGCTGTAGCCAACGGCTACCGCGAAAGCATGAACATCAAGGCCCCTGCGGTATCAGCCATCACCGGGAAGCTTTCCGGCGGGAACCAGCAAAAAGTCGTGCTGAGCAAGTGGATGTTCTCAGACCCTGACGTGCTGATCCTTGACGAACCCACCCGGGGCATCGACGTCGGTGCCAAGTACGAGATCTACACGATCATCGCCGGGCTCACCGCGCAGGGTAAGGCGGTGATCGTGATCTCCTCGGAGCTGCCCGAACTCCTGGGCATCTGCGACAGGATCTACACGCTGTCCGCCGGGCACATCACGGGCGAAGTACCGATTTCCGAGGCCTCCCAGGAGACCCTCATGCACTACATGACCCAAGAGAAGGAATAGCAGCCATGTCCGCCCTACGAGAATCCCTCGGCTTCCTGGCAAGCCGCCTCCGCCAGGTCGGCATCTTCGTTGCCCTGATCCTGATCGTGCTGCTGTTCCAGCTCCTCACCGACGGCATCCTGCTCCAGCCCCAGAACGTCACCAACCTGGTGGTCCAGAACAGCTACATCCTGATCCTGGCCATCGGCATGGTGATGGTGATCATCGCGGGCCATATCGACCTCTCTGTGGGGTCGATCGCCGGATTCATCGGCGCGGTGGCCGGCGTGATGATCGTGCACTGGGGCTGGCCGTGGTGGGCCGCCATCCCCGCCTGCCTGCTGGTGGGCGCCCTGGTGGGTGCCTGGCAGGGCTACTGGATCGCCTACGTTGGCATCCCTGCGTTCATCGTGACCCTGGCCGGCATGCTCATCTTCCGCGGCCTGACCCTCATCACCTTGAAGAACCAGCAGATCACCCCGTTCCCGGACGAGCTGCGTGCTCTGGGCGGCGGCTTCCTCCCGGATATTTCCGGCGGAACCTCGGTACTGGAATGGCTCACCGTGCTGCTGGGCGTCGTCGGCACCGCCGCGCTGCTCTTCCAGTCCGTCAAGGAACGCCGGGTCCGCAGCAGGCTGAACCTGGAAAACGAACCGATGGCATGGTTCGCCACCAAGACCGCGTTCATTGCAATCCTCATGCTCGCCATCACCTTCCTGCTGGCCAGCTACCGCGGCACACCGATCGTGCTGATCGTCCTGGCCGTCCTGGTGATCGGCTACTCGGCCCTGATGAACAACAGCATCTTCGGCCGCCACACCTACGCGATCGGCGGGAACCTGCACGCCGCGCAGCTCTCCGGCATCAAGACCAAGGCGGTGACCTTCCGGCTCTTCGTGAACATGGGCATCCTTGCCGCCCTGGCTGGCCTCATCTTCACGGCCCGGCTCAACTCGGCCCAGCCGGCCGGCGGCACGGGCTTCGAGCTGGACTCCATCGCCGCGGCGTTCATCGGAGGCGCGGCCGTGCAGGGCGGCATCGGGACGGTGGCCGGGGCCATGATCGGCGGCCTCATCATGGGCGTCCTCAACAACGGCATGTCCATCCTGGGCCTCGGCACGGACTACCAGCAGCTCATCAAGGGCCTGGTGCTCCTCCTCGCAGTCGGCTTCGACATCTTCAACAAGAACCGCGCCGGCGGCGGATCCTCCATCGCCAAGCGCTTCAAGTTCAGGACCACCCCGCCCGCCGCGGAGGACGCTACGGCGCCAGCCGAACCGGCGGCGGTCCCGGCCGACCGCGCCCCGAGCAAGGTCTGAGTTCATTGCAAGCACGTTCATAGCAAGCACGACGACGGCCCCGCACCTTTTGCGAAGAAGGTGCGGGGCCGTGGTCGTACTGTCCGGGGATGATCGCCGCCAACGGCTAACGGGGCGGCGCCGTCGACGCCCGGAGCACGAGGCCGGGGCTGAGCACCGAGCCGGTGCCGGCGGCCCCACCCTCCATCTCGTCCAGCAATAGGCGGATGCAGCGGGCACCGAGTTCCGTGAAGCCCTGGTTGACGGTGGTGAGGGGCGGGACGAAATACGCGGCCTCCGGCTGGTCGTCGAAACCCACCACGCTGATATCGTCCGGGACGCGCAGGCCGGCCTCGCCGAAGGCGCGCAATGCCCCCAGGGCCATCTGGTCGTTAGCGGCAAACACTGCAGTGACGTTGCCCTGGGCTGCCAACTGCAGTCCGGCGCGGTAGCCGCTTTCTGCGCTCCAGTCACCCGGGATGAGCGGGCCGCCGGACTGTCCGGCCCGGTCGAGGGTGCGGCGCCAGCCTTCGGACCGGGCAGCGGCATCAGTCCAGTCCGGCGGTCCGGAGATGTGGGCAATCGCAGTGTGGCCGAGGTCCAACAGGTGCTGCACGGCGAGCGCGGCGCCGGCGCCCTGGTCCACTGCCACATCGCCCAGCCGGTCCCCCGCCCCGAAGCCCACCGACACCAGCGGGACAGGAACGGCGATGGTGCGCAGTGCGGCGAGCATGGTTTGGTGCGGCGCGATCACCACGATTCCGTCCGCAGGCTGGAGCAGGAAGTGTTCAAGGGCATCGGTGATTCCCGACGGCGTGACGCGGCTGAGGCTGGCCATGCTCACGGAATAGCCGTGCTCGCGGGCAGCCTGCTGGACGCCGAGGAGGGTGTTGGCGGGACCGTAGAAGCCCATTCCGGCGCCCAGGACTCCGATGGCGTGGGAGCGGCGGGTGACGAGCCGCCGGGCTGCTGTATTCCTGCGGTAGCCGAGTTCGGTGATAGCGCGCTCCACGCGCATCCGCGTCCTGGCGCTGACATGGGGGTGGCCGTTGAGGACCCGGGAAACTGTCTGGTGGGAGACTCCTGCCAGGCGCGCCACGTCCTCCATGACGGGAGGACGCGGCACGGCACCGCCTGTGACCGAGTCGGTCACACTGCGAAGATGGTCCACGCCGCGTGGTGCGTGGCGCCTGCCTCGAGCCGGACCAGGTCGATTCCGCTGTTGAAGGCATCCGGCGGGCAGCTCATGGGCTCCACGGCCAGGCCCAGCCGGTTCGCCGCCGGGGGTTCCTTGTCCGCGGTGTGGATCTGCAGCCACCGGCAGCTGCGGTCCCAGGACATGCCGACGCCGGTCCCGCCGGGGTCCCGTACGAGGACGCGCGCCTCGCCACCGTCGTCGAAGGCGATGTCCGTGAAGGCGTGGTCGATCTCGGTGGCGCCGATCGCGCGGGGCGCCCTGAAGTCGAAGGCGTGGCCCACCACGCTGCGCGTTCCCTTGGGCAGCAGGCGGTCCGGCGTGACCTCCAGGAATGCCCCGGCCGGGATTTCAAGGGTCCACTGGTCCAGGGGTGCGGGTCCGGCCACCAGGTACGGGTGCGGGCAGACGCCGTAGGGCGCAGCCGTGCCGCCGGCATTCAGGGCCGTCACCTGCGTGTGCAGCCCGGCATCGTCCAGGGTGAAGTGCGCCTGTAGCTCCAGTACAAAGGGGTAGCCGGTTATGGGCCCCACCGTGCACGTCAACGTGAGCGAACCGGCGTCGTGCTCTTTCGGCGACCAATCCAACGGGAAAGCGAGCCCGTGCAGCGACGTTTGCCGCTCGGGTTCATTGACCCGGAGGTGTTGCACCTCGCCGTCGAAACGGTAGATGCCGTCCGCGATCCTGTTGGGCCAGGGCGCGGCGATGATGCCGCGGTAATCGGGGATCGGCTCCCCGGCAGCGAAGGGAACCACGAGATCGCGGCCCTCGAACGTGAGCCGGCGAAGTGCAGCCGCCCGGGCGGTGACGATCGCTTCGTAGCCGCCCGAGCGGAGGATGAACTCAGTGTTCACAGCCCGCCGGCCAGCTTGTAGTAGGCGGCGTTCCAGCTGAGTTCCTTCTTGAACTGTTTGATGGTGGTGCCCTCGTCGATGGTCAGGAGTTCGGTCTTGGCGATTTCGGCGAAGTCCTCGAACACGTCCAGGCCCACCTGCGTGGACAATACCGTGTGGTGGGCTGCGCCGGCCGTGAGCCACGCTGCGGCCGACGTGGCGAAATCGGGCTTGGGTTCCCAGAGCGCCCGGGCCACTGGCAGGTTGGGCAGCGGTGCGTCGAGGTCCACCACGTCCACGGCATTGGCCACGAGCCGGAAACGGTCGCGCATGTCGGACAACGCGACGACGACGCCGGGTCCGGCGTCCGTGTCGAACACCATCCGGACGGGGTCTTCCTTGCCGCCGATACCGAGGGGGTGGATTTCGACCCTCGGCTTCGTGGCGGTCAGGGACGGGCAGACCTCAAGCATGTGCGCGCCAAGGATCTTCTCCGAGCCGGGCTCAAGATGGTACGTGTAGTCCTCCATGAGGGAAGCGCCTCCCGGCAGCTCCCCGCCCATGACCTTGGCCGCGCGGACCAGGATGGCGGTCTTCCAGTCCCCTTCGGCGCCGAAGCCGTAGCCGTCGGCCATGAGCCGCTGCACGGCCATGCCGGGAAGCTGCCGCAGTTCGCCGAGGTCCTCGAAGGACGTGGTGAACGCGGCGGAGCCGTTGGCCTCGAGGAAGCTTCGCAGGCCAAGCTCGATCCGGGCGCTGTAGCGCAGGGACTCGTGCCGGGCACCGCCGGCCTGCAGCTCCGCCGCCACCTCGTAGAGGCGCTCGTACTCGGCCACCAGCGCATCGACGTCGGACTCTTTCGCGGAATGGACCACCTCGGCGAGTTCGTTGACGGACCAGGTGTTGACCGAGACGCCGAACCGCAACTCGGCTTCGGTCTTGTCGCCTTCCGTGACGGCGACGTTGCGCATGTTGTCGCCGAAACGGGTCAGCTTCAGGGCGCGGACGGCGGCCCAGCCGGCGGCGGCCCGCTGCCAGATGCCAAGCTGGCGGGCGACCTCCGGATTGGAGGCATGGCCCACGACGGTCTTGCGCGGCACGCCAAGGCGGGACTGGATGTAACCGAATTCGCGGTCGCCGTGGGCGGCCTGGTTGAGGTTCATGAAGTCGAAGTCGATGTCCGCCCAGGGCAGGTCCCGGTTGGCCTGGGTGTGCAGGTGGAGCAGCGGTTTGCGGAGCAGGTCCAGGCCCTGGATCCACATCTTGGCCGGGCTGAAGGTGTGCATCCACGCGGTCACGCCGATCACGGCATCGTTGGAGTTTGCTTCCAGGGCCGTGCGCCGGATGGCGTCCGAATCGGTGAGCACGGGCTTCCAGACAAGCTTGACCGGCACCTCGGCCGAAGCGTTCAGCAGCTCGGCGATTTCCCGGGACTGGGCGGCCACCTGCTTCAGGACGTCCTCCCCGTACAGGTGCTGGCTGCCGGTGAGGAACCAGACTTCGTAGTGGTCCAGGGACGTGGTGTTGGCGCGGGGCATGGTGTCTCCTTGAAGGTCTGAAGGTGCGGCAGACGGCCTAGCGGCCGTAAACGTTCTGGTAGCGCTCGTACAGGGAATCGATCTTGGCCCGGTCAATGGGGAGGGGTTCGCCGAGCTGGCGCGCGATGTGGACAGTGCGGGCCACTTCCTCGCACATCACGGCGGCCTTGACGGCGGCGCGCGCATCCTTGCCGATGGTGAACGGACCGTGGTTCTGCATGAGCACCGCCGGGGAATTGGAGGCTGTGAGGGTGTCCACGATGCCGCGGCCGATCGAGTCGTCGCCGATCAGAGCGAAGGGACCCACGGGAATGGAGCCGCCGAATTCATCGCCCATCATGGTCAGCACGCACGGGATCTCCTCGCCGCGCGCGGCCCAGGCGGTGGCATAGGTGGAGTGTGTGTGGACCACTCCCCCCACCTCCGGCATATTGCGGTACACGTAGGCGTGCGCAGCGGTGTCCGAGGATGGGGACAGTCCGGGATTCCCCCATTCCACGCTTGCATCGCCGTCCACCGGGGTACCGTGGAGGTCCGTGACCACCATCAGTTCCGGCGTCAGTTCGTCGTAGGAAACCCCCGAAGGCTTGATGACCATCAGCTCGTGGCCGGGAATGCGCCCGGACACGTTTCCCGCGGTCCAGACCACCAGCCCGTAGCGGGTCAGTTCGGCGTGCAGGGCGCAGACCTCCGCGCGGACGCGGGAGATGGTGTCCAGGAGCGTGGTCATGCGTTGGCTCCTTCCAGGGTTTCGCTCGCCGTGGCGGTGGAGTTCGACGGCGGTGCTGCCGCCGGCTCCTGCTGCCCGCCCGTTTGGCGCGGGTCCGCGGCGCGGGCCCTGCGCTGGATCGCCTTGAGCCGGTGCATGACCTCGTTGCTTCCCCGGCCGAAGTAATCGTGCAGGGTGCGGTATTCGCGGAAGAGTTCTTCGTAGGCCGCAACGTTCTCTTGGATGGGGGTGTACACCGCTCCCGGCGCCGCGCCCATGGCGGCGGCTGCGGCCCTGATGTCCGGGTACCGCCCGGCGGCAACGGCGGCGTGGATGGCCGAGCCCAGCGCCGGGCCCTGCCCGGATCCGATCGTGGAGAGCTGCAGTCCGGTGACGTCCGCGTAGATCTGCATGAGGAGCCGGTTCTTCAGCAGGCCGCCGGCCACGATGAATTCCCGCACCGGCACCCCGGAATCCCGGAACGCGTCAACGATCGTGCGGGTGCCGAAGGCTGTGGCCTCGAGCAGTGCCCGGTAGATGTCCTCCGGCCGGGTGGCCAGGGTCTGGCCCACCACCACACCGGAAAGCTCATGGTCCACCAGCACGGAGCGGTTGCCGGAGTGCCAGTCGAGGGCGATCAGGCCGTGCCCGCCGATTGGCTGCCGTGACGCCAGTTCAGTCAGGTATTCGTGGATGCCCAGCCCGGCGTCGGCGGCGGCCTGGTGGTATTCCGGTGGAACCCCCTGCTTGGTGAACCAGCCGAAGATGTCGCCGACGCCGCTCTGCCCGGCTTCGTAGCCCCAGAGGCCGTCGACGATGCCGCCGTCCACCACACCGCACATGCCGGGGACCTCGTGCAGTTCGGCGCCGTTCATGACGTGGCAGGTGGAGGTGCCCATGATGGCTACGAGCTGGCCCGGTTCGACGGCCCGGGCCGCGGGGGCGGTGACGTGGGCATCCACGTTGCCCACGGCCACCGCGATCCCTTCGGGCAAGCCGGTCCAGGCCGCGGCTTCCGCGGTCAGCCGGCCCGCGGCGTCGCCCAGGCGGCCGATGGTGTGCTCCAGCTTGCTGCTGACGAAGTCCTTGAAACCGGGGTTGAGTTCGGCGAGGAACTCCTTGGACGGATACTTGCCGTCCTGGTAGATGCCTTTGTACCCGGCGGTGCAGGCGTTGCGGACATAGTTGCCGCAGAGCTGCCAGACGATCCAGTCCGCGGCTTCCACCCAGTGGTCCATCGCGGCGTAGGCTTCTGGATCCTCTTCCAGCAGCTGCAGGCCCTTGGCGAATTCCCATTCGGAGGAGATCAGCCCGCCGTAGCGCGGAAGCCATGCTTCGCCCCGCTCTTCGGCGAGTTGGTTGATCCGGTCAGCCTGGGGCTGGGCAGCGTGGTGCCGCCACAGCTTCACGTAGGCGTGGGGGCGTCCGGCGAAACCGGGAACCTCGTTCAGTGGCGTGCCGTCCGCCTTGACCGGCACCATGGTGCAGGCAGTGAAGTCCGTTGCGATTCCGACGACTGCGGCCGGGTCGATCCCGGCGTCTGCGATGGCGGCGGGAACTGCCCGCCTCAGCACCTCGCGGTAGTCATCCGGCACCTGCAGCGCCCATTCGCCGGGAAGCCGGGCGGCTGTTCCCCCTGCTACGTCCGCGGGAAGGGCGTCGGTGACCACCGCGTGCGGGTAGTCGAACACCCCGCTGCCGAGCTCTTTGCCGTCCCGGACCCGCACGACGACGGCCCGGCCGGAAAGGGTGCCGTAGTCCACCCCGATGACATAGTTTTCGCTGCCGCCTGCAGTGACGTCCATGAATCCTCCAAGAAATGCCGCCCGCCGCTTCGCGGGCTGCTTCCATTGTGAGCGCTAACAAAATCATCCGTCAAGTGCCGCCCGTCACATACCGTTGAGGCGTCAGGCCGGGGCTGCGGTGCTCCGTCGGATCACAAGTTCCGGCTCGACCACCGTGGTGGCGGTCTCGCCATTCGCCAGGGCAGCGAGCATCAGGTCCATGCAGCGCCGGCCCAGCTCCTCGAAGTCCTGGCGGACCGTGGTGAGCGGCGGGCTGAAGTAGCCGGACTCCGGTTGGTCGTCAAACCCCACTACGGAGACGTCCTCCGGCACCCGAACCCCGGCCTCGTTGAAGGCCCTGAGCAGGCCGAGGGACATCTGGTCGTTGCCGACGAAGATCGCAGTGGCGGACCGTTCGGCGGCAAGGCCCCGCCCGATTTCGTAGCCGCTGCCGGCGCTCCAGTCCCCTTCCACAAGGAGGTCGTCGGCGAGTCCGGCAGCCCGCAGGGCCGCGCTCCAGCCCTCGGCGCGCGCGGCGCCGTCGATCCAGTCCTGGGGGCCGGCAATATGGCCGATCCGGTCGTGGCCCTGCTCGATCAGGTGCCGGACGGCGAGCTCGGCGCCCCGTTTTTGGTCCACCATGGCGCCGCTGATGGACGCGCTTCCCGAGGCCCCGACCGCCACCACGGGAACGCCGGGCGTCTGTTCCTCCAGGGCGAGCAGGGTTTCCGCGTGCGGCACGATCACGACGATGCCGTCCACGGACTGGTCCAGGAAGTGCCGGATCGCGTCGAAGATCGCTTCGCGGCTCACGGTCCGGACCGCCGCGATGCTGACGAAGTAGCCGGCGTCGCGCGCGGCTTGTTCCACGCCCAGCAGGGTGTTGGCGGGGCCGTACTGCGAAAGTTCGCTGCCCAGCACGCCGATGGTCTGCGAGCGCCTGGTCACCAGGCTCCTGGCCGCAGTGTTCCGCCGGTAGCCGAGCTCGGCGATGGCAGCCTCGACCCGCTCGCGGGTGGTCTTGCTGACGTTGGGGTGGTTGTTAATCACCCGCGAGACGGTCTGGTGGGAAACTCCTGCGCGCTCCGCCACATCCTCGAGGCGGGGAAGTCGGGCATTGCTGTTGGCCATGGGGCTATTGTGCTCGATACCACGCGCCGAGGCGAACGCCCGCGGCCTCCCCCACCGCGGCCTTGATGCGACCGTGCAGCGCCCGGAGCCCCGCGCGGTCCGTGCGGACCTCCACGATGCTGCGGCCCTTCAGCGGCGACGTCAGCGCGGCGGCGAGGTCCGCCGTCGTGCCCGCCAGGTAATAGCCGACGCCGAATGCGGCGGCCAGCGCCCGGATGTCCGCGCTGTGCGGGGTGGCGAAGAGTCGTTCGACGGCGGTGCCGTAGCCGCCGCCCGCGTCCACCCCGCCATGCTCCAGCAGCCCGAAGATCGCTCCGCCGGAGTCGTTGAGGACCACGATCCGCAGGTCCGGCTCCGCCTCCCCGCTGCCGAGCAGCAGGCTGCCGGTGTCGTGGAGGAAGGTGACATCGCCCAGCAGGAGCGTGGTTTCCCGGCCCGAGCCGAGGGCGATCCCGGTGGCGGTGGCGATAGTGCCGTCGATCCCGGAGAGGCCGCGGTTGGCGTCCACCGTGGCCAGGGGCGCGGGCTGCGGCTGCCCGGCGAGATCAACGTCGCGGATGCCGTTGGAGGAACCCAGCACCAGCCGGCCCCGGGCGTGCTCCCACACGGTCGCAGCCACGGCGGGGCCGGTGGGCAACGCCTCGGCGGAGAGGACACCGTCCAGCGCGTGCTGGGCCGCGGCGCCGGCCAACAGCCAGGCGTCGAGCCATCCGGCGGCCCCGCGGCCGGCGAACTCACCGAGGCCCGCCAGGGTCTCGAAGGGTGTCTCACGGCGGCGGCCGTGTTCGTACCAAGCCACGGGGACGGGCTCATAGAGGGCCGTCTCTACTTCCGCCCGCGCCAGCAGGGCGGCCACCGGGCGGGACAGCGTGGGCCGGCCGAACACCACCACACGTTCGATCGGCAGCGCGGAATCGGCGGAAAAGTGCTCCAGGAGAAGCCGGTAGGGGCCAACCGCGTTGGGGCCGAAGCGGGCGTTGGACGACGGTTCGGCGAGCAACGGCAACCCGTAGGCGCGGGCGAATGCTTCGGCGACGGCTCCGGCGCCGTGACCGGCCAGCACCACGGTGCGCCGCTCGGGCAGCTCAGCGGGCGCGGCAAGCAGCTCCAGGACCTCCGGGCCGGCGTCGTAATGGAAAATACCGCGACCCTCGCGCCGGGGCAGGGCCTCCCCGGGCTCCGGGACAAGGGGTTCGCGGAAGGCGAGGTTCAGCTGCACCGGACCGGGCGGGGTCCCTTCGAGGGCGCCGCTGGCGGCGTGCAGCGCAGTGCGCACCGCCCGTTGCGGATTGTCACCGGCCGGAACGTCGACGGCGAAGCGGACGTGTTCGCCGAAAAGGTCCATCTGGAGGGTGGTCTGGTTCGTCCCGGTTCCATGGAGTTCGGCAGGCCGGTCCGCGGAGAGGACCACGAGCGGCACGGCGGCATGGTTGGCTTCCATGACCGCGGGCAGCAGGTTCCCGACGGCGGTCCCGGAGGTGGTGAGCACGGCCGCGGGCGTGCCGGTGGACAGGGCCAGGCCCAGGGCCGTGAACCCGGCCGAGCGTTCGTCGATCCGGACCAGCAGCGTGACCCGCCCCGCCGCTTCGGCCTCGGCCAGGGCGTAGGCCATGGGCGCCGAGCGCGAGCCCGGAGACACCACCACGTGCCGCACTCCGGCGTCGAGCAGGGTGGCGACGGCGATCCGTGCGGCGGCGAGCGAGGTCAGGGAGTCCTGGGAAGTCACGGTCCCAGTCTATTTGGCGCCTCTATTTGGCACGGAAACTGCAACGCGGGGTCACTTACGGCCCATGTCGGGGCGTCCGACGGGCCGTAAGTGGCCCCGCGTTGGGGAAAGTTAGCCCTGGCGGTAGACCTGGACCACGGACGGACGCGGGGCGCGAACCTGTCCGGCCTTCGGCGCGGCGCCGGCGGGCACGTAGTCGGGGAAGAAGGAGTGCGGCTCCGCGAAGCTTCCTTCCTCGCCGGGGTGCTGCACGGAGACGAAGACCGTGCGTTCCTCGTCATGGATGACGGGGCCGCAGGTTTCGGCGTCGCGCGGCACGGCAAGGAACTGCTCCACCTTGCCGCGTTCCGGGCCCTCGAGGGTGACCTTGAAGAGGCCGTCGTTGTAGCCGATGGTGGACGGGGCGCCGTCGGTGGAGATCCACAGGTTGCCCACGGAGTCGAAGGCCACGTTGTCCGGGCAGGAAATCGGGGACACCTTGTCCGCCGGGAATCCGGAGAAGTAGGCCGAGGCGTTCTTGGCGGGGTCGCCGGCCACCAGCAGCAGGGTCCAGTTGAACTTGGTGGACGCCTGGCCGCCGTTTTCGGTGATTTCCACGATGTGCCCGTCGCGGTTCTGGGTGCGCGGGTTGACCTCGGTGGCACCTTCCTTGCCCGGCTTGCCGCGGTCCGAGTTGTTGGTGCAGGCCACGTAGACCTTGCCGCTGTGCAGGCTCGGCTGGACGTCCTCGCAGCGGTCCATCTTGGTGGGGCCCACCTTGTCCGCGGCGAGGCGGGTGTACACGAGGACCTCGGCGACGGTCATGCCCGGTACCGCGGAGGCGCCGTCGACCACGAGCGGCAGCCACTCGCCGGAACCGTCGAACGCGCCGTCGGACGGCAGGACGCCGGCGCCGGTGATTTCGGCCAGCGGAGAATTTCCGGCGAACTTGGCCACGTAGAGGTTGCCTTCGGACAGCAGGGTCATGTTGTGGCGGCGGTCGGCGGCCGCCGTACCTGAACGGTACGTGTCCTTGGAAACGAACTTGTACAGGTAGTCGAAGCGCTCGTCATCGCCCATGTAGGCCACCACGTGCCCGGATTCGGCCACGATCACGTTGGCGCCCTCATGCTTGAAGCGGCCCATGGCGGAGTGCTTCTTCGGGGTGGAGGTGGGGTCGAAGGGATCCACTTCCACGATCCAGCCGAAGCGGTTGCTTTCGTTGGAGTAGCCGGCGTTGCGGGTGTCGAAGCGCGGCTCGTCGAGCTCCCACTGGCGGGCCGTGGGCTTGGCGGTGAGGCCGTAGCGCTTGTCACTTTCGCTGGTGCCCGCGGAGACGAAGTAGCCGTTGAAGTTCTCCTCGCCGGAGAGGATGGTGCCCCACGGGGTGGTGCCGCCCGAGCAGTTGCCCAGGGTGCCCTTGATCTTGCGTCCCGAAGGGTCGTCGATGGTCTTGACCAAGTCGGTGCCCGCGGCGGGCCCGGTCAGTTCGTAGACCGTGTCCGTGAGGTACCGGCGGTTCAGCGGAGCACCCTTGACGTAGTTCCAGGGCTTGTTCTTGTTCTTGCGCTCCAGCTCGACGACGCTCAGGCCGTGCCCGGCGCGGCCGATGGCGCGGGCTTCCGCGGCCGGCAGGGTGGCCGGGAACATGATGTTCTCGTTGGTGTACTCGTGGTTGGTGAACAGCAGGGCACGGCGATCCTTGGAGCCCGGGACCGGCAGGATGTCCGTGTAGTCGTTGTTGTAGCCGAACTGGCGGGCCTGGGCCGCGGCACTCTGGTTCTCCAGGTCGAAGTCCGGGGAGTCGTTGAACAGCGGGTCGCCCCAGCGGATCACCGGACGCCAGGTGAAGCCGTCGGGAACCGTGAAGGCGTCAACGGTGTAGTCCACCGGCTTGATCGGGGTGAAGCTCAGCTTCGAGTCCTTGAAGCCGGCCTTGGCAGCAGCGGAAAGACCGGCGTCGGCAGCGGCCGCTTCTGCCTGACCGGCAGTCGCGAGGTTTCCGCCGAAGACGACGGCGAGCGCACCGGCGGCGCCAAGGCCCAGGGCGGCCCGGCGGGACATGGCGGCGGAGGCTATGTCCCGGAAGTAGGAGTTGGAGCTGGTGTTGCAGACATCGCCGGAGCAGGCGTTGTCGCACTTGAGCGCACAGGTGACCGGGCTGCGCTTGCCCTTGGTGTGGCCGAGCATCGGCAGGAGCGGGAACGTACGGGCGGGCTTTTCAGACATGGGTGGCCTCCGGATAGTGACTGGGTCCCGGCCACCCTTTCAGCGCAAGGGGAATCTGAGAGGACGCTCTGGTTAAGTTCCGGTGAACTCAGCAGCTTCACCGGAATCGGCGAGCCGCGCTTCGGCGGCGGCCAGCACGCCGTGGACCCGGCGGAGCCGCTCCAGCCACCAGTCGCGCCGCTCCGCGGAAGCCGCATACCGCTCCAGCAGCCCGGCGTCGGCCGCGGCTTCGCGCACGGCGATGGCGCCGTCGTCGGGCACCAGCGGGTCCGCCGTGATGTCCGACGCGAACAGCCGGACTGTTCCCAGCCCGCAGGCGTACGGCAGTTCCGGCAGGGACGCGGCGAGCGCCAGGCCCGCGCGGATTCCCACCGAAGTGTCCAAGGCGGAGCTGACGACGGCAGGCAGCCCGGCCTGCGCCACGATCTCCAGCGCACGCCGGACTCCGCCCAGGGGCGCCACCTTCACGACGATCAGGTCCGCCGCGCCAGCCCGGGCGACCTTCAGGGGGTCGTCCTCCTTGCGCACGGATTCGTCGGCGGCAATCAGCACGGGTGTGCCATTTCCGGCGAGGCGCCGGCGGACCTCGGCGAGCCCGGCGATGTCCGGCACCGGCTGCTCCGCGTATTCAAGCCCGACGGCGGCAAGCCGGCCGAGTGCCTCCACCGCCTGCGGCACGTCCCAGCCACCGTTCGCGTCCACCCGCACCGCGGCGTCCGGCAGCGCTTCCCGGACGGCGGTGACGCGTGCGACATCGTCCGACAGTTCCTGGCCGCGTTCGGCGACCTTGACCTTGACCGCGTCCACCCGGCCGAATCGGGCGAGCACCTCGGGCACCCGGGCGGCGTCGACGGCGGGGACCGTGGCGTTGACGGGGATGCTGTGGCGGAGCGGTTTGGGGAAGCCGGTCCAGGCGGCCTCGACGGCGGCGGCGAGCCAGCGGGAGGCCTCGGCATCACCGTATTCGGGGAAGGGGCAGAACTCGCCCCAGCCGGCCGGCCCCTGCAGCAGCAGCGTTTCGCGCTCCATGATGCCGCGGAATTTCACCCGCATCGGCAGGCTCACTACGCGGGCGGTCGCGAGGAGTTCCTCGAGGTCGGGCAGCGGCGTGGTTGGTCCGGCGGCGGTGCTTTCAGGCATGCTGCCACTGTATCCGGGCCCCTCCCCGCGAGGGGGCGCGCGTTTGCCTCGGGAGGGTTATCCTCAGTGGACAAGCACATTTTGGGAGCTCACCATGACGCACCCCGGCAGCGGTTCCACCCCACCTCCAGGCTGGTACTCCGACCCTGCGGACCCGCGACGGTCCCGCTGGTGGGACGGCGTGGCTTGGACAAACCATTACTCCCCGCAGCCCGGAAGCATGCCCGGGAACGTGCGCCCAACGCCACCGGTTCAGGGTCCGCCCTCCCAAGGCGTGCCGCCCGCCCAAGGCGTGCCGCCCGTTCAGTGGCCGACGGCCCAAGCGTCCCCTTCGCCGTGGACCACCCAGGGGAACGTCCCTCCCCTCCTCGGCGCACCGGCCGAGCGGCCGAAGCTCGACAGCCGGACGCCGGTCCTCAACCCGTTCATCTGGGGCGTGGTGCTGCTGCCGCTGCTGTCGCTCATTTTCCTGCTGGCGTGGAACCCCGAACTGCGCTTCCGCACCCTGGGCTCCCGGCAGGTGCTGGACCCCACCTCGATGTTCACGCCCTGGTATTTCGCGATCGTCGTTTCGGGCTTCCTGCTGTACGGGGTTTCGGTGCTGCTGGCGTACCTCGATTGGCAGAAGCTCAGCCAGGACGGCGTAGTGCGCCCCTTCCACTGGGCCTGGTGCTTCCTCGGCCCTGCCGTCTACGTCATCGGCCGCTCCGTCATTGTGCACGGGGTCGCGGCCGGGCGTGGCCTCGCCCCGGTGTGGGCCCTGATCGGAACCTTCTTGCTGAGCACAGTGGTCACCTCAATCAAGGTCTCCGCCATCATGGTCCAGTTGATGTCTTCGCTCCGCAGCTAGCCGTTCCGGCCACGGGACAATGCCGTCCTTCCCTCACACGCGTTAGGTAGACTGCTGGAAAACGCAGTGTGAAGGAGTTGGGATGCAACGCAAGGCAACCGCGCTCGACGTCGCGAAGCGCGCGGGCGTCTCCCGCAGCGCCGTGTCCCTGGTGCTCAACGGCCGGGGCGACGGCAACGTGGCGAAGGAGAGCCAGGACCGGATCCGGCAGGCCGCCGCCGAGCTGAACTACTCCCCCAACCCCATCGCCCTGAGCCTGCGCAATCAACGGACACGAGTGATCGGCATCGTCTCGGACGAGGTGGTGACCAGCCCCTTCGATGGCAACATCATCGGCGGCGCCGACGACGTCGCCCGCAGCCGCGGCTTCGTCACCGTGGTGATGGACACCGAGCTTGACTCCTCCCGGGATGCCAGCGCCGTGGAGACGCTGCTGGACCGGCAGGTGGACGGGCTCATGTACGTCACCGTGGGCCTCAAGCCGCTCGACGTGCCCCAGGGCATGCTGCGGGTGCCGTCCATCCTGGCCAACTGCATCGACAACGCCCCCGTCCCGCGCCTGCACCACGTCATTCCGGACGAAGTGTCCGGCGGCCGCGAAGCCACCGAGCACCTGCTTGGCCTGGGGCACCGCGACATCGCATTCCTCGCCGGGGCGCAAAGCTCGCCGGCGGCGCCCTTGCGGGTCCAGGGTTTCCAATCGGCCTTTTCTGCAGCCGGGCTGCCTGTGCGCGGGGACCGGGCCTTCCTGGCCGGCTGGGATATCGATACCGGCTTCCACGGTGCCATGAAACTGCTCGACGGTGTGGCCCCCGCCGAACGCCCGACGGCGATCATGTGCGCGAACGACCGCCTCGCCGTCGGCGTCGTGCTGGCCGCCGCCAGGCTGGGGCTAAGCGTGCCGCGGGACCTGTCGATCATGGGCTACGACGACGAATTCCGGATCGCGAACACCATGGTCCCGGCACTGACCACCATGGCACTGCCCCTTCGCGAGATGGGTGCGGCGGCGATGACGAAGCTGCTGGACGCGGTGGAAGGGACCGTCGAGGAGGCAGCGGACCAGGACGCTGGCGACCCCCTGGAAACGATGGTCCCCTGCCGCCTGGTGATCCGGGAATCCACGGGCCCGGTCCCGCCCGGTTCCCCCAAGTAGCTCGCAGTTGTGGTCGTTTTGAGGGCTCAAAACGACCACAACTGCGAGTCAGTTGGGTGAGCGCCGAGGCTACGGTCCCGCCAGCTCCCAGACTTCAGCGCTTGCACCGGCGGGAAGTTCCAGCCGCCATTCCTCGTCCGGGGCCGGGTAGGCCCGGAGCGTCGTCGCCACGGCACCGCTGCGGTACACCTCCACGAGGGAGGCATCGATGAAGACCCGGAGTTCTTCGCCCGCGGCCAGCGGCTCCGCGAACACGGTCTGGGCATCACCAAGCACCAGGCGCACCTCGCCGCCGGCGGAGGGGGTCTCCGCAGTGACCCGGGCCTCCGCGAAGGCCGGAAGCTCCACACTTCCGACGGCGGCCTCGGCCAGCCGCGCATGACGGTAGCCGTCGATCTGCGGTGCCGGAGCTACCGCGAGCGACCCCGCGACGACGGACAGCACGCGCGGGTGCGTGAGCACGCCGGCCCAGCCCGCGGCGTCGATCTCCGCCTGGCTGCGGCCGCGCCGCCCGTCCCGGCCCGGTCCCTCGTTGGCCCAGCCCCAGAGCAGTGCCCGCGGGGTGCCGTCCGGGGCGTCGTCGAGCTGGGTGACCTGCGGGGCATAGAAGTCCCGGCCGTAGTCCGACTTGCCGGCGCTGTGCGGGGTGAACACGGGCAGGCCCGTTGCCGGGTCCGCAACCATGGTGCCGAGCAGATGGCCGACACCGAGGGCGTGTTCGTGGTCGTCGTCCTTCTGCCAAAGCGAGAACATCGCCAGCCAGGCGGTGCCGCCCTGACCATCGGCGATCCGCACCAGCTGCGGGCACTCCCAGATCTCGGCCCTGTTCACCTCGTGCCCGGCACCGGCCGGGTTGTCCGTGGTCAGCCAGATTCCCTGGTAATCCCAGGCGTCCATGCTGTCCACCCGGTAGAGCAGCAGCGCGGCACGGCCGTCGGCAAGCCCGGCGCCGCTGGATCGCGTAGCGCCGGCCCTCGAAGCGGAAGAGGAAGGGATCCCGCACGGCCGTGACCTGCGGGTCTTCCGGCATGGACACCGCCACATGGCCGTCCTGCGTCCACTGCACCAGGTCGGCCGAACCCCGGGCGATGACCACCTGGGACGCTCCTTCACCCGAACGGACGCCCGAGTACGCGGCGGTGGGCACGCCGTCGTCGTCCGTCACCACGCCGGTCCAGCAGCCGAAGTCGTCCGGCCCGCCGTCCTGGGGCCGCAGCGCCACCGGGTGCTCGTCCCAGTGCAGCAGGTCGGGGGAGCTGACGTGCCCCCAGCAGATCCGGTGGTGCCGGGCGGAGTCCGGGTTGTACTGGAAGAAGACGTGGTAGCGGCCGTTGATATAGCTGACGCCGTTGGGATCGTTGATCCAGCCCTGCGCCGGGCGGGGATGCAGGCGCGGAAACGCAGGGTCCCCAGGGCTGTCGGCGTGGCCGGCCGCGGTGACGGCTGCGGCCAGGTCCGGGTTGTTCATGAAGGGTTTCCTTTTCGGATGGGTTGTATTACTTGCCGGTACCGGCGGTGAGGCCGTCCCGGAGGGCGCGCTGGCCGAACATGAAGACCACCAGGGCCGGGATCATGGAGAGCACGACGCCGGCGAGCACCACGGAGATGCTTCCGGTGCCGAGGTTGCCCTGCAGTGAGACCAGGCCCAGCGGGAGCGTGAAGTTCTGCTCCGAGATGGTCATGATGAGCGGCCGGAAGAACTCGTTCCAGTGGAAGTTGAACGCCAGGATGCCCACGATCGACAGTCCCGGCATTGCCAGCGGCGCGTACACGGAACGGAAGGTCCGCCACGGGGAGGCGCCGTCGATCGCGGCGGCCTCGGCGAGGTCGGCCGGCAGCCCCAGGAAGTACTGGCGCATCAGGAAGGTGCCGAACGCCGTCGGGATCGCCGGCAGGATCAGGGCCAGCAGCGTGTCGGAGAGTCCCACGCCGCGGATCAGCATGAAGACCGGAACGATCGTGACCTGGGCGGGCACCATCATGGTGGCCAGCACCACCGAGAACAGGGCGCCGCGACCGCGGAACCTGAGGTTCGCGAAGGCGTAGCCGGCCAGTGCCGCCGTGATCATCTGCCCGACGGCGATCAGCCCGGTGACCAGGGCACTGTTGATGACGAGGGCGATGATGTTCAGCTGCTTGAAGACCTGTCCGTAGGAGACGAAGTCCGGGTTCAGCGGCAGGAACGACGGCGGCAGCTGGAACGACTCCGCGGGCGGACGCAGGGAGGTGGACAGGGTCCACAGCACGGGTCCGAGGACCAGTACCGCGGCGATGGAGAGGAGCACGATGCGGCCGGCGACGGACCAATCGCGCTTCCTGCGGTGGACAACCCGCTCAGCGGCGGTGCGCTTGATGGTGGTGGTCATGGCGGGCCTCACTGGTAGAAGACGAATCGTTTGCTGAGCCGGAACTGCGCGGCCGTGATGGCCATGATGATCAGTGTGAGGATCACGCCGATCGCCGAGGCCTGGCCGAATTCAAGCCGCTGGAACGCGGACTCGAAGATCACCATCACGGCCGTGCGGGTGGAGTCGCCGGGGCCGCCGCGGGTGAGCACGAAGGGCTGGTCGAAGACCTGGAGGGCGTTGATGATCGCCATCACGGAGGCCACCAGGGTGGTGGGGCTGAGCAACGGCAGGGTCACATGGACGTGCTTGCGCCAGCCCGTGGCGCCATCCAGCGACGCCGCCTCATAGGTTTCCACCGGGATCGAGGCCAGCCCGCCGATGAACAGCAGGAAGGAGAAGCCGAAGTTCTGCCACACGTACACCAGGATCACGACGGCGGCGGAACCGCCCGGCGTCGTCAGCCAGGGAACCGCGGGGATGCCCACGAGGGACAGCAGCCAGTTGACCACGCCGAACTGCTCGTTGAAGAGGTACCGCATGAAGATCGATACCGAGGCGGCGGAGAGGATCAGCGGGAAGAAGAAGGCGCTGCGGAAGAAGACCCGCAGCCAGGCCGGAAGCTTCTCCTGGACCATGATGGCCAGCCCGAGGGCAAGGCCCAGCTGCAGGGCCACGGCCACCACCACGAACAGGATGGTGTTCAGGAACGACACCCGGACCGTGGGGTCCTGGACGACTTCGGCGAAGTTCTCGAAGCCCACGAAGCTCGGCGCCGAGATGATGTCCCAGCGGAAGAAGGCCAGGGCCACCGAGGCGATGATGGGCAGGACGGTGAAGATGCCCATGCCCACGATGGTCGGTGCCAGGAAGATCCAGGGCAGCCAGGGCTGGCGTTCGCGGCCGGAGCGGCGTGCCTTGCCGGCTTGGCCGGCGCTGTTGCCGCGCAGGGCTTTGGTGCGCACGCGCGTGTCGCTTGCGGTGCTCATGGCTGCCTCCTCAAGGCAAATTCGAGGTCCCTCTGCAGCGAGTCGAGTGCCGACTTCAGCTGCCGCTCGTCACCGCTGACGGCCAGGGACACGTTCTTCATCAAGGCCGTCTCGACGGCGGCCTGCTGGGGTGGTGCGGGAATGGGACCGGTGCTGGGGAACCGGTCGAGGGTGTCGTAGAAGACCTTCCAGTGCCGCGGGCCCTTGCCCGCATACAGCTGCTCATTGACCATGGAGCGCCGGGCCGGGGTGGTGTTCGGCGTGGGGAAGACGATCTGCATGGCCTCCAGGCTGGAGCTGAACTTCACCCATTCCCAGGCGGCGTCCTTGTCCTTGGCGGTCTTCATGATCGCGTAGCCGGCGGTGCCGAACTGGTGCCGCTGGGTGCGCCACCTCGGGAAGAACTGGACATCGTAGTCGTCCTGCTTCATGCCGGCCTCGCTCAGGCCCTGGACCCAGTAGCCGCCGGCCGGCGTGGTGCCGATCCGGTTGGAGGCGAAGAGGCCCACCAGCGAGTTGCCGCCGCCTTCTTCGGGGCGCACACCCAGGCCGTCCTTGACCAGCCCTCGCAGGAAGTCGAAGGATTCGAAGACCTTCGGATCATTGGCGTTGGGCTCGAGCCACTGGTAGCCGCCCGAGCGCATGCCGCGGGTGGGGTCGTTGGCGTAGAAACTGTCCCACAGCCATCTGCCGCCGGTGGACTTGGTTTCCTTCAGGAAGCTGGTGTCGTTGGCGTAGAGCCACGGCACCACGCCGCCGAAGAGCCGGTTGGTCCAGTAGTACGGTGTGAAGTCCGAGGGCCGGGCCTTGCGCATCGCGGCCAGGGTGCTGCGGAAGTCCAGGTGGGTCCAGTCGTCCGCCGGCCGCTCCAGGCCTGCCTGCTGCAGGGCCTTGGTGTTGTAGTACATGTTGGCGGCGTTCCAGTCGATGGGGAGCTGGAACAGGCTGCCCTTGTACATGAAGGCTTCCACCAGGCTGGGGTGGACGTCCGCGAAGTACTCCTTCATGTGCCCTGCGTCCCGGCGCAGGTACTCGTCCAGCGGGTGGGCCAGCTTTTCGGCGAACAGCTGGGCACCTTCCGTGGCCACGTACACCACATCCGGCGGCGTTCCGGCGGCCACCATGGTGAGGATCTTGGTGAAGAAGTCCTTCCAGTCCACGGCCTGGATGGCCTGGACCTTCACCTTGATGTCCGGGTGGACCTTGGCAAATGCGTCGACCACCTTCTGGCGGGCAGCGGCGTCCGCGGCGGTACCCATGATGGCGATGCTGAGGCTGTTGTCGCCGCGGCCGGGGATGTCGGTACCGGTCAGCCGCGGCCACGACGCCACGGTTGCCCCGACAATTCCCACACCCAAGGCGCCAAGGGCGGTCCTGCGTGAGATTTCACGCAGCTTCCCATTGCTTCCTGGCATGTCTTTTTCCTTCCTAACACGTGTTAGGAACTGTAAATCCTCAACCTAACACGTGTCAAGAGTCACAAGCTAGTTGCCGCTTCCTCACCGGCACCCAGCTACCGCCCAGGGAATGCGCTGTGTCCTGCCGGGCGCGGTGTGGCACCCTGAAAGGGATGATTTTTCGAAGGGACAGCAGCCTCCGGCCCGCACAACGGGAAGCCGGCGGACAGCGGGAAGCCGGCGGACAGCGGGAAAGCGAGTGGCAGCGGGAAACCGGCCGCCCCGCAGGAACCGGCGGGCGCCCGGCCGCAAAAGGCAGCGGCCTGCCCTTCGCTTTGGCCACCCTGGCCTGTGTGGCCGGGCTTGTGGCCAGCTACTACTTCTTCGTCCAGACCACCACCGGCCAGTACATCGACGAATCGGCCCTCGTCGAGGCCGGCGAACTTCACGGCCCTGCCGGCAGGGCCACGACGCGTTTCCTGGACCTCCTGCCGGGCACCTCCCTGGCGATAGCCGCCGTCGTGGTCCTGTTCGTCACCCTGGCCCGGCGGCGCTGGAAGGCGGCGGGCATCGCGGTGGCGGCCTGCGCCGTCGCGAACCTGGCGACGCAGCTGCTCAAGGATTGGTTCCCGGACCGGCCGTTCACGGGCGTCCAGACATTGGAACTGAATTCGCTGCCCTCGGGGCACACCACGCTGGCTGCCTCGGCCGCCGCCGCGGTGTTCCTGGTGGCCTCCCCGCGCTGGCGGCCGCTGGCGGGCTTCCTGGGCGGCACCTTCGCCGTGGCGGCCGGGGTGTCCACGCTGGTCAACCAGTGGCACCGGCCTGCCGACGTCGTCGCGGCGTTCCTCGTGACCGGTGCCGTGATGCTGCCCGCCGGCTGGCTGGTGATGCGCACTGGCAACCGCTGGAACGTGTGGGGCGGGCACGGCGAGCACTGGGCGTCCTCCCGGCTCTGGCTGACGCTTTCCGTGCTGGCCGGGCTGCTTTCGGCGGGAGTCGCCGTCTACTCGCTGCTCAGGATCGCGCCCTTGGGGGTAGGTATTCCCGGGCTGGCCCAGGAAGAAAGCACCACCAACTATTTCTGGGCCGGCGTCTCACTGATCGTGATCACGGGGTACCTGGGGACGGTAGCCGCCACGTGGCTGTTCGGCCGGGCCGCACGCAAACGGTAGGCGGTCACACCGGGCCAGGCCGCGGGTCCTAGTAGTTCCGGCGATGCCTCAGTTTCGTAAGCGCGACGGTGAACACCGCCGCGGCGGCCAGGCCGAGCACCCCGCACGACCAGATCCCGGCGGCAAGGGAAACCGCCGCCGTCATCGCGGAGAGAAGCATCGGGCCGCCGGTGCTTCCGGCGTCGGCGATGAACCGCCACAGGCCCAGGAACTGGCCCCGGCCGCGCTCGGGCGAGAAGTCGGCGCCCAGCGTCATGACCAGCCCGGAGCTGATGCCGTTGCCGAACCCGATCAGCATGGCCGCCAGCCCCAGGCCGACGAATCCGCCGGACAAGGGGATGAGGAACAGTGAAATGCCCATGACCACGGTGGACGGCAGGGCTACCCAGAGCCGGCCCTTGCGGTCCATGAGCTTGCCGGCCGGGTAGAACACCAGCATGTCGATGGCAC
Source organism: Arthrobacter sp. TE26545 (assembly GCF_056279005.1). The sequence continues at coordinate 3,086,934 of NZ_JBWBQM010000001.1, forward strand.
CGGAAACGCCGTAGATCAGCGAGGCGTGGGTGGCGTCCAGGCCCAGGTGGTCCGCCCACAACGGGATGACGACCTGCCGCGAGGCGCGCAGCGCAGCCAGCAGCAGCACGCCGGTGCCCACCGCGAACAGGACCTGGGCATGGGCGGACGCGACAGACCGGAGGGTCGGCTCCGGCCCCGTGGCAACGCCGGGTGTTCCGGCGCCCTTCGCCACCAGGTCAGGAATGGTGAGCGAGAGGCCCGCCGCGGCCGCCATCGCCACGGCCCCCACCCAGTAGGCGCCGGCGATGCCGAGGAACTGCATCGCCCCGGCACCCACGAAGGGGCCGATGAACACCCCGATCCGGGTGCTGCCGCCCAGGGTGGACAGCGCCCGCGCCCGGAATTCCACCGGCACGGCTTCAGTGAGGTACTTCTGCCGGGCCAGGTTGAAGACACTGGTGGCCATTCCGACGATCGTCATGGCCACGGCCAGCAGCCACAGGCCCTGGTGCAGTCGCGGGGCGAGTGCGGCCGCCGCGAGCGCCAGTGCACCGATCGCGCCCGCTCCGGTGATGGCCCAGCGCTCCCCGATACGGATGGTGATGAGCGAGGCCGGGATGTTGAACAGCCAGGACCCCACGCCGATGAGCGTGACCAGTAGGGCCGAAAGGGCCGCGGAGGCGCCCAGTTCCCGGGCGGACAGCACCACCACCGGAAGCACCGCGCCTTCACCGAGGCAGAACAGCACCGTGGGCCCGAAGGCGGGGAGGGCGATGCTGCGCAGGGAAAATGCCGGGGAAGTTCTGGTGGTGCTCATTCCCCTCATCCTAGGACGAACAGGTGACCACGCGGTTCCTGCCGAGCGCCTTGGCCTCGTAGAGCGCGGCGCCGGCCTCCGAGATCAATCCGAAAGGTCCGCCCGGATCAGGGCTTCAGGAGCCACAGCATTTGTTGGCTGCCATCGCCTGCTAGACGTAGCCGTCAACGATTGCGGCAGCGATCTCCTTGTAGGCGCGGCGGGTTTCCGGCCGCAGCACGTCCAGGGTGACGAGGTCGCCGTCGGCCACTCCCCTGTCGTGGGGCACGGCGATCAGCTGGCGGCAGATCCCGGAGAGGTGTTCCTCGATCGCGCTCTTGTCCACACGGGAGGAGACCTCGTCCTTGTCCGTGATGACCACGATCGCGTTGCGGGCCAGGTCCTCGTAGCCGTGGCTGGCGAGCCAGTGCAGGGTGCTGCGGGCCCGCTTGGCGCCGCTGACGGCGTACCCGGCGGCGATGATGAGGTTGTCCGCGGACTGCAGGATGCCCTTCATGGCGTTGTGGGTGACGCCGGTGCCGCAGTCCGTCAGGGCCACGGAATAGTAGCTGGAAATCAGCTGGCGGATCTTCAGGTACTCCGCCGCGGTGAGGGAGTCCGAGACTTCCGGGTCCTGCTCCCCCGCAATCAGGTGCAGGCGGCCGGCGTGGTGCATGTAGCGGGACAACCCCGTCAGGGAGTCGATGCTCTCCAGGTTGCCCAGCAGGTCGGTGATGGTGCGCGGGGTGGACCGCTGGTAGATGCCTTCGCCGAGCGCCCGTTCCACGAGGTCGCCGGAGTCCGGGTTGGCGTCGATGGCGCACGGCGGGTCCCCGCGGTATTCGGCCAGGGTCAGGCCCACGCCCACTGTGGTGGAGGTCTTGCCGATACCGCCCTTGAGGCTCAGGATCGCGGTGTTGAAGCTGCCCTGCAGCTGCCGGGAGATCCGGCGCGCCAGCTCGTCTTCCTGGCGCTGCTTGGCGCTGGGACCCATGTTCCAGGCACCGCCGGTGAGCCGGTAGACGGCTCCGCGGAACCCGCCGACGGGCCGCGGCTTCTGTTCCCTCACGAAAGCACCCGGGGAGCTGATGGAGTCCGGCATCGGCGCCGAGCGCAGCGCCGCGCGTTCCGCCGAACGCGCCGAGCCGGGCACCTCTTCCGTGACCGGATCGTTGACGACGGCGGCATCCGGTCCGGGCGTCTGGCCTTCCCACCCCGCAGTTGCCGCGGTTCCTGCCGCGGTCTCTTCCGCGAGGCCCGTTTCGGTGCCGGTGGCATCGGCCGCGGCGGCCGCCGCGGCCCAGGAGCTGCTCTGGATGAGTCCGCCCGAGGCGGTTCCCGGTTCTGGCTTGTTTGCGGGGACGATTGGCATGGTTCCTGTCCGGGCATCGTCCTCGGCACGCCGGCGATCGCGGCGACTGCGGAACTCTGGCTGCCCTTCGGTAGCGGTAGCTGGGTCGTTGTCGTTCTGCACGGAATCCGCCATGGTGTCGTCCCCCCGGACCCGCAACGGCCGGCGCTGCGGAGCTCGATTGAAATGCATCAAACGCTAAGTCTAAGCGCCCGTCGACAACGCTGCAGTTCAAGACCGCCTTCACGCTCCGGTCCACCCTGCGCTGTGTGACAAAGCGAACACACGCAGGAACAAGTCGCGGCAGGCTTCGGGAGACCATACTCCCTGCATGAGACCTTCACCACAGTCCCTTGGGCAGCCCTCCATGACGGCACCGCGGCAGGAGCTGCGGCGCGATGCGCTCGGCGTCGGCGGCATCGTGTTCCTCGTCCTCGCCGCGGTGGCACCGCTGACCGGCATCATCGTGATCGCAACCATCGGCATCGCCGTGGGCAACGGCGGCGGCATGCCCGGTTCCTTCCTCATCGCCACTGCCATCCTGCTGCTCTTCGCAGTCGGGTACGCCCAGATGGCCCGAACCCTGGTCAGCGCCGGCGGCTTCTACGCCTTTGTCGTGCGCGGCATGGGCCGGCCGTTCGGACTCGCCGCCGGCTTCATCGCCATGCTCGGCTACAACTGCTTCGTCGCCGGAGCCATTGGAACTTCCGGCTTCTTCACCGCGACAGTCGTCAAGGACCTCAGCGGCCTGGACCTTCCCTGGTTCCTGTGGAGTCTGGTCTCGGTTGCCGCCGTCTTCCTGCTCAGCCGCCGCGGCATCGATGTCAGCGCCAAGGTCCTGGGGGTCTGCCTGGTGCTGGAAGTGTCGATCCTGCTGGTCCTGGACTTCTCGGTGCTGTTCCGCCACGGCTTCGCGCCCGCAGCATTCTCGCCCGAGTTCGTGTTTTCCGGCTCGCTGGGCCTCGGACTGCTGTTTGCCGCCAACTGCTTTGTGGGCTTCGAGGCCACCGGCCTCTTCGGCGAGGAAGCCAGGGATGCGCGCCGGACCATCCCGAGGGCCACCTATCTGTCCATCCTCTTCATCGGCGCCTTCGCGGCCTTCACCAGTTGGGCGATCGTCAGCGCACTCGGAGTGGAGCAGGCGCAGGGAACTGCCGTGGAACACCTGGCCACCGGCGACTTGGTCTTTGCGATTTCCACCGAATACCTGGGCGATTTCCTGACCAAGGCCATGATGGTGTTGCTGCTTGTCTCCCTCTTTGCGGCGCTGCTGGCCCTGCACAATTCAGCGAGCCGGTACATCTACGCCTTCGGACGCGTCGGCGTCCTCCCGCCCGCCCTGGGCCGCACCCGCCCGGGCAGCGGCGCCCCGCAGAACGCCAGCATGGCCCAGCTGGCCTTCGGCACGGGCATTGCCTTCACCTTCTGGCTTGCCGGGCTCGACCCGATCACCGCACTCACCGCGTCCATGACGGGCTTCGGAACCCTCGGCATCCTGAGCCTGCAGCTCATGGCGGCTGTGGCCGTCGTCGTGCATTTCCGGCGCCAGCGGGACCCGAGGCTGTGGCGGACGCTCGCCGCCCCCGGCCTCGGCGCCGTGGGCCTGGCCCTGATCGTCGGGCTGGCGATCGCGAACTTCCCGGCGCTGGCCGGTTCGGACAACCCGGCAATCGGCGCCCTGCCCTGGCTGCTGGCGGCCGCCGTCCTGGCGGGCGTGGCCACTGCGGCATGGCTGAAGTCCCGGCGCCCCGCCGTCTATGAGGGGCTGAACCTGGACCTCGAACGATTCAACTGATCAGTGGGACGTCTCCTGGAGACGTTTGATGAACCAGCGCGACTGCTCGGGACCGTACGGCAGCACGGGGATCGCCTTGGTGGCGTCGGTGGGCATGTCGCGGATGGACTGCCGGGCCTGGCGGACCGCGGTGCTCATCGTGTCGGCGAGGGTCTTGACGAACTGGTCACTGCAGGGCTTCCCGTGGCCGGGGATCAGGAACTCGTAGCGGTGGCGCAGGGCTGAGATGTGCCGCAGCGCATCCGCCCACTCTTCCGGGTAGGAATCTTCGAAGGAAGGGTGGGCGCCCTGTTCCACCAGGTCGCCGGCGAAAAGGGTGCTCGGAGTGCCCACCAGCAGGTCGCCGTCGGTGTGGCCGCGGCCCAGGTAGAACAAGGTGGCGGTCAGTCCGCCCAGGTCCACCAACACCGGCTGGTCCTTGACGATGGCGTTCGGGATGACGATCTCCACCGCTTCCCCGCTTCCGGCGGCCATTTCCGGCTCGATGTCCGCCACCAGGCGGCGCTGGTGGTCGGCGTCGTCGTCGATCGTCGCGGCACAGTTGACATGCGCCCAGAACTCAGTGACGCCGGCATCGGCGAACACCGCATTGCCGAAGAAGTGGTCGTAGTGCGCGTGGGTGTTGACCACCACCAGCGGCAGCTGCGTCTTTTCACGGACGGCTGCCAGGATTTCCCGGCCCTGGCGGGGCCCGCTGCCGGTGTCGATCACCATGGCCCGTTCCTGGCCCGCCACCAGGCCCGTGTTCAGCAACCGCCCAGGGGTTTCCAGCACATAGTTGTCCGGGCCTACTTCGAGCCAAGCTGACATTTCGTCTCCGTATCCAGATGCGTTCCGGCGGTGTCCAGGCCTTGATTCTACCCACGGAGCGGCGGCACAACGGGGAGGAACGGCTTCGTGCCAGGCGCGGCTGCATCGGTCTTTTGCGAACGCCCGACGGCGGCGCGCAAGCTCTTGTTTCCCGCCCCGCCGTCTGCTTCCCTGAAGGTGTGCCGGGCAGCAGACGGACCACCTCCGGCGTGGTTGCTCCCGACCGGCGGAAGGGGCATCTGCCATGGATTCCTTGTGGCATCAGAACGGCACCAGGATCGACAGCGATCAGTTCACCCCCGGAGGCAGCTACGACGTCGTCGTTGCGGGCGCAGGGATCACCGGACTGGCCACCGCCGTCATGCTTTCCCGGGCGGGCCATAGCGTCCTCGTCCTTGAAGGGCGCCACGTCGGGGCAGCGGCCACCGGGAACACCACGGCCAAGCTGAGCCTGCTCCAAGGCACGGTGCTGTCCGGGCTGCGCAGCATGTTCTCGATCCGGCAAGTCCACGCCTACGTGGACGCGAACCGGGCGGCACAGGAGTGGCTGCTGGACTACCTCGAGGGGCGCGGCGTGCCGTTCCAATACCGCGACGCCTACACCTTTGCCACCACCACTGCGGGAGCCGAGCGGCTGCGCACTGAACTGGAAGTGTCGCTGGCGGCCGGCCTGCAGGCGGAGGCCACCCGCGAAACGGGGTTGCCGTTCGACGTCGAAAGCGCCCTGCGCCTTCCGCGCCAGGCCCAGTTCAACCCGATGGACGTGCTGAGGGCGCTCGCTGCGGATGTCAGGGAGGCCGGCGGAAGCATCGTCGAAGGCGTGCGGCTCATGAACGTCCACGCCGGCGATCCGCTCACGGTGATCACCCGGCGAGGCGACGTCCGCGCCGGGACGGTGGTCCTGGCCACCGGCACGCCTGTCCTGAACCGCGGACTCTACTTTGCCAAGCTCCGTCCCAACCGCTCCTATGCCGCAGCGCTACGGCTCCCGGACGGCGTCAACCCACCACCGGGAATGTACCTCTCCGCCGAGCCCCCCACCCGTTCGATCCGCGACTATCCGGGACCCGACGGCGGAACTTCCGACGGCGCGGCCCCCGACGGCAGGCTCCTGCTGGTCGGCGGCTTTGGGCACCCGGGCGGACGGGCGCCGTCGCCCAAGGCCAATCTGGAACAACTCATAGCCTGGGCACAGGGACACTATCCGGGCGCCGAGGTCGCGCACACGTGGTCCGCGCAGGACTACCAGGCGGTCAACCTCATGCCCTTCTTCGGCAAGCTGCCCCGGGGCCGCGGCAAGATACTCTTCGGCACCGGCTACAACAAATGGGGCATGACCAACGGCGTGGCCTCGGCCTTGGACATCGTCTCCGACATCACAGGCAGCCCCCAGCCTTCCTGGGCACGCACCATCCACCAAAGGACCACCGGTCCCCGGGGTGCGGCGTCGGCCGTGTCATTCAACATGGACACCCAGCTGCAGAACCTGCGGGACAACGCCGCGCTGAAAGACAAGCCCGAGATCACCGAAGAAACCACACCTGCGGAGGGCACCGGCGTCACGGGGCTGTTCCATGGCAAGCCCGCCGCGGTCTGCACCGTGGACGGAGTCACCTGCCGCCTGTCCGCACACTGCGCCCACTTGGGCGGCATCCTGCACTGGAACGACGCCGAACAGTCCTGGGACTGCCCGCTCCACGGTTCCCGCTATTCAGCCTCGGGCAAGCTCCTGGAAGGTCCGGCCACTCACAACCTGCTCAAGCTGCAGTAGGATTCCCGCCTCCAAGGCCTGGGAGCCTAGAGGTCCGAGAGCACTATGCCCGGGTTCTCGATGGCGTCCGCCACGTAGCGGAGGAACCCGGCCGCAGTTTCGCCGTCGCACACCCGGTGGTCGAAGGCGAGCGTCAGCTCGGTGACCTTCCGCACCGCGAGCTGGCCGTCCACCACCCACGGCCTGTCGATGATCCGGCCGAGACCCAGCATCGCCACTTCGGGGTAGTTGATGATTGCGGCCGATCCGTCCACGCCGAACACCCCGTAATTATTCAGCGTGAAGGTGCCGCTGCCCAGTTCGGCCGGGGTGGCCTTGCCGTCGCGTGCGACGGCGGTGAGCCGGCGGATCTCGGCGTCCAGTTCGCGGGCGCTGAGCCTGTCCGCACCGCGGACCGAGGGCACCACGAGGCCGCGTTCAGTCTGGGCGGCGAAACCAAGGTTGATGCCGCTGAAGGCGACGATCTCCTGGCTGCCGTCCGTCAGGGTCTCGAAGCGCGTGTTCAGCTCCGGATACTTCTTCAGGCCGGCTGTGACGAAGCGGGCGATGAATGCCAGCAGGCCCGGTGTACGGTGCTCTTCGCGCTTCTTCAGCTCTGCCCGCATCTCCAGCAGCGCGGTGGCGTCCACGTCCACCCACACCGTGGCTTCGGGGATCTCGGAGCGGCTCCGTGCCATGTTCGCGGCCACAGCCTTGCGCACTCCGCGGACCGCCGAACGCGAGGCCACCGGGAGCCCGGTCCGGGCATCCACGGGTCCAGCCGGCGCTTCCGCGGGAGCCGTCACCGGCACGGCCTTCCGCGGCTCGGCGATGGCGGCCTCCACATCGCGCCGCAGGATAAGCCCGCTCTCCCCCGAGCCGGGAACGGTATCCAGGGAAACCCCGTGGTCCCGGGCCATTTTCCGCACCAGCGGAGAAATCACGGCGGACAACTTGCCAGGAACCCGCGACGGTCCCGCTGGGACTGCAGCTGCAGGAACCCCGACGGCGGCAGGAACCTTCCGAGGCCGCGTCCGCCGGGCCTCTCCCCCGCCCGACGTCCCGTACCCAATAAGCACATTCCCGGACCCGGCCCGCTCCTCGGTCTGGTACGTTTCGGCGGCAGAAGGTGAGCCAACAGCCGAGGCCGGACCAGGCGATGCCGCCGGCGACATACCCGCCGAAGCCGGAGCGGATGATGCCGCCCCGGGAGTGGCCTCGGGCCTTCCTGAGGTGGACTGCTCGCTGCTTGCAGCAGAGCCGTCCACCGAAGGGGCGGGGGCGGCATCATCCGCGGAGGCCCCGGAACCAACAGCGGACCCAGCGGACCCGCCGGAACCAACAGCGGACTCCGGTGCAGAAGCCCCAACCGGAGCCACGGAGATCAGCGGCTTCCCGACGTCGAGCGTCTGGCCAGGCTCGCCGTGCAGGACGGCCACGGTACCGGCGTACGGCGACGGCACCTCTACGACGGACTTTGCGGTTTCGACCTCCGCGATGGGCTGGTCGACGCGGATTTCGTCGCCCACGGCCACGAGCCAGCTCAGCAGTTCGGCTTCGGTGAGGCCTTCGCCGAGGTCCGGGAGGCGGAAGACTTGCAGTTCGGCGCTCATGGTCAGTTCTCCCATTGCAGCTCGTCGACGGCGTCGAGGATGCGGTCGACGCTTGGCAGGTAGTAGTGCTCCAGCTTCGGAGCGGGGTACGGGACGTCGAAGCCGGTGACCCGGCGGATCGGGGCGGCGAGGTGGTGGAAGCAGCGTTCCTGGACGCGGGCCACGATTTCGGAGGCCACTGAGGCGAAGCCGTGCGCTTCGGCGATCACCACAGCCCGGCCGGTCTTGCGGACGGACGCAGAGACCGTCTCGTCGTCGAATGGCACGATGGTCCGCACGTCGATCACCTCCAGGGAGCGGCCTTCCTCGGCCGCTGCCGCCGCGGCGGCGAGCGCGGTGGGAACGGAGGGGCCGTAGGCGATCAGGGTGGCGTCCGTTCCGGAGCGGGCGACGGCGGCCCGCCCCTCGCTGCTGTTTCCTGCGGCGCGGTTGGCGGCGTGTTCGGCGGCAAGGGCGTCCAGGTCCACCTGGTCCTTGGACCAATACAGCTTCTTGGGCTCCATGAACATCACGGGGTCGTCGGAGTCGATCGCTTCGCGCAGCAACCGGTAGCCATCGGCCACGGTGGCCGGGGTGAAGACCTTCAGGCCGGCCGTGTGGGCGTAGTACGACTCGGAGGAGTCGCAGTGGTGCTCCACGCCGCCGATCCCGCCGGCGTAGGGCACCCGGATGACCATGGGCAGCTTGAGGGCGCCCCGCGTACGGTTATGCATCTTGGCCACGTGGCTGACGATCTGTTCGAAGGCCGGGTAGGCGAAGGCATCGAACTGCATCTCGATGACGGGCCGCATGCCGTTCATCGCCATGCCCACGGCCATGCCCACGATCCCGGATTCGGCCAGCGGGGTGTCGAAGCAGCGCTGTTCGCCGAAGGTATCCATGAGGCCGTCGGTGATGCGGAAGACACCGCCCAGGCGGCCGACGTCCTCGCCGAAGACCAGCACCGAGGGGTCGTCGCGCATGGCGTCGGCCATGGCGGTGTTGAGGGCCTTGGCCATAGTGACGCTCTGGGGGGCGGTGCTTTCCCGACGCGACGGGGTTTCGGCGACGGCGGCTGCTGCCGCGGCAGCCCTGGCGGTGGCGGCGCTGACGTTGCCGTTCGCCTCCGATGACGTGGTGATGGTCATTTTGCGCTCTCCTCGCGTGCGAGCTCGTCTGCCAGGAGCGCGGATTGTTCCTGCAGCTGCGGTGTGGGCTTGGAAAAGACATAGCGGAAGAGGTTCTGCGGCTCCACCGGAACGTCCTCGCCGAGGCCCTCGCGCAGCTGCGTGGCAACCGCTTCGGCGTGTTCCGAGATCTTGGCGGCGCCGTCGTCGTCGAGCAATCCGCGGCTCCTGAGGTAGGTGTCCATGCGGCTGAGCGGATCCTTGGCTTTCCACTCGCTGACCTCGGCGTTGTCGCGGTAGCGGGTGTCGTCGTCGGCGTTGGTGTGGGCCTGCATACGGTAGGTGTTGGCTTCGACCAGCAGCGGCCCGGATCCTTCGCGGGCAAGCTTCACGGCCCGGTCCAGCACGGCCAGCAGGGCCATGAGGTCGTTGCCGTCCACGCGTTCGCCGGCCATGCCGTAGCCCACTGCCTTGTGCGCCAGGGACGGTGCCACGGACTGGTGGCTCAGCGGCACTGAGATGGCGTACTTGTTGTTCTGCACGAAAAAGATCACCGGCAGGTGGAAGACCGCGGCGAAGTTCAGGGCCTCATGGAAGTCCCCTTCGCTGGTGGCGCCGTCGCCGCACATGGCCAGCACCACGGTGTCCTCGCCGCGGAGCTTGGCGGCGTGGGCCACGCCGACGCCGTGCAGCAGCTGGGTGGTCAGCGGGGTGCACTGGATGCCCACATGGTGTTCCTGGGGGTTGTAGCCGCCATGCCAGTCGCCGCGGAAGATGGTCATGGCCTGCACGGGGTCCACGCCCTTGGCCATGACGGCAACGGCATCCCGGTAGGTCGGGAAGAGCCAGTCGCCCTCGTCCAGGCACATGGCGGCGGCCACCTGGCAGGCTTCCTGCCCGTGGCTGGAGGGGTAGACAGCCATGCGGCCCTGCCGGACGAGCGCCGAGTTCTGGTCGTTGACGCGGCGCCCGACGACGAGCTGCTCATAAGCGGCCATGAGTTCGGCATCGCCGGGGATGGGGTATTCGTGGCCGGGTTCGGTGCCTTGTTCGGCGTCCGGCTTGAGCGTGCCGTCCGGGGCCACCATCTGGATCTGGCGGCGTGCCGGGAGCATGTAGTCCTCGACGCTGATGCCGAACTTGCGCCGAACTTCGGATGCCTGGTCCGTGTTGGACTCCTGGCTTGCGGAGATCGTCATTGGTCCGTCCTTCGCACATGGGTCCCTTCCCGCCACAAGGTGGCGGGCGCTCGGGACGACGATTGCACTATTTGCCTCAAGTATGGTCCTTGGCGAAGTTTCGTATCCAGTGTTGACCCGAATCATGGAAGAGCTTTCAGAAACTGGCTAGTCTGAAAGACGAATTGCAGAATGTGAGCTGGGTTACCGGCCGCAGGTGGACGAATTGCGCAGGTGTTCCTGCGGGGAGGGAGGGGCCGTGGCCGAAACGGAGCAGGAGCCGGCGGAGGCTCCACAGGAAGTTTCCTTGGATGACGTGGACCGGGACATCATCACCGAGCTCACGCGCGACGGACGGATGTCGGTCACGCAGGTGGCCGGCAATGTGCACATCAGCCGAGCCCACGCCTATTCCCGGATCGGGCGCCTCACCGGCGAAGGGGTCATCACCAAGTTCACGGCCGTGGTGGACCCGGTCAAGGCCGGGCTGAAGTCCTCGGCCTACGTAACGCTGAAGGTGCAGCAGCATTCCTGGCGGACCCTTCGCGAGCAGCTCCGGGCGATCCCCGAGGTCCAGCACATCGCGCTGGTAGGCGGCAGTTTCGATGTGATCCTGCTTGTACGCGCCACGGACAACGTCCACCTGCGAAGGGTCATTTTCGACCAGCTCCAGTCCATGCCGGGAATCATTGATACCCAGACTTTCCTCGTGTTCGAGGACGTGGACACCCGCTAGGACTCCAGCAGCCCCAGCAAGTATTTCCCGTAGCCGCTCTTCATCAGCGCTTCGGCGCGGTGGCGCAGGTCATCGGCAGAGATGTAGCCCTGGCGCCACGCGATTTCCTCGGGAGCGCCGATCTTGAAGCCCTGCCGGTTTTCCACCGTGCGCACAAAGCTGGAGGCATCGTTAAGGTCGGCGAAGGTTCCGGTGTCCAGCCAGGCGGTCCCGCGGGGAAGCACCTCCACGTGCAGCTTTCCGTTCTTGAGGTACGTCTGGTTGATGTCCGTGATTTCCAGTTCGCCGCGCTCGGACGGGCGCAGCCCCTTGGCGATGTCGATGACGTCGTTGTCGTAGAAATAGAGCCCGGGAACCGCGTAGTTGCTCTTCGGGTTCGCCGGCTTTTCCTCGAGCGAAATGGCCTGGCCGGCGTCGTCGAACTCGATCACGCCGTACGCCCCCGCGTTCTGCACCCAGTACGCAAAGACCGCACCGCCGTCGACGTCCGTGAAGCGCTCAAGCTGCTGGCCCATGCCGGGTCCGTAGAAGATGTTGTCGCCCAGCACCAAGGCCACGGCGTCGCTGCCGATGTGCCGCTCCCCCAGGATGAACGCCTGGGCCAGGCCGTCCGGCGAAGGCTGCTCGACGTAGCTGAGGCTGATCCCGAACTGGGAGCCGTCGCCCAGCAACTGCTGGAACTGCCCGGCGTCCCGTGGCGTGGTGATCACCAGGATGTCGCGGATTCCGGCGAGCATCAGGGTGGACAGCGGGTAATAGATCATCGGCTTGTCGTAGACCGGCACCAGCTGCTTGCTGATCCCGAGGGTGATCGGGTGAAGCCTTGAACCCGTCCCCCCGGCCAGGATGATCCCGCGCATACGCCAAATCATGTCCTCCCGGCTTTGCTTCCGCAAGGCTAGAGTATGGATCCATGGAGAAGATCCTCGTTACGGGCGGGGCCGGATTCATCGGGTCCAACTTTGTCCGTTACGCCGTGGCCCACACGGATTACGAGATCACGGTCCTGGATGCCCTGACGTACGCGGGGCATCTGGAATCGCTCGCGGGGCTGCCGCCGGAGCGGTTCCGTTTCGTGCATGGGGACATCGCCGACGCCGGCCTGGTGGACGGGCTCATGGCTGCGGTTGACGCCGTGGTCCATTTCGCCGCCGAAACCCATAACGACAACTCGCTCCACGAGCCGCGGCCGTTCCTGGACACCAACGTGACGGGCACCTACACCCTGATCGAAGCCGCGCGCCGGCACGGGACCCGCTTCCACCACATCTCCACCGACGAGGTCTACGGAGACCTCCCGCTGGGCGATCCGGAGCGGTTCACCGAGACCACCCCGTACAACCCGTCCAGCCCGTACTCCTCCACCAAGGCCGCCTCCGACCTCCTGGTCCGGGCATGGGTGCGTTCCTTCGGGCTCCGCGCCACGATCAGCAATTGCTCCAACAACTACGGGCCGTACCAACACGTGGAGAAGTTCATTCCCCGCCAGATCACCAACGTCCTGGACGGTGTGCGGCCAAAGCTCTACGGCGCGGGCCGGAACGTGCGGGACTGGATCCATGTGGACGACCACTCCTCCGCGGTGCTGGCCATCCTGGAGAACGGGAGGATCGGCGAAACCTACCTGGTGGGCGCCGACGGCGAACGGTCCAACAAGGACGTGGTGGAACTGCTGCTCGAGCGCATGGGCGAGGACCCGGGCGCTTACGACCACGTGCCCGACCGGCCCGGCCACGACCTGCGCTACGCCATCGATTCCGGGAAGCTGCGCGCGGAACTGGGCTGGACGCCGTCGTACTCCGACTTCGCCGCCGGACTGGACGCCACGATCGCTTGGTACCGCGACAACCAGGACTGGTGGCGGCCGCAGAAGGAGGCGGCCGAGGCCCGCTACCTTGAGCAGGCAAGGCGCCTCCAGGCACACGGCGCACAGGAATCCCTGTGAGCCCGCAACTGGCGGTCCGGGAGACACCGATCCCCGGTCTGCTGCTTGTGGATTTGCCCGTGCACGGCGACAACCGCGGCTGGTTCAAGGAGAACTGGCAACGCCGGGCCATGACCGCGCTGGGGCTGCCAGACTTCGGGCCGGTCCAGAACAACGTCTCCTTCAACGCCACGGCGGGCACCACGCGCGGCATCCACGCCGAGCCGTGGGACAAGTTCATCTCCGTCGTGGCGGGCCGGGCCTTCGGGGCGTGGGTGGACCTTCGCGAAGGGCAGGGATTCGGCCGGCTGTTCACCGCGGAGCTGGACCCGGCCACGGCGGTGTTCGTGCCCCGCGGCGTGGGCAACGCCTTCCAGACCCTGGAAGACAACACCGTGTACTCCTACCTGGTCAACGAGCACTGGTCGCCCGAGGCCGAATACACGCTTCTGAACCTCGCCGATGAAACCGTGGCCGTGCCGTGGCCGCTCCCGCTGGACAGCGCCGGACCGCACCGCGCCGAGGTCTCGGAGAAGGACCGCGGGCATCCACGGCTGGCCGGGGTGGTGCCGGTGCCGCCGCGGCGGACCCTGGTGCTCGGGGCGGACGGCCAGTTGGGCAGGGCGCTGCGGGCGGTGTACGACGGCGAGGCCGCCGTCGAGTTCGCCGGGCGGGACAGCTTCGACCTCGCTTCCCCGGAGGCCTTCGGCTCGCGTAACTGGAGCGACTACGAAACGGTCATCAACGCCGCCGCGTTCACCGCCGTCGACGACGCCGAAACAGCAGAGGGCAGGCGCGCCGCCTGGAAGATCAACGCCGCCGCCGTGGTGCGGCTGGCGCGCACCGCCGTCGAGCACCGGCTGGCCCTGGTGCACGTTTCCAGCGATTACGTCTTCGACGGCGGTTCTTCGCTCCATGACGAGACGGCACCGTGGTCACCGCTCGGGGTGTATGGGCAGTCCAAGGCCGCCGGCGAGGCCGCGGTCGGCGTCGTGCCGCGGCATTACATAGTGCGCAGCAGCTGGGTCGTGGGCGAAGGCAGGAACTTCGTCCGCACCATGGCCTCCCTCGCGGCGCGCGGCATGAAGCCATCCGTGGTGAACGACCAGACCGGAAGGCTCACCTTCGCGCAGGACCTTGCCGCCGGGATCAGGCACCTGCTGGACTCGAAGGCTCCCTACGGCAGCTACAACCTCTCCAACAGCGGACCCGCGCAGAGCTGGGCGGAGATCGCCGCGGATGTCTTCGAACTTTGCGGCCGGCCCCGCAGCGACGTCACCGGGGTGTCGAGCGCCCAATACTTCAAGGACAAGCAGGCTGCCCCGCGCCCCTCGAACAGCATGCTTGACCTCGGCAGGATCGAGGCCACCGGCTTCTTCCCGCCGCCGGCTGCCGGGCGGCTCAAGGAGTACGTTTCACGCTTGGCTGATTGATCCGAGGAACTCCACCACGTCTGCGGCCACACGTTCGGGGCATTCCCACAGCACCAGGTGCCCGGTGCTTTCGTAGATCACCAGATGGGCGCCGGGAATCCGGGCAGCGAGGGTTTCCTGCTGCCGCCGCGGCAGGAGGGAGTCGTGGACGCCCCAGAGGATGAGAGTTGGCGCCGTGATGAGGCCTTGTTCCGTAGGCGGGACAGCCTGGCACAGGCCGTCCAGGATTCCCTTCCAGGCCCGGGCGGGCATCGCCACACCGTCCCGCACCCGGTCCTCGATGTACCACGCGGGCACGGCGTGCAGCAGTCGGAACCAGGACAGCGAATCCCGCACCCATAGCTCGTCCACGGGATCACTCAGCCGCTCGACGTCAGCCGCGACGGCCGGCCGGCTGCGGAGGCTGAGGGGCGCGCCCACGAGGATCAGCGAAGCCACCAGCTCCGGATGGTCAACGGCCAGCTGTTGGGCCAGGTAGCCGCCGCTGGAGGAGCCCAGCACGCATGCCGTGGCGACGCCGAGGGCCTCAAGGAGGGCGGCCACGTCGTCCGTCATCTGCGCGAGCGAGTACCCGCCGTCGGGCTTGTCCGCGGCTCCCTGGCCCCGCAGGTCCGGCGCAATAACAGCGGTCGACGGCGGCAGGAGCGGCAGCAGGCGGTCGAAGGTCCGGCGGGACTCACCCCAGGGGTGCAAGAGCAGCAACGGCACACCGCCGCGCGGCCCCGCCAGCAGCGTGGGCAACGTGACGCCCGTACGGAGGGCCACCCTGCGGACCTCGGTTTCCACAGCGCCAGAGTACCGGTGCCCGAAGCGGAAGTCATTGCGGCGGCGATGCTCCTATGAGCGTTAAATTGAGCATGGTTCCTTGATTTAGGGATGGGCGTGACGGGTGGAACCGAGACCAATAGGTGCAGCCGGCAGCGGTGATGGAGTCGATGAGGGAAGTGACCTGGGACTCCTGGGAACAAGCAAAGAAAATTGTTGACAATTGACAGTTGGGCATTTAGATTCATAGAGAATCAAAAACGTTCAGCCGCAGCTCACCGACAGACGGCTGACAACCCCAAGGCCCAATCTCCTAGCACAATCCTTGAAGGGACTAATCATGGCTCCGAATAATCTCCGGCCGAAGTACATCTCTTTCGATATCTACGGCACCCTGATCAACTGGGACACGGATGCCACTACCCGCCGGCTGCTGGATGGCCGCCTGCCTGAAGAGCAGTGGCCTGCGTTCAAGAAGGTGTTCCGCGGTTACCGCTTCGACGCGGTCCTTGATTACGCGCCGTACGAGGAGATCCTCCAGAGCTCGTTCGACCGCGTCTGCAAGTACTTCGGCATTGGGCCGACCCCGGGTGCGGGCGCAGAATTCGCCGACGCTGTACGCAGCTTTGGCGCCCACGACGACGTGCCGGCTCCGCTGAAGCTCATGGGCGACAACTTCAAACTGGTGGCCCTGTCCAACGCCGACGACAGCTTCCTGGAAATCAGCATCCCCAAGCTCGGCGCCGACTTCCACGCCGTGCTGACCGCCGAGCAGGCCCAGGCCTACAAGCCGCGCTACGAGGCCTTCGAGTACATGCTCGACACCTTGAACGCCAAGCCGGAGGACTTCCTGCACATCGCCTCGCACACCCGCTACGACATGCACCCGATGCACGACATGGGCTTCCGGAACCTCTGGGTACTGGACCGTGGCTACGACCCCATCGGCCCGGGCTACGACTACAACGTCGTCAAGTCCCTGGACGAGATCAACAAGCACCTGGGTCTCTAAGGCCGGCTTCCTGAGACTCCCCGCCCACGGCACGCGAACATGGCCGCGAGCCGTGGGCGGGGACACCCACTTGTTCCGCAAGCAGACCAGGCCAAGCGGGCTTTCCTAACTCCCTTTGAAAGGGTGACATGAGCATTACCCCCAACCCCGCGACCAGCGATTCCGCCTTCATCGACGCCGTCGCAGCAGAGAGCGGCTTGCTGGGCGGGCATTCACACATGCCGGACCTAACACTCCTGGATCTGCTTGAGGAGTTCTATGGCTTGACGGGGAAGCTGGTTCGGATTCCCACCGAGAAGGATGACACGTTCAGGCTCCGGGATGGTGCGGCCACCTACCTGGTCAAGGTGTCCCCGCCGGATGAGGATCCCATGATCGTCCACCTTCAGACCGCGTGCATGCAGCATCTGGAACGGACCGCACCCGAGCTTCCGGTCCAGCGCCTCGTGAGCAGCGTTGACGGGAAACCCGAAGTCCACATCCCCAGTCCGCACGGACCCTACGACCGGGTGCTTCGCGTGATGCGCTTCATGCCGGGAAGCCTGCTGGCCAATCAGTCAGCATCGGCGGGGCAGCTTCAACTGGTGGGCTCAAGCATCGCCCGCCTTGGCCTGGCGATGCAGGACTTCGATCACCCACGCGCAGACCGCATGCTTCTATGGGACCTGAAGCATTTCCACCGTATGCGGCCGCTGCTTGACCACGTGGACGAAAGTTCCAAACGCTCCCTGGCGGAGGACATCTGCGACCGCTTCGACGAGCAAGTGGTTCCGCTTCTTGGCAGTCTCACGTCCCAGGTGGTGCACGGGGACTTCAGCCCGTTCAACCTTGTGGTCGATCCCGACGCCCCGAACTACGTGACCGGGATCATCGACTTCGGGGACGCGGTGCGGACTCCCCTGATCTTCGACATCAGCGTCACCATGGCCAACCTCCTGGGAACAGATCCGGACAGCCCCTGGGAGCGTGCCCTCAATGTGGTGGCGGGCTACCAGAAGGTTCGCCCCCTGCCTGTTCGGGAGCTCGCGGCCCTGACAGCGGCCGCGCCCGCCCGCCTCCTGCTGCGCGCCCTGATAACGCAGTGGCGGGCAAGCCAGCTCCCCGAAAGACGCGATTATCTCCTTTCCCACTCCAAGCCGGACTGGGACCGGCTCGCAGCCACGGCCGCGGCCCCCGCACCGAAACTGCCTTTCAATCCCGAATCCAAGCTTTAAGGAGCCAACGATGGAAACTTCCCAAATCCGTAGACCGTCCATGCCCATGGTCAATGGCTTTGATCCCAACCGGCTCAGCGAGCTCCCTGAGCAGATGCAGAAAAGCATCCGGCGCCGGGACACGAGTCTCGGACCTGGCTACCGGCTGTTCTACAACACCCCGGTGGAAGTAGTGCGCGCCAAGGGCGTTACCCTGTTTGACTCAGACGGAAACGAATACCTGGACGTTTACAACAACGTCCCCTCGGTTGGTCATTGCCACCCGCGCGTCGTCGCCGCTGTCCACCAGCAGATGCAGACCCTGAACACCAACACCCGCTATGTGCAGGAATCGATTCTCGACTACTCCGAACAGTTGCTCTCCACGTTTCCCTCGGAGCTTGGGCACGTCATGTTCACCTGCAGCGGCTCCGAAGCCAACGATCTTGCCATGCGGGTGGCAAAGTACGTAACGGGAAACCAGGGCATCATCGTCACCTCCGGCGCGTATCACGGGTTGACGGCAGAAGTCGCATCGTTCTCGCCGTCCCTGGGGGTCGGTGTGCCGCTGGGCGCCAACGTGCGGGTCATCGACGCGCCTGACGCCCTGCGCTACTCCTCGGATGGAAAGCCACTCGCGGAACACCTGCGGGACCAGGTGCGTGCGGCAATCGCCGACCTGCACCGCCACGGCGTCGGAGTAGCGGCCTTCATTGCCGACAGCATCTTCTCCTCCGACGGCGTCTTCGACGGCCCGGCCGGCTTCCTCCGCCCGATTGTTGAGGAAATCCAAGCCGCAGGCGGCCTATACATCGCTGATGAAGTCCAGCCCGGCTTCGGCCGGACCGGCGAGGAATGGTGGGGCTTCCAGCGCCACGGAATCGTTCCGGACATTGTCACCATGGGCAAGCCCATGGGCAACGGCATCCCCATCTCCGCGGCGGTGTTCAAGCCCGAACTGCTCGTGGAATTCGGGAAGAACATCCGCTATTTCAACACCTTCGGCGGGAACACGGTTGCCATCGCCGCAGCACAGGCCGTTCTGGATGTGATCCGCGAGGAATCCCTCATGGAAAATTCCCTCAAGGTAGGTTCGAAGATCCAAAGCGAACTTCGACGGATCACCCAGGACCTGGACCAGGTCGCTGAGATCCGCGGTAGCGGCCTTTTCATCGGAGTCGACCTCGTCACCGACCGCTCCAGCTTGACCCCGGACGGGAACCTCGCCAGCTTGATCGTGAACAGGCTCCGCGAAGAGCGGATCCTGATCTCTGCCTGCGGAGCCCAGGGCAACGTCCTGAAACTCCGCCCGCCGCTGCCATTCTCAATGACCGACGCCGACCGTCTCATCGAGGCCATGGACCGCGTATTCCAAGAACTGCGCTAACTCGACACAAGCATCTGCACCCTACGTCGACATTCCGCACCGCAAGGGCCTGGGCACGGTATCGCACCGCGCCCGGGCCCTTGGGCTATATCGAGGCTGAGTTCCAAGGTCTCGCAGCAGGAAATCCCAGAAAATTGTTGACAATGCCACCATTTACATTCATGATGAAAATTAATCAGTGAGACGCCCGACACACAGGGTCGAACTCAAGCTCGAGAGGCCAGTATCGCTCGCCCAGTGGGCCCAAGGCTACAAATCCCCATGTACTGAACCAGCCGACCTCCCCAATGAATTACTCGGCGGTGACCAATTGAAGGGAACACCCATGAAGAGCATCACCAAGATCCATGCTGCCGCTGCGGGGCTTGCTGTCCTGCTGGCCGTGACGGCCTGTGGCGGCGCGGTAACTGGCGGCCAGCAGACGGAAATCCCCAAGACGCAGAACACCCGTGACATCTCGGAGGGTGTCCAAGCGGATCCGGCCGCGGTGGCGCTGCTGCCCGGATCCTACAAGGCCAAGGGTGAACTAACCGTAGCGATGGATCTGAGCTCCCCGCCGATGACGTTCCTCGCCGAGGATAACGTGACGCCGATCGGCGTGAATCCGGACCTCGCCCGCCTGGTTGCCAAAAAGCTGGGATTGAAGCTGAAATTCGTAAACACGGCGTTCGACACGATCATCCCCGGCATCGACGGCGGCCGCTACGACTTCACCGCCACCACCATGTCCGCCACGGAAGAGCGGCTCAAAGTCTTGGACATGATCAACTACCTCAAGGGCGGCTCGGCCGTGGCAGTACCCGACGGCAACCCGCAGAACCTGAGCAACGACTCCCTGTGCGGCAAGAACATCGCCGTCACCAAGGGCTCCACCCAGCAACTGAAGCACTTGCCGAACGTTTCGGAGTGGACCTGCACTTCCCAAGGCAAGCCGGCCATCAACGCGGTAACGCTGCCCAACGTCCAGGAGGCCCTGACCCAGTTGGACTCCAAGCGGGTCGACGGTGTTTTCTACGACGCCAGCGGCTTGGCCTGGGCGCAGGCGCAGCAGCCCGGCCACTTCACCGTCCTGACGCCGAGGATCGACACCCGCACCAACACCAACGTCGCCATGGGGCTGAAGAAGGGATCGCCTCTGACGCCGGCACTGCAGAAGGCCATCCAGTCCGTCCTCGACAGCCCCGAATACAAGGAATCCCTGGAGTACTGGGGCCTGGGCGAATCAGCCATCACCGACGCCACCATCCGCTAGGACCACTTGGCGCGCCGACGCCCACATTGAGCCGTACGCCCGGCAGTTTGTTGCCCTGCCGGGCGTACTGGCCGTTGGCGGAACCAGCGATTACCGATGAACGCGCAACGAAAGAAAACCATTAACCCCATCAACGAATGCCGGGCAACCCCACACGTCCCGGTTTAGGTCTGGACTCTCATTAAGGTAGTGCTATGAGCAGCATCCCCACGGCACGTGACTACACCAAGGCGTCTGTCCTTGATGCGGTCCTTTCAGAGGCGCCCTTGACGCGCAGCAGGCTGATCGAATTGACACGTTTAAGTCAGGCAACGGTGTCCCGGAAGGTGGATGAGCTTCTTTTTGACGGTTTCCTCGTTGAGCAGGGAGTCGATGCCGTTGTGCGCCGTGGCCGACCCTCCACGTTTCTGGATGTCCCCGGCACGGCGGGGCACATTGTCGGTATCTCCTTCGGGACGCGAACCACGTGCGTCCTCGTAACTGACCTGAGAGGTCGCGAGGTTAGTCACATCATTGTTCCCAGCTTCGAGGGGGGCGATGTTGGAACCACTGCCGAGTGGCTGGTGGACTTGATAGTGGAGACCAGTGATTCCGCAGAGGGACCATTGCGCCAAATCGTCGCTGCTTTGCCCGGCCGTGTCCCGAATGGCACCAACTGGTCCGGGACACCAGAATCAAGGACGATTTTCCTGGCTTCACGTCTCCAGAGTGCCATTGAAGAACGGTTGAAGGCTCCCGTGACCGTTGAGAGCGATGCCAACGCATCCTTACGGGGGATCCTGAAGGATGATGCAAGCATAGGAAATGCTGCTTTGTTCATGCTCAGTACGGTGCTGAGCTTCGCTGGTTGTACTGATCATGAGATCGCCAAAGGGCGGAGCCCTGCCTTCGGTGATCTGGGTGGTGTTCTCTTCTCCGGCGTTGGCAACGAGACCCTCGACGGACTGTTGAGCACAACGGGCCTCCTCCAATTCGCCCAAGGACGGGGATTGGACCTGGAAGGCATCGAAGCCCTGTGGTCACAGCCGCAGGAAACGGCGTCCCGTGCGGAAGTGGCGGAGGCATTTACGACGGCGATCGTGACCGCCGTCGGTGCCGTTGCCGTTACGCTGGACCCGGAGTCCGTCTATTTTGTGGGTCGCCTGAGTCCGCTCGTGGACGAAGTCCTTCCCGAGGCGCGCAGGCGACTGGCACAAAGCCTTCCCACCGTCCCGGAGATCAGGGTCGTGCCCCAAGTGATCGGACTATCGGTGGCCCGGGGAGCGGCGCAGGCCGGACTGGCCCTGGCCCAGTCCCGGCTCCGTGAATCGATGCTCGAGGCCCGTAGCGAGGGCCAAAGCCTGTAGCAGGTGAGCCGGCGGACAGATCGTCGGTAAGACAGTGCCGCCCGGCACGTCAGCTTTTTTTGCTGGGCCACGCCGGCTCAAGACCTTTTCCAGTATTACCGTCTTTTGATCCCACCAAGTGCGGCGTAGCCTTGAACCGGCATCGCACGCCCAAATGCGTCGGGACCGCCGATGCCGCTTTGAAGGCGCAAAGTCCTCGGATTGCGCGCCATGTTTTGCCCATGTTACTGGGGGACAGCGGACTGATGTCGGACAACGACACCGCCAGTTGCTGTCCGACGGAGTGCCACGTTTGCGTGGCAAGATATTGACTCCAAAAGGCCAGTCATGAACAAGATCCTCAAGCAAATCATCATGCTGTGTGCAGCATTCCTGCTCGTTTTCACGGCCGGGGTGTCGGCAGCCCAGGCTGCCAGCCCGCACTTCAAAAAGGGCGGCGAACCCGTCTGTACCGTGAGTATCAGCGGATCCACAGCCACCACCACCTGTAGGGCCGTCCTAGCTGGGCTCGGAAACGACGACCTTCTCGCCACGGTTAGTGTGTCCGGCTTCGCCGTCTATCAGTGCAAGAACCAGGGCGGAAACGTCGCACCGGGACAGAACAAGGTCCTGATCGGCCCCGCCGTGGCACCCACGCTGATTGACAGCGACGCCATCAAGAACGGGAACCTGACGCTGAACACCAATCCGGCAGTATTGTCGGCCCCGGGTACGGTGACAGCGACCCAGGCCGGATGCCCGAACAGCAACTGGACCGGTGTGAACCCGGTCTTGACGGTGACGTCGATTTCCCTGGTGATTGAGCAGCCCGTAGGAACAGTGATCTTCAGCTGCTCGAAGTCCGACCCGAACGGTCTGAGCAGTCCAGTAGCCCTTAGCTGCTGAACGGCACAATCCTGAGGCGCGGGCCTCAGCCCTTGAAGGCCGGGGCCCGCTTCTCCTGGAAGGCGCGGAAGCCTTCCGCGTAGTCCTCGCTCTTGCACAGCCGGGCCTGCTCGGTGTTCTCCTCCGCCATGGAAGCCCAGAGCCCCAGTCGCCGGTCGCGGATGTGCGCCACGAGTTCCTTGCTGGCGTTGAAGGCTCCGGTGGCTCCGGTGGCTACCCGCTCCACGATGGCCCGGGTCGCGGAAAGAAGCGAATCGTCCGGCATCGCCCGGCTGAACAGGCCCTGCGCCACGGCTTCGCTGCCGCTCATGAGCTCCGCGGTGTAGATCAGGTCCAGGGTGCGGTGCATGCCCAGTCGCTCGGTGAAGTACCAGTGCCCGCCGGAATCCAGTGTGGCGCCCAGCTTGGCGAAGGGCGAGCCGAACTTGGCGTTCTCCGCCACGTACACCACGTCCGTGGCCAGCAGCAGCCCGAGCCCGACGCCGAGGCAGGCCCCGTGAGCCGCCGCGAAGGTCGGCGCCGGGAAGGCCGCCATCTTCTTCAGGAGGGGCTCCACCAGGCCGCCCAGGTAGGCCTGGGCGTCGTCGTCCTCCGGGGTCACGCCGGCGATGTCCCGGCCGGCGCAGAAGGCGCGGCCCTCTCCCCGCAGGAGCAGCGCCCGCACCTCCCCACGGCCGGCGGCGGCAGCGGCGTCGTCGTACGCCCTGTCCAGTTCGGCGAGCGCCTCTTCGTTGAGGGAGTTCAGCTTCTGGGGCGCGTTCAGGACGATTTCGGCGATCCCGCCGGCGATGGAGAGCTCAATCATGCTGGGTTCCTTGGCTGTCGGTGGGGCTGTCAGTGGGCTGTCGGTGGAGCTAGACGTCGAAGTCGACCGTGACGTTTTCGCTGGTGGGGTGGGACTGGCAGGTGAGCACGTAGCCCTTGTCCAGCTCATCCTGCTCCAGCGCGTAGTTTTCGTCCATGGTGACGGTGCCGCTGACCAGCTTGGCGCGGCAGGTGCCGCAGACTCCGCCGGCACAGGCGAACGGCACGTCGGGGCGGACGCGCAGCGCAGCATTGAGGATGGATTCGCGGGCGTGGGTGGGGCTGGCGACGTCGCCGGTGAGTCCGTCCAGCTTGAAGGTGATCTTGAAGGTGTCCTGCGAGTCGTCCTCGACGACGGGCCGCCCCGCGTTGCCTTCCGGACGGTCCGGGCGGCCGGTGGTGAACAGCTCGAAACGGACATGTTCGGGCGCAACCCCGCGGGCAGCCAGCGTGTCGCGGCACAGCTGGACCAGTTCGAAGGGCCCGCAGAGGAACCATTCGTCGATGTCCTCGGCGTGGATGGCGGAGGACAGCAGGGCCTGCAGCTTCTCCGAGTCGATCCGGCCGGTCATGAGCGGCGCGATCCGCTGCTCACGGGAGAGCACATGGTGCAAGGCCAGCCGGGACGGGTACTTGTCCTTCAGATCCGCCAGTTCCTCAAGGAACATGACGTCCATGGCGGCTTTGTTGGCATAGATGAGGTCGAATCGGGTGTCCGGGTTGGCGGCCAACAGGGTGCGCGCGATCGCGATCACCGGGGTGATGCCGGATCCGGCGGCAATGGCCACGAAGGAGCCCGGCTCCCCCGCCAATTCCTCCGGGTTGTTCATCGAGTTCATGACGTTGTACTGGACCGCCGCGCCGTCCTTGCCGTGGCGGGAGATGAACGCGCCCTGCGGGCTCATCACGTCCAGGGTGTCCCCCGCCTCAAGCTCGGCGTTGGCCCACGTGGAGAAAATGCCGCCGAGGTCCTTCTTGATGGCCACCCGGATTTCGCTGCTGCCGTCTTCGAAGCTGCGCGGCTCTGCGCAGATCGAGTAGCTTCGGCGGACCTCATGCGGTTCGCCGGATTCGTCCGGGAGCGTGGTCCGCAGGGCCACGTACTGGCCGGGGAGGTAGTCGTACTGTCCCGCCAGTTCCGCCGGAACGGCGAAGGTGACTTCGATGGCGTCCTCGGTCAGGCGCCGCACCTCGGAGACGGCGAGGCTGTGGAAGGACGCACGACGGCGGCTGGCCGTGGGGGTTTCGGTGGTCATCTGGCTTCCTTAAAGGACTTTGAAGTAGTCGAACGGTTCCTTGCAGTCCTGGCAGACGTACAGCGCCTTGCAGGAGGTGGAGCCGAAACGGGTCAGTTCCTTGGTGTTCAGCGAAGAGCACTGCGGGCATTTCACTGCCAGGCTCAGCCGGACGGGACCGGAGTGGCCGCCTGCCCGGGAATTGCCCGACGGCGGGGCGATGCCGTACTCCCGCAGCTTCGCCTTGCCGGATTCGGTCATCCAGTCGGTGGTCCAGGCCGGTGCCAGCACCAGGTTCACGCGGACCTCGCCGTAGCCGGCTTTGGCGAACGCGGACTTGAGGTCGTCCCTGATCGCGTCCATCGCCGGGCAGCCCGAGTAGGTGGGCGTGATGGTGAGTTCGACGGCGGGCCACCCGGCGCCGCCGTCCGGGGCACCGCCGTCGGAGGCACCGCCGTCCGGGGCGCCGCCGTCCGGGGCACCGCCGTCGGAGGCGCCTTCCAGCACGCGCACCGCGCGGAGGATCCCGAGGTCCTCGATGGTGAGCACCGGGATCTCGGGGTCGCAGACCGTAGCGGCGAGCGCCCAGGCTTCCTGCTCCGCGGGGCTGCGCTGCTCGGCGGGGCTCAGTGCGGTTTCCACGCTGGTCACCAGCTTGCTCCGGGATGTTCGCGGGCGAGCACCTGCATTTCGGCCAGCACGTAGCCGAGGTGTTCGGAGTGCTTGCCGCGCCGGCCTCCGCCCAGGGACTGCGGGATGCGGTCCAGGTCCAGGCCGCCGTCCCCGCTCAGCTCGGCCTCGGCGAGCACCTCGCCGGTGAGGCGGTCGAAGTCTTCGCGCAGGCTGGAGGGCTGGACGCCGGCGCCGGTTTCGGCCAGCCGTGCCGTCAGCTCGTCGTCTTCGAAGAGCTCGTCCACATAGGGCCACAGCAACTTGAAGCCCTGGATGATGCGGCGCCGGGATTCCTCGGTGCCGCCGGCCAGGCGCAGCACCCACTGGGCGCTGTGGTCGCGGTGGTAGTCCACTTCCTTGAGCGCCTTGGCCGAAATAGCGGCAATCGTCGCATCACTGGAGTCCAGCAGCCGCTTGTAGAGCTCGAATTGGTAGTAGCTCACGATGAACTGCCGCGCGATGGTCACGGCGAAATCCCCGTTGGGCTGTTCGAAGAGGTGTGCCGAGCGGAACTCGGGTTCGCGGCGGAAGTAGGCCAGCTCGTCCTCGCTCTTGCCCCAGTACGCGCCCGCGTAGGTCAGGAAGGAACGGGCGTGGCCCAGCTGGTCCAGGGCGATGTTGCCCAGGGCGATGTCTTCTTCGAGCTCGGGGGCGCGGGAGATCCAGTGGCCAAGGCACTGGGCCAGGACCAAGGCGTCGTCGCCCAGGCGCAGGGCGTAGTCGGCAACGTCTTCCCCGGGCTTGGCTGTCCCGCGGCGCACCTCGAGGGCGATGTCCTCCGGTCGCAGGGCGTTGCCGGGGGTGATGCGGGTGGCGCTTGCCGAACCGTCGCCGGAGGCGCCTGCTCCGCTGACGCCCACGGAAATGTCGCCGTGGCCTTCGATCGCGAAGTCGGTGTTGTTTTCAGTCACAGGTGCTTCACGCCTTCGCTCTTGGTGTAGTACGTGGCATGGCGGTAGTCCTTGCCCTGCGGGGACTCGAAGAAGGAACCCTTCGAATCCGGATCGCTGGAGGAAATCGCATCGGCCGGCACCACCCAGATGGACACGCCTTCATTGCGGCGGGTGTAGAGGTCGCGGGCGTTGCGCAGGGCCATGACGGCGTCCGGCGCGTGCAGAGAACCGGCGTGCACGTGGGAGAGGCCGCGGCTGGAGCGGACGAACACTTCCCAGAGGGGCCAGGGGGTTTCCGTGGAGTGGGACTCGGTTGGCGTTGTCATGCTGCGTGTTCCTTCTCTGCTTGCTTGGCGGCGTAGGCTGCGGCGGCTTCGCGGACCCAGGCACCGTCTTCGTGTGCCTGGCGGCGGCGTTCCATGCGCTGCGCATTGCAGGGGCCCTTGCCAGCCAGGACGTCCTTGAATTCGTTCCAGTCCAGCGGACCGTGTTCCCACTTCTTCGTCTCTTCGTTGAAGCGGATCTCCGGGTCCGGCAGCGTCAGGCCGAGGACCCTGACCTGTTCGACCATCATGCCGACGAAGCGGCTGCGGAGCTCGTCGTTGCTGAAGCGCTTGATGTTCCAGGCCATGGACTGCTTGGAGTTGGGGGAATCGTCGTCCGGCGGGCCGAACATCATGAGCGCCGGTGCATACCAGCGGTTCACGGCGTCCTGGGCCATCTGCTTCTGGGCGGGGGTGCTGTTGGACAGTTCCAGCAGGATCTCGAAGCCCTGGCGCTGGTGGAAGGACTCTTCCTTGCAGATGCGCACCATTGCGCGTCCGTAGGGTCCGTAGGAGGCCCGGCAGAGAGGCACCTGGTTGCAGATGGCGGCGCCGTCCACGAGCCAGCCGATCGCGCCCATGTCCGCCCAGGACACCGCCGGGTAGTTGAAGATCGAGGAGTAGCGGGCCTTTCCGTCGATGAGGTCCTGCATCATCTTGTCGCGGGACTGGCCCAGGGTTTCCGCGGCCGAGTAGAGGTAGAGGCCGTGGCCCGCTTCATCCTGCACCTTTGCCATGAGAATGGCCTTGCGCTTCAGGCTGGGAGCACGGGTGATCCAGTTCGCCTCGGGCTGCATGCCGATGATTTCCGAATGCGCATGCTGGGAAACCTGGCGCAGCAGCGTCCTGCGGTAGGCCTCCGGCATCCAGTCCCGCGGCTCGATGCGCGAATCTTCCGCGATGATCCGGTCAAAGTACGCCTGGCCCGCGCGTTCCCGTTCCTGTTCTTCGGGGGACAGCTCAGCGGGCACAGACTGCAGGTTCTGCGATGCCATGGTTGCTCCTATATATTTACCGACCGTTCGTTCAGAATATGCGGAAGCGGCGAGCGGCGTCAAGCACTCCCCTCGATCGGGCCGGGCCAGGCCGGTCCGGAACCTTTAACCCCGGACTCACCGTGCGTTCACCCGCAGCGGCCACAGTGGCAGCATGAGTGATTTCCCGCGCCGTTCCCTCCTCAAGAGCTCCATCGCCGCCCTGGCCGTTTCCGGCGGCACTGCGGCCGCAGGCACCGCGCCCGCACAGGCCGCCCCGGCGGGCATCCCCTTGTTGCGCAAGCGCCTCACCCTGCCCAGCGGCATCGCCAGCGGGGACGTCACCTCGTCCTCGGCCGTGCTCTGGTCCCGTGCCTCCGGGCAGGGCCGGATCGCCGCCACCCTGCGCGCCGTGGACGACGCCGGCAACATCCTGCGCGGCCGCCACGCCTTCAGCCGGGTGCTGCGCGGTCCCTGGGCCACCGAGGCCAGCGACTTCACCGCAAAGATCCACGCGGACCGCCTGCCAGCCGGCACCCGGTTCGCGTACACCCTCGGCTTCGAGGACGACGGCGGCGTCATCAGCGAGACCCAACAGGGCACCTTCCGCACGGCACCGGCAGCAGGCGGCAGCGCGCCGTCGTCGGCTCCGCAAAGCTTCGTCTGGACCGGCGACACCGCCGGCCAGGGCTGGGGCATCAACGAGGACATCGGCGGGATGCGCGGCTACCAGGCCATGCACCAAACCCGCCCGGACTTCTTCATCCATTCGGGCGACACCATCTACGCGGACGGCCCCATCGCCGCCACCGTCACCGAAAAGGACGGGCAGCTTTGGCGCAACATCGTCACCGAGGAAGTCTCCAAGGTGGCTGAGACCCTCAAGGAATTCCGCGGCCGCCACCGGTACAACTCGATGGATGCGGGCATGCGGGCCATGTTCGCCGAGGTCCCGGTGATCGCACAGTGGGACGACCACGAAACCCACAACAACTGGTACCCCGGCCAGATCATCGACGACGCCCGGTACACCGAGCGGAACGTCAATGTCCTCGCCGCACGCGGCCGGCAGGCGTGGCAGGAGAACATGCCGATCGCTGACAGTGCGGCACTCTGGCGTCCCGGTACGTTCGACGGCGGCAGCTACCAGCCTGCGCGGATCTACCGGAAGATCTCCCGCGGCCCGCAGCTGGACGTCTTCTGCCTGGACATGCGCACTTTCAAGTCCCCCAACACGGACGGGAAGGAGCCCTACGCCACCAACATCCTGGGCCAGGAGCAGGTGGACTGGCTGATCCGCGAAGTCCGGAATTCCACGGCCACATGGAAGGTGATCGCGGCCGACCTCCCGCTGGGCATCATCGTGCCGGACGGCCCCGTGAACCAGGAAAGCCTGTCAAACCGCGAAGACGGCGCGCCCCTGGGACGGGAACTGGAAATCGCCGGAGTGCTCAGCGCCTTCAAGCGCCACGGCGTGAAGAACACCGTTTGGCTGACGGCGGACGTGCACTACTGCGCCGCGCACCACTACTCCCCCGAGCGGGCCGCCTTCACCGACTTCGACCCCTTCTGGGAGTTCGTCGCCGGGCCCATCAACGCCGGCTCCTTCGGCCCCAACGCGATGGACGGCACCTTCGGCCCGGAGGTGGTCTTCTCCAGGGCCGGCCGCTTCGCCGGGGAATCACCGCGCGACGGCGAGAACCAGTACTTCGGGCACGTGGAGCTCGGCGCTGACGACATCTTCAACGTGAGCCTGCGCAACGCCAACGGCGCGGTGCTGTTCCGGAAGACCCTGACGCCGCAGCGCTGAGTGCTTGGGCGGGCTTCGTTGCCGAATTGCATCCTGCGACACGCTTGCTTTGCGCCCTGCCGGTGATAGTTTCCGGACATGGAGAAATGGCTCAGCGCCGAATTCCTGAAAAGCCTCCTGCACGGTCGCAGGGCAATCGTCACCGCGCTTGCGGCGGTGCTGGTGCTCGGCACGGTGGCCGCGGGCATCCTCGTGAGCATCAACCGGCCCGCGGCGCCCGCCGCTGCGCCGTCGTCGAGCCAGGGATCGGAGCCCGGCATCACCGTGCCGCCCGGGTCCCTGCTCAAGGCGGACCGACCCACGCCGCCGCTGGCATTGCCAGGCCTGCCTTCCGGACCGGTAAATGTCCTGGTGATCGGCAGCGACATCCGCGGCAACGCCAAGGAAGCCGCCAAGCAGGCGGCCGCCACCGGCGGGCAGGTGGACCAGCGCTCCGACATGATGATGCTGATGCACATTCCGGCCGACCGGAAGAAGGTCTACGGCATCTCGATCATGCGTGACCTCTGGGTGGACATCCCCGGCTACGGCGGTTCGAAGATCAACGCGAGCCTGCAGTTCGGCGGCCCCGCCTTGGTGGAGAAAACCATCGGGGGCCTGCTACAAACGAAGATCACGTACTCCGTGATGGTGGACTTCAATACCTTCCGGGACATCGTGGACGGGCTGGGCGGCATCGATGTGAACTCTCCCGCAGACTTCACCGCCGCGGTCGACACCCAGCACCACTTCACCAAGGGCGTCAACCACCTGAACGGCCAAGCCGCCCTGGAATTCGTCCGTGAGCGCCACGCCTTCCCGGACGGCGACTACCAGCGGGTTCGGAACCAGCAGGAGTTCATCCGAGCGGTGATGGCCAAGCTTCGGAACTCGGGGATCCTCAAGGATGCCGGGAAGACCCTGGCCTTCATCACGAAGGTGGCCCCCAAGCTCATCCTCGACAACGGACTCGACGTCATGAAGCTCGCAGGCCTGGCCTATGCGCTGCGCGGCATCGACCCGCGGACGGCGTCCTTCATGACCCTCCCGACGGCGGGAACCGGCACCTCGGCGGACGGTCAGTCGATCGTCGTGCCCGACTACAACGGCATCGCCCAGGTCGCGGACGCGCTGGCCAAGGACCGTATGGGCCAGCTCCCCAGGTAGTCAACTCCCCCGGTAGCGAACGCCCGCCGTTTTGCGCGCGCTGCTCTATATATTGAGTCCATGACCCAGACTCCGCTGCAGAACACCACGGCCGTGCCGCCTGTCGCCAAGAAGGTCCCGTTCGCCCGGGAGCACCACGGGGACGTCTTCGTGGACAACTACGAGTGGCTGCGGGAGAAGGAATCGCCGGAGGTGGTGGAGCACCTCAAGGCCGAAAACGCCTACCAGGAATCCGTGACGGCCCACCAGGAACCGCTGCGCGAGGCGATCTTCCAGGAGATCAAGGGCCGCACCCAGGAGACCGACCTTTCCGTGCCTGGCCGCAAGGACGGCTGGTGGTATTACACCCGTTCGGTGGAGGGCAAGGAGTATGGCATCCAGTGCCGGGTGCAGGCGCGGGACTCCGGCGATCCGGTGGCTGACTGGACGCCGCCCGCCGTCGAACCCGGCGTGAACCTTCCGGGCGAGGAAATCCTGCTGGACGGCAACGCGGAAGCCGAGGGCAGGCCGTTCTTCTCGGTGGGCGGCACCGCGGTGACCGTCGACGGGAACCTCTACGCCTACGCCGTGGACAATTCCGGCGAAGAGCGCTTCAAGGTGCGCTTCAAGGACCTGCGCAGCGGCGAGCTGCTGCCGGACGTGATCGAGAACGCTTTCTACGGCTTGGCTTTCTCCCCGGACGGCACCCGCCTGTTCTACACGGTGGTGGACGATTCCTGGCGGCCCTACCAGGTCAAGGCCCACATGCTCGGCGCCCCGGTGGAACAGGACGAGGTCCTGTACCAGGAGGACGACCCGGCCATGTGGCTCGGCTTCGAGCTCTCCTCGGACCGCCGCCATCTGGTGCTCAGCATCGGCTGCTCGGAGTTCAGCGAGACGCGCCTGTTGCGCTTCGACGACTACGACGCCGGCCTGTCCACCGTGATTTCCCGCGACGAACACCTGCTGTACGAGGCCGAGCCGTTCCTGCTCGAGGGACGCGAGACCATCCTGCTCACCCACAACAAGGACGCCATCAACTCGATGGTCTCCCTGGCGGACCCAGCCGAACTCGCCAAGCCGCTCGGCGAACAGCAGTGGCGCACCGTCGTCGAACATTCCGACGACGTACGGGTCAACGGCGCGGGCGTCACCGCCACGCACCTGGTGGTCTCGGTCCGGCAAGACACCATCGAGCGGGTCCAGGTGATCCCGCTCGCCGGCCTCGGCACCCCGGGCCAGGCACCGCCAGTGGAGCCGGCATTCGAGGAGGAGCTCTACACCGCAGGCGTTTCCGGTTCGGACTATGAGGCCCCGGTGATCCGGATGGGCTACACCTCCTACTTCACGCCGTCGCGGGTGTACGACTTCGTGCTGCCCACCACGGAGCAGCCGCAGGGCGAACTGCTGTTGCGCAAGGAAAGCCCGGTGCTGGGCGGCTATTCCGCAGCCGATTACGTCGCCACCCGTGAATGGGCGGTGGCCGACGACGGCACCCGGGTGCCGCTGTCCGTGCTGCGGCATGCTTCGCTCAGGCAGGATTCGACGGCGGCCGGCCTGGTGTACGGATACGGCTCCTACGAGGTCAGCATGGACCCTGGGTTCGGCGTGGCGCGGTTGTCCCTGCTGGACCGCGGCATCGTCATGGTGATCGCGCACATCCGCGGCGGCGGCGAACTCGGCCGGCACTGGTACGAGGACGGCAAGAAGCTTAACAAGAAGAACACCTTCACGGACTTCGTGGCGGCCACGGACTGGCTGGCTTCCTCGGGCTGGGTGGCACCGGGCCGGATCGCCGCGATGGGCGGTTCCGCCGGGGGCCTGCTGATGGGCGCCGTGGCCAACCTTGCCCCGGAGAAGTACGCGGCCGTAGTGGCGCAGGTGCCCTTCGTGGACGCGCTGACCACCATCCTGGACCCGGAGCTTCCCCTGTCCGCGCTGGAGTGGGAAGAGTGGGGCAACCCCATCACGGATCCCGAGGCCTACGCCTACATGAAGTCCTATACCCCGTACGAGAACATCCGGTCCGTGGCCTATCCGAAGATCGCCGCGGTGACGTCCTTCAACGACACCCGTGTGCTCTACGTGGAACCGGCCAAGTGGGTGCAGGCACTGCGCGCTGTTACAACGGGCGCGGAGCCCGTGGTCATGAAGATCGAGATGGACGGCGGGCACGGCGGTGCGTCCGGTCGGTACGTGCAGTGGCGCGAACGGGCCTGGGACTACGCCTTCGTGGCCGATTCACTCGACGCCACTGAACTGCTCCCGGGGGCCGGGCTCAAGTAGCCCCCACCGAGCAACGCGGGGTCAGCGGCGGCGCCATTCGGAGTCGAGCATGGCGTAGATCAGCTCCGTGGACCACTGGCCCTTGTAATGCCAGTTGTCCACGAGGGTGGCTTCCAGCCGCATGCCCAGCCGTTCGCAGATCCCGGCCGAGCCCTTGTTGAGGGCGTCCAGCTTCGCGTCGATGCGATGGAACATCAGGGTCTCGAAGCCCAGGCGGAGCACCGCCGTCGCGGCTTCGGTGGCGTAGCCATGCCCGCGTCCGTCCGGTGCCATGATCCAGCCGATTTCCGCCTGCCCCGTGCCCGGGAGCCACTTCAGGACCACCTCGCCGATCAGCCCGGGCTGCTCCGCACGCTCGATGGCCAGGCAGGCCCAGTCCCCCTCCTTCTCGAAGGTGAAGTTGGCGTAGCGGCCCAGGGCTTCCATGGCCTGCGTGAGGCTCAACTCGGGCCGGAGCAGGAACCGTGCCGTCTCCGGCAGGGACTGGTAGGCGTGGAAACGTTCGAGGTCGCCGGCTTCGAAGCGGCGCAGCAGCAACCTCTCGGTGCGGATGGGCAAATCGATGCTTGGCATGCTCCGAGGCTACCCCTCCGTCCCCGCCCCAACCGTTGTGGCCCTTGACACTTGCGCTGATCTGGGATTACCTAATGAACATTCGGTAAATAAAACTGGAGGCAATGACGCATGGTTGAGACCGCGCTTTCCGATGCAGTTCAGGGGCACGGTGCAGTGCAGCACCATCTCCTCAAGAACGACTACGCCTCCGAATGGATGGGGCTCGAGGTCATCCGACTCGACGACGGACACGCCACCATCCGGATGACCCTGCGCAAGGAAATGCTCAACGGCTTCGGCATGGCCCACGGCGGAATGATCTTCGCCTTCGGCGACACAGCCTTCGCGCTGGCGTGCAATCCCGCCAGCCCCACGCCGTCGCAAGCCCGCAACATCACGGTGGCTTCCGGCGTCGACATCAACTTCCTGCAGCCCGCGTTCAAGGGCCAGGTGATCACCGCCGTCGCGAACCGCCGGGCGCACACGGGGCGCAGCGGACTGTACGACGTGCAGATCTTCGCCGCGGACCCCACCCCCGTCGAACCCTCCGCGGACCCCAGCCCAGACGACCCCGCCGGCTACGGCGAACTCATCGCCGAGTTCCGTGGCCGCAGCCGCACCATCTCCAAGAAGTAGGCAGACATGACCCAGAACAGCTCCACCCTCAACGCCACGCAGCCGGACGCGCAGCTGGACCGTTCACAGTTGGACCGTGAGGAGACCTTGTCCCGCGACGAGCTCGAGGCCCTCCAGCTCAGCCGCCTGCAGCACACCGTGGCTTATGCCTACGAGCGCGTGCCGCTGTACAAGCGCAAGTTCGACGACGCCGGCGTCCACCCCTCGGACCTGCGCGAACTCGGCGACCTGGGCAAGTTCCCCTACACCACCAAGGAAGACCTCCGCCTGGAGTACCCCTTCGGCATGTTCGCCGTACCGCAGGAGCAAGTGGCGCGCATCCACGCCAGCTCCGGCACCACCGGCCGGCCCACGGTGGTGGGCTACACGAAGAACGACCTCGCCAACTGGGCAAGCTTGGTGGCCCGTTCCCTCCGCGCCTCCGGCGTGCGTCCCGGCATGAAGGTCCACAACGCCTACGGCTACGGGCTCTTCACCGGCGGCCTGGGCGCCCACGCCGGCGCCGAAGCCCTGGGCTGCACCGTGATCCCGATGTCCGGCGGGCAGACCGAACGCCAGATCCAGCTCATCCAGGACTTCCAGCCGGATGCGATCCTGGCTACGCCCACCTACCTGCTGACCATCGCAGACGCCATGGCCCACATGGGCATCGATCCGACGTCCACCTCCCTGAAGTACGCCGTGCTCGGCGCCGAGCCGTGGACCGAGGAAATGCGCCACGAGCTCGAAACCACCATGAACATCAAGGCCTGCGACATCTACGGCCTTTCCGAAGTCATGGGCCCGGGCGTCGCAGGCGAAGCCGTGGAAACCCAGGACGGCTCGCACATCTGGGAGGATCACTTCCGACCCGAGATCATCGACCCCTTCGACCCGGAGCGCGGCACCGCCTCCGTGCTGGGTGACGGCGAACCGGGCGAGCTGGTGTTCACCTCACTCACCAAGGAAGCGTTGCCGATCATCCGCTACCGCACCAAGGACCTCACACGCCTGCTGCCGGGCACTGCACGCCCGGCGCACCGCCGCATGGGCCGGATCACCGGCCGCAGCGATGACATGATCATCCTGCGCGGGGTGAACCTGTTCCCCTCGCAGATCGAGGAAATCGCCCTGCGGATCCCGGAACTGAGCCCGCACTTCCAGCTGGAAATCACGCGCCCCGAGGGCAAGCGGATGGACACCCTCACCGTGAAGATCGAGCGCCGCGAGGGCGTCTCCCCGGACAGCGGCACGACGGCGGGCCACGCCTTGCGCGAGCAGATCAAGATCCATGTGGGTTCCTCGTGCGTGATCGACGTCGTCGATCCCGGCTCCCTGGAGCGCTCGAACGGCAAGCTGCGCAGGATCTACGACCTGCGGCCCAAAGGCTGAGTACCACAGGAAACCAGTACCACAGGGAACTGCGTACGACAGGGAACTGCGCGCCACCGGGCGCAATCTAAGCGGTCAGGGGAACCGGACATGGGAAAATAGCGGACATGCCGAAGGAAACAGCAACAGCAAGCAAGCGCGGGCGTCCGGGCTACGACCAGCAGTCGGTGCTGCGCATCGCCGTCGACGTCTTCAACCGCCATGGCTACGATGCCACCTCCATGGGCATCCTGGCCGAGAACCTCGGCATCTCCAAGTCTGCGATCTACCACCACGTGCCGTCGAAGGGCGAGCTGCTCAAGCTCGCCCTCGACCACGCCCTGGGCGGCCTGGAAGCGATCCTGGAACAGCCGGAAGCCACCTCCGGCGCCGCCGATGCCCGGCTTGAGTTCGTGCTGCGGCAGACGATCTCGGTCCTGGTGGAACGGCTCCCCTTCGTCACCCTGCTGCTGCGGCTGCGCGGGAACACCGAGATCGAGCGCAACGCCCTTGAACGCCGCCGCGCCTTCGACCACAAGGTGGCAGCGCTGATTTCGGATGCCCGCGAGGAAGGATCGCTGCGCCAGGACATTGATCCGCGCACGGTCACGAGGCTGCTGTTCGGCACCATCAACTCGATCGTGGAGTGGTACAAGCCGGGCGGTTCACTCTCGCCCGAGCGCCTGGCCGACGACGTCATCACCATGGCCTTCGATGGCCTGCACGCCTCCGTTTAGGACCCCGATCCGGCTTGTCGGCAGCGCCGTCTCCGCCCTAAACAACGCACAGTGCGCGCCACGTTGCACTATATACAACACCCCCACTCCGCTGCTACGGTCTGTTTTCATACCACCCAGTGGTCTGCTTCACACCATACAGAGGGGAATATCGCATGCATCGTGGTACCCGCTTTACCGTCGCAGCCGCCGCCTTTGGCGGCCTCCTGGCACTCACGTCCTGCGCAGGAACAGCAGCCGGCACAGCCCCGGCAAGCAGCGCGCCGCCGTCGGCCTCCTGCCAGCAGTTGGACTCCAAGCTCACTTGGCCCGCCGGAATCCGCGAAAAGCTCCAGGCTGCCATTGACGCCCACAGCACGTGCACAGGAACGTTCAAGGGCGGTACGGCCCCGGTGGCCATCTTTGACTGGGACAACACCGTCGTCAAGAACGACATCGGCTACGGCA
The DNA here is from genome assembly GCF_056279005.1 of Arthrobacter sp. TE26545. Next base: position 3,123,095 of record NZ_JBWBQM010000001.1, read on the forward strand.
CCAACTTCTGGATGCTGCGCAATGACAAGGTCCTGCAGCCGGAAGACAAGAACTGGAAAACCACCAACCGCTACCTTACGGACGCCGCGGCCAAGGCCCTCAGCGCGGCCTGCGGTACGGATACCCCGGCAGGCAAGCCCCTGAGGACCAGCAGCGATACTGATTGCGCGGATGAAATCCTGGCCATCCTGGACGACAAGACCCGTGCCGGCCAAGAGGCTTTTGCCGGCTTCAATGCCCGCCGTCTCACCGGCGCCTACGCCTGGGGCACGGCGCTGTCCGCCGGCTACACCGAGGAACAGCTCGGCCAGTTCGCCACGGCGATGAAGCAGGAGAACCTGGCCGCACCCGAAGGCACCATGCAGACCGTCGGCACGCAAAAGGTGGACGGCTACATCCGGGTCTACCCGCAGATCAAGGACCTCATTAGCACCCTCAAAGCCCACGGGATCGTCCCGTGGGTGGTGTCGGCATCGCCCGAGCCGGTGGTGAAGGCCTGGTCCGGCGAGGTGGGTATTGATGCGGATCACGTGGTTGGTGTGCGCAGCGTCTATGAGAACGGACTGCAGACGACGCATCTGAAGGGATGCGGCGGCGAGCCCGACGGCGCGGATTCCGTCATGACCTACATGGACGGCAAGCGGTGCTGGGCCAACCAGGAAATCTTCGGCGTCAAGGGCGCAGCAGCCTTTGAACAGCTCCCGGAGGACCGCCGGCAGATCATCGCGGCCGGAGACTCCGGCACGGATGTGACGTTCGTGGGAGACGCCACCGAAGCCAGGCTGGTGGTCAACCGAAACAACACGGAACTGATGTGCCGCGCCTACGACAACGACGGCGGCAAATGGCTCATCACGCCAATGTTCATCGATCCCAAGCCGCAGCGCAGCGAGGCCTACCCCTGCTCCACCAAGGGCTTCACCACCCCGGAAAACGGCAAGGAACCGATCAAGCGGCCGGACGGAACCGTGATCGCGGACCAGAAGGACACCGTGCACTAAGAGCAGGCCCGGGACCGTGCCCGTTCGCCTCGGCGAACCGCTACGCAAGCAACCCTCCGGCGCCAGTCGGCGCCGGAGGGTTCCGCACTGTTCAGGCCTGCACTGCCGGCCCGGCAGCCTGTTTCGCCACGAGAGTCAGCACGTCATAGGTGGCTACGGTTTCGTCGTTCTGGTTGGTCAGGAGGGCATCCCAGGCCACCTCGCCGTATTCATCCGTTTCGCGCGGGGTGATCTTCTTGGCCGTGAGAACCACCCGGAAGGAATCCCCCGCGGCCAGGGGCGTGGTGAAGCGCAGGTTTTCCAAGCCGTAGTTGGCCAGGACAGGCCCCGGCGCCGGGTCCACGAAAAGCCCGGCGGCCCAGCTGAGCTGCAGGTAGCCGTGCGCCACGATGCCCGGGAAGAAGGGGTTGGCCGCGGCGGCTTCCTGGTTGGTGTGGGCGTAGAAGGTGTCCCCGGTGCTGTTGGCGAAGGCGGTGATGTCCTCCAGCGTCACCTGACGCAGCTCCGAGCGGAAGGCGTCGCCGATCCGCAGCTCGGCCAGGGACTTGCGGAAGGGGTGGACGCCCTCGCTTTCGAGGGTGAAGTTCCGGTCCGCTCCGCTGTGCCAGACGCCGGTGACGGCGGTCAGCATGTTGGGAGAGCCCTGGATGGCGGTGCGCTGCATGTGGTGCAGCACCGAACGGATGCCGCCCAGTTCCTCGCCACCGCCCGCGCGGCCCGGGCCGCCGTGCACCAGGTGCGGCACGGGCGATCCGTGGCCGGTGGAGGTACGGGCGTCCTCTCGGTTGAGCATGAGCACGCGGCCATGGTGCGCGGCGATGCCTGTCACCAGCGCCTGTGCCACGGAAGGATCGTTGGTGCAGACGGTGGCCACCAGCGAGCCGCTGCCCAGGGCGGCCAGGCGGATGGCGTCGTCCAGGTCGCGGTAGCCGATCACGGAGGATACGGGGCCGAAGGCCTCGCGGGCGTGGACTTCCCGGGCGTCGGAGTCGGCCCAGCTCAGCAGCAGGGGCGACATGAAGGCGCCGTCCTCGACGACGCCCACTGTGCCGTCGGCGCGGGTGACCGACGGCGAATCGAGCGTTCCGTACGCGAGTTCACCGCCGGCGTCGAGCATGGACTGCACGGCCGTGCGGACGTCGGCGAGCTGTTCCAGGGACGCGAGCGCGCCCATGGTGACGCCCTCGGCCCGCGGGTCGCCGAGCACGACGCGCTCGTTGATGCGGGCACCCACGGCGGCAACGACGTCGGATACCAGGTCCTGCGGAACGATGGTGCGGCGGATCGAGGTGCATTTCTGCCCGGCCTTGACCGTCATTTCAGTCACGACGGACTTGATGAAGGCGTCGAACTCGGGGGTCCCGGGTACGGCGTCCGGGCCGAGGATGGCCGCGTTCAGCGAGTCGGTTTCGGAGGTGAAGCGCACACCGCCCGTGACGACATTGGGGTGCGACTTCAGCGCGTTGGCCGTGGAGGCCGAACCCGTGAACGCCATGAGGTCGCGGTAGTCCAGCTCGTCCAAGAGCGTGCGGGCCGGGCCGGAGACGAGCTGCAGCGAGCCTTCCGGCAGGATGCCCGATTCGACAACGGACCGCACGACCGCGGCGGCGAGGTACCCGGAGGGCGTGGCCGGCTTGGCGATGGTCGGCACGCCGGCGAGGAACGCGGGGGCAAACTTCTCGAGCATGCCCCAGACCGGGAAGTTGAAGGCGTTGATCTGCGCGGCGACGCCGGGGATGCGGGTGTAGATGTGTTCGCCGGCGAAGGAACCATCCTTGGACAGGACCTCCATGGGCCCGTCCACCACCACCTGCGAGTTGGGCAGTTCGCGGCGTCCCTTCGAGCCGAAGGTAAAGAGGACGCCGATTCCGCCGTCGATATCGATCATCGAGTCGATCCTGGTAGCGCCGGTCTTGAAGGAGACCTCATAGAACTCTTCGCGACGGGCGTTGAGGTACTGGGCAAGTTCCTTCAGTTTCAGCGCGCGCTGGTGGAAGGTGAGCTTGCCCAGCTCGCGCTGGCCCACCGTGCGGCCGTAGTCGACGACGGCGGCCAGGTCCAGTCCTTCGGTGCTCACCTTTGCCAGCACCTCGCCGGTGCTCGCATCGCGGACGGGAACGCCATCCGCTGCCGCGGCGGGCGCCCACCAGGCACCCTGGACGAAGCTGGGGACGGGCTGCACTGCCGTTACTTCCGGTGCGACTGCGGTACTGGTCATCGTCGACGGGTCCTTCCAAGGCCTGGGCGTGAACGGAACCGAACGGCGGAAACCAACTGGGAAAATTACTGACCGGCCGTTCGGTAATCATTCCAAGAATACATGACGGCCCCTGCCCCTGTTAATGGGTCGCCGGGGATTCCTTCAACTTGGAACGGACCGCCTCGATTTCAGCGGCGGTGAGCCCGTTGGCCAGGAGGAAGCCCGGGACATCCAAGGAACGGATGAACTCCAGCAGGCTTGCCTCGCGGGTTTCGAGCAGGGCCTCGAGGCTGGCTTCGTCCAGGTAGCGTTCGTGGACGTGCGGCACGCCGTGGGTGCGGTGGCGTTCGTTGATGCCGCGCATTCCCTGCCGGTAGCCGCGGACGATCTCCTGCTCGCCGGCGCCGGCGAGCAGCTGGAGCATGACAGCGACGATTCCACTCCGGTCCCTGCCGGCCGAGCAGTGCACCACGACTTTTCCCCGGGCGGCCGCAATCGCCTTGAACACGGCGGCAAGCCGGCCCGAGAAAAGCCGCAGGTAGTGGCCGTAATGCGCCGGATCCTTCAGGTAGGGACCGAACAAGGCGCCGAACTGCTCGGCGTCCGGGTCTTCAGTGGGACACTGCACCACGTCGAAACGGAGCATTAGTTCCGCGGGAACATCCGGGTCGGTGTCCCGAGGCTGCCGTTCGCGCGGGCTCCGCAGGTCGATCACCGTGCGGACGCCGTCGTCGTACATCTGCTGCCAGCCACCCGCGGTGAGCCATTCGCGACGGCCCATCCGGTACACATCGCCGGCGATATGCCAAGCGTTCACGGCACCGTCCCAGTGGACGCCTCCCCGACGCGATGCCCTCCCAGCCATACCTGCCAGCTAAGCACAGCTGCAGGAAAAGCCGAAGGGAGTCTTGTATCGGTGACGTGACGCGTGTCATACTGTCATTCGATACGCATCGACGATACGTATCGACGAGCCACACTCGGGGCATAATGGCCACGATGCAACAGCTACCCGGCAGCGACAAAGGAGGCCTGGCAATGCCCACCAGCAAGGACGTAGCCCAGGCGGCCGGCGTCGCACAAAGCACCGTGTCCTATGTCCTCAGCGGCAAGCGACCCATTTCCGAGAAGACCCGGAAGAAGGTGGAGGCTGCCATCGAGCAGCTCACCTACCAGCCGAACGCCGGCGCCCGGGCCCTGGCCGGACGGCGGACCCATGTGATCGGCCTGGTGATTCCGTTCATCCCCGAACTGCACATGGCCTCGATCATGGAGTTCGTTTCCGTGATCGCCAACACGGCCCGCCAGTACGATCACGACATCCTGCTGGTCACGGAGGACGAAGGCGCTCCCGGGCTCCGGCGGGTCGTGGGCCAGCAGATCTGCGATGGGCTCATCCTCATGCAGGTGGAGGGCGAGGACGAACGCCTTCCGGTGGCCCGCAGCCTCAACGTGCCGGTGGTGCTGATCGGTATCCCCCGGGACCCTTCAGGACTCGTCTGCATCGACGCCGACTTCGAGATGGCCGGCGAACAGTGCGTGCGCGACCTTGCAGCCGCCGGGCATTCCGTGCTGTCGGTGATCGACTGGCAGCCGGAAGTCGTCAACCGCCACGTGAACTATGTTGACCGTTTCATGCGCGGCACCGACAAGGCCGCGAATGAACTCGGCGTAAGAGTGCTCCACCTTCCGGGCGGAACGGACAGGGACGTCATCGCGGACTCCGTGGACAAGGCCTTGGCCGAAACCACGGGCACGCCCGCGTTTATCGCCCCGGACGGCACCGCCCAGGACGTCCTCCGGAGGGCTTTGGCCAGCCGTGGCCTGACACCGGGGCAGGACGTTTCCGTAATCGGGAGCGCCTCCCCCACGCTTGCCGAACTCCAACCAATTCCGCTTTCCACCATCGACCTCCGCCCGGCCGAAGTGTCGCGCCGGGCGGTCAAGATCATCTGCGAACTCCTCGAAGCCGGCAGCCAGGGACCACACGAATCCCTGGAGCTGGTGCCTACGGTCATCACGCACCGTTCCAGCACGCTCCGTCCACCCCACGGCGCCTAACCCCTTCCCGCAACCGCCTTTTCAGTCGATGCCTCTCGATGCGCATCGTCGATACGCATCGACAATCCGACGATCCACCATCCCACCACAAGAAGGAACAGACAATGAAGTCAGCACGCAGGACTACCCGTCCCCTCGCCCTGGCCACCGCCACGCTTCTTGGCCTGCCGTTGTTAATCTCGGCCTGCGGAGCCACTCCGGCGGCCTCGTCTTCCGAAAACGTCACCGAAATCTCGGTGATGGACTACTACAACAACGAACCCGACAAATCGTTCATCGGCGACGCACTGACCTCCTGCGGCACCAAGGCCGGCGTCACCATCAAACGCGAAACCGTCCCCGGCAAATCGCTGATCTCCAAGGTGCTCCAGCAGTCCTCGTCCAAGACCCTGCCGGACGTCCTCATGCTGGACAACCCGGACCTTCAGCAGATCGCCGCCACAGGGGCGCTGGCGCCCCTGTCCGACTTCAAGGTGAGCACGGAGAACTTCGCCGAAGGCGTGCTCAGTGCAGGCACATACAAGGACAAGGTGTACGGCCTGGCTCCCACCGTGAACACGATCGCCCTCTTCTACAACAAGGACATCCTCTCCAAGGCCGGGGTCACGCCGCCCACCACCTGGGACGAACTGAAGGCAGCGGCAGCCAAACTTACAGCCGGGGACCAGTACGGACTGGCCTTCGATGCCAACCCCACGTATGAGGGCACCTGGCAGTTCCTTCCCTTCATGTGGTCAAACGGCGGTGATGAGAAGAAGATCGACACTCCCGAGACCGAACAGGCCCTTCAACTCTGGACTGATCTGGTCAAGGACGGCTCAGTGTCGTCCTCGGCCCTGAACTGGACCCAGGCGGATGTGAAGGACCAGTTCATGGCCGGCAAGGCCGCCATGATGGTCAACGGTCCGTGGCAGATCCCGTCCCTCGACAAGCAGCCATCCCTTCACTACGGCGTGGTGAAGATCCCGGTCCGGGAGGCCGGCCAGACTGCCGCAGCACCCCTGGGCGGCGAAGTCTGGACCGTCCCGCAGACGGGAAACAAGGCTCGCCAGGCAAAGGCCGCCGAGGTGGTTGCCTGCATGAACAGCGACGAGCACCAGCTCTCGATGGCGAAGGCCCGCAACACGATTCCGTCCAAGACCACGCTGGCTGAGAAGTTCGCAGCCGAGAACCCCAAGCTCGCGACCTTCACTGAACTGATCAAGACTGCCAAGGCGCGCACCGGCGAACTGGGCGAAGAATGGCCCGGCCAGGCCACCAAGATCTACACGGCAATCCAGGCCGCGCTGACCGGTAAGGCTTCTCCCGCAGACGCCCTGAAGCAGGCCCAAGGCCAGTAAGAAGGCGGCCATGTCACTGACAACCGACGTATCGCGCACCGCATCCCGGCCGGGGACCGGCACGTCCCGGTCCGGGGGCGGCGAAGCGCAAGCCTCACGGCGACGCACCCGCATGCGCCGTGAGCGCATCTTCCAATGGCTTTTCCTGGTGCCTGCCGTGGTCTACATGGCGTTGTTCTTCGGCTACCCCGTGGTGAAGAACGTCGTCATGAGTTTCCAGGACTACACCACCGCAACCTTCTTTACCGGTGAAGCCCCCTGGGTGGGCGTGGCCAACTACGCGACCGTGCTGTCGTCGTCGTTGTTCTCAACTTCGCTGCTGAATACGGCACTGTTCACGCTCGGATCCATCCTGGGCCAGTTCGTGATCGGCCTGGCGCTTGCCGTTTTCTTCCAGCGCAAGTTCCCTCTCAACGGCATCCTCCGTTCGCTGCTCCTGCTCCCGTGGTTGTTGCCCCTGATCGTCTCCAGTGCCGTGTGGCGCTGGATCCTGGACAAGGACAGCGGTGCCCTCAACCGCTTCCTGGGTGACCTTGGCATCATCCACACCGGAGTTCCGTGGCTGACCAGCACCTCCTTGGCTCTGATTGCCGTGGTCGGCGTGAACATCTGGATCGGCATCCCGTTCAACCTCACCATCCTGTACGGCGGTCTCCAGGAAATCCCGGACGAACTCTACGAGGCCGGATCCCTGGACGGGGCCACGGGCTGGAAGGCGTTCCGCCACATTACCTGGCCCATGCTCCGTCCGGTGGTCAGCGTGGTGCTGGTGCTCGGCGTCGTCTACACGTTGAAGGTCCTGGACATCATCCTGGGCCTGACCAATGGCGGCCCTGCCAACTCAACCCAGACAATCGCCACCCAGTCCTACGATCTGTCCTTCCACGAGTTCAAGTTCGGCGAGGGCGGGGCGCTGGGCAACGTGCTGGTGGTCATTTCCCTGGTCTTCGCGGTGCTGTACCTGCGGGCCAGCCGACGCGCAGTGGACGAGTGAGGAAACCATGACAATGCAACTGGCCCGCAAAAGCGCGGGCACCGCCACCGCTCCCTCCCGCAGGAGCTGGGGGTACACGGCACTGGCCGTTCTTTTCCTCGCGGTCATGCTGTTCCCGGTCTACTGGATGGTCAACGCTTCCCTGCAGCCCAACGGCACCACCTTGGAAACCTCCTGGATCCCGCTCAAACCGGACTTCACCGGCTACGCCACGGCCATCAGCGAGCAGGCAGGCAACCTCGGCACCAGCCTGCTCATCGCGCTGGGCAGCGTTGCGTTGAGCCTGGCGATCGCGGCCCCGGCAGCCTACGCACTGGCCTATTTCAAGGTCCGCGGTGCCGGTGTGGTGCTCTTCGCCATCCTCATCAGCCAGATGATCCCCGGAATCGTCGTGGCCAACGCCCTCTACACCGCGTACAACGACCTCGGCCTGCTCAACTCGATTCCGGGGCTGATCCTGGCCGACTCCGCCCACGGCATTCCGTTCGCGATCCTCATCATCCGGGCCTTCATGAACGGCATGCCTGCCTCGGTCATCGAGGCGGCGCGCGTGGATGGGGCGGGGCATGTCCGGGCGTTCTGCTCGATCGTGGTTCCGCTGAGCCGGAACTCCCTGATCACTGCCGGGCTGTTCACCTTCCTGTTCGCCTGGAGCGACTTCCTGTTCGCCCTGACCCTGACCACCACCGAGGCCGTGCGGCCCGTGACCCTGGGCATCTTCCAGTACATCGGCGCCTACGTGAACGACTGGAGTTCGGTCATGGCGACGGCGGTACTCGCCTCCATCCCGGCCATCGTCCTGCTGGTCGCAGCCCAGAAATACATCGCCGCCGGAACCACCGGCGGCGCGGTCAAGTAGACCGCATCTCAGCAGCTACAAGGAGAATCCATGACTGACACCACCGCTCCGATCCGCGTCACCGTATGGAGCGAAAACAGGCACGAAAAGCGGGACGAACTTGTCGCCCGGCTCTACCCCGAAGGAATGCACGGCGCCGTCAAGGCGGGCATCGAAGAGAACCTGGGCTCTGCCGTCGAGGTCCACACCGCAACGCTGGACGAACCGGAACACGGCCTCACCGAGGAAGTCCTGGCCAACACCGATGTGCTGACCTGGTGGGGCCACATGTCCCATGCCGACGTCGATGACGAGATCGTTGAGCGGGTCCACCGCCACGTCCTCTCCGGCATGGGCCTGATCGTGCTGCACTCCGGGCACTGGTCCAAGATCTTCACCAAGCTCATGGGCACCACGTGCACGCTGCGCTGGCGCTCCGAACAGGACCGCGAGCTCGTCTGGACGGTGGACCCGACACACCCGATCGCCAAGAGCGTCCCGCACCCCATCGTCATCCCCGAGCAGGAGATGTACGGCGAATTCTTCGACATCCCCACGCCCGAGGAACTCGTGTTCATCAGCTCGTTCAGCGGCGGCGAGGTCTTCCGCTCCGGCTGCACCTTCCGGCGCGGCCACGGCAAGATCTTCTTCTTCAGCCCCGGGGACCAGGACTACCCCGTGTACCACCACAAGGACATCCGCCGCGTCATCTCCAACGCCGTCGAATGGGCCGTCACCGACCGCCCGGAACGCGCCGTCCCCGAACTGCTGCGCTACGAGACCGACGATTTCTTCAACGGCAAGAGCTACCAGGGAGCCAACGCGTGAGCGCGCCGTTCGCCACCATTCCCGACGACGGCGCTCCCCTGCGGGTGATCGTGGTCGGCGCCGGCGGCATGGGCCGTGCCTGGCTGCGGACCGTGGAAGAGTCACCGCTGGTGGAACTGGCAGGAATCGTCGACCTTGACCTGGAGGCCGCACGGGCGGCCGCCGCCTGGCTCGGGCGTCCCGGGCTGCCGGTCGGTGCCGGCACGGCGGCGCTGGCGTCCGACGTCGGAGCGCAGGCGGTCATCAACGTCACCGTCCCTGCCGCCCACCACCCCGTCACCACTGAGGCGCTGGCGGCCGGGCTGCCGGTCCTCGGCGAAAAGCCCGTTGCGTCCACCGTGGCGCAGGGGCTCTCGCTGGCCGCCGCCGCCGAATTCCACGGCCAGTTGTTCATGGTCAGCCAGTCCCGCCGCTATAACCGGCACCTCTTCACTGCCAAGCAGCTGGTGTCTTCGCTGGGTCGTGTTGGCATTCTGTCTGCGGAATTCTTCAAGGCCCCGCGCTTTGGCGGGTTCCGGGACGCCATGGACCACCCGCTGCTGCTGGACATGGCCATCCACCAGTTCGACATGGCCCGGTTCCTGCTGGATGCCGATCCCGTGTCCGTTTCCTGCGAGGAATACAACCCGTCCTGGAGTTGGTACCGAGGGGATGCGGGAGCCACCGCGGTCTTCGAAATGACCGGTGGCGAACGCTTCGTCTTCAACGGCAGTTGGTGCAGCCCCGGCCAGGAAACCTCGTGGAACGCATCGTGGCGGATAAGCGGCGAGCATGGAACTGTCCTGTGGGACGGGGACGGCGAACCTGTCTGTTCGCTTGCTGTCGCCCCGGATGCGGAAGCAGATCCGGGCCAGGAGATCGCAGGTTCGCTCAGGGATTTCGTGGCTGCTGTCCGCACCGGAAGTACGCCCATGGGACAGGTGCACCGCAACATCATGAGCCTGGCCATGGTGGAGGCCGCGATCCGGAGCGCCGCCAGCGGCGCCCGCGTTTCGGTGGATGCACTGCTCGAAGACTCCTACCGGCAAGCGATCCTCGACGAACGCGACCCTGCGGTGCTCGAGGTCCTGAAGTCATGGACCTCAGTCCGGGCGGCCCTTACCGGGAACGGGATCGCGCCATGACCCGGCGGCTGCGCGTGGGAATGGTCGGGTACTCCTTCATGGGGGCCGCCCATTCCCAGGCGTGGCGCACCGCGCCGCGGTTCTTCGACCTCCCGCTGGCCCCGGAATTGACCGCGCTGGCAGGCAGGGACGCGAGCCGGGCGCAGGACGCCGCCGGGAAGCTCGGCTGGGGCTCGGTGGAAACCGATTGGCGGCGGCTGATTGCACGCGACGACATCGACCTGATCGATATCTGCTCCCCCGGAAACACCCACGCCGAGATCGCCATCGCCGCCCTGGAAGCCGGCAAGCATGTGTTGTGCGAGAAGCCGCTGGCCAACACGGTGGAGGAAGCGGAGAAGATGACGGCCGTTGCCGCCGAGGCAGCCGCACACGGGGTGTATTCGATGTGCGGGTTCACCTACCGGCGTACGCCCGCCCTGGCTTTGGCGAAGCGCATGGTGGAGGAAGGCCGGCTCGGAACCATCCGCCATGTCCGTGCCCAATACCTCCAGGACTGGCTGTCCGACGCCGACGCTCCCCTGACCTGGCGGCTCGACAAAGCCAAGTCCGGCTCAGGTTCGCTCGGCGATATCGGGGCCCACAGCATCGATGCCGCCCAATGGATCACAGGGGCAGGAATCACCGGCGTCTCGGCCCTGATGGAAACCTTCGTGAAGGAACGGCCGGTCGGCGGGGACTTTGTGGGCCTCGGCGGGCACGGTGGCATGGATGGTCCGCGCGGCCCGGTCACCGTGGATGACGCAGCGATCTTCACCGCCCGTTTCAACGGCAACGGGGACGGCGGCCCGATCGGGATCTTCGAGGCCACGCGGTTCGCCCTGGGACGCAAGAACGCCATGCGCCTGGAACTCAACGGGACGCTGGGTTCCCTTGCCTTCGACTTCGAAGACATGAACGTGCTGTCCTTCTACGATGCCGCCTCCGGGCCGGACGCGGGCTTCCGCCGGATCATCGTCACCGAGCCCTCTCACCCATACGTCGGAAACTGGTGGCCCACCGGGCACGGCCTGGGCTATGAGCACGGCTTCACCCACCAGGTGGTGGACCTCGTGGCTGCGATCGCGCACGGACAGCAGCCCGCGCCGTCGTTCTCTGACGCGCTGCAGGTGCAGAAGGTGCTGGCTGCGGTGGAGGCCAGCGCGGCCGCGGACAGCCGCTGGCAGAACGTGTGACCGCGCGCGGACGGGGCCGGGCCGCAGGAAAGCAAAGCTGCGGTTCAGCCCCGTTTCGCGAGCCTGAACTCGAGGTTGGTGCGCACGGCCGGCCATTCGTGTTCCAGGATCGAGAACACCACGGTATCCCGCAGCACCCCGTCCGCAGTGCGTGAGTGGTTCCGCAGCACGCCGTCCTGCTTGGCCCCGAGCCGGGCAATCGCTTCCCGCGACTGATGGTTCAGCCAGTGCGTACGGAATTCGACCGCCGGGCAGCCCAGGGTTTCGAATGCATGGCGCAGGAGCAGCAGCTTGGACTCGGCGTTGCTGCCGCTGCCCTGGGCAGAGGCTGCGTTCCAGGTGGAGCCGATTTCGAGGCGCGGGGTGGCGAGGTCGATGTTCATGTACGTGGTCATGCCGATCAGGCGGCCGCTGCCGTTGAGCCGGGTGGCGAAGGGCAGCATGGAGCCGCTCTCCTGCAGGGTCAGTCGGCGCTCGATCTCGGCGGCCATGCCGTCCGGTGTAGGCACCGAGGTGTACCAGAGCTTCCACAGCTCGCCGTCCCCGGCGGCCTCCACCAGGCCGTCGTGGTGTTCGGGGCGCAGCGGCTCCAGGGTTACCAGCCGGCCGCTGAGGGTCACGGGCGCAATCGTCGTCACGGCTTCAGCCTAGCGTGGCGCGGAGCGGGGGCTCCGCGCGTACAGACGAGTACCGGCTACTCGTGACCGGCGGCCAGCGCGGGAGTAGGGTCGCAAACACAGCGCCCTTTTTGAGACGCCGCTCCGTCGAGACCAAGGGGAAATCCAATGAAACCGCACCATACCCGATCCCGCGCGTACACGTTGGCGGTATCCCTCACCGCCACGATCCTCGCATTCGGCCTGTCCGGCGCCCCCGCCCAGGCAGCGCCAGTAGACACCACGGCAAAGCAGGCAACGGTCTATGTGGGGCTGGGGGACTCCTACGCCGCGGGCACCGGCGGCGGGGCATCGGCTCCGCCGTGCTTCCAATCTGCCGCCGCCTACCCCACCCTCCTGGGCGGCACCAATCTGGGCTGCTTCGGAGCGACAACCACCGACGTCGCGGTCGTTGCCACGAACAACGCTGCCCTCCTGGGCAGCGCGTCTGACATCTCCCTCACCGTGGGCGGAAACGACGTCGGCACCGGGGCCGTGACCGCGGCCTGCGTGCCCGATCCGCTGGGCGCGGCATGTGCCGCCGCGGTGGAGAGCACACGGACCGCACTCACCCAGCTCCCCGCAAAGATTGCAGGACTGGTCGCGTACCTCCGGTCCCTGGCGCCTACTGCCGACATTGCCGTCACGGGCTATCCGAGGCTCTTTACCGTCACCAGCACCATGCCGTCGCAGCAGCAGGCCCTCGCGGCCACGTTCAACTCCATGGCAGATGCGCTCAACGCGGCCATAGCCGCGGGCTCCCGTGCGGCAGGGGCACGCTTTGTGGACGTGACGCAACGTTTCCTCGACCACGGCATCGGTTCGGACAAGCCGTGGATCAACTTCGACGGCAACGTCCTGAACCCGGAGAACTTCCACCCGAACGCGGCGGGCTACAACAACGGCTACCGCACGGCCGTGAACGCCGCCCTCAAGAGGTAGCGACGCTCGGAGCACGGGTCCCGCGCGTCGGCCAGCCAGCCCGCGCGGGACTCATTCGCTCCAGTCGAAGAAGCCCTTGCCGCTCTTGCGCCCCAGTTCACCCCGGGCCACCTTGTCCCGGAGAATCCGGGGCGGAGCGAAACGCTCCCCCAACGTGGAGTGCAGGTATTCGGCAATCCCCAGGCGGACATCCAGGCCCACGATGTCGGTGGTCTTCAGCGGCCCGGTGGGGTGCTTGTAGCCCAGGACCATCGCGGCGTCGATGTCCTCGGCCGAAGCCACGCCTTCTTCCACCATCCGCATCGCCTCCAGGGCGATCGCGACGCCGAGCCGCGAGGAGGCGAAGCCGGGTGCGTCATTGACCACGACGGCGGTCTTGCCCAGCGCCTCCACCCAGCCTTTCGCCGCGGCAGCGAGTTCCGGCGAGGTCTGCTTCGCCAGGACCACTTCGATCAGGGTGGACGCCGGCACCGGGTTGAAGAAGTGCAGACCCAGGAAGTTGGCCGGACGGTGCAGTTCCGAGGCCAGGGCGGAAACGGACAGGGAGGAGGTGTTCGAGGCCAGGAAGGCATCCGCGGAGAGGTGCGCTTCCACTGCCTTGAGGGCGGCCACCTTGAGCTCGTAGTCCTCCGGCACGGCCTCCACCACCAGTCCGCAGTGGATGAACGATTCATAGTCCGTCGACGTGCTGAAGCGGGCCAGCGCTTCCTCCGGGCTTTCCCCGAGGGTGCCGCGCGCGGCGGACTTGGCAACGGCGTCGGACACCCGGGCGTGCGCCCCGGCGGCGGCTTCGGCGTCGCGCTCCACCACAATCACAGTGGCGCCCTTGACGAGGAAGGCGTGCGCGATGCCCGCCCCCATCCGGCCGCCGCCAAGGACTCCTACAACGTGCGGAATAGCGGCAACGACGCTCATGTGGTGGTCCTATCCTGGGTTACGGGGGTGCTGTCAATATCCGCGCCGGGCGCGCCGTCCTGCGGGAGCTTGGCCGCCAGCCGTTCGGCCATCTTCTTGTCCAGGAAGTCCTGCATGCGGTCGAACTTGGCCCGTGACTCGAAGAGGATGCCCTGGGCGAGGGTGTCGATCACCGGATGCGCCCCCTCCGGGGCATGGAAGACGGACTTGGTGATCCGCACGGCCAGCGGGTCCTGGCGGGCGATGCGATCGGCGAGCTTGTGGGCGGCGTCCATCAGCACGGGTGCTTCGTAAATGCCGGTGATGAGGTTGATGCGCAGCGCCTCCTCGGCCCGCAGCACGGCCCCCGCCAGCAGGATCTCCTTGGCGAGGGGCTCCCCCACCAGTTCCTTGAGCCGCCAGGTGGCGCCTGCCGCGGCCATAATGCCGAGCCCGGTTTCCGGGTTGCCGATCCGCACGGCGGGCGTGCCGATCCGGAAATCGGCGGCGTAGGCGAGTTCGGCGCCGCCGCCCAGGCAGTAGCCGTCGATCGCGGCGATGACGGGCATGGGGAGCTGCGCGATGCGGGCGAAGATCGTGGAGTTGATGCCGCGCAGGGCGTCATCACGACGGCGGTCCCTCAACTGGCCGATGTCCGCGCCTGAAGCGAAAACGCCTTCGCTGCCCGCAATGATCAGGATCTTCGGCTCCCGTTCGAGGTAGTCGCAGACCTTGTGGAGCTCGTCGACCATCTGCTGGTCGATGGCGTTGCGCACCTCCGGCCGGTTGAGCAGGACGGTCAGCCGGTCTTCCTGCTCCTCAATCAGCAAGGTGCCGAATCCTTCCGGATCCAGTGCCTTTGTACCGCGCTGTGCCTTTGAACCGCCCTGTGCCTTTGAACCGCCCAGTGCCTTCGAAGAATCCAGTGCCATTACACGCCTTCCAGGAGAAGTGCCGAGCCTTGCCCGACGCCGATGCACATCGTCGCGAGGCCGATCCTACGGCTTGCCCCGGACAATTCGCGTTCCATCCTGCCCAGCAGCGTGATTGCGATCCGGGAGCCGCTGGAACCGAGGGGGTGCCCCAGGGCAATGGCGCCGCCGTCATTGTTCACGGTTCCGGCGTCCAGCCCAAGGCGCCGCATGCTCGCGAGGGACTGGGTGGCGAAGGCCTCGTTCAGTTCCACGGCTCCGAGGTCGGCGACGCCGAGGCCGCTGCGGTCCAGGATCTTCCGCGTGGCGGGCACCGGGCCGATGCCCATGATCTCCGGCTCGCAGCCGGCAGCTCCGCCGTCGATGATCCGGGCACGCGGGGTGAGCCCGTACCTCCGGATGGCCGCCTCGGAGGCGACGATGATCGCGGAGGCGCCGTCGTTGAGGCCCGAGGAGTTGCCCGCGGTGACGATGGAGCCGCCGGGAACAACGGGCCGCAGCCCCGCCAGCACTTCCATGGTGGTTCCCTCACGGGGGCCTTCATCGGTGTCGACGACGGTCTCGCCCTTCCGGGTCTTCACCGTCACCGGGACGATTTCCTCCTTGAAGCGGCCGGCGGCGATCGCGGCGAGGGCGCGTTCGTGGGAAGCGACAGCGAAGGCGTCCGCGTCCTCGCGGGAGATGCCATCCACCCGGCCGACTTCCTCGGCGGTTTCGGGCATCGAGTAGGTCATCTTCCCGTCCCGGGAGAGCTCGCCTTTGGTGAAGCGGGGGTTGGCGAAGCGCCAGCCGATCGAGGTGTCGAAGATCTGCCCGGGCTTGGCGAAGGCGGTGGCCGGCTTTTCCTGGACCCAGGGGGCACGGCTCATGGATTCGACGCCGCCTGCCACCACGATATCGGCGGCGCCTGCCTTGATCATCTGGCTGGCCATGATGATGGCGCTCATGCCGGATGCACACAGGCGGTTGACGGTGATGCCGGGGATGTGGAGGGGCAGGCCTGCCAGGAGGGTCGCCATACGGGCAACGTTGCGGTTCTCCTCGCCGGCTCCGTTGGCGTTGCCGAGGATCACCTCGTCGATCGAATCAGGGTCGACGCCGGCCCGCGCCACGGCCTCGCCCACCACCAGTCCCGCAAGGTCGTCGGGACGGACTGCGGAAAGCGAGCCGCCATAGCGGCCAACGGGCGTACGGACGCCGCCAACAAGAAAAGCCTCGACCATGAGCACATCCTTCACGGAGCAGGGCCGGCGAATAATTTACCGACCGTTCGTTCTATAAAGATTACACTGTGCCCGTCCGGGGTCAACAGGAGGCGGTCAACCGGAAGACGAAGTCACCGGCCGTCACAACACCCGGATGCCCAGGTGCCCGGCAAGAAGGGGCGCCAGCAGGCCGAGCTGGTAGTCATCGATCACGACGCCGGAAAGGCCGCCCAGCCCGTTGACTGTCCGGAATTCGCTTCCGCGCAGGTCCATGTCCTTGAGCTTGGCGCCCGTGACGTCGAGCGTGCCGATGGTGCAGTCCTTGAACGCCACGCGGTTCGCCGTGCAGGAGCCCAGGTCCAGTTCGTTGATGATGCAGCCACTCACCTGGACGTCCTGGAGCTTGGAACCGCGCAGGTTCAGGAAGTCCAGCTTGCCGCCGTCGATCCGCACGGACTGCCAGCTGCCCTCGTACAGTTCCGCGGAGCCCCAGCGCGGGTTGCTGATTTCGACGTCGCGCCAGGAACTGCGCGCGGCGGTCAGCACCGGCGCGTACGGCTCCGAGAGGATGCAGTCCCGGAAGCTTGCACCGCGCAGTCCGGCCTCGTTGAAGGAGACGCCGGTGAACTCGCACTCGAGGAAATCCGCGCCGTCAAGCTCCTGACCGTCGGCGCGCACCTGGCTGAACCGGACGCCGTCGTACCTTTCACCGCGGCGGAAGTCCGGAGCGTCGTCGTCGCGCAGTTCTTCCAAGTGCACCGGCGAAATCCTGGGGGCAGCAACTTTCGCAGCCGCCATCAGAGGGATTCCGCCTTTGCGGCGATCTCCGCGAGATCCTTGCCGAGGGCCTTTCGGGTCATACTCATCCCGATTTTCCCGAACAATGCCATGGTGATCCTGCTCAGGAGCGTGGGCTTGATGACCTCTGCGCCGAAGGTCAACGTGAGGTCCGTGCCGCCGTCGCGCCCTGCCAAGGTGAAACGGGTGGTGTAATCCGCGCCGCCCTGCAGGGCTTTGACCGTGGTGCTGCGGGGCGGGTCGGCCTGAGAGACCCACATTTCGACCGTTTCCTGCCGGCCCATCATGGTGCGTGTTTCTTTCCAGCGCGTGCCTTCGCCGTAGGCGCCTTCGCTGAGCATCTGGATGGCATCGACGCCGGAAAGCGTTGCGGCTGAGCCGGGAATGTCGGAGATGACGGCCCAAACTTTCTCCGGGGCGGCGTTGATGTGCTGCGTCAGGCTGGTGGTGTGCTCCATGCGTCGAGCCTAGCCCCGGGCACTGACACTCCCAACAGGCCGGGGGAAGCGAACGGCGGGCGCCCCCAAGGATGCACCCGCCGTCGAACGTCCTGGAACCCTAGGCGAACAGCTCGCTCTTGGGCTCGTTGTTCTTGACCTTCTGCCAGCCGAGCCAGAGCACGACGGCGAAGAACGGGACGGTGGCCAGGGTCCAGGCGCCGAGGTAGAAGACCTCGCCGCTCTTGCTGGTCATGGTGTCGAAGCCGATCAACACGGTGATGGCCAGCAGCGCCACCAGGCCGGCCCAGCTGGTCCAGGGCGAACCGGGCATGGGGAGGCTGGAGACCATGCCCTTCTTCTTCCGCAGCATGATCTGGCTGGCGAAGATGGAGCCCCAGGTGAAGATGACGCCGATCGAGGCGGTGTTCAACGCGAGGTCGAAGGCGTGCGAGCCGCCCAGCCAGATGTTCAACAGGATGCCCACGAGGTACACGGCGCCGATGGCCAGGATCGCGGCATAGGGGACGTGGCGGGTGGACATGCGGGTGAGCCACTGCGGGGCGTGGCCGTTGTTGGCCATGGTGCGGAAGATACGGCCGATCGAGTACAGGCCGGAGTTGCAGGAGGACAGGGCGGCGGTGATGACGATCATGTTCATGACGTCGCCCATCCAGCCCAGGCCCATCTGGCCGAAGACCGTGACGAACGGTGAGGTGCCGGCCTTGTACTGGTCCGAGGGGAGCAGCATGGCGAGCAGGGTCACCGAGCCGACGTAGAAGACAACAATGCGGAGTACGACGGCGCGGATCGCCTTGGGCACTTCGCGTTCCGGGTTCTTCATCTCACCGGCGGTGATGCCCACCAGTTCGATCGCGTTGTAGGCGAAGATCACGGCGTTGAGGACCAGGATCATCACCAGGCCGCCCTTGGGGAACATTCCGCCGTCGGCATGGAAGAGGTTGCCCACGGAGGCGTGGCCGCCACCCACCTGGGCGTTGGTGACCACCATGAAGGTGCCCACTGCCAGGAAGATCACAATCGCCGCGACCTTGAGGCAGGAGGCCCAGAACTCGAACTCGCCGAAGGCCTTCACGCTGAACAGGTTCACGGCCACCAGCAGCACCAGCGCGGCGATGGCGGACAGTTCCACGGGGACGTTCGGGAAGAAGAACTGGAAGTACAGTCCGATCGCGATCAGCTCGGCGATGCCCGTCATGGCCCAGTTGATGAAATACATCCAGCCGGACAGGTAGGCGCCCTTCTTGCCGAAGAGTTCGCCGGCATAGCTGACGAAGGAACCGGAGGTCTGGCGGTACATGATGAGCTCGCCGAGTGCCCGCATGAGCAGGTAGGCAATGACGCCAGCGATCGCGTAGGAGAAGATCAGGGCCGGGCCCGTGGAGGCCAGGCGCCCGCCGGCGCCCATGAACAGGCCGACGCCGATGGCGCCGCCCATCGCAATCATGGTGACGTGGCGGCGGCTCAGGGTCTTGCTGTAGCCCTCGGCGCTGAGGGACGGGTCGACGGCAGATGCCGGGCCGGCGGGGTTCTTAAGGTCTGTGGGGGTACTTTGCGACACAGTTGTTCCTTGTGGGTTGGGTAGGTACCAGCGCCCTTTGCTGCACGTGATTCGGCTCACTGGCCGGAATCCTATTCACTTCTGCGGGTTGCAGGGCAAATCATCGAAGGGCGAATCCAGCAAGCCCATCTTACAGTGTGAAACGCACCACGCGTGACCCGGGCTACAGCCGGCCTTTCCGGCTGCCGGGAAACTGCTTCCTGCCTGCCTTCTTTGCCGCTAGCCTGTGTGTAGCATCGACAGACACACCTGGCAGGTGGGCGGTCTTCGTCGCACCTGGCCTTCGCACTGGACCTGGGGGGAACATGCGAAACAGAAGGCTGCTGCCCGCCGCGTTGCTGCTTGCCCTTGCCGGGTGCTCCGGCGGGGGCGCAGGACCGGCCAGTCAAAGCGCAAGCCCCGCTCCGTCGTCGACCGAATCCGGCAGTCCCGGAACATCCACCGGTCCAAGCGCGGCTGCGTCAACGGACAAGGCCCCCGCACCGCCGCCGTCATCGGAGCCCGGTGACGTCTCCACCTCCTTCAACGAGATCGACGCACTGCGGAACCAGAGCTGCACGGCGGGAGCCGACGGGTCCTGGACCTTCATGGGAACCCTCGTCAACTCCACGAAATCGGCCAAGACGTACACGGTGGCAGTCGCCGTGACCATCGGCGCAGCGGTCCAGGGCCACGCCCTGATTACGGAAACCGTCCAGGCCGGAAAATCGGCCGACGTCCTGGCCAGGGATTTCGCAAGAACCACGGGCCGGGCCGGCACGTGCGAACCGGTTGTCTCGGCTGAGGATGCGCAGTGAAACGGGGGAACACGGTGAAACGGGGGATCACAGTGAAACGGGGGAACACAGTGAAGACCGGATTCCAGGCAAAAATATCGCTCGTGGCCGCCGCCCTCTTGCTGGGACTTGCGGCGGTCCCCCTGGCGGCAGCTCCGGCCAGCGCGGAGGAGACCCCAGGTCCGGGCGCGGGCCCGTCGCCGAGCAGCGAGGTGACCCCGGCGGACGAGCCCAGCCCGAGCGATGAAGCCAGCCCGACCGCCCCGGGTTCCGGTTCCGAGTCACCGGAGCCCGATCCTTCCCCGACCGTGGATCCTCCCGCGTCCCTTGAGGACCTACCGCCGTCGGAGCCGTCGGAGCCGTCCGAGCCTTCCGCGCCGTCGGAGCCGCCGGAGCCGCCGGCACCGGCTTTCACCACGGAGGGTGCGATCGGAGCGAAATGGCTCGACCTTGGCGGAGCCGGCGGCGTACTCGGCGAACCGATCTCCAAGCAGTACTGCGCCGAGAGTGGCCTCTGCCAGCAAAAGTTCGCGGGCGGCTTGATCTATTGGACCAGCGCGGACGGCGCCCACGCGGTCTTCTCGGCAACTGGGCACACCGGACCAGGGTTTTTCTCGGGCGGCGGCCTGGCAGCTTTCGGCTATCCACTGGGCGATGAAACCGCCGCGCCCGGGGGCACCGTCCAGAAGTTCTCGGGCGGAAAGATCCTCGCGTGGAATGGGACCGCAGTCTTCCGTATCTGGTCCCGCGGGGCGATCGGCGGGTTCTGGACCGCCCTGGGATCATCCGCGGGCCTTGGCATGCCGCTATCAAACGAGAGCTGCGGGCTCCGGAACGGCGGCTGCTTCCAGGCGTTCTCGAGGGGAACCATCTACTGGTCCCCCGCCACCGGACCCCGCTTTGTCCGCGGTGCCATCCAGACCCGCTGGAAGTCGGTCGGCGCACAGGACAGCGTCATGGGCTACCCGGTCACCAGCGAAATCTGCGGCCAGCCTGCCAGCGGCTGTGTCCAGCGCTTCCAGGGCGGGAACATCTACTGGTCACCGGGCAGCGGGGTCTGGGTTGTCCGGGGTGCCATCGGAGGCCAGTACGCTGCTGCCGGCGCCACGCGAGGGCTGCTCGCTTACCCGCTCTCGAACGAGAAATGCGCCAGCGGCAAGTGCATCCAGAACTTTCAGGGCGGCTTCATCGGCTGGGAAGGCCATGCAGGAACCCGGATCTATTCCAAGGGCACCGAATGCCAGGCCCTGAACAACGGGAAATCCAAGTATTCCAGCTACGGCGCCAACCGGGTGCTTTTGACCGTCGCCCGGGACTACAAGGTGTCCAGGTCAACGAGTATCTACTGCAAGAGGCTCGCCGGAACCTATGTCCCTGACTGGAAAACGGACAGCTATGTGGGCGCTTCGGGATTCAAGCCTCCGGGAGTGCCGTCCGGCCCCACCCGCTACCTCTTTTCGCCGACGGGATCCTTCAGCGTGACCGAGGCGTTCGGCCTGGGCAACCCCGGAACCAAGCTCGCCTACCGGACGCTGAACCCGCGGTCCCGCTGGGGCGGCAACCCCTGGACCGCCACCTACAACAAGTACTTCGAGTCCTCGTCCTGGGTGGGCTGGGACGAGAACATGTGGTACTACGCAACGCGCGCCAGCCACGACTACCGCCAGGGCGTGGTCATCAACTACAACCGGCCGAACATCGTCCAAAACGCAGGCTTTGCGATCTTCCTGCACATGAACAAGGTACCCACCGCCGGCTGCATCTCGCTTGATGACTGGGCCGTGCTGGACTACCTGAAGAAATCCACCCCCGGGGACCGCATCATCATGGGTACCTACCGGGACCTGTTCCGCTGACAGGATGGCAGCGGAACGGCTCCGGCGGCTTCAGCGCACCAGCGCCGCGGCCCGCTTCCGGCGTGCTTTCGCCAGCCGCGTGCCGATCAGTCCCTGCCGCGGGCTGAAGAGGTAGACGACGGCGAACACCACGCCCTGCGCGAGCACCACCATCGCACCCGAGGCGGTATCCAAGTAGTAACTGATGTAGATCCCGGCCACCGAGCAGGCGGCGGAAATGACGGGGGCGATCACGAGCATCCGGGAGAAGCGGTCGGTCAGCAGGTACGCCGTGGCGCCCGGAATGATGAGCATGGCCACCACCAGCACGACGCCTACGGTCTGCAGCGCCACCACCGAGGTCAGCGCGAGCAGGCCCAGAAGGAGGGCGCCCAGGCGCCGCGGCGAGAGGCCGATCGCGTGGGCGTGGGTGGGGTCGAAGGCGTACAGGGTCAGGTCACGGCGCTTGAGCACCAGGATGGCGAAGGCCACCACCCCGAGAACCACCACCTGCACCAGGTCCGCTGTGCTCACGCCCAGCAGGTTCCCGAAGATGATGTGGTTCAGGTCCGTCTGGCTGGGGGTCACGGAAATCAGCACGAGGCCCAGCGCGAACAGCGAGGTGAAGACGATCCCGATGGCGGCGTCCTCCTTGACCCGGCTGGTGTTGCGCACGACGCCGATCAAAGTCACCGCCAGCAGCGCGAACACCAGGGCGCCAAGCGCGAATGGCGCCCCCACGATGTAGGCGAGCACGACGCCGGGCAGCACCGCGTGCGAAACGGCGTCACCCATGAGCGACCAGCCGATCAGCACCAGCCAGCAGCTCAGGACGGCACAGACGACGGCGGCGATCGCCGTCGTGAGCAGCGCGCGGACCATGAAGTCATAGCCGAGCGGTTCCAAGAGGATGTCAATAAGGTCCATCGGGCTAGCCCCTGTTCATGACGTCGAGGCCGAAGGCCATGGCGAGGTTTTCCGGCTGCAGCACCACGTCCGGGTTGCCGTGCATGAGCACCTTCCGCATGAGCAGCACGGCTTCGTCGCAGAGCTGCGGGAGCGCGTGGAGGTCGTGGGTGGAAACCAGGATAGTGGCGCCGTCGGCGGCGAGTTCCCGCAGCAAGCGGGTGATGGTCGCTTCGGAGCGTTTGTCCACGCCGGCGAACGGCTCGTCGAGCAGCATCATGGTGGCGCCCTGTGCAATGCCGCGGGCCACGAACGCGCGCTTCTTCTGGCCGCCGGACAGCTGGCCGATCTGCCGGTCGGCGTAGTCGCCCAGTTCCACCCGCTCCAGGGCGTGTTCGACGGCCTCGCGGTCCGCCTTTCGCGGCCGGCGGGTGAAGCCGAGGTGCCCGTACCGGCCCATCATCACCACGTCGCGCACGGACAGCGGGAACGCCCAGTCCACGTCCTCGCTTTGCGGGACGTAGCCGATCCCGGCCTCCTTGCGGATTTTCATCGGGGGCTGCCCGTTGATGAGGACCTGCCCGGAATCGGGCTTCACCATGCCCATGATGGCCTTGAAAAGGGTGGATTTTCCGGAGCCGTTCATGCCCACGAGCCCGCAGATACGGGCCGGCTCCAGGCTCAGCGAGGCGCCGTCGAGGGCGAGGACCTCTCCGTAATGCACCGTGACTTTATCTACGAGGATTGCCGGGGTGCTCATGACGTCTTTCCCGTCAGTGCGTTGGCGATGGTCCGGGCGTCGTGCCGGATCAGGTCCAGGTACGTCGGCACGGGGCCGTCCGCCTCGGAAAGCGAATCGACGTAGAGAACACCGCCGAACTTCGCACCGCTGGCCTCGACCACCTGCATCATGGGGGCATTGGACACCGTGGACTCGCAGAAGACGGCCGGGACCTTGTGCTCCTTGACGAATTCGATGGCCCGGGCGATCTGCTGCGGCGTGGCCTGCTGTTCGGCGTTGACGGCCCAGATGTAGACCTCTTTGAGTCCGACGTCGCGGGCCAGGTAGGAGAAGGCCCCCTCGCAGCTGACAAGTGCCCGCTGCTGGACGGGCAGCGCCTTCAGCTCTGTGGCCAGGTAGTCCTTGACCTCTTGCAACTGCGCCTTGTACGTCTTGGCGTTGGCCTCGAAGGCGGCGGCGTTGGCCGGGTCGAGCTTGGCGAAGGCCTTGGCCATGTTGTCGGCATAGATCTGCACGTTCGACGGCGACATCCACGCGTGCGGGTTCGGTTTGCCTTTGTAGCTGTCCTCGGCGATCGGCATCGGCTCCACGCCCTCGCTCACCACCGCATGCGGCACGTCCAGCCCTTCGACGAACTGTTGGAACCAGACCTCGAGGTTCAGCCCGTTGTCCAGGATCAGCTCGGCCTGGGCTGCCTTGCGGATGTCCCCCGGGGTCGGCTCGTAACCGTGGATTTCGGCACCCACCTTGGTGATGGATTCGACGCGCAGTTTGTCGCCGGCCACGTTCTTGGCAATATCGGCCAGGACCGTGAAGGTGGTCAGGACGACGGGCCGGTCATCGTTTCCGGCGCTGGTCGAACCCCCGCAAGCGGTCAGGCCGAACGCGAGGGCGGCGGTGAGGACAAGGGACACATTCCGGACAGCAGCTTTGGTGTACCGAAACAGAGATTTAGGCATGCCGAAAATTATAGCCGGAAGGCACTGCCAGTTACCGCATATCCGCCCCCAACCTCGCTCCGCTCGGCCGTGGGGCCCACGCGGCTAGGCTTATTCACATGGGCAAGATTCCAGCACCGGGAAGGCTATACGCCTTCAACGGCCTCGACGCCGTGGCGTCCGGACTCTACCTCGGACTAATGCTTTTCGCTGCCTTTGCCGGTGCCCTGCTGGCACCCCTGCTGCAGAGCCTCCGGGCAACTCAAGCGGCGGCCTCCTATGCGGTCAACCTCGCCTTCTATGCCTCGGTTGGCATATTCGCCTTCCTGGCCGCCCGGCGGGTGCTTTCCCGCGACACGCGGATCCTTGCCACCCGCCCGTGGTTCACACTGGCCATGGTGCCTGCCTCCGTCGTGGCCATGCTGGTGTTCACGGCCATTTTGGTCACGGCAAGCGGACAAGCACGCGCCTCGGAAAACCAGCTGGGAATCCAGTCGCTCATCGAGAACGTCCCGGCCTGGCTGATCGTGCCCCTGCTGGTTGTGGTGGGGCCGTTCGTGGAGGAGTACATTTTCCGCCACCTGTTGATCGGGAAGTTGTCCGGACGCCTCAACACCTGGGTCTGCTGCGCGATCTCCGTCGTGCTGTTCGCGGGCATCCATGTCTTCCGCAATGAAGGCCTCTCCACCCAGGCCATGGTCCCCTACCTCGGAATGGGCGCGGTTCTGGTCGCGGTTTACGTCTGGACCGGGAAGAACCTCATGTTCTCGTTCCTGGTCCACGCCGGCAAGAACCTTCTGGCCGTGCTGCTGATCTACGCGCTGCCTCCGCAGTTCTTCGGCGCCTAAGTCCCCAACTAACTCGCAGTTGTGGTCGTTTTGAGGGCTCACAACGACCACAACTGCCAGCCAGTTGGGCAACCAGGACCGGAACTGTCCGCAAGGCCCGCGGGGCGAGGCACCTGTGGACCGCCAGCCAGGGCCCGCACGAATGGCACACCATGGCGGACCCCGAAGGCAACGAGTTCTGCATCAGCTGAGCCGGTAACTAAACTCGTCAGGGTGAGCAACGACTTCCCCGCCAAGGTATCCGACGTCTTCGACCCCGCGCGCTGGCGCACGGTTTCCGGATTCGACGACTTCCAGGATATGACCTACCACCGCCAGGTGGAACGCGACGAAGCCGGCGGAATCGTCCGCGACCTGCCCACCGTGCGCATCGCCTTCAACCGCCCGGAAGTCCGCAACGCCTTCCGGCCTGGCACCGTGGACGAGCTCTACCGCGCCATGGACCACGCCCGGATGACCCCCGATGTGGCCACCGTGCTGCTCACCGGCAACGGCCCCTCCGCCAAGGACGGCGGGCATTCCTTCTGTTCCGGAGGCGACCAGCGGATCCGTGGCCGCGACGGCTACCGGTACGTAGTACAGAACACCGCCGACGGCGAGACCCAGGAAACCATCGACCCCGCTCGGGCCGGGCGCCTCCACATCCTGGAAGTCCAGCGGCTCATGCGCACCATGCCCAAGGTGGTCATCGCCGTCGTGAACGGCTGGGCAGCCGGCGGCGGGCACTCGCTGCACGTCGTCTCGGACCTCACCATTGCCTCCCGCCAGCACGGCAAGTTCAAGCAGACCGACGCCACCGTGGGAAGTTTCGACGCCGGCTACGGCTCAGCGCTGCTGGCCCGCCAGATCGGCCAGAAGGCAGCCCGTGAGATCTTCTTCCTCGCCCGTGAATATTCCGCGGAGGACATGGTCCGCATGGGCGCCGTCAACGAGGCCGTGGACCACGACCGTCTCGAAGAAGTGGCCCTGGAGTACGCCGCGGACATCGCCCGCCAGTCGCCCCAGGCCATCCGCATGCTCAAGTTCGCCTTCAACCTGGCCGACGACGGCCTGGCCGGACAGCAGGTCTTCGCCGGCGAAGCCACCCGCCTGGCCTACATGACGGACGAGGCCGTGGAGGGCAAGGAAGCGTTCCTGCAGAAGCGGGATCCGGACTGGTCCGCCTTCCCCTACTACTTCTAGGAGGCCGGCTGTGGATGACATCCTGAAGGCCCTCGCGGCCGCCCTGCAAGGTGAAGGACCCGCCGTCGAGATCGTCACGGCCCCGGACGGGAAGGCCACGGCTGTTCCCGTGGAAACCCCCGGCTTCGAGGACGCCGCAGTGGTGGTGCGCACCTCGGGATCCACCGGCGCGCCGAAGGCCACCGTGCTCACCGTCGACGCCCTCGCGGCATCCTCCATGGCCACCGCGATAGCGCTGCGCGGCGAGGGCCAATGGCTGCTGGCCCTGCCTTTGCAGTACGTGGCGGGCATCCAGGTGCTGGTCCGCTCGTTGTTCGCCGGCACCCGCCCGTGGGCCATGGACATGTCCGGCGGCTTCACCCCGGAAGCCTTCATCGCTGCAGCCCTGGAGCTGACGGACAAAGTCCGCTTCACTTCCTTGGTCCCGACCCAGCTGCAGCGGCTGCTCGATGCGCCGTCCGCGGGGACGCTCGCCGTGCTGCGGCGCTTCAACGCGATCCTGCTCGGCGGGGCTCCGGCCCCTGCCGGGCTGCTGGAGGCGGCGCGCGCCGCCGGGCTTCGCGTGGTCACCACCTACGGCTCCGCCGAAACGTGCGGCGGCTGCGTGTACGACGGCGAGCCGCTGGACGGCGTCGAGGTCCGGATCGACGGCGAGGGCCGCATCCTGCTGGGTGGCAGCACCATTGCCGCCGGCTACCTGGACGCTCCCGACGCGGCAGGTTTCTTCGAGGAAGACGACGTCCGCTGGTACCGTACCGGGGACCTCGGCGAGCTCTCCCCCGACGGCAAGCTCACCGTCCTGGGCCGGGCCGACGACGTCATCATCACCGGCGGCGTCAAGGTTTCCGCCGCGTACGTGCAGGCCGGGCTGGAAAGGCTCGACGGCGTAAGCGCGGCTTTCGTCACTGGTGTCCCTTCCGCCGAATGGGGCCAGGCCGTGGCCGCCTACGTGGCCATGGACGACTTTGCGGGCAGTCCGGAACGACTCCTCGCCGCGGCGCACTCGGGCCTCGGAGCACTGGCACCCAAGACCGTCATCACCGCGCCCGCGCTGCTGATGCTGCCCAACGGCAAACCGGACCGGCTCGCCATGGGCGCGCTGCTCAGCGAAAAGCATCAGGCAGAATAGACAAGTTCACCGCATCCACCGCCGGCCCCATCCGGCCCCACCGCGAAACAACACGAGGTACAACACGTGGCAACAGCTGCACAATGGATCCAAGGCGCCCGGCCGCGCACCCTGCCGGCTGCGATCGCCCCGGTGCTGATCGGCACCGCGGCCGCCTACGAACTGCAGTCGTTCCGCCTTCTCAACGCGATCCTTGCAGCCTTCGTGGCCTTGCTGCTGCAGATCGGCGTCAACTACGCCAACGACTATTCCGACGGGATCCGAGGGACCGACGAGGACCGCGTAGGACCGCTGCGCCTGGTGGGATCGGGGGCTGCCCGCGCCCAGCACGTGAAGTGGGCCGCGTTCGGAGCCTTCGGCCTCGCCATGCTCGTGGGCCTGATCCTCGTGATCATCACCCAGGCCTGGTGGCTGATCCTGGTGGGCCTGGGCTGTGTGCTTTCCGCCTGGGGCTACACCGGCGGCAGGAACCCCTATGGCTACATGGGCCTCGGCGACCTCTTCGTGTTCGTGTTCTTCGGCCTCGTGGCCACGCTCGGCACCACCTACACCCAGGCCGGGCAGATTAGCCTCCCCGCGGTCATCGGCGCGATCGGCACCGGATTGATCGCCTGTGCCCTGCTCATGGCCAACAACGTCCGCGACATCCCCACGGACACTATTGCCGGGAAGAAGACCCTGGCTGTGCGGCTGGGCGACCGGCATGCGCGTGAGAGCTATGTGCTCATGCTGGCCTTGGCGCTTCTCCTGGTGGTGGTCCTGGCGCCCACCAAGCCCTGGATGCTGATCGTGCTGCTCCTGGTCCCGGCCTGCCTGACGCCGGCCTGGCTCATGGTCAACGGCAAGCGCAAGAGCCTCATTCCGGTGCTCAAGCAGACCGGCATGATCAACCTCGGCTACAGCCTGCTGTTCTCGCTCGGCCTGGTGCTGAGCACCGGCTTCTAAGGCGCGGTTGGCTTCAGAATTCCTTGGGGCGCCGGTCGTTCTCGACGCGGACTTCGGGGTGCTCGTCCACCAGGCGGTCCTCGGCGTCGGCATCGGCGACCTCGCCGGCCGAGCGCAACGGCTTGGCCCGCCCGGAGAAGCGCTCGCGCATGGCTGCCGTGGCGGCGTCACGCTGTTTCTGGAAGAAAAGGTAGCTGATCGCGAAGGCGATCAGCCCGGCGAAGACCACGGCCAGGATGACGCCGGTCTGCAGGAAAAGGAACAGCACGAACAACGGCACGAACAGCGCCAGGCGGATCAGGGAGTACTTGAGGAAAGCCACGGTTCAAGTTTAGCGGTCGGATCCACTCCGGCCGCCGCCGGACCGGGCGAAGGCCCTCCTGGCCCGTGCCCCGGAGGCGGGTACACGGCCCTTGAGCGGTGGCTAGACTGAAGGTATGCCCCGCGTAGTTGCAGTCATCATCGTCCTGCTGGTCTTCGTTTACGGCTTGGTGGATGTGATCCGCACGGACGGCCGTTACGTCCGGGGCATCTCCAAGCCGGCCTGGATCGTGGTGATGCTGCTGCTTCCGGTCCTCGGCGCCATCCTTTGGTTCTTCTTCGGACGCCCGTACGGCGGAAGGGCGGCGCAGCCGGCCTTCCCCACCCACCCGACGGCTCCCGACGACGACCCGGAGTTCCTGCGCAACCTGGAAATCCGCCGCCGCAAGCAAAGCGAAGCCGAGCGGCTGAAGAAGCTCCGCGAAGAGCTCGAGGAGAAGCAGCGCAAGCTCAGGGGCGAATCAACGTCCGACGGCAACGACGGCAGCGCCTCCTAAGCCGGCCGAAAGCCGAAGGCAGCGGGCGGGCAGGCGAACCCGCCGCGCCCGCCGCGCCCGCCGCATCAAGTCCTAGCTCAGGCCCGAGTACGAGTGCAGGCCGTTGAAGAACTGGTTCACGATCGTGAAGTTGAAGATCACGCACAGGTAGCCCACGATCGACAGCCAGGCGGCGCGCGTTCCGGTCCAGCCGCGGGTGGCCCGCGCGTGCAGGTAGCCCGCGTAGACCACCCAGATCACGAACGTCCAGACTTCTTTGGTGTCCCAGCCCCAGAAGCGCCCCCAGGCCTTCTCGGCCCAGATGGCGCCGAACATCAGCGTGAAGGTCCAGCCCACGAAGGCCACGGTGTTGATCCGGTAGGAGAGGTTCTCCAGGCTCAGGGCATCCGGAACCAAGCGCATGAAGCCCAGCTTGTCGGCGCCGCCCGCGGCAAGGGTCTTCTGCCGGTGCGCCTGGACCAGTTGCAGCGCAGACATGGCGAAGGTCAACGTGAAGAGCGCCGAGGACAGCACCGCGATGGATACGTGGATCACCAGCCAGTAGCTCTGCAGGGCGGGAACCAGGTGGCCAACCGGTGTCCAGTACGCGACGGAGGCCGCCACGAGCATGATTACGGCCAGGCCGATCACGAAGGTTCCCAGGAAGCGCAGGTCGCGGCGGACGAGGGCCAGCAGGAAGACCACGACGGCAACGAAGGCACCGGTGGTGAGGAACTCGTACATGTTGCCCCACGGCACGCGGCCTGCACCGATGGCGCGGGTGACCACGCCGGCTGCGTGGATCAGCACGCCGAGGATGGACAGCGCCACTGCCACACGGGCGGGTGCCCGGCGCTCGGCGGCGTAGCGCATATCACCGGCGGCGGTGCCGCCGGTGGAGGTTGGGCCCGACGTCGGACGCTCCGCATAGCCTGCCGGCCCGCTGACGTCCGCTCCCGCCATCCGCCCTGCAGCCACCGGCACCTTGGCGGCGGCTGCCGCCTTCAGGTCCACGGCGCGCAGCGTCTTGCTGCTCTTGGCCAGGTCCCAGGCGAAGGCGACGAACGCCACCGTGTACGTGCCTGCGGCCAGGAGCATGAAGAGCTCGCTGTACTGGCCCATGGTTTCGTTGATGGGGAACATTACCGGTCCTTAGTGTTTGTCGAGGCGACAGTGTCGGAAGTATCGGATGGGTCCGGCTCCAGCTGCCATTCACGCTGCAGCAGTTCACGTATAGCGGCGGCTTCGCCGGCCAGGCGGTGGTCTTCACCGCGGGCCAGCAGGCCGTACTCCACCATGGTGCGTCCGTCGTCGTGGGTTCCGGTGCGGACCCACACGCGGCGGCGGTTCAGGTAGAGGGAGACGACGAGTCCGGCGACGGCGAGCAACGCGAAGACCAGGGCGCTGGCCTGGCCGGGGTTGTGGTGGATATCCACGCCCACGTACTTCTTGACGCCGTCGAAGCTGATGCTGCCCTTGCCGTCCGGCAGGGTGTACGTCTTGCCGGGCACCAGGGTGATGCCCTTGGTGGGGAGGTCGCGGCCGTTGAGCTGGGTGAGGTTCTTGACGTCGAGCTCGAACACATTCTGCGGCGTGCCCTTGTCCAGGCCGAGGTCGCCGTAGTACGAGTTCAGGCTGAGCTGCGGGTTGATGAGCTCGGGATCGCCGCTGAAGGACACGCCCTGTTCGGTGACGAATGCCGTCGGCAGGAAGAAGCCGGCGAAGCCCAGCTGATCGGGCTTCGCGTCGGGAACCTTGATGACCACCGAGGAGTAGTAGTTGTCGCCCTGCAGCTTGGCCACCACGGGCCCCTGCAGCGCGATGTTGCCCTTGCCGTCGCGGACGGTGATGACCGGGGCGTAGCCGTTGCCGGTGAGGTAGATGCTGGTGCCGCCCAGCATGACGGGGTCGTTGACCTTCAGGACCTGCTTTTCGGCCGGCGCGCCCGGGTTTTCCTTGGTGGTCACCTGTGCGGTGAAGTCGATCGGCTGGCCGAAGTGGGCCGGCGATTCACGGTCGAACTTCACGTCGAACTTGTCCAGCTGGATCGAGTAGGGCTGCAACCAGCTGCTCTGGAAGTTGGTGCCGGGGCTGAACTGGTCGTAGCCCACCAGGGTGTTCACGAAGGTGTCTCCTTCCACCAGGATGCGCTGGCCGCTGTAGCCGAACAGCCCGCCGATGGCCACGGACACCAGGACGCCGATCAGCGAAGTGTGGAAGACGAGGTTGCCCACTTCCTTGAGGAAGCCGCGCTCGGCACCCAGTGACGGCCGGTCGCCATCGGCGTCCCGGACCTCCACGCGGTAGCCGCGTTTCTTGAGCAGCGCGGCGGCATCGGTGATGGCGCGCGACGCCGGGATCCCGGCGTCGGCGGGAACCACCAGGGTGCCGTACTGAGGGAGGCGGGACAGCCGCTTGGGGGTCCGTGGCGGCTGGGAGCGCATCGCCTTGTAATGCGCGATGGCCCGCGGCGTCACGCAGCCGATCAGCGAGATGAACAGCAGGAGGTAGATGGCGGAGAACCAGGCCGAGGAGTAGACGTCGTAGAGCTGGATGGCATCCAGGATCTTGCCGTAGTCCGGGTGGTCCTTGATGTACTGCGTGACGACGGCGGGGTTCGCCGGGCGCTGCGGGAACAGCGAGCCCGGGACGGCGGCCACCGCCAGCAGGAGCAGCAGGAAAAGCGCGGTGCGCATGCTGGTCAGCTGGGTCCAAGCCCAGCGGAGCATGCCTTTCAGTCCGAGTGCGGGCAGCGCGGCCCCGGTCTTGGCGTCCTCGGTCGTCTTGGGTTTGTTCTTGGCTTCCACGGGCTCGCTCATCAAATCGGCAACTTCACATCGGTCTGGAACCAGTACTGCAGCCCGGTGACCCAGGCACCCCACACTCCGCTGGCCATCAGGATCCCCAGGAGGATCAGGATGGCCCCGCCGGCCCGCTGGATCGCCAGGCGGTGCTTGCGGAAGAAGGACATGACTCCGGCGCCGCGGCGTACGGCGAGGGCGATCAGCAGGAACGGCACTCCCAGGCCCAGGCTGTACACGAAGGCAAGCAAGGCGCCCTTGGCTGCGGAGGATCCGCCGGACAGGCTCAACAGCTGGACGGCCGAGTAGGTCGGTCCAATGCAGGGGGCCCAGCCCAGGCCGAAGGTGATGCCCAGCAGCGGCGCGCCCCACAGGCCGGCCGGGGGCTTCGCATGGATCTTGGCGTCCCGTTGCAGCCAGCTGAAGCCGCCCATGAAGACGACGCCCATGACGATCACCAGGACACCCAGCAGCTGGGTGATCCAGGCGTTCTGCGGACCGCTGATGAATGTGCCCAGCTGGCCGAAGGCCCCGCCGAGCAGCACGAAGATCACGGAAAAGCCGAGCACGAACAGCCCGATTCCGGCAAGCATGCGGCCGCGCCGCTGTTTCTGGAGATCGACGCCGGTCAGCCCGGTGACGTAGCCCAGGTACCCGGGCACGAGGGGCAGCACGCACGGCGAAAGGAAGGAGACGAGTCCCGCCAGCAGGGCCACCGGGATGGCCAGAAGCAGGGAACCGTTGAGGATGGTCTCGGCGAAGGGGCTGTTCACGTTCGTAGGGCCGCCTACTCGGCTGCCGCGGCGCTGATGAGGGCCTTCAGGGTGCCCTTTTCGATTTCGCCGAGGACGCGGGAGGCAACCCTGCCTTCCTTGTCTAGGACGAGCGTGGTGGGCACGGCGTTCGGCGGCACCAGGCCGGAAACTGAGAGCAACACGGCACCGTTCTTGTCGTTGAAGCTCGGGTACGTCAGGTTGAAGGTCTTTTCGAAGGCCTCGGCGGTGGGTTTCTCATCGCGCAGGTTGACGCCGAAGAACTGCACGCCTTTGGCCTTGAAGTCCTGGTGCAGTTCCTCGAGGATGGGCGCCTCGACGCGGCAGGGGGCGCAGGCCGCGAACCAGAAGTTCAGCACCGTCACCTTGCCGCGGAGGTCTGCGGCCTTCACAGCCGTGCCATCGAACAGGATCCCGTCAATCTGCACCGGGGCTGAACGCTCGGTCGTGGCGAACTCGGTGACCGAACCGTCTCCCGCAATGTAGTTCTTGTTGTCGCCGACGTTCGCTTGCTTGGCGAGGTTGTCCTCCTGCGGGGCGCAGGCGGACAGGCCCACGGTCATGGCGGCGAGGGCCGCTCCCCCGGTGGCGAGGAAGCGTCGGCGCGAGGTGTTGCTGTGCTTATCCAATGTCATGCTCCGGGAGTACTTGCGGCGCCGGGCAACAGGGCTGCCGCGGGCTCGCTGTAGTCGACCCGCACGAGGGCGCCGTCGGCGTCGAACACCAAGGACGTCAGGGACGTCAGGGTGCACTCGCGCTTGCGCGGGTCATGCCACAGCCGGCGCCCTTCGGCGCTGCGGCGCGTGGCGTAGATGGGCAGCTGGTGGCTCACCAGGATCGCTTCGGCGCCGTCGCCGCCGAGTTCGACGGCACGCTGCCGGGCGTCCTCGATAGCGGCACGCATGCGCGCGACCTGCTGGCTATACGGTTCACCCCAGGACGGGCGGAGCGGGTTCCGGAAATGGAACCAATGCTGGGGCTTCAGGAACTCCGAGGGACGCGCGTGCAATCCTTCAAAGTGGTTCTCTGCCTCGATGATCCGGGGATCCGTATGGACCTGGAGGCCGAGCGCCTCAGAGCTCGGCTGGGCTGTTTCCTGGGCACGCGTGAGCGGCGAGGCCACCAGGTGGACGATCTTTGCCCCGGCCGCGGCGCGCGCTTCGAAGTGCTCGGCGAGCACGCGCGCCATCGCCCATCCGCGCTCGGACAGGTGGAATTCGGGGAGTCTGCCATACAGAACGCCGTCGGGGTTATATACCTCGCCATGGCGGAGCAGATGGACAGTTGCTTGGGGCATGTCTACCAGTTTCTCAAAGAGGACGGGCATTCAGAAATCTTCTACGCCACGTAGAACTGAAGTTCCCGAAAAAATGTTCCCGGCGATGGAATAAAAGATGCATTTGCATGTTTATACTGGATGCAAGATCGGTTGATTGTTCAAGTAACTGTCCTCCGAGCGGAGATTCCACCCATCCCTACCCCAAGGAGCACGCCATGACCCTCCCCGCCAACGTCACCACCGGTACCTGGACCCTCGACAACTCGCACAGCGAAATCGGCTTCACCGTCCGCCACGCAGGAATCAGCAAGGTCCGCGGCCAGTTCACCGAAGCCAACGCGACGCTGGAACTGGCGGACCACCTGGCCGACTCCAAGGTCAACGCAACCATCCAGACGGCCAGCTTCGACTCCGGCGACGTCAACCGAGACGGCCACGTCAAGGGCGAGGACTTCTTCGACGTCGAGAAGTTCCCGGAGATCAACTTCGTATCCCGCCACATCAAGGCCAACGGCGACAGCTTCGACCTGGTCGGCGACCTCACCATCAAGGGCGTCACCAAGGAGGTCGCCATCGAGACTGAATTCAACGGCGTCGCAGTCGACCCCTTCGGCAACACCCGCGCCGGGCTCTCCGGCGAGACCACCATCAGCCGCAAGGAATTCGGCCTGACCTGGAACGCCGTACTGGAAGCCGGCGGCGTGCTGGTCAGCGACAAGGTTGTCATCAACCTCGAACTCGCCTTCATCGCCCCTGCCGCCTAAGGGCACAGTTTCCGGAAGCGGCGCTTCCCGGAAGGCTTGCGGATTTCCGCAGCCACCGGGCGGCGCCGCTTTTCGTTGCCGCCTTCCAGGCGGGCATCCCTCCCATGGATCCACCCGCTGGAGTATTCACCACGAGGCCCAGAGGAGGCCGGGAATTCGCCGAAAATTTCCTAGGAAACCTTCAACCTCAGGTCTACAGTGATGCCATGAGTAACCCAAACGAAGTTCCTCAACAGCCAGGCTCAGAGCCCGCATCTTCCGGCGATGTTCCTCCCGCCGGCTACCAGCCGCCTCAAGGCGCACCGCAACCACCCAGCTACCAGGCACCCGGATATCAGGCCCCACCCCCGGGATACCAACAGCCTGCCCCGGGGTACCAGCAGCCGGCTCCGGGCTACGCAATGCCTGCCGCAGGGCCCAACAACGCCCCGCCTGCCGGCTTGGGCTACCCGGCTCCGGCAAGGAACACTTTCGGCCTCGACTTCAACAACATCGCCCAACGCTTCCGCGACACCACAGGCGTGCCGCAGCAATTGACTCTGTCCTACTGGCTCTGGGTCGGTGCAGCCGTCCTTGGCGTGCTGTCAAGCCTGATCAACATCTTCATTCTCCGGGGCTACTTCGGTGAATTGCTCATTGGCACCAGTATCGGGAGCTTCATTCTCAGCCTGATCTTCGCCGCCCTCTACATTTTCATCGCGATCAGGCTCAAGGAAGGCGCCCGCTGGGCCCGCTTGGTTCTGAGCATTCTGGCCGGGCTTGCGGTGATTTCGCTGCTGCTCCAGCTCGTCACGCTGAACCTGGGCTTCATCGGCTCCGCGGTCGCGGTGGCGGCCGGCGTGCTGATGTGGCTTCCCGAGTCGCAGAAGCATTTCTCGTAGGCACAGTTCCTGTACCCGAACCAGGTACAGGCTCTCACGAAAGCTTGGCCAAAGGCCGCGGTGCTCCCCAGGACGCCGCGGCCTTCCTTTCTGCCACGAGTGCCGTCCCGCACCGGACTCCCTGGCCTTTCCTTGCCGGAAATCCGTGGGAAATCGGTCTCCACCGCCGGGTGCCGGGGTACGGTGGACTTAAACCAAGCTGGGGGCAGGGGTAATTGCTGACCCGGCAGCCGAACCCGCAGTCGAACATGCAAAGGAATGCCATGAGCAACCCTCCATACCCGCCCGCCAACTCCGGTGAAAACGGCAGTTCCCAGCAGGGCACCCCCGAACAGCCGCAGTACGGCCAGCCGGCACAGCCCCAGTACGGGCAGGATGCCCCGCAGTACGGACAGCAGCCATCGGCGCCACAGTACGGGCAGGCCGCACCGCAGTACGGCCAAGGCGCACCCCAGTACGGACAGCAGCCCGCCGCCCCGCAGTACGGCCAGGGCGCTCCGCAGTTCGGCCAGTCCCCGTATGGCCAGTCCCCCTACGGACAGTCGCAGTACGGGCAAAGCGTGTGGCCGAGCCAGCAGCCGGCCACGACGTCGGGAGTTCCCTCGCTGGTCAACATCTCGTTCTGGCTCATCCTTGCCGCCGGCGTACTGAACCTGATCGGCATCCCGATCACGCTTGCCATGATCAACTCGCCCGAGTTCGGCAGCATTGTGGACGAGGCAATGAAGGCCCAAGGACGCAACAACCCCGGCATCGACGTGGACAGCTTCCGCGGAATATTTGCCACCACGGTGGTTATCTTCTCCGTGATCTTCGCCGGCCTCTACGCCCTGGTCGCCTTCAACGTGCGCAGGGGAAAGAACTGGGCCCGGATCCTGGGAACCATCTTCGCCGCGATCTCACTGCTGGGCCTGGCCCAGGTCGGCATCGGCACTGTCACCATCCTGCTCGGCATCGCCGCGATCGTAATGCTCTACCTGCCGGCTTCGGCGCCGTACTTCCGCAAGGCCCAGCCCTTCGCGAACCCTTACGGCCAGGGTCCATACGGCCGCTGAACCTGCCGCGGGAAAACACACCGCAGCAAACAACGGGCGCAGTCCCGGCCGCCGTCGGGCAGTATCAGACGGCTTGGCCCGGGGTCTGCGCCCTTTGTGCGTGGTAGGCCAGGATCTGCAGTTCGGTGGCCATGTCCACCTTCCGCAGATTGACATGCGGCGGGACCTGCAGCAGCACGGGCGCGAAACTGAGGATGCTGCGGATCCCTGCCTTGATCACGCGGTCGCACACGTCCTGTGCCACGGCAGCGGGCAGGGCCAGAACCACCATGTTGGTGCGGGTCCGTTGCAGGACCTGCTCAAGGTTCGCGGCATCGCTGACCCGCAGCCAGCCGACTTCGTTGCCGACCACCATGGGGTCGGCGTCGAGGATGGCCACGACGTCGAAGCCGCGCGACTGGAAGCCGCCGTACCTGGCGAGGGCCTTGCCAAGGTTTCCGGCCCCGACAATCGCCACTTTCCAGTCGTGGGTCAACCCCAGAGCGGCCGCGATATGACGGCTCAGGTACTGGACCTCATAGCCCACGCCCCGTGTGCCGTAGGAGCCGACATACGAAAGGTCCTTGCGCAGGGTGGAGGAGCTGACCCCGGAGGCCTCGGCCAGCGCTTCGGAGGAAACCCGTTCCACGCCTTCGCCGAGGAGGGAGTTGAGCGCGCGCAGGTAGAGCGTCATCCGGGCCACAGCTGCAGGCGGAATCTGCTTGGCAGCAGAATCCTGCTCGCCCGGTACGGGCTCGGCGGATGGTTCCAGCGCAGTCACAGTCGTCTCCATTGTGTTGCTTTGTTGTCCCACTCTATTGCGGGGTTCCCGGAGTCAACAAAGCCACCGGGATAGCACTTAGGACGCAAGTGCCTTCTGCAGCACCCTGGTGAGCCGTGTTTCGTCGATCTTCCAGAAGTCCCGCTGGATGCCGTCGACCAGGACCACCGGGATCTCCTCGGCGTAACGTTCGCGCAGCTCGGCGTCGCCTTCGATGGACATCTCCCGCCACGGCAGCCCCAGCTGCGAGACAACGCGTTCGACGGCGTCCCGCGCCGCAGCGCAAAGGTGGCAGTCGGGTTTGGTGAGGAGGACGACGTCGGGAATCGGCATGTTCCAACGGTAGCCCGAGCCGCGGGGCGGCGTCGAAGCGCGCACGACGCGGGTTCATGCGGAAGGCGCGGCACGGCGTCCGGCAGGGCAATTGACTAGACTCATGGCATGCCCGACGAGAAGAACGCCGCTGTGGCCACCGCGCCGGCTGTGAAGCAGCAACACGGCGAAGCCGCATTCTTCGACGTCGACAACACCTTGATGCGGGGCGCAAGCCTCTTCCATGTGGCCCGGAAAATGTACGAACGCAAGGCCTTCACACTGTCCCAGGCCGCGGGCTTCGCATGGAAGCAGTTCAAGTTTGTCCTCCGCGGCGAGAACATGGACGACGTCCATGCCGTGCGCGACTCCGCCTTGGTCCTTGCCGCAGGGATCAGGGTTTCCGAGGTCGAGGAACTGGGCGAAGAAGTCTACGACGAAATGATCGAGTCCCGGATCTGGCCGGGTACGAAGGCCCTGGCCGAGCAGCACCTCCGGGTGGGCCGCAAGGTGTGGCTGGTCACCGCCACCCCGGTCGAGGTTGCCAGCGTAATCGCCACCCGGCTGGGCCTCACCGGCGCCTTGGGCACGGTGGGCGAAATCGAAGACGGCGCCTACACCGGCAGGCTCGTGGGTGACATCCTGCACGGACCGGCGAAAGCCGTTGCCGTTCAGCAGGTGGCAGACGAGGAAGGGCTGGACCTCCAGCGCTGCTGGGCCTACAGCGACTCCCACAACGACATCCCCCTGCTCACCCTGGTGGGGCACCCGGTGTGCATTAACCCCGACGCCGCCCTGCGTCGCCATGCCCGCGAAAACAACTGGCCCGTTTACGACTTCCGCTCGGGCCGCCGCGCAGCCACACTTGGCCTGAAGGCAGCCACCGTCGGCGGCGCTGTGTACGGCCTGTGGCGCGGGTTCAGCAAGTTCCGCGGCCCGCGCGTCTGAGGCACCGGCATCCGACGGCACCGGCATCCGACAGCACGGGCGCCGTCACCAGTCGGTTTAGGGACGTCACCAGGCGGTTTAGGGACGCAAAAATGCCCGCCGCCTCGAGAGGCAACGGGCATTAACGCACTGCGAAGTATTCCTACTTCTTGTTGCGGCGCTGGTGGCGGGTCTTACGAAGCAACTTGCGGTGCTTCTTCTTGGCCATACGCTTGCGGCGCTTCTTAATAACTGAACCCACGAAAGTTCCTTAACAAATAAGTGAAGTTCCCGCCTGCCGGACGGGGCCGGCGAAGGCCCCGCAACAGACGGATTCTTACAGTGACGTAAAACGTTCCTTAACAGGGTACCGCCTCGCGGAGGCACCCAATGACCGTAGACCCGGCAGGGCCCTTGGGCGTCAGGCGCTCTCCGAGCGGCCGTCCACCACGGCACCCTTGAGGTACTGGGCAACGGCTTCCTCGGGAACCCGGAATGACCGGCCGAACCGGACAGCCGGCATTTCGCCGGAATGGACCAGGCGGTACACGGTCATTTTGGAAACCCGGAGAACCTCGGCCACTTCGGCCACGGTCATGAATCGCGCATTCGAGAAGTTGGTCTCTGCGGACATTCTCCATATTCCTTTGCTCTCAGCTGACAAGGACAACCCCAGCGCCCATGACTGCGGCGTTCCGATGCTGAGCCATCACAACCATGTGCTAGATACTTTAGAGGCTGCTGAGGCCAATGTGAAAGTCCCGCCCGCTACATTCGCGTTCAGCCTGCGGCGGCCTCGCGACGCTTGCGGGACGAGGCCGCGAGCTGCTCGAGCACGGACGCCGTGACGTCCCATTCCATGCAGGCGTCCGTGACGCTCTGGCCGTAAACCAGCTCCTGCTCCCCCGCTAGCTGAAGCGCAACGTCCAGGTTCTGCGCACCGCCCACCAGGAAGCTTTCCAACATGACGCCGGCAATCGGCGAGGCGGGGTCGGCCTCCAGCTGGGCACCGATTTCCAACGCGACCTCGGCCTGGCGGTGATGGCTCTTGCCGCTGTTGGCGTGGCTGGCATCGACGATCAGGCGCGGGTTCAGGCCCTTGGCGGACAGCTTTTCGGAGGCGGCCGCCACATCGTCCGCAGAGTAGTTGGGGCCCTTGCGTCCGCCGCGGAGGATCACGTGCGTGTCCGGGTTCCCGGCGGTCGCCACGAGGGCTGCACGGCCGTCGCCGTCAATGCCGAGGAAAGCCTGCTGGGCGGCGGATGCGCCGCAGGCGTCGATGGCCACCTGGAGGTCGCCGTCGGTCCCGTTCTTGAAGCCGATCGGCATAGAAAGGCCGGAGGCGAGCTGGCGGTGGATCTGGCTTTCTGTGGTGCGGGCGCCGATAGCGCCCCAGGCGACCAGGTCCGCCATGTACTGCGGGCTGATCGGTTCCAGGAATTCCGTGGCCGTGGGCAGGCCCAGTTCGGTGACCTGCTGGAGGAAGCCGCGGGCTGCGCGCAGGCCCGAGGCGATGTCGTGGCTGCCGTCCAGGTGCGGATCGTTGATGAGGCCTTTCCAGCCCACCGTGGTGCGCGGCTTTTCGAAGTAGGCCCGCATGACCACCAGCAGGTCTTCCCTGTGCTTTTCGGACTGGCTGACCAGCCGGCGGGCGTATTCCAGCCCCGCCTTGGGATCGTGGATGGAGCAGGGACCGACGATCACCAGCAGGCGGTCATCGACGCCGTCCATGATGGCCCGGATCTCGTCACGGCCGCGTTCGACGACGGCCGCGGCCTTCGCGCCGAGCGGCAGTTCCGCGATGACTTCCTGCGGGGCGGGCAACGGTTCGAAGCGGCTCACCCGCAGGTTCGACGTCGAACGGCCGGCCGGGGTCTCGGCGCTGGAGCGGGATTCCTGGCTCGCGTCGAGTGTGGCGGGGTTTTCGGCAATGCTGGTCATTTTCGGGTCCTGTTCCGGAGGCGGAGCGGGCCCTCAACAGAACCCGCCGGATATGGCGAAGGGCAGAGAATGATCTCTGCCCTGTTGGCTCTGAAGGTTAGTTGGATGCGTGTCAGTTAGACGCGGGCCCCTCCAGAGCCAACGAAAAATACGCATACCAACGCTTAGTCATGGACACACCATAGCCATGAAGGCGCTCCGGCCGCAAAACAGGCCCCCGTCTCACGCCGTAA
Source organism: Arthrobacter sp. TE26545 (assembly GCF_056279005.1). Next base: position 3,163,926 of record NZ_JBWBQM010000001.1, read on the forward strand.
CAGTCACCGTCCGCGACGGCGTGAATGCCGGGAGGTACAGGCTCGAGCCGAGATACTTTGCCTGGAGCACGTGCTTCCCGGGGCTCAGTTGCTGATAGACAAAGACGGCGGTTCCGGCAGCCAGTTCCTCGGCCGCCCCTATCGGGGTGCTCCCGTCATAGAACTGCACGCGGCCGGTGGGCGTGGGCCCGTGCGCGGACCGCGATTCGATCACCGCGCGGGCGGTCACGGGCTCGCCGGCCTGGACAGTGCCGTGGGGACTCACCCGGAATTGCGTACGGACCTCAGCCGTGGGCGGCGCCGAAACCGTGTAGGACAGAGCCGGCGATGTTGACGCGAAGTAGTCCCCTGCCTGGTGCTGGTACGCCGCCGAAATCGTGTGCGTCCCAACGGTCAAGGCTGAGGTGCTGAAAGCGGCTACCCAGCCAGTGCCGACGGTCACCGTGGCAACGTCGACGCCGTCGACTGTGAAGGTGACCTCGCCGAGGGGCGTTCCGGTGAGCGGACCGTCCAATGCGGCGACCTGGGCGGTCATCGTGATCACTTCGCCTGCAACGGAGCCACCGGACGGACTCAGTGCCAGCGAGGTCGTCGTCTCCGGACCGCTGATGACCACGATCGGGAAGCGGATGGTTTTCGGGGCGAAGTTCTCATCGCCCGAATACGCGGCGCGGAAATAGTGCGTGCCAAGGTCCAAGGGCGGTGCTATGAGGACGAACAGCCCGGGCAGGATGTCGTTGCTGAGCCCGGAGGTGCCAAGCGGCGTGTCTGCGTCGTCCGGCAGGAGTGTCACGGTTCCCGTGGGCACCAGCGGCGTGGGATACACCGGGAGCACCTGGCCCACTACCTGTGCCGATTGACCGGGAAAGACAAGCTGGAAATTGCCGTTGGCAGTGACATCGACGGCGGCGCGGGTATCCGCTGCGCGCGCCGGGGCCGCGGCGAGCGAGAGCATCAGCAGCAATGCGGACCCGAGGATCAGGGCGCGCCGAATTACGCTTCCGGGCTGGGCAGTGAACACAGCTTCCTTCTTTCCCGACAGATTGTCACGGAAAGCCCCAGCACCTCCGCTGACGGAGAACGACCGACGGCTCAAGGATAGGCCCGTTTCCCCTTCCCGGATACCCTGTTCGCGGCATCCGGCAGGAACATCGGGCGCAATGGAAGGACATCGAGAGAAAGCGTTTCCCAAAAATCGCTAGACTCAGCGCCAGGAGTACTGACCGGCCGCCGGCTGCGGCGGACTGGCAGCACCAGGGACAGGCAGCATCAAGAAGGAAGCCATGGCAGATCGGAGCACACGGCGCCGCGTCGGAATCGGGGACGTGGCGGCGAAGGCCGGAGTTTCGCATGCCACGGTCTCGCGCGTCATGAACGGGAACACGACCGTCAACGCCTCCATCGCCCAACGGGTCCAGGCCGCCGCGGCCGAACTGAAGTACAAACCGAATCCGGCGGGACGCAGCCTTGCCCTGGGCAAGACCGAAACCATCGGCATCGTGGTCCCGGACCTGTCGAACCCCACCTTCCAGTCCATCCTCAGGGATGTCAGCGTCGCCGCCGCCCGCGACGGCTACCGCGTGCTGATCGCGGACTCCTCCGAGGTCTCCAGCGAGGAAGCGATCCTTGCCGGGGAGGCACGGCGGCGCTGCGACGGCGTCGTGCTTTGCGCCCCGCGCATGAGCCAGGACGAACTCGAAGAGCTGGCACCCACCTTGTATCCCTTGGTGCTGATCAACCGCACCACCGAGGCCTCGTCCACTCCCAGCCTGGTGGTGGACTACGGCCACGGTATCCAGAAGCTCGGAGCCCATTTGGTGGAACTGGGCCACCGCCGGATCGCCTATCTGACCGGCCCCGAGCGCAGCGCGTCGAACGTTCAGCGCTTGCGCGGGCTTGAGAAGTTCGTCCAGGACTACCCCGAGGTCGAACTGCAGTTCATCCCGGGGGGAAACACCTACGATGCCGGAAACGAGGCAAGCGACGCGGTCGCCTCATGCGGGGCCACCGGAATCCTCGTCTTCAACGACGTCGCGGCCATGGGCCTGCTGCACGGCTTGAGCGAACGCGGCATCCGGGTGCCGGAGGACCTTTCGATCACGGGCTACGACGACATGCCGTTCGCGCGCTACACCATGCCGGGCCTGACCACGGCGGCTGTCCCGATCGCCCAACTGGGCAGCCTCGCCTGGCGACGGATGCACGAACAGATCAAGCATGCCAACGCCGAGACCCCCACCGACCACTTCGAGCCGCACCTGGAAATCCGCGGCAGCACGGCGCCACCGAAGGCCTGACCGCCCCGGCCGGGCGGCGCCGGGGCATCACTGCGGCCATGCCGGCTCGCTCACGGCGGCCCAGGCATCCAGGTAACTCCGGCAGCGCGCCAAGGCCAGCGGGTCCTGCTCCCGCATGGCGGCCTCACTGCCCAAATCGAGGCCGTACTGGGCGTCGAAGAACGGCTTGAGTGACGCGCCCATGGCGGCCTGGAGGGCAGGGTACGCATCGCGGGCAATATCGGCGGCAAGCTTCGTCAGCACCTCCGGTCCGCTTCGGCCCAGGCCGTGCACCCCGTCCACCAACCCGGCCAGGTCCCGGTCCAGCGCCACTGCGAAAGTGAATTCCGCCGGGAAGGCAATCTGCTTCAAGGGGCTCCGCGACGCGCTTCTGGCGAAATCCCTGATGGCGTCGAAGCTCCCGGCACGCGCAGGGTGTTCGGGCAGCGCTTCGCCACGGCTCGTGGCCTTCTTGACCGCGAGGAACGGCGTCCCGGCAAGGAAGCCATCCAGTTGCGCTCCGAGGGCGGCATCACCTGTGACACCCAGGACCGGGATACCATCCAGCCACGCCCAGATGTGGCTCTCGGTAAGGGGCACCCCGTCGGCCGCAACCTTGAGTCCGGGCACCATCGTGTGGCTCATGAATCCGCCGGACGTGCCCGCCCGGGCATGGAAGCCCACCTGGAAGGCTGCATCGAACCCTTCGGCGAAGTCGTTGCTCCCGGCCGGTGCAGCGCCGTCGGGTAGTTCCTCCCAAAGGATGTTCGGCCACCCGAGCCCGTGGGCGTTGACGACATAGACCTCGTTGCGTCCGCCGTCAATCAATCCCATGGCCGCTGCAATCACTTCGTCGGTAAAGTCCCGCCGGCCGGAGGTCCAATACAGTTCGAAGGCCGGCCAGCACCCATGGTGGTCCCGGACCCGGGACATGCGCTCCATGTCGGCCCACAGTGCGATGCGCATGGCCGCCTCCTGCCCTCGGTTTCGATCATAGGAAGCCCCGACCCGTCAGGGAATGCCCGTCGGTGTGTGGATCCTCAGGCCGAAGCGGCGAGTCCGGCCTCGCGGTAGTAACCCTCGATATGGGAGGCCACAAGCCTGGCCGCACTGCCGCCGTCGCCGGTGTTGACGGCATCGAGGATCGCACGGTGCTCCGCCCGGAGGCGGCGGGCGGTCGCGTCCCAGTCCGGCAGGTTCTTCGTCAACTCGGCTGCGTATCCTTCGATCGCCTCGCGCAGGGACGCCATCATGGCACTCACCACCACGTTGCCTGCAGCCTCGGCGAGGGCAAGGTGGAAGCGTACATCCAGGGCCAGGAAGTCTTCGGTGCCGGGGCCGGCATCCATCTCGTCAAGGAGGGCAGCCGCCTCGGCCAGTGCCGGTGATTCCGGGCGGGCCCGGGAGACGGCCCACGACTCGAGGAGGACCCTGGTCTCCACGATGTCGGCCACCGGGAAATGCCGGGTAGCGGCATGCAAGCGCAGCGCGGAACCGAGGGCAGCGGCCGGATCGGCGATGACCACCGTCCCGGCGTCCTTCCCGGAACCGACGGCGGCCCGTACCACGCCCATGGCCTCCAGGATCCGGATCGCTTCACGGACGGAGGTGCGGGAAACCTGGAGCTGTTCGGCAAGGGCGCGCTCCGCAGGCAGGCGGCCGCCGAGCAGCAGCTTGCCGTCGGAGAGCTGCTTTTCGATCCAGCCAAGCACGAGTTCGTGGGTTCGCATGCAAGAATCCTACTTGCTGTGGTCCAACCACATGAAATAGAGTGTGGTCCAACCACACCGCCGAGTCCGGAGACCATCATGACGCACACCGTCCAGCCCGCCACAGCCAGCGGCGAAGCCGCACCGAACAGCGCCGCCGTCGTGATTCCGCCGGCCCTCAAGCGGCGCATCCCCAAGTACTCCGACCTTGCCCCGCTGATGCAGTTCAAGAAGCCGGAGTTCAGCAACGCCGCGCGCCTCAAGCGTGCCTCCACGATCTGGGATTTGCGGGACATCGCCAAGCGCCGGACCCCGCAGGCACCTTTCGACTACACGGACGGTGCCGCCGAGGCCGAAATCACCCTGCGCCGCGCCCGGCAGGCGTTCCAGGACATCGAGTTCCGTCCCGGCATCCTGCGCGACGTCTCCAGCATCGACCTCAGCACCGACATCCTGGCCAAGCCGTCCCGCCTCCCCTTCGGCATCGCCCCCACCGGCTTCACGCGGATGATGCAGTCCGAAGGCGAGTACGCCGGGTCCCAGGCAGCCCAGGCCGCCGGCATTCCGTACACCCTTTCCACGATGGGCACCGCCTCGATCGAGGACGTGGCCGCCGCGGCGCCGAACGGACGCAACTGGTTCCAGCTCTACCTATGGACGGACCGTGAGCGGTCGCTCGAGCTCATCGAGCGCGCCGCCGCGGCCGGCAACGACACCCTGATGGTCACGGTGGACACCGCCGTCGCGGGCGCCCGGCTGCGGGATGTCCGCAACGGCATGACCATTCCGCCAGCCCTGACCCTGAAGACCGTGCTGGACGCCTCGTACCGGCCCGCCTGGTGGTTCAACTTCCTCACCCACGAGCCGCTGACCTTCGCCTCGCTGTCGCGTTACACGGGCACGGTGGCAGACCTGATCAACTCGATGTTCGACCCCACACTGACTTTCGAGGACCTCGACTGGCTGCGCGAAACCTGGAAGGCCAAGCTGGTGGTCAAGGGCATCCAGACCGTTGAGGACGCGGTGAGGGTGGTGGACCACGGGGCCGACGGTGTGGTGGTCTCCAACCACGGCGGCCGCCAACTGGACCGCGCGCCGATCCCGCTGCACCTGCTGCCCGCGGTCTCCGCCGCGGTCAAGGAACGGAACCCTGAAGCCGCGGTCATCCTGGACACCGGCATCATGGGCGGCGCGGACATCATCGCAGCTCTGGCACTGGGCGCGGACTTCGCCCTGATCGGACGGGCCTACCTCTACGGGCTCATGGCCGGCGGGCGCGCCGGCGTGGACCGCACCATCCAGATCCTTGAGAAGGACATGGCCCGCACCATGGCCTTGCTGGGCGTAACGAAGATCTCCGAGCTGAACCCGGACCACGTGCGACTCCTGCAGGGCTGACGTTCCGCGAACGGGGCTGCGGGAAACCTGGCGGCTAAGCCACCAGCTTCTCTGCGGCGCCGCTCATCGGCTGCCGCGCCGAACAGCAGCTGTTCGGCCATGCCTTCGACCCGGCGTCGGCCTCGGCAGCCAAGGTCCGGGTGCTCAACGACTTCGAAGGCTGCTGAGGCCTTTCACAGCAGCGGTTATTTCTTCCGGCCCGAATTACTTCTTCCGGCCGAACTTGGGCAGGTTGGGCAGGTCCGGCAGCTTGGCGAGCAGGTCCGCGGCCTTCGTGGCGGCGCGGCCTACCGTGCGGCCGATCTGCTGGGGAACGGTGTCGTCCGCCGCCGCAGCCGGTGCAGGAACAACAACTTCCTGTGCCGGCTGTGTTGCGTTGCCGGGCCGGGCATTCGCGGCAGGCCCCTGGGTCGTCCCGACGGCGGCAGGCTGGGCCGCCTGCCCCGCGCTCCGGGCGGTGCCCTCGCGCCGCTGGCCCGGCGCGGCGGCAGCGGCAGCTGCGGAGGGGCCGACGTCGAAGGTTTCCAGCCAGCTGGCAATCCCGGCGAGGGGCTTGGGGTTCAGGGCGTAATAGCGTTTCTGCCCTTGGGCACGCATGCTGACGAGGTCCGCTTCGCGGAGCACCTTCAAATGCTTGGAAATGGTGGGCTGGCTGGCTTCAAGTTCCTGCACCAATTCCCCCACAGCTTTGTCCCCAGAGCGGAGGGCAACCAGGATGTCACGCCGGGTCGCCTCAGCAATGACGGCAAATACGTCGTCAGTCACCATGCCTCCCACCCTAGCGACATATACGTCAAAAGGCATCAACTATTTCGCCGTGACGGGCCTAATGGGATCGTTGACCGGCCACACCCCTGGTGGTACAACGAACACACGGTCCAGGCGGCCATCCAGCCGCGGCCAGAGCGGGGCGGGGTGCGTGGCCATGACTGACTATCTCCGGCGGCAAATGTTCAACATCATCGCGGCCGTGTTCCTGATCCTGTTCGTGGCGGTGTGGCTCGCCGTCCTGCTGCGGGTGGCGAGCTGGGTTCCCGTTGGCGGCGCCACCGCCCCGGCCCTGAACGGCGCCCTGGTGACCGCCGCCGGAGTGATGGCGACCTCGCTGGGTTCGCTCACGGCGTCGGCCCTGGGATTCACCATCTCGGAGGTCAAACACCAGCAGTCCGAAACACCGGCAGGCTCCCCGGGTGCTTCCTTCCCGGCAGAGGTCGCTGCCCGGCTTTCCGGCAGGATCGTCGCCGCGATCATGGTCTACATGGCCGTGGGCTTGTTGGTCCTGATCCTTTGGCTCGTGAAGGGGCAGGCCTCGACTGACCTCATCGGGGCTTTCGCGCTGTCCCTGCTGGGCTGGCTGGTCGGCGCCGCCGGCGTCGTGTTCCAGACGGAGAAGTCGGGCTGAACTTCAGTCGAACCAGGGAACTCAGTCGAACCAGGGAGCTCAGTCGAACCAGGGAGCTCAGTCGAACCAGGGATCGAGCCCGTGCAGCGGGAAGATCTCCTTGCGGGTGGCGATGATGCTGCGGTCCACGGCGTCGCCCGGATCGTAGCCGACTTCCCAGGAACGCCACCAGATGTCCACTTCGTCCCCCATGCGTTCGGGGGCGTTGCGGCCGAATTTCTCCCGGACATATTCAAGCCATTCCTCCGGCACCCGGGCGTCCAGGGGGATCGGCCTCTGCGCCGCGATGCCGATCAGGTGCGACCAGCTCCGCGGGACCACACCGGTGATGTCGTACCCGCCGCCCCCGGTGGCGATCCAGCGGTTGCCGCAGTACCGTGCGGCAAGGCCGGCGACGGCGGAGGCGGCCTCGCGCTGGCCGTCGACGCTGAGGTTGAGGTTCGTGAGGGGGTCGTTGGCGTGCGAGTCGCAGCCGTGCTGGCTGACGATCACCTCGGGCCCGAACGCCCCCACCAGCTGCGGCACGACCGCGTGAAAGGCACGCAACCAGCCGGCGTCGCCTGTGTGGGCCGGCAGGGCGACATTGACGGCGGTCCCCAGGGCCCGCGGTCCGCCGCTTTCGTTGGCGAATCCCGTGCCCGGGAACAAGGTCAGCCCGGATTCGTGCAGTGAAATGGTGAGGACCCGCGGGTCGTCCCAGAAGATGCTTTGCGTACCGTCCCCGTGGTGGGCGTCGACGTCGATGTACGCGATCTTCGCCACACCGCCGTCGAGCAAACGCTGCACGGCCAGGGCCGCATCGTTGTAGATGCAGAAGCCGCTGGCGCGTTCCCGGGAGGCATGGTGCAGGCCGCCGCCGAAATTCACCGCGCGGACCGCTTCGCCCGAAAGGACCGCTTCCGCGCAGAGCAGCGAGGCCGCCGCCAAGCGGGCACTCGCCTCGTGCATTCCGGCAAAGGCGGGATCGTCGTCGGTTCCCAGTCCGCGTTCCGGGTCCGACGCCGTCGGGTCCTCGCTGGCGCGCCGCACCGCGGCAATATAGTCCGCGCTGTGCACCCGCTGGAGTTCGACGTCGGACGCCACCCCGGGTGCCTGCAGCGAGACGTGCGGAAGTTCGAACAGCCCGAGGGAGTCGGCCAGCCGCGCCGTCAGTTCAAGGCGCTCCGGTGCCATGGGGTGGCCGGGACCGAAGTCATAGGCGGCCATGGCGGGGCTCCACGCCACCGTCGTTGGCAGCGCGGACGGACGGAGGCCGGGCTGGGAAGTCATCAAAGACAGGCTAGCCTGTTCGCCCGGCTCCCGCGGGCGATTAGTGGTTTACTACTCAAGACAGCCGATCCGTCAACAAGAAGCGAAAAGCACTGCCATGACCCAGAGCCAGTCGAGGTCTCCACGCCCGGCCAGCTGGCACCCTGACCAGCCTGAGCGGGAAGGCCTGTGGATCTTCACCGGCCTCCGGGACTTTATCGACAACATCGCCAACACCTCGCCGGCCCGGCTGGCGCTGACGGCGTTCTCCGTGGTGATCCTGCTCTTCACCGGTTTGCTGTCCCTGCCTGCAGCGTCCGCCGAGGGTGTTGTCACTCCCCTTCATGACGCGATGTTCACGGCGGCCTCGGCGGTGTGCGTCACCGGACTCACGGTGGTCTCGACGGCGACCCACTGGACGTTCTTCGGCCAGTTGGTGATCCTGGTGGGCATCTTCGTGGGCGGTTTGGGAACGCTGACCCTGGCATCGCTGCTGGCGCTCATGGTGAGCAAGCGGCTGGGTGTGCGCGGAAAGCTCATCGCCCAGGAAGCCATGAACAACGCCGGGCGCCTCGGCGAGGTCGGTACCCTGCTGCGGATCGTCATCACTACCTCGGTGGTGATCGAAGGCGCCCTGGCGCTGGCCATGATCCCGCGCTTCATGATCCTCGGGGAGGACTTCTGGCAGTCAGTCTGGCACGGCGTCTTCTACTCGATTTCGGCCTTCAACAACGCCGGATTCACGCCGCACTCCGACGGCATTGTCCCCTACGAAACGGATCTCTGGATCCTCATCCCGCTGATGCTGGGCGTCTTCCTTGGCAGCCTCGGCTTCCCCGTGGTGATGGTGCTGCAGCAAAACGGGCTCAACTGGAAGAAATGGAACCTGCACACGAAGCTGACCATCCAGGTCTCCTTCATCCTGCTGGCGGCCGGCACTCTCCTCTGGGCCTTGATGGAGTGGGACAACGCCCGGACCATCGCCCACATGAACCTGGGCGACAAGATCACCCACTCGCTCTTCGCCTCGGTGATGACGCGTTCCGGCGGCTTCAACCTGGTGGACCAGAACCACATGGAATCCACCACCATGCTGCTCACCGACGCCCTGATGTTCGCTGGCGGCGGTTCGGCGTCGACGGCGGGCGGCATCAAGGTGACCACCATCGCCGTCATGTTCCTCGCCATCGCGGCCGAGGCCCGCGGCGACGCGGACGTGAAGGTGTACGGCCGCACTATCCCACAGGGCACCATGCGCGTTGCCATCTCGGTGATTGTGGCCGGCGCCACCCTGGTGTCCGTGTCGTCCTTCCTGCTGCTGCAGATCAGCGGAGCCACCCTGGACCGGGTGCTCTTCGAAACGATCTCCGCCTTCGCCACGGTGGGACTCAGCACGAACCTCAGTGCCGAGCTGCCGCCGTCGGGCGTCTATGTCCTCACCGCGCTCATGTTCATGGGGCGCGTCGGCACCGTCACCCTCGCCGCCGCGCTGGCCCTGCGCCAGCGCAGCCAGCTCTACCACTACCCCGAAGAAAGGCCGATCATTGGCTAACACCTCAGGCGCCCCGAACCGTCCGGCGCACAATGCCCCCGTGCTGGTCATCGGCCTGGGCCGCTTCGGCTCCGCAACCGCCGAGCAGCTGGTCAAGCAAGGCCGTGAAGTCCTGGCGATCGAACGGGACCGCTCCCTCGTGCAGAAATGGGCACCTGTCCTCACGCACGTAGTGGAAGCCGATGCCACCAACATCGACGCCCTCCGCCAGCTTGGCGCCCAGGAGTTCAGCTCCGCCGTGGTGGGCGTGGGAACCTCGATCGAATCTTCAGTGTTGATCACCGTGAACCTCGTGGACCTGGGCATCGAGCACCTCTGGGTCAAAGCCATCACTCCATCGCACGGCAAGATCCTGAGCCGCATCGGCGCCAACCACGTCATCTATCCCGAGGCGGACGCCGGCGTGCGGGCAGCACACCTCGTCTCCGGCCGCATGCTGGACTTCATCGAGTTCGACGACGACTTCGCGATCGTGAAGATGTACCCGCCGAAGGAGACCGTGGGCTTCACGCTGGACGAATCCAAGGTCCGCTCCAAATACGGCGTGACCATTGTGGGCGTGAAGTCCCCGGGCGAGGACTTCACCTACGCCAGGCCGGAAACGAAAGTGTCCGGACGGGACATGCTCATTGTCTCCGGCCACGTGGATCTGCTGGAACGCTTCGCCGCCCGGCCGTAGCTTCGGCGGGCGGACGCGAAAGGCCCCTCCTCGGAGGGGCCTTTCTTTTGCCTGTCAGCTGCTGCCGTCAGCCGAGCTGCTGGGTGATTTCCGCGGCGCGGGCAGCCGCAGCACGGGCGCCGTCGGCGATGATGGCCGGGATCCCGCCGTCATTGAACGCCGCGATGGCTCGTTCGGTGGTGCCGTTGGGGCTGGTCACCGCCACGCGCAGGGCGGTCGGGTCCGCGCCGGGCTCGGCGAGCATGAAGCCCGCCCCGGCCACCGTCTCGCGGGAGATCCGCAGCGACAGCTCCGGATCCAGTCCAAGTTCGACGCCGGCGGCCGCCATGGCCTCGGCGAGGTAGAAGGCGTACGCCGGGCCCGAGCCGCTGATGGCCGAGAGCGCGTCCACCTGTTCCTCCGGGATTTCCACCACGGTTCCCGCGGCCGACAGGAGATCCTTGACAAGCTGCTGCTGTTCGGGTGTGGCGTGACCGCCGGCCGACATGGAAATCACGCCGCGGCCCAGCTTCGCGGGGGTGTTCGGCATGGTCCGGATGACTGGCTGGCCCGCGGGAAGGGCGGCTTCGAGCTGCGCGATGGAGACGGCGGCGGCCACGCTGACCACGATCGTGTCCGGGGCCAGGACGGGTGAGATTTCGCGGGCAAGCTCAGAGATGCCGACCGGCTTGACTCCCAGGATGACCACCCCGGCACCCTTGGCGGCGAGCTTGTTGTTATCCGGATCCTCGGCGCCGGCGATCGCCATGATGCCGTGCCGGTGTGCCAGCTCGTCGGCCCGTTCCGCCCGGCGCACGGTGGCGACCACGTCCGAAGGGTCGGTCCCTGCGGCGAGCAAGCCGGCCAGGATGGCCTCGTTCATGGATCCACAGCCAAGGAATGCGATTCGAGTCATGGCTCCATCATGCCAGTTCCCGGTTCGGCCGCCGAGGCCGCCAGGATTCCCAGCTAACTCCCAATGTTATTGCAGCTTGCGCCCAACGTTGCTTCGTAACGTAGTAACTACCTCATTGAGGGTGCGAGTGATGAGGCGGGCATGGGGATGTCCGCCAAGAAGCACCGGTGGTTGTACGGGTTTCCCCCCATTTTCCCGATCAGCCACCGGTGCTTTCTCGTTTTAAGCCTGCGGCTCAGACCTCGTAGGCGCCCACAAGCGGCGCGCCCAGGTGCTGGCGGGCAAACCGCAGGGTTTCGGCAAGCCATTCTTCGCGCTCCCCCGCCGCCTTGGCCTTGCGGGTGGAAATCTCGGCCACGATGCTTCCGCGGAACCCGTTCCCGGCCAGGTGCTGAAGCACCTCGGCGCACTGCTGGGTGCCGCGCCCTGGAATAAGGTGCTCGTCCCGCCCCGAACCGGAGCCGTCGGTCAGGTGCACGTGCCGCAGCTTGCTTCCCAGCTCCCGCACGGCCTCCAGGCTGTTGGCCCCCGCGGTGGCGGCGTGCGAGAAGTCCCAGGTGACGTCGTCGTAATCCTGTCCCACCGGGTCCCAGTGCGGCAGGTACGCCAGCGCTTCCCGGCCGCGGACCCGCCACGGATACATGTTCTCGACCGCGATGTGCACTTGGTAGAGCGCCGCCATCTCCCGGACGCCGGCGGCGAAATTCTCCGCATAGTTGGACTGCCAGCGGAACGGCGGATGGACCACCACCGTGCTGCAGCCCAGGTCGCGGGCCATCCTGCAGGACATTTCGATCTTGTTCCACGCCGCTCCCCAGACCTGTTGGGTCAGCAGCAGCGTGGGCGCGTGGATGGAGACGATCGGCTGTGCGTAGCGCTGGCTGAGCTGCTCAAGCGCGGCGGCGCTCTGGCTGGTGGCGTTGTTGGTGACCATCACCTCGACCCCGTCGTAGCCCAGGTCCTGCGCCACCGCGAAGGCATCGTGCACGCTCAGGGGATAGACAGAGGCGCTTGAGAGCGCCACCGGGATCGGCTGCGTATCGCCTGTGTACTGCCCGACGCCGTCCCCCATGTCAGCCGGCCTGCCCGCCTGCTGCGGCGGCCGGGACAGGGACGGCCGGGCCGGCGTCGTCCGCCGCTTTTTTCTTCGAAACAGACGCGGCTCCGACATGCGGTGCCGGCTGGAGGGGGCCGTCGAAGACCAGCTGGTCGAGCCTGCGCAGGATCAGGCCTTCGCGCAGCGCCCAGGGGCAGATCTCCATGCTGGGGAACTCGAAGAGTTCCAGCGCGGTCTCGGCCACCAGGGCACCGGCCAGGATCTGGCGTGCCCGGGCCTCGGAGACGCCCGGCAGGTAGAGCCGGTCCGCCACCGTCATCGCGGAGATCCGCTGCGCCCACAGGCCCAGGTCCGTGGCGTGCAGTTCGCGCTTGACGTACGGGCCCGCGCCGCTGGGGGCGGCACCGGCGATGCGGGCGAGGGAGCGGAACGTCTTTGAGGTACCGGCCACCAGGTTGGCCCGCCCCAGTTCCTTGAACTCCCGCACCACAGGCTTGAGGGTGGAGCGGATGTAGCGCCGCAGCTCCTTGACGCTCTTGGCCGTGGGCGGGTCGTCGTGCAGCCAGTCCCGGGTGAGGCGGCTGGCGCCCAGGGGCACGGACATGGCCAGCTCCGGGAGTTCGTCCTGGCCGAAGGCCATTTCGAAGGAGCCGCCGCCGATGTCCAGGTCCAGGATGGGTCCGGCGCCCCAGCCGTACCAGCGGCGGACGGCGAAGAAAGTCATGGAGGCTTCTTCGTCCCCGGTGAGTTCCTGGAGGGTCACGGTGGTTTCGTGCTTGACCCGGGCCAGGACATCGGGGCCGTTGGTGGCTTCCCGGATGGCGGAGGTGCAGAAGGCCAGCAGGTCCTCGGCCTTGTGCTTGGCCGCGAATTCCCAGGCTTCAAGCACGAACTCAATCAGTTCGTGTTGCCCGGCCTCGTTGATGTTGCCCTCCGCATCCAGGAACTGGACCAGGGACAGGGGCCGCTTGTGCGACGCGAACGCCACGGGCCGTGCGCCCGGGTGGGCATCCACCAGAAGCAAATGGACGGTGTTCGAACCGATGTCTAGGACGCCAAGACGCATGCTGACATTATTCCGCGTTTGGAACTGTGTGAAGCAACTGCGACGCCGGGGGCTGCGCGGCTACTCCGCGGCGCGCTTGAAGTCGCGGCGGACATTGGCGATGCCTTCGGGGCCCATTTCGAAGCCGTGCTCGCTGCCCGGGTTGATGACCAGGCCGATCTCGTCGCCGATGCTGTCCAGGATGGCCGAACCGTGCGTGGCCAGCACATTCGGTGCGGCCTCAAGGAAGTGGGAGTCCACGCGGCTGGGGTGGCTGAAGACCGCGAGCACCGGCTGGCCGTCCACGTTGGCCAGGACGAGTGGTTCCACGGCGGCGTCGGGTGCGTCCAGGGCGTCGGTGCTGAGGATGTAGACCTCGTTGTTGAGGAAGGACAGGATGACCTCGACGGGGTTGGCATCGGGCTGTCCGGCCTTCGCGAGGTTTTCCTCAAGCTCGGTCAGGGGGCTGTTGTCAATGGTTTCGGGCTGCTCGCTCATGTACCTAGCCGATCACATCGGGGGCCCACTGTCGAAATCGGCAAAGGCTGCCCAGTCGAGGACGGGCCCGAAAACACGAAATCGCCGGAACACTGCGGGGTCGCAGCGTTCCGGCGATTCGGCGAATCGTCCCTGACCGGGGCTATTTCTTGGCGGCAGCCTTCTTGGCCGGCGCCTTGCGCGTAGTGGTGGTGCGCTTGACCGGGCCCTTGGCTCGCTTTTCGGCGAGCAGCTCGATGGCCTTCTCGCGCGTCAGTTCCTCGAGCGAAGTTGCACGCGGCACGGTGATGTTCGTGACGCCGTCGGTGATGTACGGGCCGAAGCGGCCTTCCTTCACCACGATGTTCTTCTCAGACACGGGGTCCGGGCCGAACTCGGCCAGCGGCGGAACAGCGGCGCGCGCGCCGCGCTGCTTGGGCTGCGAGTAGATCTCCAACGCCTGTTCCAGGGTGATCGTGAAGATCTCCTCTTCGCTGCCGATCGAACGGGAGTCCGTGCCCTTCTTCAGGTACGGCCCGAAGCGCCCGTTCTGCACCGTGATCGGGGTGCCTTCGGCGTCAGCGCCCAGCACCCGGGGCAGGCTCATCAGGGCCAGGGCATCGTCCAGCGTGACCGTTTCCACGGTCATGGACTTGAACAGCGAACCCGTGCGCGGCTTGGCCTTGACGGGCTTCTTCGGCGGCTTCGGCTTGCCGTTCTTGTAGTACTCCACCGGGAGCGCGGCCAGCTGCTCGTCCGTCATTTCCGGGATGATCTCGGTGACGTAGGCGCCGTAGCGGCCGTTCTTGGCGACCACGGTGTGGCCGGTGTGCGGGTCGGCACCGAGCACGCGCTCTTCCGGGGCGGCGGTTTCCATCAGCTCGACGGCCTTGGCCGGGGTGAGCTCGTCCGGGGCGAGGTCTTCGGGAACGTTGGCCCGTGCAGACTCCACGATCTCGCCGGTCTTGGCGTCCACGGTGGGCACGGAGCTTTCCAGGTACGGGCCGAACTTGCCCACCCGAAGCGTGATGCCTTCGGCGATCGGCACGGAGTTGATGTCCCGCGCGTCGATCTCGCCCAGGTTGTTCACGATGCTCAGCAGCCCGGGATCGCTGTCCTCGCCATAGTAGAAGTGCTTGAGCCACGCGGCTCCCACCTGCTGGCCGTTGGCGATCTTGTCCAGGTCGCCTTCCATGTCGGCGGTGAATTCGTAGTCCACGTAGTCGGTGAAATGCCGTTCGAGCAGGCGGATCACCGAGAAGGCGATCCAGCTCGGTACCAGCGCGGAGCCCTGCTTCCGGACGTAGCCGCGGTCCTGGATGGTGGAAATCGTCGAGGCGTAGGTGGACGGGCGGCCGATGCCGCGCTTTTCCAGTTCAGCGGTGAGCGAGGCTTCCGTGTACCGCGGCGGCGGGGACGTTTCGTGCCCGACGGCGACAATTTCCGACGCCTTCAGGGCGTCGCCCTTCGCGACGTTCGGCAGGCGGCGGCCTTCGTCCGAGTCGTCGTCGCCACGGCTTTCGTCCTTGCCTTCTTCGTACGCGGCGAGAAAGCCGGGGAAGGTGATGACGGTACCGGAAGCCGAGAACTCGGCGTCGCGCCCGTCCGCGGACACCGCGCCGAGGCGGATGGTCGCCGTCGAACCCTTGGCGTCGGCCATCTGGGAGGCCACGGTGCGCTTCCAGATCAGCTCGTAAAGGCGGAATTCGTCCCCGCTGAGCTGGCCGGCCACCTGGGCCGGGGTGCGGAAGGAGTCGCCGGCGGGACGGATGGCCTCGTGGGCTTCCTGGGCGTTGGCGGCCTTGTTGGCGTAGACGCGGGCGCCCTGCGGAATGTATTCGGGCCCATACAGCTCGGAAGCCTGGCGGGCGGGCAGCGGTGACGGCTTCGTCGCTCAGTGCCGAGGAGTCGGTACGCATATAGGTGATGTAGCCGTTTTCATACAGGCGCTGGGCGATCTGCATGGTGCTCTTGGAGGAGAAGCGCAGCTTGCGGCCGGCTTCCTGCTGCAGCGTCGAGGTCGTGAACGGCGCTGCGGGGCGGCGCGTGTACGGCTTGGTGTCGACGGAGCGGACCTCGAAGGCCGCCTTCTCCAGCCCGGCGGCCAGGGACGCGGCGAGCTGCTCGTCAAGGTGCACTGCATTCGCGGAGACGAGGACGCCGTCGTCGTTGAAGTCACGGCCGCTGGCGACCTTGGCGCCGTCCACCGCTGCAAGCTTCGCTTTGAACGAAGAAGCGGAACCGCTGTCCGCGCCGAACTGGCCGGTGAGGTCCCAGTAGGAGGCGGACTTGAAGGCCATGCGTTCACGTTCGCGGTCCACCACCATGCGGGTCACCACGGACTGCACGCGGCCGGCGGAGAGGCCGCGGGCCACCTTGCGCCACAGCACGGGGGAAATCTCGTACCCGTAGAGCCGGTCCAGGATCCGCCGGGTTTCCTGGGCGTCCACCAGGGCCGTGTCCACGTCGCGCAGGTTGTCCATGGCGCGGTGGATGGCTTCCTTGGTGATTTCGCCGAAGGTCATCCGGTAGACCGGGACCTTGGGCTTAAGCACTTCCAGCAGGTGCCACGCGATGGCTTCGCCCTCGCGGTCCCCATCGGTTGCGAGGTAGAGCGCGTCGGCGTCTTTCAGCTGGGCCTTGAGCTCGGCAACCTTCTTCTTCTTGTCCGGAGACACCACGTAGTACGGCTTGAAGTCGTTTTCGATGTCCACGGCGAACTTGCCCACCGAGGTCTTCTTCAGTTCAGCAGGCAGGTCCGAAGGCTGCGGGAGGTCCCGGATGTGGCCGATGGAGGCCTCGACAACAAAGCCTTCGCCAAGGTACTTGGCAATGGTCTTGCTCTTGGCCGGCGACTCCACGATCACGAGTTTCTTGCCGGATTTTGCCTTGCTGGGCACGGTGCTCCTACGGAAAAAAGAATGGCTTGGGCTGGTGCCCATATTGGCCTAGTTCACCACAAATTGCAGAATCCTGCCTTTGCTAGGTGGATAAGCCGGGGCTCCGGTCGTCAGGGATCAGCGACCACATGGTGGCCATTCGCTCGGCGCCTGACGGAATGCTGGCAGGGTCGTCGAGTTCGTAGTCGCGCAGGATCTCGTCAATCCTGCTGTTGAGTTCGACCCGCTGTTCCATGGTCAGGTACAGGAGTTTGCTCGCCAGGATCATGGCCGCGGAGGAGTCGGAGGCCTCGCCCTTGGCACGCTGTTCGTTCCGGGTGCGCGAATAGGCCAGCGCACGGCGGCGGAACACGTCGAGTTCGAGATCGACGACGGCGAGTTCCGGGCTGGCGACGCTGCTGCCCGAGACAATGTTGAAGTCGGTTCCTGCCGCCTTCCAGCGGCGCTCCCGCGCGTCGCCGGTGGTTTCGGCGGGCACGACGATTCCCCACTTCTGCAGGGCGCGGAGGTGGTAGCTCATGGCGCTCGGGGTGAGGCCGGTCTGGGCCGCGAGCTCAGTGGCGGTACGGCTCAGCTGGGATTCGTACAGCTCGGAAATCACTTCGAGCCTGGCCGCGTGCGCAAGGGCACGGATGGCCTTGGGGTCGGTGATTTCGACCGTTTTTTCCGGGCGGCGCCGGCGTTTTGTTGGGACCTGTTCCGCGCTGGCCCCGTTCTCTTCATTCACCGGATCAGTGTAGCCGGAGCCGCTTTGCGTCCCGTCGTTCACCCGTGAGCTTGCTCCGCGGCTTCCCGTGCGGCTTCCTGTGCGGCTTCCTGCGCGGCTTCCTGCGCGGCCGCCGAATCCGCCGGCAGCAGGAAGCCGTCACGGACCAGGTTTCCCACTTCGGAGAGCAGGCCTGCGCGGAAGGCGTCTCCGTCGAAGTCTTCGCCTCCGCCCAGCAGCGCCGCCAGGGCGGCAATCAACTGCCGGACGGAGAGTTCGCCGTCGCAGGCCGAAACGAAACCGGCGAGCTCGGTGCTCAACAGGTTGGTCCGGCGCAGGCCCGCGCCCTGCCGCAGCAGGATGACGCCTGGATGTTCAGCCCCGGGCCGCTGGTGGCGTTCCTCCGTGACGTCCTCGGCGACCAGCAGGTGGGCGTCCTCCAGTGCGTGTCCGGCAAGCCAGTCACCGCGTTCGACGGCGGCTCCCAGATGGGGCCCGACCGGCTGCTCGATCGGGTAGGTGATTTCCTCGAAGCGCCGGATACCGTCCGAAGCCGGGGCTGGTCCCGCCGGCGCGTTCTTCGCAGGGCGGCGCAGCCAGATCATGCCGAAGCCGACCGCAGCGACGTCCCGCGATGCAAAGTCCGCGAGGTATGCGGCGTACGTTCCGCGGTACAGGCCCTTGTCCCGGCCTTCGGACGCGTCCTGCAGCCAGGTTTCCGCATACACCTCCGGCCCCACCTGCTCGCGCTGGATGAACCAGGCCTCGGTGTCCATTCCATCCAGCCAGGCGGCGGGCCTCTCGCTCCAGCCCGCACCCGTGGTGATCTCCCAATTGCCGAGCATCTGGGCCGTTCCCCCGGGAACGAGCACCTCCGGAAGCGCACGGACCAGCGAGGAGACGATCTGGTCCCCCGGCAGGCCGCCGTCGCGGTACGTGAACTGTTCCGAAGCCTCCTCGCCACTGCTGCGCGGAGTAATGACGAAGGGCGGGTTGGATACGACCAGGTCGAACTGCTCGCCTGCCACAGGATCCAGCAGGGAGCCCAGGCGCAGGCTGACCCGGTCCTCCGGGCTGTCCGGGTCCAGGCCCAGGGCCGCCGCGTTCAGGAGCAGGTTGAAGCGGGTGAAGGCCAGGGCCCGTTCCGAAATGTCGGTGGCCGTGACGTGCCTGCAATGTTCCAGAAGATGAAAGGTCTGGATGCCGCAACCGGTGCCGAGGTCCAGGGCGCGGGCCGCCGGGCGGCGGACGGTGCTCTGGACCAAGGTCGTTGAGGCCTGCCCGATGCCAAGCACATGGTCGTGCCGCAGGACCCCGGGCCGCTGGTGCGCCGCGAGGTCGCTGGCAACCCACAATTCGATGGTCCGGCCGTCCGCGGCATCCCAGCCGTAGGGGCGCAAATCAACCTTGGCTGCGACAGCACCGCCGTCGTGCAATTCTGCAAGTCCCAACTCGAGCAGTCCGGCCGTGCCGGTTCCCGGCAGGGCGGCGTCGACGTCTTCCGCGGACTGCGGAACTGCGAGCAGCCACAGCCGCACGACGACGGCGAGCGCCGTGGCAGCCTCCGGTTTGCCTTCCAGTGCGGCCGGCTCGGTGGCGAGCAGCGCCGGGACGAGCTGGTCCCGGCCGAGGGCGTCGTGGGCGGAGGCACCGAGGAGCTCCGCCACGCCGTCCAGGGTGAACCCCGCGGCGCGCAGATCCCCGGCCAGGGAGGTGAGTAGCTCCGGAAGGTCGCTCCGGGGCGCGTCAGGAGTATTGCCGGCGGTGAAATGCGTTGCGGAATCGGTCACCCTGAAAGTCTAGGCGGACGCTTCATGTGCCGATCGAGCGGTTCGCGGCTATGTGGAAAATGGCACCCTCCGGAAGCGGTAGCGTGGAAACATGGCTTTCCTTCCCTCCACAACCCGCGCCGCATCGCGTTGCGCGGCACTGGGCCTCATGGTCGCATCGGCGCTGGCGGTGGCTTCCTGCTCCGCGGCTCCTTCCATTGAGGACGCCGACGTTCCGGCCTGGAAGGCCAAGGTGCTGCCGTCCGCTGCCGGCGTTGTCATGGAGGACTCCGGCAAAATCCTCAAGCGCGAGCCCCTGGTCAAGTCCGCGGCTGTTCCTGCCGGCGACTACACCTTGACCGTGGCCTGCGACGGCGGCGGCAAGGCCTTCTTCGAGGTCTCCTCGGGCGGGCAGGACCTCACCGAAGCCGGCGCGGCCTGCAACGGCAGCTACGAAACCACGCGTGTGAAACTGCCGTCCGGAGGGACCGTGAAAATCACGACGAACAGCGTGGACGTGCCCCTTCTTTACGCGTACCAGCTGGTCCCGGCCAGGTAGCGTTCCTTCGGCTAGGCTCTCCCCATGGCTGTGTGGGGGCGGGCAATAGCGGTGGTGGCAGTATTGGGCGCCTTGACGGCGTGTGAGTATGCGGAGGACGGAGAGCCGCGGCCCGCCGCCCGGCCAAGTTCCTCGGCCGCGCAGCCGGATGTCTTTCCGGCACCGGCCACGCCGGATGCTGCGTGGCTGGCACGGATGGACCGGAGGACCGCGGAGGTGAACCGGCTGCTGGGAACCTCGGGCGACCTCGTATTCGGAATGGTCGGTGGCCTAGGCGACGGTCATTCGGCCGAGGCAACACAGGGAACCAGCGATGCCATCCCCGCCGGCGACTACGTTTTCAGAGTCGCATGCGCCGGCGACAAAGACATTCATTTCCAAAGACTCCGCAGCCGCAGCACTCCGGAAGGCTTCACCATTTCCTGCGGCAAGGTCACCGAAATCCGTCGTACGCTGCCGGGTGGGACGCTCACGGTCGAACTCGCCGGACTGAGACAAGGGACGGAAGCCGTCGGCGGCGTCCGGGTCGTCAAGGCTCCGGCCAAGGCTCCTCCCAATCCGTAGCCCCCGTCCGCAGTTCCCCGGCAGGGACAGCTCTGACGGCGCCGCACCTGCGGGCGTAAAGTCGGAACATGGGCCGGTACCGAGCCCTCAAGGTGCCCCGGAAACGGCGGCCGATTGCCGCCGTCGTGCTTTGCTGCGTGCTGGCGTCCGCCGGGCTGGCCGCCTGCGAATACAGCTACGACGACGGCCGCGAACCGCTGCCCGTGCGCCCCGCGCCGGTGATCACCGACCCGGTGCTGCCGAGGGACCCGGGGCTGGATTACACCGTCTCTGGGGAGGCGTTGAATGCGTGGGTGCTGGCGGTCCTGCCGGGCGAGAACGGCCAGACGTTCTTCACCAGCTATGGATTCCTGGGCTCGGGGGAATCCCGGATGGAACGGACAGGCCTGCTGCCGGCCGGAACGTATTCTGTCACCCTCGCGTGCCGGGGCGCGCGCCAGGCGTCCTACACCGTGCGGGACGTCAAGGACGCGGTCATCGAACTCACGATCAATTGCGGCCAGACCCGTGTGAACGTGATCGAACTGCCGAAATCCGCGGTGCTTGAAGTCACGGTCCAAGCCGTCCGGCGGGCGAACTTCGCCTACCGGGTGACCAGGATCTGAGCCGGTTCACGGGGCGGTTGGTCTCAGGATCTGCGCCGGTTCACGTGGCATCCGGTTTGGCGCGGTTCAGGCCGCGCAACCTTGCGGGCAGCGCAGGGTTTCCGGGCTGGCGGCACATTCGGCACAGTAGAGCGTGAGGTTGCGGCAGCTGGGGTTGGAACAGTTTTCGAACTTGTTGGTCGGGCCTTCACAGCGGACGCAGGCTCCGATGGTTTTCGCGTCCTCGCTGAACTCCACGTGCATCCGCTTGTCGAAGACGTAGAGCGATCCTTCCCACAGCCCCTGGTCCTTGAACTTTTCGCCGTAGCGGACGATTCCGCCGTCCAGCTGGTACACCTCCTTGAAGCCGCGGTTCACCATAAGGCTGGAGAGGACTTCGCAGCGGATGCCGCCGGTGCAGTAGGTGACGACGGGCTGGTCCTTGAGCTCGTCGTACTTTCCGGACTCAAGTTCCTTGATGAAATCGTGCGTGGTTGCCACATCCGGGACGATCGCGTCCTTGAACTTGCCGATCTGTGCCTCGAAGGCATTGCGGCCGTCGAAGAATTTCACCTCCTGGCCGGCGGCTTTCTTCTCCTCCAGCATGGCGTGCAGTTCTTCGGGCTTGAGGTGGACGCCTCCCCCGACCACACCGTTCCCATCGACCTTCAGCTCGCCGGGTGCGCCGAAAGAGACGATTTCGTCCCGCACTTTGACGCTGAGGCGCGGGAAGTCTTCCGCACCGCCATCGGACCACTTGAAGTCGATGTTCCGGAAGCCTTGGTACTCCCGGGTGGTCTTCACGTACTGCTTGACGTTGCCGATCTCACCGCCGACCGTGGCGTTGATTCCGTCCTTCGAGATCAGGATGCGCCCGGTCAACCCGAGCTTCTCGCAGAGTGCACGCTGCCACAGGCGCACGGCTTCCGGGTCCGCGATCGGAGTAAAGCCGTAGAAGAGCACGATTTTGTTCAAAGCCACGCAATTAAGGTTACCGGGGCGCGGCAAACCGGGGCTTCCGGGGGCTCCGAAGGCTCCTGAACCCCGCCGCGGGCCCGGACTGTCATGGCCCGGACTGTTAATGCAGCTGTTACTGCATCCCCCTGTTGCTTCCCGGCCCGCTGGGAATAGTCTCTCTACATGAGTCCAGACGCCTTGGTTGAAGACATCACGCATCTGCTGGAGGTCTGGGTGGCCGGTTGGGCCGGCTGCCGGGGCTACGAAACCCGCAAGGAAGGCCGGTTCCCTGCCGCACTGCGGGCTGACAAGACGGGCGACTGGGAATACTTCGCCCACAACCCTTCGGACGCGGAATTTGCCGAGCTGGCAGCCAGGACTTCAGAGGCTCCGACACGCATCCTGACTATCCTCAGCAATGACCTCGCCCGCTACACTTTCCTGGCCAACGAGCATCGCCTGAACATCACCTCCGGATCCCAGACCATGATGATCGTGGACATGGAGACCCAGGATGCCGAGGATCCCTGGCTCTCGGATGAGTCCTTGAAGCTCACGACCTCCCAGAACAAGGGCGTCCACTACGCCGAAGTCCGTGCAGGTGACGAGCTCGCCGCCAGCGGACGGGTGTGCGTCGTGGGCACCACAGCGGTCTTCGACAGGATCGTTACCGAGCCGGCTTTCCAGCGCCGCGGCCTGGGCAGCTTCATCATGAAGGCACTTGCCGCGCAGGCGTTCGAGCACGACGTCGAGAACGGGCTCCTGTTGGCTTCCCTGGACGGCCAGAAGCTTTACTCGCACCTCGGATGGCGGAGTATCAGCGGGGTCCTGATGCTTTCCACGTCTTCCGCCCAGGATGGCGACCTCTCAGTCGACTAACCTCCGCCTGGTCAGTGGACCCCGGGTCCAGCCCGTGAGCCTGCAATCCCCGCCGGTGACAGAATGATCTGGTGGACAACGCCGAATCCCTGATCTCCCTCCTGGGCCGTAGCCCGGATCCGGAGCAGCTTCGCCATGTCCACACGATTCCGGCCCGCAAGGCCGTCCACGAGCCGTGGCCGGGGTGGGTTCACCCGGACATCGTGGAAGCCTACGGTTCACTGGGCATCCACGAACCCTACCGGCATCAGATCGAAGCGGCCGGCCTCGCCCACTCGGGCGAACACGTGGTGATCGCCACGGGCACGGCATCCGGCAAGTCCCTCGCTTACCAGCTGCCCGCATTGGATGCGATCCACCGCTCGGAGCTGCGGGTACTGTCGGAACCCGGAAAGATCCACGACGACGGCGCCGTGGCCCTCTACCTGGCACCCACAAAGGCCCTGGCCGCCGACCAGCTCTCGGCGCTCCGTGCCCTCGGCCTGCCCACGGTCCGCGCGGAAAGCTACGACGGCGATACCGATGTTGCGGCCCGGCGCTGGATCCGTGACCACGCCAATTTCATCCTGGCCAACCCCGACATGCTGCACTTCGGAATCCTGCCGAACCACCAATGGTGGGCACGGTTCTTCCGCCGCCTCCGCTACGTGATCGTGGACGAGGCCCATAGCTACCGTGGCGTGTTCGGTTCCCATGTGGCCAACCTGATGCGCCGGCTGCGCCGCATCTGCGCATACTACGGGGCGGGTACCTCCTTCCCTGAACCGGTTTTCATCGCCGCCTCCGCCACCGCCTCCGACCCCGGGACGTCCTTTTCCCGGCTCATCGGGGCTCCGGTCCGCGAGGTGTCCCGGGACAGTTCCCCGCACGGGGCCACCACCGTGGCGCTGTGGGAACCTTCCCTGACCGAGCTCAAAGGCGAAAACGGTGCCCGGACCCGGCGGACGGCTGTGGCGGAAACGGCTGACAT
Organism: Arthrobacter sp. TE26545; assembly: GCF_056279005.1. Next base: position 3,187,552 of record NZ_JBWBQM010000001.1, read on the forward strand.
CATGGCCAACCTCGTGTCTTCGAGGGTCCGGACCATTGCCTTCATCAAGTCCCGCCGCGGAGCCGAGAGCATCTCGTCCATTACCAAGAGGCTGCTGGACGAGGTGGATCCCGGGCTTCCCCGGCGGGTGGCGGCATACCGTTCCGGATACCTTCCCGAGGAGCGCCGCGCCCTCGAGAAGGCGCTGCGCAGCGGAGAACTCCTGGGAGTATCCAGTACTTCGGCCCTTGAGCTCGGAATCGACATTTCCGGGCTCGACGCCGTGCTCGTCGCCGGGTGGCCCGGAACCCGGGCATCCCTGTTCCAACAGATCGGCCGGGCGGGGCGCGCAGGCCAGGACGCCATCGCGGCATTCGTGGCCAGTGACGACCCCCTGGACACGTACCTGGTCAACCATCCCGAGGCGATCTTCGATGTCTCGGTAGAGGCCACGGTGTTCGACCCCGGCAATCCCTACGTGCTTGGACCCCACCTCTGCGCCGCCGCAGCCGAGTTGCCCATCGGGAGCACCGAGCACAGCCTCTTCGGCCCCACGGCCGAGGCCCTGCTTGGCCAGCTCGTCACCCAGGGCTACCTTCGGAGGCGCCCTGCGGGCTGGTTCTGGACACATCCCGAGAGCGCTGCCGGCATGGTGAACCTGCGCAGTGACGGCGGCGGCCCGGTGAGCATCGTGGACGCGGATTCCGGAACCCTTCTGGGAACCATGGACTCGCCCCAAACCCACTACCAGGCGCACGCCGGGGCGATCTATGTGCATCAGGGCGACAGTTACCTGGTTGAGGAGCTGAACGAGCAGGACCACTGCGTGGTGGTACGGCGGACGAATCCGGATTACTACACCACCGCCCGTGATGTAACCCAGATCGAAGTGCTGCAGACGCTGCGGACCATGGAATGGGGCGACATTGCCGTCTACTTCGGTGAAGTGAAAGTGACGACTCAAGTGGTCTCCTTTCAACGGAAGGCTTTGGTTTCCAATGAGGTGCTGGGCGAGGAACCGCTGGATCTGGGCGCTCGGGATCTCTTCACCAAAGCGGTCTGGTTTGTGGTGCACGGCCGTTCGCTCCGGGACGCCGGCTTGATCGAGGCCCAGTTCCCGGGGGCGCTGCATGCCGCAGAACACGCCGCGATCGGGCTCCTTCCACTTGTGGCGTCCAGCGACCGGTGGGACATCGGGGGCGTCTCGACCGCGCTCCATGCCGACACCGGGGTGCCGACCATCTTCGTGTACGACGGCCATCCAGGCGGGGCCGGCTTCGCCGAACGCGGCTACGAAAAGGCCCGTGTCTGGCTGACCGCCACACGAGATGCAATCAAGGCCTGCGAATGTGAAAGCGGTTGTCCCTCGTGTGTCCAGTCCCCCAAATGCGGGAACAAGAACAATCCGCTGGACAAGGCCGCCGCCGTGACCCTCCTTGACGTGCTACTCAAGGACGCGGTTTAGGGACGGGTGGCTCTCCGGGCCGGGGACCGATTGAAGCACCGGGTCCCGAAGCGGCCCGTGCCTGTGGTCTAGACGTGCCGCCACCCTAGAGCACAGGCTAGGGTGGCGGTCCAGCCCTTGAACGGCCGGTCGCACTCCCCAGGTACGACTCCTGCAACAGCCGGGTGCGGACCTCCACGATTCCCCCGCCGACAAGCAAGCAAGAGGTCAACGAGGCGTTGTTCTGGAGCGCCGTCTCCGCCGCTACAGTGCAGGGGTCCCCTGGCTTGAGGCCCCGCGCCGCGTCCGCCGCGGCGAGCGCAGCCAGGTCCGCAGCCGCCGCAGCCCTTTGCGCGTGCACGCCGGCCTGGGTCAGGAGGAGCGCGGCCGCCAGGAGAGTGATCACAAGGAGCCCCAAACCGGCGGCGAGAATGGTCCCCGAACCGAGCTCCGAGAAGCGCCGACCAGCGCGTCCCGGCCCGGTGCCAGGAGCAGGGTACGTCATGCCACGGCCCCGCCGGACCACAGTGGGATGGGTCCGCCGTCCCCCTGCCAACCACCGTCCTCGCTTGGCACGGCCTCCCCAAGGACGAGGAAATCCACGGTTCCCTCCAAGCCGGGGTTGCGCAGGTGCGGAGCAGCCGTCCGGTTGGGCATTTCGGTCCGGGCCGAGGCCTTCGCCGTGAGGGTCCACGGAATCACGGCCCCTAACGGACCCCCGACCCGGGCCGACACCGTCACGTCCAGCCACTCCCCTTGCGTTGAAACAGCCGCCGTGGCGGTGTCGCCGGCCAGGCGCCGGGCGATGCTTTCCACCGTTGCGGTTCCTTCGCCGCGGGCCAGCGCACGCGCACCCGCCCTCGCCGCCTCCTCGATCCGGAGCTGGGTGATCCCCGCAGCCGCCCCGGCCAGCAGCATGGCGAGAAGGAGGAGTACCGCGGGCAGGGCGACGGCGAACTCGGCCGTGACCGCCCCTCGTTCCTCACCCGGGCCGGAAAGCCGCCGATTCCTTGGGCGGCGGGCTTTGGCCGCCGCCCAAGGAAACTGCAGGCCGGCCATTGCGTAGCCGGGGCGCGGGCTCATGGCAGGGCGAGCGCCGTGCGGATGAGGTTCAACAGGAAGCTCCTGACTTCCTCGCTCCGAAGAAGGACCACCAGGACGCCGGCAAAGCCGACGGCGGCCAGCGTTGCGATCGCGTACTCCGCTGTGGCCATCCCGAGCTCCGATCCCATGGTCCGGGCCCGGCGCTTGCTCCGGGGAGGACCGCCGGCATGATGCGGCGAGCCCGGGAACAGTTCCACCACAGCTGCGAGACCGTGTTCTTCGGCGACGGGCCGGGCGGCTCGGTTCCCCTCCAGCTCGCCGTGGTCCAGGACCCCGCCGGCATCGCCACTGGGATCACCCTCGTCGCGGCTCAGGCGACTGCGCGGATCGGTAGAGGGGCGGGTAACGGTTTGGACTTTCATTGCGTTTCCTTTCTATGTGCCAGGCGGGGTTGCCGGCTGCTTCCGACTCTTCCCTGGGCGTCTTTCTGCGGTAAGAAGGGGCTTTCCGTAAGTGGAAAACTCCTTCGGCTTTTCCTTGTGGAGGAAAACTGGCGGAACCCTTCAGGTGCCCGACGGGAGCATGGCGAGGAGAACCGGAACCACGCCAAGGCAGATGAAGGCCGGGAGTGAACACAGGCCCAGGGGAACCACGAGCTTCACGCCCAAGGCCGCGGCCCGGCGTTCGGCGGAGCGGAATTCCTCCCGGCGCAAACGGGCGGCCTGGGCGTAGAGGACAGCGGACGAGGGCGCGCCGGTGAGGGCGGCGAAGGCAAGCGAATCACGCAGCCGGAGCGCCGCAGGGTTCTGGACAGCGGAACTTCGCCAAGCCGTTTCCCAATCAGCTCCGATGGCCAATGCGGCGACCACCGGCCGCAGGGACTCCCGGATCGTAGGAGCGGAGCAGGAAGCGAGCAGTTCCAATGCCCGGCCGAGTCCGGCTCCGGAGTCGAGGGCGGCCGCGGCGAGTTCGAGCATGATCGCTGTGCTCTCCAGGCCCGTGTATCCCCGGCCGCCGCTGGCGGTTCCACCCAGGCCACCGTCCCGGCCACCGCGCCTGGCAAGAAGGCGCGGCGTAAACACGCGCCGCCCAAACACAGGCCGCCCGAGCACGCTGCCGCCGGCCAGGGCGGTGTCCCGCGCCCCTGACCTTGGTTCTGTGCGCGGACTTGCGCCTGCCAGCGGGCTTCCCAGCTGCCGGACAACTGCCCGACGCCGGAGCCTCCCCGAGTTGGGAAAGGCCAGGACCGCCGCAAGAAACAGGGCGGCGGAGACTATGGCAGCCGGCAGTAGCCCGCCCATCAGCTTCCCCCAAGTAAGGTGTCGTGGTCCCCCGTCGCCGCCCGGACCAACCGCACCGACCACATCCGCCCCGCCACGGTCAGGATGATCCCCGCGCCGAGCGCAGCAAGGCCGAATGGGTTTCCAAGCAGGATCCCGAGTGGGTCGACGCCCAGCACGGTGCCGAGGCCGAGTCCGAACAGGGGAAGCCAGCTCAGCAGGCGGACCGTGGCTTTCGGGCCGGCAAGAGCCGTCTGCCGGGCGGCCTCGGCGTCGTCTTCGGCTTCCAGGTGTGCTGCATAGCGGCCGAGGATATCCGCAAGCGGACAGCCGCTCGCTTCGGCGACGTCCAGGCAATCCGCGAGTTCGCCCCAGATCCGTTGCTCCCTTGCCCGGAGCCGGGACGATGCAGAGGCCGTCCGGATGGCCGCGGCAGCCGAAACGCCGAGCATTGAGGCGGAACGGGCGGCGGAGAGAACGGCGACGGAGTCATCCGAAAGACCTTGGCCGGCGTCACGGATTCGGCCCTCCCGCGCGTCTGCCGATCGGCCGTGCACGGTCCAGACCTCGTCCCAAAGCCGGGACGCGGAACGCCCGCCGCGCAACAGCGCGGCCAACTGCTGGACCAGTACCGCCAACGGCAGGTCCGCTTCCTTCTTCCGCCGGCGCCAACGCCAGGCCGCACTCGGCCTGTCCCTGCCCATCACCCTGCCCATCCGGCGGCCGGGCCCGGGCAGGTGGCCGATGGCCAGCCAGGCGGCGGAAGCAAGCACCATGAGCAGCAGGATGGTCATGCCGCCGACTCCAGCCCAGGGACCGGCGCCAGCCCAGGTACCGGCTCCAGCCCCGTCGTCCCGGACCCTGCCACGCGTTCCACGACTGCAAGCCCCAGCCGCCCGGCGAGTTCCGGCCACGCCGGGCCGGCCGTCATCGCTCCGTTGCGCATCGCCAGCGCCGGCACCACTGCCTGGCCCGCGGGCGTCTCCAGCAACACCCCTATGCAGCCGACACTCCTGCCGGCCGGGGTCCGCTCCACGTGGACAACCACATCCAACGCGCTGGCTACCTGGAGCCTGACGGCTTCCTGGCTGAGCCCGGCCAAGGCGCCGAGGGCAACGATGCGGGCGGGAACGGCGGAGGCGGTGTTGGCATGGATGGTGCCGCCGCCCCCGGTGTGGCCGGTGTTGAGGGCGGTCAGCAGCTCCCTGACCTCCGCACCGCGGCATTCGCCGACGATAAGGCGGTCAGGCCGCATGCGCAGGGCCTGCCGGACCAATTCGCCGAGGTCCAGGACGCCTCCGCCTTCAAGGTTCCCGTGCCGGGATTCCAAGGAAACGACGTGCGGGTGCACAGGGTTCAGCTCCGCGGCGTCCTCGATGAGGACGAGCCTCTCTCCGGCGGCGCAAAGACCCAACAAGGTGGAGAGCAGCGTGGTCTTGCCCGATCCCGTGGCCCCGCTGATGAGGAAGCTCAGCCGCCGCTCCACTATGGCTTCGAGGACCCGCTGCGTCCCGGTATCGAACATGCCACCGGCCCGCAGTTCGTCCATGGTGAAGACGTCCTCCCGTCTGATCCGCACGGAGAGCAAAGTGCCAGCCGTGGAAATCGGCGGCAGCACGGCGTGCACCCGGTACCCGCCTTTGAGCCGGACATCCACGCACGGGGAGCCGTCGTCGAGCCGCCGCCCGCCAGCCGACACGAGCCGCGAGGCCAGCGCACGGATCTGTTCTTCGCCGTCGAAACGGACAGCGGAAGGCTCCAGTCCTTTCCCGCGGTCGAACCATACGGCGTCGGGACCGTTGACGAAGATGTCGGTAACCGACGGATCACGGACGAGCTGCTGGAGCGGGCCCAGTCCGTTGAGCTCGGCGCTGATGGTGTCGACGGCGGCGAGGGCACCCGCGGTGCCCAGCAAACGGCCGGTGGCGTGGACCGCGGCAGCCACCCGCGACGGGGTGACGGGACCGGCGTCGGACATCACTGTTTCCCGCACACTCTCAAGAAGCGCGGCGTCGAGCCGCCGGTCCCGGCGGAGGCGCTCGCCCCGGCGTTCCTGGGTCATGCTGCACCGTCCTCGAGGAGCTCGAGCACTGGTGCGGCGAAGCGCCGCACCGACCGTCGCTTGCCGAGGTCCAGCAGCCGGCCCGTCTCGGCGGCGGCCGCGGTTCCCCGCAGTTCAGGCAGCACCGCATGCAGCCGCAAGCCAAGGGATTCGGCGATGACGCTTCCGTCTAGGGCGCTGCCCTTGCCACCACGCACCACCAGCGCCGCCTCCACCGGCGGGAGGTCCTGGAGGAGCCTGGCCGCGGCGACGGCTGCGCGCAGTTGTGCCGGTGAGACCACGAGGATGCGGTCGCAATCCCAGGCGAAGCCGCGCAGGGGTTCCGTTCCGCGGCCGATGTCGACGACGACGAGTTCGAAGGCGCGCCGTGCGGCATCCATGACCGCAGCCACGGCAAGGGCGTCGGGCTGGGCGGCCTTGTCCCTCCTGCCCGGCCAGGACAAGAAGGCGAAGCCACCGGCCGTGGGTAGGGAACCGGCAAGCTGCTCGGGATCGATGCTGCCTTTGGCGTCGGCAAGGTCCGGCCAGCGGAGCCCTGGATTGTCCTCGGCGGCCAGGCTCAGTTCCAGTCCGCCGCCGCGGGGGTCACCGTCGATGAGGAGGGTCCGGACTCCATGTGCAGCCGCCTCCTGGGCCAGCCAGATGGCCGCCGTCGAGGCCCCCGCCCCACCGCACGCCCCGGTGAGCCCGAGGACCAGCCCTCCCGGTTCCGGTGCCTGGGACCTGCTGAGATGTTCGGCGAGCCAGGCGGCCCCCTCGGGCAGGACCGCGACGCGTTCCGCCCCCAGAGCGGCGGCCAGCTGCCACAGGTTGTCGCCTTCGACGGCAAGCCCGAGCAGGACGGCGGGAGCCCGACGCCGGGGTGGGAGTTCCCGGATATCGCTGCCGAGCAGGACCATCCCGGCTGAGTCCCAGAGCAGCAAGGCTTCTTCCGCACTGGCCGCCGTCCGCAGTTCTGCCCCGAGGGCCGCGACGATCCTTTCGGTTTCGGCTTGGAGCCTTGGGCTGCTTGTTACCAGCAGGACATCGGTCCCCTCGGCAGGCAGCCAGGGCGGCTCCGTGGAATCGCCTTGGTATTCCCTCCGCGCGCCCCGGCGTTTGCCGGCAGCCCCGGCAGCCGGCAAACCGCCGGCCGCCCGCGAAGGGTCCACCTGATACGCGCCCGAACCATTCCCGTCCTGGATGTGCTGCCTGCTCATGAAGCCACTGTCCGCAGGACGAAGCCGTGCCGGAAGCACGGCAGCGTCCTATGTGGACAAGTTCCCGGAAGCAGTCCTGTAGGGGACAAGTGACGATCGGCCCCGGAACGCAGGGCAAAATTGTCATCATGTATCTGCTGCTCGCCGCCCACCCGCAGGGGGCAGCCATCCAGGAAACAAACGCCGGGGGAACCCCGCTTTCCGAACCGCGGCCCATCGGCAAAACGGAACTCCCCGCCGTCGTGCGCGAACTGGAAGCGGGGCGGCCGCGCTGGATCTGGAACCGAACCCAGGACTGGTACCCGGACCTGCTCGCCTCCGAGGTGCGCTTGGAGCGCTGCCACGACCTCAGCCTGTGCCGCACGATCCTCGCCTTCTCCGAGTTCACCGCGCACACCGAATATGCGCGGAGCGCCGCCCAGCCCGCCGTCGACGAGGAAAGCGGCGTGTTGAAGGCCTTCGCTCCGCCCCCGCCGCCGTCGACCCAGGAAGCATTGTTCGAGGCACCTGCCGCGCAGGGCCAGGCGCCGGGGCTGGAGGAGATCCGGGCGGAGTTTGCCGCGCAGCAGCTGGCCGTGAAGAGCGTGGCGGACGGTCAGCGGCAGCGGCTCCAGCTGCTCCTCGCGGCAGAGTCGGCCGGCGCGATGATCGCCGCGGAAATGCAGCACAGAGGTGTGCCCTGGCGCGAGTCGCTCCACGAGGACATCCTGCGCCGGCACCTCGGCCCCCGGCCGGCACCCGGCCACCGCCCGGCCGTCCTGGAGGCGTTGTGCACCGAACTTCGGCGGCTCCTCAACTCCCCGAAGCTGAACCCCGATTCCCCGCAGGAACTGATCCGCGCCCTGCACCGCAACGGCATCGAAGTCAGCTCGACCAGGCAGTGGGAGCTCAAGGAATCCACGCATCCGGCGATCGGGCCGCTCCTGGAGTACAAGAAGCTTTCCCGCCTGTTCACGGCAAACGGCTGGGCCTGGTTGGACGCCTGGGTCAGCGGTGGCCGATTCCGGCCCGAGTATGTGGTGGGCGGGGTGGTTTCCGGGCGCTGGGCTTCCCGCGGCGGCGGGGCGCTGCAGATCCCGAAACAGATACGCGGAGCCGTGCACGCGGATCCGGGGCACAAGCTGATCGTCGCCGACGCCGCGCAGCTCGAACCCCGCGTCCTCGCCGCCCTCGCACAGGACCCGCGCCTGGCAGAGGCCGCGCGCGGCAAGGACCTGTACGCCGGCATCGCGGCCCAGGGCTTCGGCGGCGACCGTTCCAAAGCCAAGATCGCGATGCTCGGCGCGATGTACGGCGCCACCACGGGTGAGTCCGGCCGCCTTATGCCCCAGCTCACCCGCACCTACCCGCGGGCGGTTGGCTATGTGGAGCAGGCGGCGCGCGACGGCGAAGCGGGCCGAACGGTGACTTCCCGCCTCGGGCGCAGCAGTCCGCCGCCCTCGGAGCGGTGGTTGCGCAGCCAGCGTTCGACGACGGCGGAAGAGCAGCGCCGCGCCGACACCATCGCCCGCTCGCGCGGCCGCTTCACACGGAATTTCGTGGTCCAGGGTTCCGCCGCGGACTGGGCGTCCTGCTGGCTGGCGGAACTGCGACGGCGGCTCCGGACCCTGGGAGCGGACGGTTCGCCGAGCGGCGAGCTCGTCTTCTTCCTGCACGACGAAGTGATGGTCCATGCCCCGGAGGAAGCCGTCCCGGCTTGTGTCCGGGCGGTCGAGGAAGCGGCGGCCGCCGCAACGGAGCTGCTGTTCGGGACGGTTCCCTTGGAATTCCCGGTGAGCGTCGCCGTCGTCGACTCCTACGACCAGGCCAAGTAGACGGCCCCTTGTTCCGGCCTGACGGCCGGAGGACGATGGGCCCGTGGGAAAGAAAGCCCAAAAGGCGCTGGAAGGTTACGTGGCCGCCCAGCTCAACGAACTGGACAACGCCTTGCCTTTGCTTGCCTCCACGGACCACGAAGCCGTCCACCGCTGCCGCCTCGCTATCCGCCGGCTTCGCTCCGTCCTCGCTTGCTACCGCGGCCTGGTCACGAAGTTGCCGAAGCCCCTCCGCAAGGACGTCAGGTGGCTGGCGACGTCCCTGGGCGAAGCCCGTGATGCGCACGTCCTGGCACAAAGGATGCGGCTGTCCATCGACGCGCAGGAGTCCTGGGAGTCCCCGGAAGCGCTTTACAGCTCGGTCGGGATGCTCGACTCCGCCGCCGGACGGGCCGCCGCCAGGCTCGGCCGGGGAAAGCGGAGCCGCCGCGTAGTCCACTCGGTCCGGGCCTCCGTGGCTTCGGGGCAGGCGCCCAAGGTCCGGAAGACGGCGCTGGCCTCCCGCCTTCAGGAGCAATGGGACCGCATGCGCGAAAACCTGGCCGGCGACTCCGCCTCTGCTGACCCGGCCGCCCGCAACACCGCGCTCCACGAGGCCCGAAAGGACATCAAGCGGCTGCGCTACGCCGCGGAAGCCGTCACCGAGGTGTTCGGCCCCGACGCCGCAGCGATCATCCAGCCGGCAATCACCCTGCAGCGGCTGCTTGGGGAACAGCACGACGCCGTTGTTGCCGGCGAATGGCTTGCTTCCTTGGAGGATGAGCCGGGTGTCGATGCACGGGACGTTCAGGTCCTGGTGGATGTGGAGCTGCGCCGGAAGATCCACGCCGAGGAGGAATTCAGCCTCGCCGCCTTCGAGTATCCGGTTCCTGCGCCGCGGCGGGCCTTGAACTTCCACGCGGCGTCCCCGGGCACGGGGCCCGTAACGTAGCCCCCGCACGCAAGCGGACGCCAGTCAAAAGACTCGATAAGACCCGGTCCATGACGCCGAAGGTAAGCTACGCCACAGTAACTTTCGGGCACGGCTGACACTCGCTAGCCTCAAGGGACGCGGACCGCTGGAACCGGCCGCAGGGGGCATTCATCGATCATTCAGGGGGACAGCAGCGTGGCTGGACGATTCGAAATTCTCAGGGGCAACGACGGCACATACCGTTTCAGGCTCACGGCAGCGGACGGCACCCTGGTGGCCGAGTCGCCGCAGTTCAAACAACTGAGCGCGGCCGTCGCAGGAATCAACGCCGTCCGCGAAAACGCCGCGACGGCCCTCATCGTCGACTGCACGAAGTAGGGGCTCACAGCCGGATCTGGTGCATCCGCTCCTCGTCCCACGGAATGGTCCAGCCCAGGGCATCGAACAGGCCGTTGAGTACCATTGCTGTGAAACCCCAGACGACGACGCCGTTCACCAGGAAGACGGGGCTGGTGAAGGTCCGTCCGCCGCGGCTAAGGCTGCCTGTGTAACGGTTGACCGGGTCCAGCAGGTCCCGGACTGGAACCCGGAACACCTGGGCGGATTCGGCATGGTCGACCACCCGGACCGGCGACGGCGACGCCCACCACGCCAGCACCGGCGTCACCACGAAATTGCTGCGGCTCAGCCCGACGTCCGGCATCGTACCGAGCACCTGCACTCCGCCGACATCGAGGCCGGTTTCCTCGACAGCTTCGCGGAGGGCCGCCGCAACCACCGATTCGTCCCCGGGATCGATGCTCCCGCCAGGGAACGCCACCTGCCCGGGATGCTCGCCCAGGGTGTGGGCGCGTTCCAGGAGAAGCACGTCAAGGTCGGCGGGCACCACGTCCTTGGAGGACTCCGCCGGAACGTCGTCGAGCACTCCGAAGAGCATGAGTACCGCGGCTTTCCGGGCCAGCCCCGCATCGACTTCGCCGACGGCGATGCGCGGATCGAACGCCGGGTGGTCTCCCGATTCGATCCTGGACGCCAGGTACAGCAGGTCCCCGAGCGCCGTCATTTGCGTGCCCTCCTCAGCTCCAGCTGGGACTCCATGCGGATCTCGGCGGCCCGGGCGGTCTCGGCCAGCAGCTTTTCGAGCAAGGCCTCCTGGCCCGGCGCGAGCTCGTACTTGAGCAGCTTGGCAGCCTTCACCGGGTCAGTCTCGCCAGCGCCGTAGCTGGGGCACCAGTTCGCCACCGGGCAGGCGCCGCAGGCGGGCCGCCGGGCATGGCAGATCCTGCGCCCGTGGAAGACCACACGGTGTGACAGCATCGTCCAGTCCTTGGGTTCGAACAGTTCCGCGACGTCGAACTCGATCTTCACGGGATCCTCGGAGTCCGTCCACCCGAATCTGCGGGCGAGCCGGCCGAAATGGGTGTCCACCGTGATGCCGGGGACGCCGAACGCATTTCCAAGCACGACGTTCGCCGTCTTGCGCCCGACGCCGGGAAGCGTCACCAGGTCTTCCAGCCTGCCGGGCACCTCGCCGTCGAACTCGTCCACCAGACGGGTGCTCAGGGCCAGCACGTTCTTCGCCTTGGCCCGGTAGAAGCCCGTCGGCTGCAGGATGGCCTCCAGCTCTGCAGGTTCCGCTTCCGCCATCGCCCGGGCGTCCGGGTACCTGGCGAAGAGGATCTTGGTGACCTGGTTGACCAGTACATCGGTGGTCTGCGCCGAGAGCACCGTGGCGATGACCAGTTCAAACGGGTTCCGGAAATCCAGTTCCGCATGTGCATACGGGTATTTCTCCGCGAGTTCCTTGTTGATCCTGCGGGCGCGGCGCTTGCGGGCGAGGGGGGTTTCGGCGGTGGCGGGCACGGCGGTCCTGTTCAGCCGCGTTCGACATGGCTGAGGTCGCGCAGGACTCCGAGCCTTCCGTCGGTGTTCTGGACCAGGAATTCCTCGCCCCGGTCTTCGAGCGCGAGCACCCAGCCACCCGGTTCGATCGTGAAGGCCGGGGCACCGCTGTGCTCGTCCACGGCAACGCGCGGCTGGGGCACTGCGAACCAGAAGGCCTCGTAGGCCTGTTCCTGGGTTTCCTCGGGACGGCTTGCCGGATCAACTGTGGCGCCGATGGGCTCTACCGGGCGGGCTGCCTGGGGGTAGGCGGCCGTTTCCGGGGCACGATCCGGGGCACGATCCGGGGCCCGGTCGACAACGGGGTGGGCCATCGTTGCCGGCATATCCTTCCCGGCAGCCGCGGGTGCCTGGGGCGTCTGGGCGGCCGTGGATGCCTGAGGCTCCGGGGCAGCCCTGGGTGCCTGAGGCTCCGGGCCAGCCGCCGGGGTACCGCCCTCGGGGGCTTCAGTTCTGGTTTCCTCGGGGGCAACGGAGGCCGGGGGCGCAGCAGAAGCGGCCGGCGTCGGGACCACCGCGAAGGGACCGCCCGCGGCAGGTGCACCGGCTACAGGACCGGCTGCAGCCGGGACAACGGCGGGACCGGCTGCCTTTTGGGCGGGCTTCGGCGCAGCAGGCTTCCGGAAGGGCGCGACGGCGTCGCGCGCCACCAGATGGGCGGTTGACTCGGCACGGTCCTTGAAATCGTCGCGCAGGAGCGGGATGTGCGGGGCGAGGACAGTGGCGGCGAGCAAGGCGAGCGCCCCGACCAGGCCCAGCAGCAGGTAGCCGCTGAAGGCCCCGGCAACGCTCAGGAAGTAGAGGGCAACCGCGAAGGAGGCCACCACGGAAGCAAACTGGTCAACGGAGAGCGAACCGATCCGCAACGGATTCTGCGGCTGCAGACGCCGGGCCACGAACAGCGCGGTCACCACCAGGGGCAGCACGATGCCTAGGCCCAGGAAGAAGAGGTTGCTGAGGCCCCAGAGGTTGTACGGACCGAACATCGGAAGCAATGAAGCCACGAACAGGAGCAGCGCCGAGGCGAAAACAAGGAGGTCGCGCACCGTGAACGGACCCGCCACCGCCGTGGCCCGGCCGGCCTGCGCTGGAGCGGCCTGCACGGAAGCACCGGCCTGCACGGGGGCGGCCGTCTGCGCTGCGGCAGCCGTCTGCGCGGAAGCACCGGCCTGCACTGCGGCAGGGGCGCCTGCGGCAGGGTCCTGTGCGGCACCGGGAGCCGGAGCCCCTTGCTTCGCCGCACCGTTTTCGGGGGCGGGGTTCATCTGGTTCATGACAAGTTCTCCTTTGCACTGCAGTGCCGGTCCGGCGGTGTCCCGGCCGCTCGCGACGGCACGGGCCGGACACGCGGCTGAGCCGGCGGTCGACGCCCCGGAACCCTTTCAGCCTATGCCACGGCCCTGACAGCCCCTAGCCGCTCGGCGCTAAATCCCCACCGCTCACGGCCACAATGTGATCCGGCACACTCCCCGGCGCAGCCAAAGCGATAGTGTGTATGGCGGAAAGCATTCTGCGGTATTTCCGCGGGAACCACAGCGACGTGATCGGCCGCCGTGCGTTCCGGCGGCAGCCTCCCCCGCAGCGAAAGATCGACGAAGATGAGGTCCACATGTCCCAGGACGCCAAGGAATCAACGGCCACCGCTGCCCCCATCGTTAAGGACGCCATCACTGACGCCGGGAACGGCGACGCCCTGGAAAACCTGCTGCACGAAAACCGGAAGTTCGCGCCGTCGGCTGAGTTCGCCGCGAACGCGGTGGCAGGGGCCGGGGACTACGCCGAGGCGGCCAAGGACCGCCCGGCATTCTGGGCCCGGCAGGCCCGCGAACTGCTGAGCTGGGACAAGGACTTCGGCCAGGCCCTGGACTGGTCCGACCCGCCGTTCGCGAAGTGGTTCGTGGGCGGGGAAGTCAACGCCGCCTACAACGCCCTGGACCGCCATGTGGAGAACGGCCTTGGCGACCGGGTGGCAATCCATTTCGAGGGCGAGCCCGGTGACACCCGCACCATCACGTACGCGCAGCTGACCGAGGAGGTCAAGAAGGCTGCCAACGCCTTCGAGGCCCTTGGCGTTGCCAAGGGCGACCGGGTGGCCGTGTACCTGCCGATGATCCCGGAGGCCGTGGTCACCCTGCTGGCCTGCGCCCGGATCGGTGCCGTGCATTCGGTGGTCTTCGGTGGTTTCTCCGCGGACGCCCTGCGCTCCCGCATCGACGACGCCGAGGCCAAGCTCGTGGTCACGGCGGACGGCACCTACCGGCGCGGCAAGCCCAGCCCGCTCAAGCCCGCCGTGGATGAGGCCCTTGCCAAGGAAGGCCACACTGTGAAAAACGTCGTCGTGGTCAAGCGCAACGGCGAGCCCGTGGACTGGGTCGAAGGCCGGGACAAGTGGTGGGCGGACACCGTGGACGCCGCCTCCGCCGAGCACACCGCTATCGGGCACGACTCCGAACACCCGCTTTTCATCCTCTACACCTCCGGGACCACCGGCAAGCCCAAGGGCATCCTGCACACCACCGGCGGCTACCTCACACAGACCGCCTACACCCACAAGGCCGTGTTCGACCTCCACCCCGGGACGGACGTGTTCTGGTGCACCGCCGACGTCGGCTGGATCACCGGACACTCCTACGTCGCCTACGCGCCCCTCGTCAATGGGGCCACCCAGGTCATGTACGAGGGCACCCCGGATTCCCCGCACCAGGGCCGCTGGTGGGAAATCGTGGAAAAGTACAAGGTCTCCATCCTGTACACCGCCCCCACGGCGATCCGTACCTTCATGAAGTGGGGCCGCGACATCCCGGCCAAGTACGACCTGTCCTCCATCCGCGTGCTCGGCTCCGTCGGCGAACCGATCAACCCCGAGGCCTGGATGTGGTACCGCGAGGTCATCGGCGCCAACGCCGGCAAGAACGGCGAAACCAAGGACCACCCGGCGCCCATCGTGGACACGTGGTGGCAGACCGAAACCGGCGCGCAGATGATCGCGCCCTTGCCCGGGGTGACCGCCACCAAGCCCGGCTCCGCCCAGGTTCCGCTGCCCGGCATCGCCATCGACGTCGTGGACGAAACCGGCGAGTCGGTGCCGGACGGACACGGCGGCTACCTCGTCATCCGCGAGCCCTGGCCCTCCATGCTCCGCGGCATCTGGGGCGACCCGGAACGCTTCAAGGACACCTACTGGTCCCGCTTCGAGAACACCTACTTCGCCGGCGACGGCGCCAAGAAGGACGAAGACGGCGATATCTGGCTCCTCGGCCGCGTGGACGACGTCATGAACGTCTCCGGCCACCGGCTCTCGACGACGGAGATCGAGTCCGCGCTCGTCTCCCACCCCTCGGTGGCCGAAGCCGCCGTCGTGGGCGCCGCGGACGAAACCACCGGCCAGGCCGTCGTCGCTTTCGTCATCCTCCGCGGGGACGCCGTGAACAACGGCGACGCCACCGTGCAGGAACTGCGCAACCATGTCGGCAAGGAAATCGGCCCCATCGCCAAGCCCAAGCATGTGCTCGTGGTCCCGGAACTGCCCAAGACGCGCTCCGGCAAGATCATGCGCCGCCTCCTCAAGGACGTCGCCGAAGGCCGCGAAGTGGGCGATGCCACCACCCTGTCCGACCCGACGATCATGTCCCAGATCGCCGAATCACTCAGGAAGTAGGCACGGCTCAGCGGCGCCAAAAGGCCCCGAAAGGCACCAAACAGGGCTAAGAGAAGGCGGCGGTTTCCTCGGTGAGGAGACTGCCGCCTTTGCCATAAGGGGGCTGCGGCCAGAATGTTATATTTAGTTATTTCCTGTTCTCTTTTGAGCGTATATAGTCATATCTAGTGAGATACCTCACAAGCACCACGCTTTCAAGGGAGAGAACATGGCAGCGAACATTGACCCGTTCCAGGCGGCCCACAATGCGGGTCCCGGACGGCGCACGATCCTTAAAACGCTCGGTATCGGTGCTGCCGGGCTGGCCGGAATTCCGTTGCTTGCCGCTTGCACCGGCGGTTCCGGACCGGCTCCCGGAGCCACCTCGAACAGCCTGACCTTCGGCTCGGGCTCTTCGGACGAGGTCCCCAAGAACGCCTACAAGGCAGTCACCGACGCGTTCACCAAGAAGACCGGCATCACCGTAGCCACCAACGTCGTCCCCCACAACGACTTCCAGAACAAGATCAACTCCTATCTCCAGGGCAGCCCGGACGACGCCTTCACGTGGTTCGCCGGCTACCGCATGCAGTACTACGCGGGCAAGGGCCTGCTGGCTCCCGTGGACGACGTCTGGGAGAAGATCGGCGGCAACTTCTCGGACGCCATGAAGAAGGCGTCCACCGGACCTGACGGCAAGATGTACCTGGTCCCGAACTACAACTACCCCTGGGGCTTCTTCTACCGGAAGAGCCTCTGGGCCGCCAAGGGTTACGAGGTCCCGAAGACCTTCGACGAACTGAAGACCCTGGCCACGAAAATGAAGGGCGACGGCATCATTCCGATCGGCTTCGCGGACAAGGATGGCTGGCCGGCCATGGGCACGTTCGACTACATCAACATGCGCCTGAACGGCTACCAGTTCCACGTCGACCTCACCGCCCACAAGGAAAGCTGGGACCAGAAGAAGGTCAGCGACGTCTTCGACACGTGGAAAGCGCTCCTGCCGTTCCAGGACCCCGCCGCCCTCGGCCAGACCTGGCAGGACGCCGCCAAGGCCCTCGAAGCCAAGAAGACCGGCATGTACCTCCTGGGCTCCTTCGTGACCCAGCAGTTCACCGATCCCGCCGTGCTCGCGGACATCGACTTCTTCCCGTTCCCGGAAATCGCCGTCGAAGGCACCGACGCGGTGGAAGCCCCGATCGACGGCCTGCTCCTGTCCAAGAAGGGCGGCGACAACAAGGCGGCCCATGACTTCCTGGAATTCATAGGCTCGGCGGAAGGCCAGAACGCCTACGCGTCCGTCGATACCTCCAACATTGCCACCGTCAAGGGCGCCGACACGTCAAAGTTCTCGCCGCTGAACAAGAAGTGCGCGGACACCATCGCCAACGCCAAGTACATCAGCCAGTTCCTGGACCGCGACGCCCTCCCCGCCATGGCCAACAACGTGATGATCCCGGCGCTGCAGTCCTTCATCAAGGACGGCACCGTGGACGTCAAGAACCTCGAAGCGCAGGCCAAGACCCTCTACGCCGCCCAATAGCTGCCGCTTTTCCGCGCGGGTCACCCCGCGCACCGGCATCCCCAGGACAGGTACGACGACGGCGGTCCCACCCGCCGTCGTCGTACCTCCTACGCAAGACTGAAGGAATCCCCATGAGTACTACCGCCGAAAAGCCGGCCGCCCCGGACAGCGAGCCCGGCGCGGCCGGTCAGACCCTGGCCGGTTTGAGCCGCCGCGGCGTCGGAAGGCGGACCATCAAGGCAGGCAGGGTCCGCCGGCTCACCCGGCGGGACAAGCTGGTCCTCGCGATCATGGTGGGGCTGCCCACCGTGATCCAGCTGCTGCTGGTCTGGCTGCCCACGCTTTTCTCGATCGCGCTGAGTTTCACCCGATGGAACGGCCTGGACCTTAAGGACATCAAGGCCGCGGGAACCGAGAACTACCGTTTCGTGTTCGAGGACTACCCGCCGTTCTGGCCCGCCATGCAGCACAACATCCTCTGGCTCGTCTTCCTGGCCCTGATCGCCACGCCGCTGGGGCTGCTGCTGGCCGTGCTCCTGGACCAGAAAATCCGGGGCAGCAAGATCTACCAGAGCATCTTCTTCACACCCGTCATGCTGTCCCTGGCACTGATCGGCATCATCTGGCAGCTGTTCTACAACCGCGACAGCGGGCTGCTGAACTACCTCCTGGGCACTGCCGGCACCCCGCAGGCCGTGGACTGGTTCGGCGATTCGAACGTCAACATCTGGGCGGCCATGGTGGCGGCCACCTGGCGCCACTCCGGCTACGTCATGATCCTGTACTTGGCCGGGCTGAAGGGCGTGGACCCCTCGCTGCGCGAAGCCGCGTCGATCGACGGCGCCAATGCCGTGCAGACGTTCTTCCGGGTGGTCTTCCCGGCCATGCGGCCCGTGAACATCGTGATCGTGGTCATCACCATCATCGAGTCGCTGCGAGCCTTCGACATCGTCTACATCATCAACCGCGGCACCAACGGCCTTGAACTGATCAGCGCCCTCGTCATCCAGAACCTCGTGGGCGAAGGCCAGGTGATCGGCGTCGGCTCTTCCCTCGCGGTGATCCTCCTGGTGATCTCCCTAATCCCGATCGTCTTCTACCTCATCCGCACTTTCGGCAAGGAGAGCAAGGCATGAGCACCCTCGCCAACCGCATCCCGACCGCCACGCCGCCCGCCGGCATCCGGCGCGCAACGGGCAAACGCCACTACGGCACCCATATCTTCCTGACGGTCATGGCCGTCATGTGGCTTATCCCCCTTGGCTGGAGCCTGTTCACGGCGCTGCGGCCCAAGGCGGACACAGACAAGTACGGCTACTTCAGCGTCGGGGGAACCTTCAACTTCGACAACTTCATCCAGGCGTGGACGCAGGGCGGATTCTCGAAGTACTTCCTGAACTCCGTGCTCATCACCGTCCCCTCGGTGCTGCTGACGCTGCTGTTTGCCTCCATGATGGCCTTTGCGGTGTCACGGGTGAGCTGGAAGTTCAACATCACCCTGCTGATCATGTTCACGGCGGGAAACCTCCTGCCCCCGCAGGTCCTCGCCGCTCCCCTGTTCGAAATGTTCAAGCACCTCACGCTGCCCTATTCCTTCAGCGATTCCGGCAACCTCCTGAACACCTACATTTCGGTGATCGCCGTGGACACGGCGTTCCAGATCGGCTTCTGCACCTTCGTGCTGTCGAACTACATGAAGGCCCTCTCCTCGGACCTGACCGAGGCCGCACTCGTGGACGGCGCCGGGATCTGGCGGCAGTACTGGAACATCATCCTCCCGCTGTGCCGGCCCGCCCTCGCCGCGCTGGGCACCCTGGAAGTCATCTTCATCTACAACGACTTCTTCTGGCCTCTGCTCTTCATCCAAAGCGGCGACCGGCTGCCCGTGACCACCGCCATCAACAACCTCCAGGGCCAGTTCCTCAGCAACTACAACCTGCTGGCGGCCGGCGCCACCATCACCGTGATACCCACCCTGATCATCTACCTCGTGCTGCAGCGCCAGTTCGTGGCTGGCCTCACGCTCGGTTCCAGCAAGGGATAGGAAAGCATGGCCACCCACCGCAGGTACGCTAAACCTTAGTGCCGGAGGCGTCGCCGTCGTCGAGTCTTCCCGGTAGTCCGCCACCAACCGTCCAGAGAGGCTCCGATGCTCCAGGCCGCCCGCCACACCGCCATTGTCGACGCCGTCCAGCGCGAACGGGTCGTGCGCGTCACGGACCTGGCCCAGGCCCTTGGGGTCTCCGCCATGACCGTGCGGCGGGACATCGAAAGCCTCGAAGAGGCCGGGCTCGTGGAGCGCATCCATGGCGGCGCCAAACTACCCGGCGACGCCCGCACCCACGAGCCCGGCTTCGAGCAGAAGTCCACGCAGGCGATCACGGAAAAGCAGGCCATCGCCCTCGAGGCCGCCAAGCTGGTCAAGGAGGGCTCTGCCATCGGCCTGAGCGCCGGGACCACCACCTACGAACTCGCCAAGCTGCTGCTGGACGGGCCGCGGATCACGGTGGTCACGAACTCGATCAGGATTGCCGAGTTGTTCCACCACGATCCCGGCACAAGCCGGCGTGGCACTTCGGTGATCGTCACGGGCGGGGAACGCACGCCGTCGGACGCGCTGGTCGGTCCGATCGCGACGTCGGCGCTGAAGCAGCTGCATCTGGACACCTTGTTCCTCGGTGTCCACGGCATGGATGCCCAGGCCGGCTTCACCACCCCGAACCTGCAGGAAGCGGAGACCAACAAGGCGTTCATGGCCTCGGCACGGAACGTGGTGGTCCTGGCCGACAACAGCAAGTGGGGAACGGTGGGTATCGCCTCGATCGCCGGGCTGGAAGACGCCGATGAGCTGATCACCGACCCCGGGCTCGGCGAGGAAGCCCGCCGGGTACTGGCCGAAGGCGTAGGGAAGCTGCGGATCGCCGAGGCCTAGGCGTCGTTTCGGCCCGCGCCTGCCGCGAGGTAGTCGACGGCCAGCCTGAAGCCGTGGCTGCCGGCACCGGCGATCACTGCCGAGCAGGCTGCCGACAGCAGCGACTGCCAGGCCTGCCCCGGCTGGTACGGATTGCCGGTAATGACCTCGACGACGGGGCAATGGACCGCGGTCACGGCATCCCGCAGCGCCGCCGAAGCGTGCACGGCACGGCCGGCGCCGACGACGATCCCCAGCACCGATGGATCGACGCCTTCGAGGATGCCGGCCGCAGTTGCTCCATCCTCCGCGGGAACGCAGCGGACACTGATTCCATGGCTTGCGCCGGAGATCTCCGGGACGGCGTCCTCCGGGCCGGTCAGGACGAGGATGCTCCCGCGGCGAACCGCTGCCCGACGCGAAGGCCAAGCGGCACCGCGGCTGCGGCCCAGTTCGGATGCCGCCGTCGACGGGACATAGCCGAGGCCGCGCGCGGCCTCCAGCACGCGCTGCCGGGTGGCGTCCGCCACCCTGGGTACCCCGCGCAGCGCTCGCGACACTGTGGCGGTCGAGACGCCCGCGGCTTCGGCGACATCGCGGATGTCCGCTGGGCGGCCAGGGTTTGCGGGCACCCGTTCCCTTACTGCCGCGGCCCTTCCCGGAGCGACCATGGAACCGCGCCTTTAGCCCTTGTAGCCGTGGGGGTTGTTTTTTTGCCAGCGCCAGTGGTCCTGGCACATCTGGTCGATGGTTTTGCTGGTGGACCAGCCCAGGTCGGCCAGGGCGGAGGAGGCGTCGGCCCAGAAGGCGGGCAGGTCCCCGGCGCGGCGGCCGGTGATTTCGTACGGGAGGGGGTGGCCGACGGCTTTTTCGAAGGCGTGCAGCATTTCCAGCACGGAGGTGCCGCGGCCGGAGCCGAGGTTCCAGCGGTGCACCCCGGGCCGGGCGGTGACGTAATCCAGGGCCGCGACGTGGCCTTCGGCGAGGTCCACGACGTGGATGTAGTCCCGCAGGCAGGTCCCGTCGGGGGTGTCGTAGTCCCCGCCGAAGACCATGAGTTTCTCGCGCCTGCCCACGGCGACCTGGGCGATGAAGGGCACCAGGTTGTTCGGGATGCCCTGGGGGTCCTCGCCGATCCGGCCCGAGGGGTGGGCGCCGACGGGGTTGAAGTAGCGCAGCAGTGCCACGTGCCAGCGGGCGTCCGCGGCGCCGAGGTCGGTGAGGATGTCCTCGATCTGTTCCTTGGTGCGCCCGTAGGGGTTGTTCGCCCCGATTTCCATTTTCTCGATGTACGGGACGGGGTTGTGTTCGCCGTACACGGTGGCCGAGGAGGAGAACACGATCGACCGCACGCCGTGGGCGTCCATGGCCCGCAGCAGGTTCAGGGTGCCCACGATGTTGTTGTAGTAGTAGTTCAGGGGTTCCTGCACGGATTCGCCCACGGCCTTGAGCCCGGCGAAGTGGATGACCGCGTCGATGGCGTGGGCGGCGAAGATTTCCTCCAGGGCCGGTTCGTCCAGCAGGTCGGCCTGGTGGAACACCGCGGCACGTCCGGCCAGTTCGGCGACCCGGCGCAGGGACTCCTCGCTGGAGTTGGCCAGGTTGTCCACCACGACGACGTCGTGGCCGGTTTCCAGCAGGGACAGGACCGTATGCGAGCCGATATAGCCCGTGCCACCGGTAACAAGAATTCTCATGGCTTCCTTCGAAAGGGAGTTGGGATTGCCAAAAATCTACCCGGGCCAACGCCAAACGGGAAGCGATTTTGTGAGTTTTTGTTCAGAAAGTTTCAAATTTGTTGCGCTGCAGGGGCTGGCCAGGGCTTGTCCAGGGGTGCGCCGTGGGGTTGGGCCGCAGGACAGGTGCTCGTGGCAGGACAGGTGCTAGTGGCAGCCGCAGGAACGGCGCAGGACCAATTCGCAATCGAACACCTGCGTGCGCGGCGGCTCGTCCCGCCCGGTGCCGATGATGGCCCGGACTCCGGCTTCGGCCATCTGTTGGATCGGCTGCCGCACCGTGCTTAGCGGAGGCCAGGAGAATTCGGATTCTTCCGAGCCGTCGAATGACATGACAGCAACGTCCTCCGGAACCCGCAGACCGGCCTCATGCAGGGCCCGCAGGAAGCCAACGGCCTGTTCATCAGAGGTGATGAAGACGGCTGAGGGGCGGTCCGGAACCTCCAGGAACCTGCGGCCGGCGTCGTATCCGCCGGCCCGGTCGAAGGAGCAGCGGAAGATCTGCCCGTCCGAGGCGCCCATGCCCTTGAGCGCCTCACGCCAACCGAACTCACGGCCGTCAAGAGTATTGCCCGTGACAAGTCCTTGGACCAGGGCGATGTCGCGGTGGCCGTGGCTCGCCAGGTGCTCCACTGCCCGCCTGGAACTGCTCACGAATTCGGGGCCGATCGCATCGACTTCCAAGGGATATTCGGAGAAGTTGAGCAAGACCGTTCTGATGCCCCGGCCCTCGAGTTCGCTGACTTCGGGGCGGTGGTTCAGGACGGAGCAGAGGAACACCCCGTCTACCTGCCTGTCTGCGAAATTGCTCAAGTGGCGTCGTTCCACGGTGAGGGAATCCCGGGAGTCGCCCAGCAGCATCGCATAGCCCTCTTCCTCTGCGGCCTGCTCGACGGCCTGGGCCAGGCTTGCGAAAAAGGGGCTGCCGATCTTCGGCACCACCATGCCCAGGATGCGCGATGAACCCATCTTCAGCGCCCGGGCGGTGACGTTGGGCCGGTAGCCGAGCGCGGTGATGGCCTGCCGGACCTTTCTCCTGCGTGGCCGGAGCCACGTTCTTGGGCCCGCCGTTGACCACATAGCTCACGACGGCGGTGCTGACGCCCGCGAGGCGGGCGACGTCCTTGCGCGTGATGACGGGTCGGGACGAGGCGGAGAGGTCCGGCATAGCAAACATCCTAGTTGCGGACCGTTTCCCCCAGCGGTGCCGTGAGGTTCGCCGGGGCGTCGCCGAAGTCGCGGATCGGCAGGCGTTCGCCGCCACGCAGGGCCGACTGGTGCGCCACAATTCCGGGGAGGGTGAAGCGCGCGGCTTGCCAGGCGTTGACGGGCGGCAGGGTGCCGGTGGCCACCGCCGTCACGAAATCGTCCACCAGGAAGCTGTGGCTGCCCTCGTGGCCGCTCGGCAGGGCCCGCAGCTCCTCGGGGAGGCGGGAGGGGTCGTGCACCGGAGCCAGGCCTGAGACGAAGGCATCCCGCAGGGCGGGATCGACATCGGCCAGCGAGGGGTCGTCCAAGGGGATGCTGGGAAGGGTGCTGATCTGCTCGCTGACGTCAGTGAAACCCTCCTTGTCCTGCCAGACGGCGGTTTCCACGATTTGTTCGAAGCTGCCCTCGGTACCGAAGTACCGGAAGCGGCTCTCGCGAAGGTGGGAGGGATAGCCGACGCGGCGGAACTCGTTGATGCGGACGCTGCCACCGCCGTCGAGCTCGAACAGGGCCGTGGCGTTGGAGAAGTCGTTGCCGAACATGCTGACGTCCTTGTCGAAGACGCCGTCGCCGCGGTCGTCGTGAACACCGATGCAGCTCACGCTGGTGAGGTGCCCGCCGATTCCGCCCAGCACTCCGCCCACCGAATGCGTGGGGTAGAGCATGGGCGGGTAGCTGGCGGTCTTGTGCCAATCCTTGCCGCCGCTGTACTGGTAGGCCGCGTAGAAGCCGAGGTCCATGTCGTGGACGTAGTCGCCCTCCGCATAGAAGATGCGGCCGAAGGCGCCGGCATCCTTCTGCTGGCGCGCGTAGATGGTGGCGGGGTTGTAGTAGCTGGTCTCCCCCATCATGTATGTCAGGCCGGTCTCGCGGACGGCGTCGATGATCGCCGCGATCTCCTCCTCGCTGATGGCCATCGGGACCGCGGAGTAGACGTGCTTTCCGGCGCGAAGGGCCTGGACCACCAGGGGACCGTGCGTCCAGCGCTGGGTGAAGATGGCGACGGCGTCGACGGCGCTGGCGAGCATCTCCTCGAAGCCCGGGAAAGTCCCTGCAAGCTGCTGGCGCTCTACGAGGGCGGTAGCCCTCTCCGGCAGTACGTCAGTGACATACACCTCCGAAATCAGAGGGTGCGCATTGAACAGCTTGGTGAACTGGCCGGAAAACTGGCCGGCACCTACCACGCCGAGTGAAAACGTCATTGTCTGGCTCCTCCTTGGGCCTCAACGGTCTTGGATTCATCGAGTCTCGCAGCGGGATCTACTCGAGTCAATAAAAACGCAAGAAACGGAAGAAATTCTCACAAAATTGCACAAATGCTCTTGACCCCTCAAAATCTACTCGTGTAGATTCGCTGCAGTTGTTAGTCATGTCACACTCGGAAAGGTCGACGATGACCACACTCACCAAACAGCCCGGCCCGGGGCTTTCGGCCCGGGGGCCACAGAAGTCGAGGAAGCGGGGAAAGCCTGGCGCGGACTTCCGCGGCACCGGTGATCTCAGGATCGCGCTCTTCTTCATCGCGCCGGCCATGCTCGGCTTCGTGCTCTTCTATTTGGTCCCCACCATCCGCGGGATCTACCTGAGCTTCACGGAGTACAGCATCCTCGGGGACCCGGAATGGATCGGCACCCGGAACTACGAACGCATCGCCAAGGACCCGCTGTTCTGGAACGCCCTGGGCGTCACCACCCAGTACGTCATCATCAACATCGCACTCCAGACAGCCCTTGCCCTGGGCATCGCACTCCTCATGCACCGGGTGGCCAAGTCCACGCTCATCCGCGGTGCGCTCCTGATGCCGTACCTGATGGCCAACGTCATCGCCGCCCTGCTGTGGTTCTGGATGCTGGACTACCAGATCGGCATCGTCAACCAGCTCATCGAATGGCTCGGCCTGCCCCGTGTAGCCTTCTTCGGCAGCGAACAATGGGCCATCCCCACCCAGGCGCTGATCAACACCTGGCGCCACATGGGCTACACGGCACTCCTGATCTTCGCCGGGCTGCAAGCCATCCCCAACAGCGTCTACGAGGCCGCCAGCATCGACGGTTCCAAGGCGGTCAGCACCTTCTGGCGGATCACCCTGCCCCTGCTGCGCCCGGTCCTGGTCCTGGTCCTGGTGGTCACCGTCATCGGTTCCTTCCAGGTCTTCGACACCGTGGCAGTGACCACCGCCGGCGGACCGGTCAACGCCACCCGCGTGCTGCAGTTCTACATCTACCAGCGCGCCTTCAACGAACAGGACTTCGGCTACGGCTCGGCCCTGGCCGTCATCCTCTTCCTCATCCTCGCCCTCGTGGCCTTCATCCAGATGAAGTTCCTCCGCGGCAACCAGTCGGACCTGGACTAAGGACACCCCATGACCACCACCGCTACCCGCCCGGCGGACAGCCGCCGTCGGCCGTTCAGAACGAACCGCCCCGTCAACTGGCGTCGCACCATCGCCTGGGTCCTGCTCGCCGTCGCCATCGCCGTCAGCGTCCTGCCCTTCTACTGGGTGCTGCGCACCGCCCTCTCCACCAACGGTTCCCTCGCCGCGAACTCCGCCAGCCTGCTCCCGGCCGATTTCAACCTCGGCGCCTTCAAGCGCGTCTTCGGCCTCCAGACTGCCGCGGAAGCAATCGCGGAAGGCGGCTCGGGCGCCTCCATCAACTTCTGGCAGTACCTCTGGAACTCGCTGCTGTTCTCCAGCATCACCACCGCCGGCGCCGTGTTCTTCAGCTCGATGGCCGCCTACGCCTTCGCCCGGCTGCGCTGGAAAGGCCGCGACGGCGTGTTCTCCCTCTTCCTGGGAACCATGCTGGTCCCGCCGATCTTCACTGCGCTGCCGAACTTCCTGCTCGTGAAGAACCTGGGCCTGCTCAACTCGATGCTCGGCATGGTGCTGCCCTACCTGTTCATGACCCCGTTCGCGATCTTCTTCATGCGCCAGTTCTTCCTGAACATGTCCCGCGAAGTGGAAGAGGCGGCGATGCTCGACGGCGCCAAGCACTGGCGGATCTTCTTCCAGATCGTCATGCCCAACGCCGCCGCCCCGATCGCGACCCTCGCCCTGCTGACCTTCATGGGCCAGTGGAACGAATACTTCTGGCCGCTGCTGGTGGGCACCACCGAGGAAACCCGCGTGCTCACCGTGGGCCTGGGCGTCTTCAAGTCCCAGGCACCCCAAGGCGCCCCCGACTGGTCCGGCCTTATGGCCGCCACCCTGGTCTCTGCAACACCGGTGCTGATCCTCTTCGCCATCTTCGGCAAGAAGATCGTCAACTCCATCGGCTTCAACGGCACCAAATAGCTTTCCCTCCATCCCCCAACCCCACATCAACCCACGTAAGGACCCACCATGATGAACAAGAAGGCATTCGGCGCCGTCGCCGTCGCTGCCGCGGCAGCCCTTGCACTCTCCGCCTGCGGAAGCGGAAGCAGCACCGGCGGCGGGGAATCCGCCAAGGGCGAGATCAGCTACTGGCTGTGGGACGCCAACCAGCTTCCCGCGTACCAGCAGTGCGCCTCCGACTTCCACAAGGCCAACCCGGACATCACCGTGAAGATCACCCAGACCGGCTGGGACGACTACTGGGGCAAGATCACCAACGGCATGGCCTCCGGCACGGCCCCGGACGTCTTCACCGACCACCTCGCCAAGTACCCGGACTTCATCAAAACCAAGCAGCTGCTGGCCCTGGACGACGCCGTCGCGAATGACAAGGTGGACCTTGGCCAGTACAACGAGGGCCTCGCGGACCTGTGGGTCGGGCAGGACGGCAAGCGCTACGGCCTGCCGAAGGACTGGGACACCATCGCGCTGTTCTACAACAAGAAGATGGCCGCCGACGCCGGGCTCACCCCCGAACAGATGGGCTCCCTGACGTGGAACGCGCAGGACGGCGGCACCTACGAAAAAGCCATCGCCCACCTCACCGTGGACAAGAGCGGCAAGCGCGGCGACGAGCCCGGCTTCGACAAGAACAACGTGGCGGTCTACGGCCTCGGCCTGGAATCCTCGGGCGCCGGCATGGGCCAGACCCAGTGGAGCTTCCTCACCGCCACCACCGGCTGGAACCACACCGACAAGAACCCCTGGGGCACGCACTTCAACTACGACGACAAGAAGTTCCAGGACACCATCACCTGGTGGGCCTCCCTGGCCGAGAAGGGCTACATGCCCAAGCTGGAAACCACCGTCGGCGCCAACGCCGCGGACAACTTCGGCGCCGGCAAGGCAGCCATCAACACCTCCGGCTCCTGGATGATCGGCCAGTACTCCGGCTACAAGGGCATCCAGCTGGGAATCGCCCCGACCCCCACGGGCGCCGACGGCAAGCGGGCCTCGATGTTCAACGGCCTGGCCGACTCCATCTGGGCCGGCACCAAGAAGAAGGACGCCGCCATCAAGTGGGTTGAATACCTCGGCTCCGCAGCCTGCCAGGACGTGGTCGCGGCAAAGGCCGTCGTCTTCCCGGCCGTGAAGGGCTCCTCTGAAAAGGCCGCAGCCGCATTCAAGGCCAAGGGCGTGGACGTCAGCGCTTTCACCCAGCACGTCAAGGACAAGACCACTTTCCTGTTCCCCATCACGGACAACGCTGCAAAGATCGAAGGCATCATGAAGCCAGCCATGGACGGCGTCGTTGCCGGCAAGTCCCCGGCCAGCTCCCTGACCGCAGCAAACGAACAGGTCAACGCCCTCTTCGCCAAGTAGGACCTTCAACGCGGGGTCACCTACGGCCCATCCGGCGCCGCAGCACGGGCCCGAACTGACCCCGCGTTCCCTATACAGACCACGCACCACCTGAAAGAGACACCGCCAATGGACCCCCTGCACCTCCGCTCCTCCGGTACGAGCCTCCTGCTCGCTTTCCACACCGGTGAGGCCCAGATAGTCCATTGGGGCGCCGATCTCGGCGAAGCCCTGCCGGACCTGGCGCTCCTCGCCGCACCGGTGCCTCATTCGGCCCTCGACACCCCTGTCGTCGGCGGCCTGCTCCCCCAGGCCTCGTCGGGCTGGCTCGGCCGGCCGGGCCTGCGCGGGCAGCGCTCCGAGGCGGGCGTTCCCGGTTTCGCCTTCTCCCCCGCCCTGCGGGTCACCTCCGTGGAGCGCGACGGCGGGGACACCGCCGTCGTGCTCCAGGCCGATCCGGAGGCGGGCGTCGAAGTCCGCACCACCATCACGCTGAACCCCGGCGGCCTGCTGGAACTCAGCCACACCCTCACCAACACGGGCGGGACCCCGTACCAGCTCGACGAACTCGGCCTGGTGCTCCCGGTGCCGGGGGACGCCGTCGAACTCCTGGACCTCACGGGCCGCTGGTGCCGCGAAAACCACCCGCAGCGCCACACGATCGCACAGGGCACCTGGGTGCGTTCGGGCCGGCACGGCCGCACCGGGCACGATTCCTCGCTGCTGGTGGCCGCCGGCACGGAGGGATTCGCCAACCGCTCCGGACGGGTCTGGGCCGTGCATTTCGGCTGGTCCGGAAACCACGAACAGTACCTCGACACCCTGGCCGACGGACGCCGCATGCTCGGCGTCTCCGAACTGCTCGGCTCCGGAGAAATCGTCCTCGCCCCCGGCGCGGAATACACCACCCCCGTGCTCTACGCCGCGTACTCGGACCACGGCTTGGACGGCGTCACCGAGCGCTTCTACGACTGGTTCCGCGCCCGCCCCCAGCACGTCGGGACCCAGGGTGAATCGGGCGGTTCGGGCAAGGCCCGCCCCGTGGTCCTGAACACCTGGGAAGCCGTGTACTTCGACCACCGGATCGAGCCGCTCATCGAACTGGCCGAATCGGCCGCGGAACTCGGCGTGGAACGCTTCGTGCTCGACGACGGCTGGTTCCGCGGGCGCCGCGACGACCACGCGGGCCTGGGCGACTGGTACGTGGACGAGGCCATCTGGCCCGAAGGCCTCACCCCGCTGATCGACGCCGTCACCTCGCGCGGCATGGAGTTCGGACTGTGGGTCGAGCCGGAGATGGTGAACCTGGACTCCGATGTGGCCCGGGCGCACCCGGACTGGATCGTCGGCCCCGCAACGGCATCGCACAAGGACGGCGGCCGCCTCCCACTGGAATGGCGTAACCAGCACATCATCGACCTCGCCAACCCGCAGGCCTGGCAGTACATCTACGACCGCATCGATGCCCTGCTGCGCGAAAACAACATCGCCTACCTCAAGTGGGACCAGAACCGGGACCTCACCGAACACGGCCACCACGGCCGGCCCTCCGTGCACGAGCAGACCCTCGCCGCGTACCGGCTCTTCGACGCACTCAAGGCCGCGCACCCGCACGTCGAGATCGAGTCCTGCTCCTCCGGCGGCGCCCGGGTGGACCTGGGCATCCTGCAGCGTACCGACCGCGTCTGGGCCTCGGACTGCAACGATGCCCTGGAACGCCAGACCATCCAGCGCTGGACCCAGGCCGTCCTCCCACCCGAACTGGTGGGTGCGCACGTCGGCCCCACCCATGCCCACACCACCGGCCGCACGCACAGCATTTCCTTCCGGGCAATCACCGCCTTGTTCGGCCACTTCGGCATGGAATGGGACATCCGCCAGGCCACCGGGCACGAACGGGCCGTGCTTCGCCGGGCGATCGGCATCTACAAACAGCACCGCGGGCTGCTCCACTCCGGCGTGCGCGTCAATGCGGACCTCGGCGAGCCGAAGCTGCGGTTGCACGGCGTCGTCGCCCAGGATGGCTCCGAGGCCCTGTTCGCCGCCGTCGTCCTGGCGTCTCTCGCCGCCGAGGTGCCGGGCCGGGCCGGCATGCCGGGACTGGACCCGGAACGGACGTACCGGGTGGAAGCCATCATGCCCACCGCGGAAGACACCGGAGACAGCCCTTACTCGCAGATCACACCGCCCGCGTGGCTCGACGGCGGCCTGACCGCCAGCGGCCGTTTCCTCGCCGAAGTGGGCCTCCCGCTGCCGGTCCTGCGCCCCGAGCACGCCCTGCTGCTGAAGGTCACGGCGGTCTAGTTTCCAGTTGTGAGGCCCGCTCTACGTCCTTTGCCCCGTGTAAAGAACGTAGAGCGGGCCTCGCAACGTCCTACCGCTCACGGGTTCCAGGCGTACGCTGTGGATTAAGGTCCTTCCACCGCGGGAGTCTGACATGGACACTGAATTCGCCGCCGTCGCCGGCCACGATGTCACAACGATCACCTGTGTCTGCGGCAACACCGTCAACAAGGACGGACTGATCCCGGCGAATGCCCAGGGCGTCCCTATTCATGCCGGCAACGACGTCCCGGCCGGCCTGGCACCGTGGCCGGACGACGGGGAGCTCTACACCCTTTGTCCGACGTGCGGGCGCGTGTACAGCGACTCCGTTGTGGAGGAGACAGGCAAAGCCCCAGTGGCGTTCAGGGTGGATGTGGCCGCCGGAGCAATCGCCGAGGCCATCCGCGTCCATTGGGAGAAGTCATGACTGCCCTTCGGCATCCATTCCCCTGATCATGTAACGCCGTTCGATCCCCGCTGTTGCGCTGCCCCATTCGCTGGCGGCGACACGTTCCTGGTGGGCGCGGAATGCCCTGGGGTCACGGAACCGTTCTTCAACGTGCCAGATGAGCGGGTCTTCAGTCTGCGTCACTTCGAAGGACAGGCAGCCGTCTTCGGCCCGGCTCAACTCGATGTGCACCGGAAGATGCCTGGCCACCATTTCAGCCTGCGAATCCGTGCTGCACACAAGCTCTCCGCCGAGGGTTACTTCCGGCATTGTGTTCCTTCCTGTAGCGACAACCAACGGGCGGGCCCGACGGCGGCGGGGCACCAACGGTATGTAACCCTAGGGCTTCGCTTCGCCGGCCGGGCCCCTCAACGCGATAGATTGCTGGCATGACTGACGCAAGCTCCGCCACCGATGCCGGCCGCGGCACCATCCTTGTCCTGAACGGCCCCAACCTTAACCTGCTTGGCACCCGCGAACCTGAAAAGTACGGCACCTCCACCCTGGCCGACGTCGAACAGCTCGCCATGGACGCAGCCGGCGCGCACGGTTTCACGGTGGACTGCGTGCAGTCGAACCACGAAGGCGACCTCCTGGACGCGATCCACGCCGCCCGCGGCACCGCCGCCGGAATCGTCATCAACGCCGGCGCCTACACCCACACTTCAGTGGCGCTGCGTGACGCCCTGGCCGCCGTCGAGCTTCCCGCCGTCGAAGTGCACATCACCAATGTGCACAAGCGCGAGGAATTCCGGCACCATTCCTACCTCTCGCCTGTTTGCACCGCAGTGATCGTCGGCGCCGGCGTCCAGGGGTACAAACTGGCCATCGACTTCCTGGCTGGTGCCGTCGCCTAGCTACTTCCGCGTGCACTGCCCGGGCGAGACCGCCGCGTTCAGCGACGGCGCCTTGGCGGCCACCGGGGCGAGGTCCGCCATTGTCAGGGCGTAGCCGACCGCCACGTCCGAGGTGGTCTTGGCGAAAATGACGCCGGCCACCCGGCCCTGCTGGGACAGCAGCGGTCCGCCGGAGTTGCCAGGCTGCACGTCGCCGGCGAGTTTGTAGACCTGTTCCGGCGCCGGGTTGTTGCCGTAGATGTCCGGAACCAGCAGCGTGGACACGCCCTGGACAGCGGCAGGCTTGGACTGGAATGGTCCGCCGTGCGGGTACCCGGCAAAGGCCGCGGAAGACCCCGCGGGCAGGTCCGGCCCCAGCTGCAGCGGCGCGGTGGGCAGGCCCTCAACCGCGACGACGGCGAGGTCCCGCTTGCTGTCGAAATACACCACCCGGCCCGGCATCGCACCGCCGTCGGGCATTTCCACCACGGGCTGCGGAACGCCGGCCACCACGTGGGCGTTGGTCACGACGCGCCCCGGGCGACACAACGAATCCGGTGCCGGTCTGGTTCTGGCCGCACTGGTAGGCGGTTCCGGCGATCTTCAGCACCGAGCGAGCGGCGTTGTTCAGGGCGGGGGTGTCGGTACTGGCGTCGGGAACCGGAACCGGCGCCACCGGGCCGATCCCTTCGATGATCTTGGGAATCCCGTTCCCCATCACCGCCGAACGCAACTGCGCGACGGCGGCCTTGACCGGGTTGGGGGTCAGCGCGTCGATGGAGCGGATCACCTTGGAGTCGGCCAACTGCTGGGAGACAAACGGCACACCCAGCGACGCGATGCTGGTCGACAGCATGGACATCACCAGCGCCGCCACGGCCACACTGGCGAAGCCGCCCAGCAGGCGGTCCAGGGCGTGCAGCGGCTGGATCCGCACGGCCTGGCGGATCTTGTGCCCCACCCAAGTGCCAAGGCCGTGGCCGAGCACGATCAGCACCAGGGCGGTAGCGATGATGGCGGTCAGCCGCCAGCCACTGTCCGGCACCCAGTTGCTCACCAGGGGAACGGAAACGACGGCGGCCATCGCCCCGGCGGCAAAGCCGGCCACGCCGCCCAGCGTGACCAGGAAACCATTGCGCAGGCCATAGATCAGGTAGGAAAGAAGCGTCAGAATCAACGCCAGATCCAAGATGGTCAAGCCGAACACCAATGCTCCTCACAGCCGGGGTAAGCCCCAATTGTAAGTGCCGACTCTGACACCCGGCCGATAGCCCCGGCGCCGCAGCGGCCCGTGGCATCCCTCACCAAGCGGGCCGTTTTCGGCGATATCCGCACAGTTTCAGGCGTTTCGGCTGCCAAGTACGTCACAGAGCCCGAAAAATTCTGGAACAATGACTGAAGCGCCACTGCCGAACTTTTACTCAGGAGATTTCATGGACATCGAGGTACTGCGCCGCGCACCCCTCTTCGCCACCCTTGACGACGACGCCTTCCGTCTGCTCACGGACGAGCTGACCGAAGTGGACCTTTCCCGCGGGGCTTCGGTGTTCCGCGAGGGCGACCAGGGTGACCAGCTCTACTTCATCGTGTCCGGCAAGGTGAAGCTCGGCCGCACCTCCCCCGATGGCCGCGAGTCCCTGCTGGCCATCCTCGGCCCGGGCGAACTCTTCGGCGAAATGGCCCTCTTCGATCCGAGCCCGCGCACCGCCACGGCCACCGCCGTTTCGGAAACCCGCCTGGCCGGCCTGAAGAACGAAAGCCTCAACACCCTGCTGCGCACCCGCCCCGAGGTGTCCGCCCAGCTCCTGCAGGCACTGGCCCGCCGCCTGCGCCGCACCAACGACTCCCTTTCCGACCTCGTGTTCTCCGACGTCCCCGGCCGCGTTGCCAAGGCGCTGCTGGACCTCGCAGACCGTTTCGGCCGCCCCGCCACCGACGGCGTCCTCGTAGCGCACGAGCTCACCCAGGAAGAACTGGCCCAGCTCGTCGGCGCTTCCCGCGAAACGGTCAACAAGGCCCTCGCCGAATTCGTCCAGCGCGGCTGGCTGCGCCTGGAAGCCCGCGCCGTCGTCATCCTGGACATGCAGCGCCTGCGCCAGCGCTCCCGTTAAGTCGTCAAGCAAGAAGGCCGGTTCCGAATGGAACCGGCCTTCTGCGTTTTCTTGTGCGCTGTGCCGCACCTACGTTGTGGTCACCTTGGGCGGCGGAGACGGCCCTTCCGCGTCGCTTAGCGCGTAGGTCCCTTCCCAACACTCGCAAGCTCGCGTCGGGGCCCTCGGGACGACGCTTCGACACATAGGGAGCGCGCCGGTCGCTGGGCGACCTCTGCGCTCCGATGTGCCGCGATGCGCTCCTTTCGGAAGAACCGCCATCCGCCATGTCGCTCACCCAGTGCCGACCTGAGTTAGCAGTCGGTAACGCAAGGACCGGCAAGCAGACGGCGGGTCTCCGCAGAGGAGCGCATCGCGATGCATCGGGTGCCGGATGTCGCTCAGCGACCGAAGGTGCCCTTTTGCATCGTGTCTAAGCGACGGCGGAG
The DNA here is from genome assembly GCF_056279005.1 of Arthrobacter sp. TE26545. Next base: position 3,221,036 of record NZ_JBWBQM010000001.1, read on the forward strand.
GGCCGCTGTCTGCGTCTCAGGCGACCACAACAGAACGCCACCCAAAGGTGACCACAACAGAACGCCACCCAAAGGTGACCACAACGGAACGCCACGCAAGGCGACCACCGAGCGGTGAGGAAAAGCGTCAGCGCTCCCGCTGGGGCTCCCCTGCGACGGTGCGGGCTGCTTCGACTTCGAGCATCAGCACGCCGTTCTCCTCGACCAGGCGGGGCTGGTAGACGTGGTGCTTGCGTTTGTAGCTGAGGTAGGCGATGCAGCCCTGGGCCGCGGCCATCTTTTCGAGCATGATTTCCGAGCCCGGGACCAGGAGTTGGCCGAGCGTGAGGCCAATGGTGTTTTCCTGGCCGATTTCGTCGCCGAGCATGGTGGTGTCGCGTTCGGCGATGAGTTCGAAGGCACGGACCCAGCGGCCCCAGACGCCCTTGCTCTGGAGGAGGGAGGGGCTCTGGCCGACGGGGACGGTGGCTGCGAAGTAGCGAGTGTTAAAGCGGCGGTGGGCGAAGTCCGGGCTGAGCCAGTTCACCAGCGGCTTGAGCAGGTCGGTGCGCAGGGAGAGCCCGCGCTTGGCCAGGACGTCGGCGAAGGATTTGTCCTGGTTAGCCACGGCCTCGCGGGCTTTCATCCATTCCGGGGTGGACGTTCCTTCCACCGTAGTGGACAGGTCCGGTCCGGCAAGGAGGACGCCGGTCTCTTCGAACAGTTCGCGGATGGCTCCCACCACGTGGCGGCGGGCCAGCCCGACGTCGGTGGTTCCGAGCGCCTCGGCCCACTGCTGGGGCGAGGGGCCCAGCCAGCCGAGGACGTCGTCGTCGCTCGTGTCCAGCGAGCCGCCCGGGAAGGCGACCACGCCCAGCGGGGAGGTACCCGGACGGTAACCCATCCAGGTCTCCAGGCCACCGGGAGCGTCACGGAGCAGGACTACTGATGATGCATATCGCGCGGCGCGGGGACTCCGTTCGCCGAGCTGGAGCCAGTTCCGTGCTGCCCCCTCAAGTTCAGGGGGCAACACGAACAGGCGTCGGGCTAGCTGAGGCAATTGCTTTGACCGGTTCCTAGCTGAATTCGGCGATCAGTTCGACCTCAACCGGAGAGTCGAGCGGCAGGACCGCAACGCCGACGGCGGAGCGTGCGTGGATGCCGGCGTCGCCGAAGACCTTGCCCAGGAGTTCGGAGGCACCGTTGATGACGGCCGGCTGGCCGGTGAAGGACGGGTCGGAGGCAACGAAGCCGACCACCTTGACGATCCGGGTGATGCGGTCGAGGTCCCCGATGACGCTCTTTACCGCTGCGAGGGCGTTGATGGCACACACTTCGGCGTAGAGTTTGGCGTCTTCCGGAGCAACAGTGGCTTCCTCGGACTGGCCTTCCTCGCCGGTGGAGACCTTGCCCGTAGCTGGGAGTTTGCCATTAACGAACGGCAGCTGGCCGGAGGTGTAGACGTAGTTGCCGGAGACGACCGCCGGGACGTAGGCGGCCACAGGTGCTGCCACCTCCGGGAGGACGAGGCCGAGCTCTGCCAGGCGCTGCTCGACGGCGGAGGCCGGAGCCCGGGTTTCCGCGCCAGACGTGGTTTCTGCGGGGCTTGTCATAGTTACTGCTTCTCCCTCTTAAGGTAGGCGACCAGACCATTTCCATCGGGACCGGTGACTACCTGTACAAGTTCCCAGCCGTCCTCACCCCAGGTGTCGAGGATCTGTTTTGTGGCGTGAATAATGAGCGGAATCGTCGCGTACTCCCATTTGGTCATGAGAGAAAGCGTAGCCCTTGCCGGTAAAGTGGAAAACATGGTGACTCGCAAGAACCCCATATTCGATACTGCCACCACCCTGGGAAAGATCATCGCATTCCTCGGCGTGAGTGCCGTTTGCGGTGTCCTGGTGGCAGGTCTGCTGGTCCCCGCGGCCGCCCTGTCGGGCAGCACGGCCAGCGGCTCCATCCAGTTCTTCGACACGCTGCCGGCGGAGCTCCAGGTAAACCCGCCCAGCCAGTCCACCACCATCCTGGCCAGTGACGGCTCCAAGATCGCCTCGATCTACAAGGAGAACCGCACGCGAGTGCCGCTGGACCAGATGAGTCCCTACATCAAGGACGCCATCGTCGCGGTCGAGGACAGCCGCTTCTACGAGCACGGCGGCATCGACACCACCGGCATCCTGCGCGCCGTGGTCAGCACCGCCCGCGGCCAGAAGCAGGGCGCGTCCACCATCACGCAGCAGTACGTGAACAATGTCATCAACGAATCGCTTGTCTCCCAGGGCAAGGAAAACGACGTCAAGCTCAACGGCGTCAACAAGGGCGTCGGCGACAAACTGCGCGAAATGAAGCTCGCGATCGCCCTGGAGAAGAAGTTCTCCAAGGAGCAGATCCTCGAGGGCTACCTCAATATCGTCTTCTTCAACCGGGACGCCTACGGCATCGAAGCCGCTTCCCGCTTCTTCTTCAGCACCACCGCCAAGAACCTCACCCTGCCCCAGGCTGCGCTCCTGGCCGGCGTCGTAAACTCGCCGTCGTACTACGACCCCATCACCAACCCGGACCACGCCAAGTCCCGCCGCGACCTCGTCCTCCAGCTCATGCTGAACCAGCACAAGATCAAGAAGGCCGACTACGACAAGGCCGTGGCCACGCCGGTCAAAACCAAGATCACCCCGGCCCGCCAGGGTTGTGCGTACGCCACCTCGGCGCCGTACTTCTGTGATTACGTGTTGCACCTGCTGCTGAACAACCCGGCCTATGGTGCCACTCCTGACGAGCGCACCAACCGGGTGATGCGCGGCGGCCTGACCATCAAGACCACCCTGGATCCCAAGGCGCAGGCCGTGGCCCAGGAACAGGTGAACGCGGCTGCGGGTGCCAACCCTGACAAGTGGGGCGCCGCCTTGGTTTCGGTCCAGCCGAAGACCGGCAAGATCGTCTCCATGGCCCAAAATACGGTGTGGTTGCCTGCACCGGGCAAGTTCCAGGCCGAACAGAACTTCAACGTGGACGTCCTGGACTCCAACGGCCAGGACCTCAACGGCCTGGGCGGTTTCCAGACCGGCTCCACCATGAAGCCTTTCACCTTCGCGGAGTGGCTCAACGAGGGCAAGTCGATGTACACCACGATCAACGCCGGAGTCCGTAAGTACCCGATCGATTTCCCATGGCGGAACACCTGCTCCACGCCGACCTCCGGCTGGTATGACAGCAACGTAGAGGGCAGCCAGGACCTGCAGAACGCCGAAGAAGGCTATTACCGCCCGATGAGCGTGCTGTACGGCCTCGCGAACTCCATCAACACCGCCACCTTCGCCTCCGCATCCCAGCTGGACCTGTGCGGTATCCAGAAGATCGTGGACGCCGTGGGCATCCACGAAGGCCTGCCCGCTCGGGACAAGGACGGTAAGGTCACGGATCCGCACCCGCAGATCCCGATGACCACCCTGGCCAACCTGCTGGGCTCCCGCCAGACGGCACCGCTGACCATGGCCAGCGCCTTCGCCACCTTCGCGAACGACGGTCGATACTGTGAACCGATCGCCATTGAATCCGTGACGGACTCTTCCGGCGCCAAGCTTCCGGCCCAGTCCAGCAACTGCCGGGACGCGATTTCCCCTGAAGTTGCCCGAGGCGTCAGCAAGGGTCTCCAGGAAGTGCTGAACAAGGGCTCGGGTTTCTGGATCCAGCCCCGCATCTCAACGAGCACTACCTTCCCTGTTGCAGCCAAGACCGGTACCAACAACTCCAACGGTTCCACCTGGGTGGTCGGCTACACCACCGGCCTGGCTACCGCCACCTGGTTCGGCGATCCGCTGGGCGACCAGGGACGATACGGCCGTGACATCACCATCAACGGCAAGTTCTACTCGAACATCGACGGCTACATGATCGCCGGCCCGCAGTTCGCCAACTACATGCTGCAGGTGGCCCCGCGCTACGGCACGGATCCGTTCCCGGAACCGCCCTCGAACCTGAGTTATGTGGCCCCGGCACCCACCCCTACGCCTAAGGAAACCAAGGGCGGCGATTCGAAGAGCGGCGACAACGGCGCGGGTACCGGCGACAAGGGCACCACCCCGAAGGACAAATAGTTGATGACCGCCCAGGGACAACTGGTAGGCCGCGTTCGTGACTTCGGACGCGGCCTTGCCGTCACTGCCGCCGTCGGCGCCACAGCGGGCGCTGCTGCCGCCGCCTACGGCTGGTGGGAGAAGGACCAGTTCACCCTTCGGGAGGAAACCCTTCCGATCCTCCCTGCCGGTTCGGCGCCGATGCGCGTGCTGCACCTGAGCGACATCCATTTCGTCCCGGGCCAGGACAAGAAGGCGGCCTGGCTCCGGTCCCTGGCGGACCTGAAGCCGGACCTCGTGGTCAACACGGGAGACAACCTCAGCCACCCCAAGGCCATAGATCCACTGCTTGAGGCCCTTCGCCCGCTGATGGCGCTGCCCGGCGTGTTCGTTCCCGGTTCCAACGACTACTACGCGCCCACCCTGAAGAACCCGCTCAGTTACTTCCAGGGCCCCAGCCGGCTCCGCAAGGACCCCATCAAACTGGACTGGCCCAAGCTGCGCTCCGGCTTCGGTATGTCCGGCTGGATCGACCTGACCAACCGGCACCAGTCGCTGCCCGTGAACGGTGTCCGGCTGGATTTCTCCGGCGTCGACGATCCGCACCTCAAGCGCGAACGCTATGCCGGCTGGCCCCGCGGCACCGCCGGACAGGACAAGCGCCCGCACCTCCGCGTCGCCGTCATCCACGCGCCGTACCAGCGCGTGCTGGACCATTTCACCGAGGCTGACGCAGACCTGATCCTCGCCGGGCACACTCACGGCGGGCAGGTCTGCATCCCCGGCTACGGCGCCCTGGTCTCCAATTGCGACCTGCCCACCTGGCGCGCCAGGGGCCTGAACGATTGGGAAAGCAACGGACGCACGACGCCGGTGAACGTCTCCGGCGGCATCGGCACCTCGCGTTTCGCACCGGTGCGGATCGCTTGCCGCCCGGAAGCCGTGCTGCTGACCCTCACACCGCGCACCTAGCCGATGGCCAAGCCGGACCTGGAACATCTCCGGACCTTCGTCACGGTGTACCGTACGGGTTCGTTCACCGAGGCCTCGGCCTTGATCGGCATCTCGCAGCCCACCGTCACCAGCCATATCCGTGCGCTTGAGTCCGGCTTGGGCTATCCGCTGTTCACCAGGCATCGCACCGGCGTCACGCCAACTGCCCGGGCGGAGGTGCTGGTCCGCGAGGTCGCCCCGCATGTCGACGCCCTGGAGGACATCACCAATGCCTTTCCGGCGTCCGGCGACTCGCCGCTCGCCATCCAGTTCGGCGGCCCGGCCGAACTCACCAGCCAGCTGCTCCTTCCCAAGCTCAAGGACCTGACGGATGCGGCGGGAGCGCCTGTCAGGATCACCTTCGGCCTGGCCGACGGCATGCTGGAGCAGTTGCGCACAGGCACCTTGGACGTGGTGTTCAGCTCAGTGCTGCCCCGCGTGCGCGGCATCGAATCGGAACCGTACTTCGACGAGGAATTCGCCCTGGTGGCGGCACCCGCCTGGGCCGGAACCGTTGTCGATGCAGACAACGCCGGCCGCCTCACCGGCATCCCGCTGGTGGCCTACGCCGAGAACCTGCCGATCATCCGCCGCTACTGGCGCACGGTGTTCGGGCATCGTCCCAGCGGGCTCAAGACAGCCGCCGTCGTCCCGGACCTCCGGGGCATCCGGGCAGTGGTGAAATCCGGCCTGGGGATGTCCGTGCTGCCGGTCTACCTCATCGAAAAGGAACTCGCAGAAGGCTCTCTCGTGCAGTTGCACTCCCCCGAGGTGCCTCCGCTCAACACGGTGCACCTTGCCGTGCGCGCCGGCGAACTCAGCCGGAACCCGCACCTGCGTGCCTTCGTACGGGCGCTCGGGGACCTGAAACCGTAGGGGCGGGACTCCAGAGAAGCAGCATCAGGAATCGGATGGACTGCCAAGGTTTTCCAATCACCGGGCGGTTCCGGCGGCGGGCATACTCAGTGGCGTCGAAAGGAACACAATGTCCAAGATCCTCATGGTCGCCACCGCGGCAGACTCCCTCACGCTCGCCGACGGTTCCGAGCACGCTACCGGCTTCTGGGCCGAAGAACTCGTGGTTGCCCACCGCGAGCTGACCGCCGCAGGGCACGACGTAGTCATCGCCACTCCGGGCGGCAAGGCCGCTCCCGTCGACCCGGGCTCGCTCGCTGTCGCGAATGTCGGCAGCGAAGAAGCCGTGGCAGAACTGTCTTCCTACCTCGATGGAATCGCCGCCCAGTTGAAGGCTCCGCTCTCCCTCGACGAGGTGAAAACCGCGGATTACTCCGCAATTGTCCTGCCGGGTGGCCACGGCCCCATGGCCGACCTTGCGTTCGACGCCACTCTGGGAGCCATCCTGCGCGAGGCGGACGACGCCGGAACGGTCATCGCGCCGTTCTGCCACGGACCGGCGGCCCTGCTGAGCGCCACTAGGCCCGACGGCAGTTTCGTCTTCGCCGGCCGCAAGCTCACCGTCTTCACCGACGACGAAGAGCTTGCCGGCGGGCTCGGCGAAAACACCCCGTGGTTCGTCGCGGCCAAGCTGCGCGAGCGGGGTGCCGTTACCAAGGCCGGCGCCGCCTGGTCCAGCTTCGTGGTACGCGACGGGAACCTCATCAGTGGCCAGAACCCGCAGTCCAGCGCCGCAGTGGCAGCTGCGGTTCTGGAGGCGCTGCAGGGCTGAGCCCCGCCGGAAAGCAACAGGAAGGCCGTCCCCGGAATACCGGGGACGGCCTTCCTGTTTCCACCAATGATCCGCGTCATGCGATTACGGATCACGATAAGTGGTAAAACATTTCACCATTGGCTGCCTTCTCCCTGTGAAGGGAATCACGCATGGCATAGGGTAGTTGCTGTAGGAAACCACCTCTGCCGTCTGAAGATCCAGCTGTCGAGAAGCGGGTATGTCCAAGCAAACGTCGTTCTTCACTTCCATCAAACGCCTCTACCCCCATGTCAGGCCGATCCTCCCCCGGCTCTTCCTGGGCCTGCTCAGCGCTCTGCTTGCCAGCGTGGTGGCCCTTGCCATCCCGCAGGTCCTCCGGGTCCTGGTCAATGACTTCCTCAAACCCGGCGGCGCGGGGAGCGCGGTGTGGATTTCCGCCGTCGTGATCCTGCTGCTCGGCATGGCAGAAGCGGGACTGGTGGCGCTGCGCCGGCAGTTCGTCATCAACCCGGCCACCACGGTGGAGACCCGCATGCGGGTCTCGCTCTACGGCCACCTGCAGGACCTCACGGTTTCCTTCCACGACCGCTGGGGCTCGGGTCAGCTGCTTTCGCGGGCCATGACGGACCTGAACTTCCTGCGCCGCTGGATGGCATTCGGGGCCATCATGCTGGTGGTCACCACCTTGACCGTGGCGATCGGCGTCGGCGTCATGTTCACCATGAGCTGGCAACTGGCCCTGATCTTCCTGGCCGCGGCACTGCCGATCATGGTCTACTCCTTCCGTTTCCGGCGGCGCTTCAGCCTGGTGGCCCGCCTCAGCCAGGACCAGGCCGGAGACCTCGCCACCACCGTGGAGGAATCGGTCCATGGCATCCGCGTGCTCAAGGCCTTCGGCCGCAGCCGCGAGGCGCTGGAAAACTTCAACGGCCAGGCAGAGGAACTGAGGCAGACCGAGATCGCCAAGGCCAAGCAGCAGGCGGAGTTCAGCCTGGTGGTGACCCTGCTGCCGGAACTGGCCCTCGGCGTCGGGCTGGTGGCGGGCATCATGCTGGCTTCCACCGGCGAGCTGAGCATCGGCTCCCTGGTGGCGTTCTTCGCCACTGCCGCTGTGGTGGCCGCACCGGTGGAGTTCTCCGGCATGCTGCTGGCGATGGCGCTGACGGCCAAAACCGCCCTGGACCGGCATTTCGAAGTCATGGACACGCCCAACACCATCACCAGTCCGGATGCGCCGCAGTCTCCGCCCCAGTTGCGCGGCGGCCTGCGCTTCGACCACGCTTCCTTCGCGTTCGACGACGGCGGCCCCCTCCTGCACGACATCACACTTGACGTCCGCCCCGGTGAGACCATGGCCCTGGTGGGCGTGACGGGAAGCGGCAAGAGCGCGCTGCTCCAACTCGTCCCCCGGCTCTACGACGCCACAGGCGGATCCGTACGGATCGACGGCGTGGACGTGCGGGAGTTCAACGTCGAGGAACTGCGGACCGTGGTTGCCGTGGCCTTCGAAGACACCACTCTCTTTTCCAGTTCCGTGCGGGAGAATGTGCTGCTCGGCGCACCTGATCCTTCCGAGGCCGCTTTGGACGAAGCGCTCGACGTCGCCCAGGCGCACTTCGCCTACTCCCTCCCCGACGGCGTGGACACCCTGATCGGCGAAGAAGGACTCAGCCTGTCCGGCGGGCAGCGCCAGCGCATCGCCCTGGCCCGGGCAATCGCGGCGAAACCGCGGGTGCTGGTGTTGGACGATCCGCTCTCGGCCCTGGACGTCAACACCGAGGAACTGGTGGAAGCCCGGCTCCGTGAAGTGCTGAAAGAGACCACCACGCTGATCGTCGCGCACCGGCCGTCCACTGTCGCCCTCGCGGACCGCGTGGCCCTGCTCGAGGACGGGCGGATTTCCGACGTCGGGACCCATACGGAACTGCTGGAGCGCAACACGCACTACCGCTTCGTCATCGCGAGCCTCGACGAAGGTCCGAAGGACCTGGACAGCAACCTCGACGACGAACTGGACGAACTGGAACAGGCCGGGGAGGCACGGCGATGAGCACTTTCGGTACATCCAACGAGGACAATGCGCACCTCAGCCGCTCGGACAGCAAGGCTGTGCGGCACCGCTCCCTCGCGCTGCTGGGCTCGCTGATCAGGCCGGTACGCGTCCGCTTCTGGCTCACGCTGGCCATGGTGGTCCTGTCCCAGGCAACCCGCGTGGCGGGCCCGGCCATCATCGCCTTCGGCATCGACCATGCCCTGCCGGCGCTGCAGGCGGGCAGTAACGGACCCCTGCTGCTCGCCGGCGTCCTCTACCTCGCTTCCGCCGTGGCCACCGCGGCCCTCACTGCGCTCTACGTCACGTCCACGGCGCGGCTGAGCCAGGCCATGCTCCTGGACCTCCGCCTGCGGGTGTTCCGCCATACCCAGCGGCTCAGCCTCGAGTTCCACGAAAAGTACACCTCGGGCCGCATTATCGCCCGGCAGACCTCGGACCTTGAAGCCCTCCGCGAACTGCTGGACTCCGGCGTCAGCTCGCTGGCATCCGGGCTGCTGTTCATGCTGTTCACGGCCATCACGGTCTTCGCGCTCGACTGGCGCAGCGGCCTCATCATGCTGGCCGCCGGCGTCCCGATGTTCTTCCTGGCCCGCTGGTACCAGAAGCATTCGCAGATCGCCTTCCGGGAGTCCCGCGTGGTTTCGGCACGGCTGATCGTGCATTTCGTCGAGACCATGACCGGCATCCGTGCCGTCAAGGCCTTCCGGAAGGAGAAAGAGAACGCGCAGCGCTACGGCGAACTCTCCGAGGACTACCGCCGTGTGACGGTGCGCTCGATCAACCTCAACGGCATCTTCCAGCCGGGCCTGGTGCTGATCGGCAACGTGTGCGTGGCAGTGGTGCTGCTCCTCGGCGGCTTCCGGGTGCTCAGCGGCGAACTCGCCGTGGGCGTCCTCCTCGCCCTGATCCTGTCCACCAAGCGCTTCTTCCAGCCGGTGGACCAGATGGCGATGTTCTACAACTCCTTCCAAAGCGCCCAGGCCGCCCTGGAGAAGGTGTCCGGCTTGCTGGAGGAAGTTCCCACGGTGCGGCCGCCCAAGAACCCCGTTCCGCTCCCCCATGCCCGCGGCGAGATCGCGTTCCGTGACGTGGAGTTCAGCTACGGCGCCGGCAAAACGGTGGTGCCCCGCCTGAACCTGCACATTCCGGCGGGCCAGACCGTGGCCCTCGTGGGCCAGACCGGGGCCGGCAAGTCCACGCTCGCGAAGCTGATCGCCCGCTTCTACGATGTCACCGCCGGTTCCCTGACGCTCGACGGCGTGGAGCTGCGGGACCTGGACAGCAGCGAGCTGCGCCGCGCCGTGGTCATGGTCACCCAGGAAGCGTTCCTGTTCAGCGGCTCGGTGGCGGACAACATTGCCCTCGGTCGCCCCGACGCCTCGCGCGACGAGATCGAGGCGGCAGCCCGGGCCGTCGGCGCCCATGACTTCATCGCTGCACTGCCCGACGGTTATGACACCGACGTCAACAAGCGCGGGGGACGGGTTTCCGCAGGGCAGCGCCAACTGATCAGTTTTGCCAGGGCGTTCCTCGCGGCACCCGCCGTGCTGATCCTGGACGAGGCAACCTCGTCCCTGGACATTCCGTCCGAGCGGCTGGTGCAGGCCGGCCTGTCCAGCCTGCTCGCCGGCACCGGACCAGGCGGAGCCGCAGCACGGACGGCGATCATCATCGCCCACCGGCTGTCCACCGTCGAGTCCGCGGACCGGGTGCTCGTCATCCACGACGGCGAGGTGGTCGAAGACGGTTCTCCCGCCGAATTGATCAGCGGCGGCGGACGCTTCGCCGCGCTGCACGGGGCCTGGCGGGAGTCGCTCGTCTAAGCGCCGGAGCACCCGTCCCGGGGGCCCTGTCCGGGGACGGTGCGCCGCCGATTTCGCATCCGGGGCAGGGATCGGCTATCCTTGAACACGTTGCTTTTGCAACGGATCGGGATGTAGCGCAGCTTGGTAGCGCGCTTCGTTCGGGACGAAGAGGTCGCAGGTTCAAATCCTGTCATCCCGACCAATTAGAGCAGGGCCTTCCATTAGGGAGGCCCTTCTTGTTTAAGCAAAACAATTCGCTGGCCGGTTTTTCCGGCCGGCTTTCCGGCGCCGGCGAAAAACATTCCATTGGCCGGTTTAGCATTTCGCCGCCGGGCCCTCCGACGGAAAAGAAATCACCCCGACGCCCAGACGCCGGGGTGATTTATCAAATCAATTGATTATTACATTGGGTCCGGCCAGTTGCCGATGGCCTGGGCGCGCATCGGATCAGGCCAGTTGCCAATGGCTTGGGCGCGCATCGGATCAGGCCAGTTGCCAATGGCCTGTGAGCGCATAGGGTCGGGCCAATTGCCGATACTGAGCACCGTATGAACGGCGTCTGCGACAGGGGCTGCAGAGATGACGGCCGGAGCCGCGGCCGTGAATGCAAGAGCGCCCGCCAAGGCGACAGATGCAGCGATCTTCTTGAACATGGTTTTCCCTCGATGCGAGTCGGATTCGTTATGGAAATTAGTGCGGTCCCTGTTGACACACATTGTAAAATGTTTTCCACAGAGGCTGTCAAGGTTAACCCGGAAAGACGGCACTAAAGCACCATATCTAGGAGGACGCGGTGGGCAACGGATTCGGAGAAAAGCTCCGTGCCGAGCGGCTCGAACGAGGATTGACCCAGGCCGAACTGGGCAAGGACCTCTACTCCCCCAGCTACATTTCACTGCTGGAGACCGGCCGCCGCGAACCCACTGCCGAGGTCATCGAAGAACTTGCCCGCCGGCTCGAGTTGGCACCCAAAGCCCTGGAAGCCTGGAGCCAGCCGGTGTCCGTCAGCGATGCCGAGTACGTACTTGCCGGCCTTTACGCGCGGCAGGCATGGGACCTCAGGGACTACCCGCTGGCGGCCAGCCACGCTGCGGCCGCGGCGCAGATCGCCCTGGAAGCGCGGAACACCAGCGCCTGGTGGAACATGACCTACATGCAGGCCGAATGCGTCATGAAGCAGGGCCAGCTCAAGGAGTGCCAGAAGATCATCCAGCATCTACTGGAGCACCCGATGGCCACCGAATCGGCGGGCCTCGGCGTCCGCGCCCGCCAGATGCTCGCCGCCGTCTGCCACGGCCAAGGGCAGCTGGCCACCGCCGTCGAACACGCCACGGAGGCGGTCCGGCTCAGCCAGCAGCTCCCTAAGGGCTCCACGCTCATCATCGGCGCGCACCGGGCCCTTATCGGTGCCCTCGCCGAAAGCGGCAAGCTGGACGAGGCCTGGAAATACTGCGAGTCCATGATGGCGCAGATGGACGAACACTCCATGTCCCAGCTCGCAGGCGAAGTCGCCTGGGTGGTGGGCAACGTGGCCTTCATGCGGCACGACTACGCTGAAGGGATCAAACACCACGAGCGCGCGGCAAAGCTCCTCTCCCCCGCAAACGACATCGAACTCTGGGCCCGCTTCAACAAGGCCTCGGCGGCTGTCAGGTTGTCTTCGGGCATCGTGGAACCCGAGACGCTCTCGGCGATCGAGCGTGCCGAACTCGCCCTGTCGATCGTGGGCGGCAACAAGACCGACCAGCTGGAAGTGGCGTTCATCCGCGCGCGCTGGCTCTACCTCACGGGGGACATCCTGGCCGCCGTCGCGAAGCTTCGTGAAATCCACGCGGACCGTGGCGAACTGGCCCGCCACACCGCAGGCGAGGTGTCCTTCCTGCTCGGCAAGGCACTCAAGGCCGCCGGTGAGAACGCCGATGCCCTGGTCTACCTAGAAGAAGCGCAGGCGGACTTCACGGCCGCGGGCGCGGCGGACCGTGTCCAGCAGGCCATGGATTCGCTCCTGGAGATCCGCCTCGCCGAACGGCGCGCCCAGGCGGCCAGCCACGCTGCGAACTCCCCCAAGTAGCCGAATCCCGGAAAAAGACAGGGTCCCCGTGGGGTCCATTCATGCCTCGGGCCGATGACGGCGCGTCCGCTGGGGTCCACCTTCTTTGATCGTCCCCTGAAGGGGCGGTTGGCTGCGCTTGTAGAGCTGCCTGGCTTTGCGGGCGTTGGAGCGGAGTTGGATGATCCTTGCCGCGCCCGCGACAGCTACGACTATTCCCCCGCCCACGCTGGCGATGAATAGTGCCATTCCCAGGGCGAGCGTACCTTCGAGGCCTAGGAACATTACCCTGGCGGGTTCCTGATTCTGCAGGATGAAGATGATCAGCAGCACTAGCATGATGAGCGCTACGACAACGGCCACCCAGACCACACCGGACCGGGTTGGCTTGGGCCTTGCCACAGTGGGAAGGGAGGAGGCGGTTTCCGAAGTCGCTCCTGTCTGGGGCTGCTGCTTCGGCGGCAGGCCTCCGGGCGTCACTGGTTCCGATGCCATTATTGGTCACTTTCCTCTCGGTACACTTCAATCCTCCGCTCTTGAGCGGCCCGCGGCACCCCCGCGCCTCCATTCATCGTGGCCTGTGGTTTTCCGCAACGGGGCATTCGAATGGTCCACCAGCCATCAGGCCGACGGCGTTCAGGTAACGGACCACGATCGCGTAGGAGGCGATGAGGCTGGTCTCGGTGTAGGGGATTCCCTGCTCCAGGCAGGTGGAGCGCACCAACGTGGCTGCACGGTGCAGGTATGGACGGGGCATATCCGGGAACAGATGGTGTTCGATCTGGCGGTTTAGCCCACCCATGAGAGTGTCCATGAACCAGCCCCCGGCGATGTTGCGTCCCGTAATCACCTGACGGTGAAGGAAGTCCGCCCGGCTGGATGCTGGCATGACGGGCATGCCCTTGTGGTTGGGCGCGAACGAGGCGCCCATGTAGAACCCGAATACGCCCACCTGCACGCCGAGGAACGCGAACGCCATGCCAACGGGCAGGATCCAGAACACGAGCACCGGAACCAAGAGCAGCCGCATCGTTAGCAGCGGGATCTCGACCCACCGGTGATCAACGCTCCCGCGGCGAAACAGGTACTTCAACGAATCAACGTGCAGGCTCAGGCCAAGGAAGAACAGCAGTGGGAACAGCAGCCATCCCTGCCGGCGCGTCACCCCGATCATCAAGCCGGTACGCGAAGCCGCCGCCTGCGGATGGAAGGCGATCGCCCCGGTGTGGATATCCGGATCCTTATCGATCATATTGGGGTGGTTGTGGTGACGGGTGTGCTTCCGGGTCCACATGGCGTAGCTGATCCCCACCAAACCGGTCCCGATAAGGCGGGCGGACCACTCATTCATACCCTTGGATGCGAAAATCTGACGGTGTGCTGCTTCGTGGGCCAGAAATCCAAACTGGGTCAGCACCACGCCCATGCCGGCGGCGATCAGCAGTTGGAACCAGGTGTCCGCAAGCAGGATGAATCCGGTCCAGGTGCCCGCCCAGGCTGCCATCAGAATGACGAAGACGGTGATGTAGAAACCGCGCCTGCGTCGTAGCAAGCCGGCCTGCCGCACCTGCTTGAGGAGAAGGACGTAACTGTTGACCACTTGGTTCGGGGACTGGCGCTGGCGTGGATTTTCAGCCTCTGAAGGTGCTTTTTCCATGATGCCTCGAACCGCTCGGGGGCGCAGCGCGGCGCTACTTACCCTTGCCCAAAGAATACGCCCGCTTGGACCGGGGCGGAATGGCCTTGCACCCCGCGCAGATTCATTTCGTTTGTAAGCTGCCGCACTCACGGATACCTTGGCGGTCCAGGGCAGGAAATTGCCCGGCCACGTGGTGCGGCGCCGCAGGAAGAAGCCTTCGGCTGGTGGCCTTGATAAGGGTGCTGGTAAGTGCAATTAATGATCTTGTGGCCATGGTTGGCGCCCCAACACAACAGGGGCAGGCCTGCCGTTCACAAAACGAGCCCTTGGAAGGTGCCGGGGGCGCCTTGCGAGGAACCAACAGCTGCGATTGGGCTGTACTGAACATGTCGCAAGGGGAATCCGAAAACCTCGGTGCGGATTCCCGCAAGGAAACGGAATGCGTTCACCATGAACACGCTTCTAATTGTTGTAGGCGTTATCGCCATAGTCCTGCTCTTCGTCGGCGGATTCACGCCGTCACTGAGCTTCCTGCTGTGGGTTGGCGTGATCGTCTTGGCCCTCGCCGCCATCGGCTGGCTCCTCAGCTTCACCTCCCGACGGCGATCCCACGGCGTCTAAGGCTGGCTTGGTCAGGAGTCCGGTCTTCTCCCCAGTCCGGACCTCCCGACCCGCAGCCTTCCCGGCCCTGGCCGTCAAGGCCAGTCACCTCCACCGCCGGGAACCGTTGGCCGGGTTTCCGGCACGCAGGACGCCGGCCCCCTAGCCACGGACCGGCGTCTCTCAAGTCGCAAGCAGGCGTCTCTCAAGTCGCAAGCAGTCAAGGAACAATGCAATGAACGGGAATCCCAGAGACCCGGCACCGAGCGAGGTGCCCCCGGACCCCACGACAAGTCCGCGCGAGGGCTTCCCGTTCGATGCCACGCAGGACCCTCCCGTGGAGGACCCCGACGCCAACCCTACGGATGGCCCGGGAACCAATCCGCAGGAGCGCCCCGAGGGGAACCCAGCCTTGGAAGATCCGCAGAAACGCCCGGGACGGTAGGCGACGACGCCCACTTGCTACCGGTCGTGTCAGGCGAAGCTGCGTCCGGTGAGCTTCTCGTAGGCCTCGACGTAGCGGGCCCGGGTGCGTTCGACGACGTCGGCCGGCAGCGCGGGCGGCGGGGTGTCGGATGCGCGGTCCCAGCCTGATTCGGCGGAGGTCAGCCAGTCACGGACGTACTGCTTGTCGAAGGACGGCTGTGCCTTGCCCGGTTCGTAGCTTGCCGCGTCCCAGAAGCGCGAGGAGTCCGGGGTGAGCACTTCGTCGCCCAGGGTGATGACGCCGCTGGCGCCGTCCACGCCGAACTCCACCTTGGTGTCCGCCAGGATGATGCCGCGGTCGCGCGCGATCTCCTCGGCCTTGGTGTAGATGGCCAGGGTGAGTTCGCGGAGCCGGTCCGCGACATCCGGACCCACGGCATCCACCACGGCCTCGAAGGTGATGTTCTCGTCGTGTTCGCCCACCTCGGCCTTGGCGGACGGCGTGAAGATGGCTTCCGCCAGGCGGGAACCGTCCACCAGGCCCTCCGGCAGCGGGATGCTGCAGACGGTGCGGGACTGCTTGTATTCGGCCAGGCCGGAGCCCGTGAGGTAGCCGCGGGCGATGCACTCAACGGGGAACATGTCCAGCTTCTTGCAGATCATCGCCCGGCCCTCGACGGCCTCGGGAACACCGCCGGCCACGGTCGAGGCCAGCACGTGGTGTTCCACGCCGAGCTGTTCGAACCACCACAGGCTCAGCTGGGTCAGGATGCGGCCCTTGTCCGGGATTTCGCTGGAGAGCACATGGTCAAAGGCGCTGATCCGGTCGCTGGCCACCACCAGGACGCAGTCCTGGCCAACCTGTTCCCTGATCGATTCGTCGGCCGGGACGTAGAGGTCGCGGACCTTGCCGGAGTACACGTGCTTCCAGCCCGGAAGATCGAGAGTCTCGGCGGCAAAACCACCGGTGTTGAGTTCGGTCATGATCAGCCCTTCACCGCCGGGATCGTGCCGGTGGTCGGGGACACCCGGATTTCGCCGCGGGCGGCCTTGCCTGCGATGTCCGTACGGTACTGGCTGCCTTCCAGCTGGACCAGCTCGACGCCGTCGTACGCCCGTTCACGGGCTTCCACCAGGTCGCTGCCGAGCGCCACTACGGCGAGGACACGCCCGCCGGCAGAGACCACCCGGCCTTCCTCGTCCAGCTTGGTGCCGGCGTGGATGACGTGGACGCCTTCGAGGCTTTCAACCTTCTTCAGTCCGGTGATGCGGTCACCGGTGCGGGGGGTGTCGGGGTAGTTTTCGGCCGCGACGACGACGGCGACCGCGGAGTCCTTGGACCAGCGCAGCTCTTCGGCGGTGTCCAGTTCGCCCTTGGCCGCTGCCAGCATCAAGGAACCCAGGGGGGTCTTGAGCCGGGCAAGGACGGCCTGCGTTTCGGGGTCGCCGAAGCGGGCGTTGAATTCGATGACGCGGGTGCCGCGCGAGGTCAGGGCCAGGCCGCAGTACAGCACGCCGACGAAGGGGGTGCCGCGGCGGGCCATCTCGTCCACGGTGGGCTGGGCCACGCGGTCGATGACTTCCTGGACGAGGCCTTCGGGAGCCCAGTCCAGCGGGGTGTAGGCACCCATGCCGCCGGTGTTGGGGCCTTCGTCGTTGTCGAAGATGCGCTTGAAGTCCTGCGCGGGGGAAAGGGGAACAGTGGTGCGGCCGTCGCAGAGGACGAAGAGGGAAACCTCGGGGCCGTCCAGGAACTCTTCGATGACCACGGATCCGCCGGCGTCGAAGCAGGCCTGGGCGTGGGCCAGGGCCTCGGCGCGGTCGTTGGTGACCACCACGCCCTTGCCGGCCGCCAGGCCGTCGTCCTTGACAACGTGCGGGGCACCGAAGGTGTCCAGTGCGTCGGCGGCTTCCTCGGTGTTGGTGGCGACTCGGGCCATCGCGGTGGGCACGCCGGCTTCGGCCATGACCTCCTTTGCGAAGGCCTTGGACGCCTCAAGCTGGGCTGCGGCCTTGCTGGGGCCGAACACCGGGATGCCGGCTTCGCGAACGGCGTCGGACACACCGGCGGCGAGCGGAGCCTCGGGGCCTACGACCACCAGGTCCACCGTGAGCTTGCCGGCAAGCTGCGCGACGGCGGCGGGATCGTTGCCGTCGATGGCGTGCGTGGGAACCAGCTTGGCGATGCCGGCGTTGCCCGGAGCCGCGTGGACCTCGGACACGTTGGGATCTTCGAGCAGGGAGCGGACAATGGCGTGTTCGCGGCCGCCGGGGCCAATGACGAGTACCTTCACAGTCTCCAAGGGTACTTTGTGCCGCCTGCCCGGACCTAAGCGGTGTCGTCGATGGCTGCCTTCAATCCCGCCGCGAGGACGTCGGCGAGGAAGGTGAAGCGGTCGGTCTTGCTGGCTGCCACAGCATCCAGTGCCATGGACAGATGGGGGTAGCTCTCCTGCCGGCCCTCATCGATGCTCCACGCGGCCTCCATGGCGAAGGCGTCGAGGCTTGCACCGATCGCCGCACTGTCCAGGGCCTCGATAGCCGGGATGATCAGGTGCGCCGGGACTCCGGCCTTCTCGAAGGCCGCCACGAAGTGGTCGTAGAGGCCGAGCGCGGCGGGGTGGGTGACCGGCTGGGTGAGCAGCAGCGGAAGGAGGGCCGGCACCAGGCGGTAGGCACTGATCAGGGCCTCAAACGTCTGGCGGATGACGCCGTCGAGCGTGTCCGGGAACTGTTCCGGCACCCGGGCCCGCTCCACCAGCGCGCCGCGGGCCAGTTCGATGATTTCCTGGCGGCCGCTGACGTGCTTGTAAAAGGAGGACTGGGTGACTTCGAGGCGCTCGGCGAGCTTGGGCAGGGAGAGGTCCTCCCCCGCTTCGAACATGGCCAGGGCGGCCCGGCCGATGGCCTTGCGGGAAAGCCGCGGGGTGAGGGGACGCCCCATCTTCTTCTTCGCCGAAGTCTGCATTCCTCCAGCCTAGGCTCCCGGCTTACTCCGCGTGTCCAATGCGCTGGTAGGCGGCCGGGTTTACCCGCCGCAGGACGACGGCGAGCGCCACCCCCGCGGCGAACACCAGCGGTGCGATGACCAGCAAGGTGGTGTTGACCGGGTCGCCTGGTGGCAGTCCGGTGATCAGTTCCGCGTTGGCGGCCATGAGGAAGGACACCACCACCATCAGCACCGTGGCGATGACCGCAGAGGGAACCACGTACCAGCGCAAGCTGCGGTCCCGGCGGCGGAGGAAGAAGGCCACGACGCCGATTCCGGTCAGCGCCTGCAGGAACAGGATGCCCAGCACGCCCGGAGTGTTCGTCCAGATCAGGAACTGGGTGAACGGGTCGAGCTGGAACACGGCCGCAGCGGCCACGAGGACCAGGGCGAGCAGGGTCTGTTCGAGTCCGGCCACCGACGGCGTGCTGTACCGCAGGCTGATCCGGCCGGAGTGTTTGGGGAAGATGCCCTCGCGGCTGAGCGACAGCGTGTAGCGGTTGATGGTGTTGTGGAAGGACAGCTGGG
The DNA here is from genome assembly GCF_056279005.1 of Arthrobacter sp. TE26545. The sequence continues at coordinate 3,239,840 of NZ_JBWBQM010000001.1, forward strand.
AAGCGAAGATGCTGGTCACGATCAGCAGGCTCATGAGGCTCACACACCATTCGCCCGCGAACTCGCCGGCCATGATATACGCGGTGTCGCCGGTGTCGAGGTGGCCGGCGGCGAAGTCCTGGATGGCCTTGGGCCCGAAGGCCTGCACCATCATCCACACGGAGAAGGCGTAGAACGCGCCGATGAACGCGATGGAAATGTAGGTGGCGCGGGGCACGCTACGGTCCGGGTCGCGTGCTTCTTCCCGGTAGAGGGCGCCTGATTCGAAGCCCATGAAGGCCGAAAAACCCAGGGAAATGACCGCGGCGAACTGCGGAGAGAAGATGGCCTCGGGACTGAAGGAATCGAACCCGATGCCCTGAGCGCCTCCCTTGCCGAGAACGAAGACGGCGACGATCGCGACGATCACGGTCTCCAGGGTGAGCAGCACGGCCAGTACCTTGGCGCCGACGTCGATGCCGCGCCAGCCCAGGTACCAGACGGCGGCGATGGCGATGATCGCGTAGAGCCACCACGGGAGGGAGATGCCGGTGAGGCCCTTGACGGCCAGGTCCGCCTGGATGCCGAGCAGCCCGTAGAGGCCGATCTGGATGCCGTTGTAGCTCATCCAGGCCGTGAGCCCGGAGCCCAGGCCGATCACCCGGCCCAAAGTCTTGGAGATGTAGCCGTAGAAGCCGCTGTAGGACTTGACGTGCCGGGTGAGCGCCATGAAACCGATGGCGAAAAGCGCCAGGCCTATTGCCGCGACGATGTAGATGACAGGGGCACCCACACCGCCGACGGCGAGCGCCAGCGGCGCGATGCCCACCACGATGGTGAGCGGGGCGGCAGCCGAGACGAGCATGTAGACGATGTCCCGCGTGCCGATCGCATTCTTTTTCAGTCCGCCGGGGGCGATGTCTGTGGACGGCGCCGTTGCCGTCTCCTCATTAGTGAAAGCCATTCACTTATGATGATGCACCTCAAATACCCCGTCAATAGCCCGACGACAAGTCATCCGTTTTTGACGCCCGGATGAAGGGTTAAATGCCAGGGAGCATGCCTACTCCCGGCTGCGAGGGCTGGACATATGCGCACTATGTCCAACCTTCGAAGCCAGGAGGGGCATGCTCCCCGCGGCTTGGGCTCAGCGCTAGGCCGCGGGCACCCCGCCGGAAACGTCGCGGGAAACACCGCCGGGCACCCCGCGGGAAACCTCGCGGGATTCCCAGCGTCCGCCGTTCTCCCAGAAGATCCGGATGTCCTCCAGGTTGCGGCCCTTGGTTTCGGGGGCCAGGCGGTGCACGAAGAAGAACGCGGCCACGGCGAGCGCGCCGAAGACGGCGAAGGTGCCGGCCCCACCCAGGCGCTGGAGCATGGTGAGGAAGAAGGCGGAGACCACCACGTTGGCGATCAGGTCCGAGGTGAGCATGGTGCTGGCACCCAGGGAGCGCAGGCGGGCCGGGAAGCTTTCGCCGGCGTAGACCCACACCAGGGCACCGAAGCCGAAGGTGAAGCCGACCGTGAAAAGCAGCACGCCCAGGAAGCCGAGCACGGTGAGAGCGCCGCCGAAGGACTGGCCGGCCAGGAAGACGCCGATCAGCAGGGCGTTCGCCACCACCATCATGCCGATGCCGCCAAGCAGGATCGGCCGCCGTCCCACCTTGTCGACGAGGGCGAGGGAGACGAACACGGCCACGAGGGACGCGGCCTGGACCAGGGCTGGCAGGAGCAGCAGCGCCTCGTTGCCACTGAAGCCCATGGCCTCGAAGATGCGCGGGCTGTAGTAGACCACGGCGTTGATGCCGGTGATCTGGATGAAGAAGCCCAAGCCCACCACGAACACGGTGGCGCGCAGGAACGGCTTGCGGAGCATTTCCTTGACCACTCCGGACTTGCGTCCGCCGGATTCCTCGGCGAGCGCGGCACGCATGCCCTCGATCTCGGCGTCGATGTCGGAGTCAGGTTCGATCGTGGTGAGGGTGCGGCGGGCTTCCTCGAAGCGGCCCTTCATGACGTACCAGCGCGGGGTGTCCGGGAGCCGGAGGAGGATGGCCAGCACGGCCACCGCGGGAACCGCGGCCAGGCCCAGCATCCAGCGCCACTCGCCGGTGGAGGACAGGGCCCAGGAGGCGGTGTAGCCCAGGATGATGCCGATGACCGTGGCCACCTGGTAGGCAACGAGCATGGCGCCGCGCACCTTGGCCGGCGAGCTCTCGGCAACGAAGACCGGGACCACCACCACCGAGATGCCGATGGTCAGGCCCAGGAACAGGCGGGCCACCATCAGGACCGGAATGCCGGGGGCGAACGCGCTCAGCAGGGCGAAGGCGGCATAGGAGGCGGCGACGGCCACCATGGACGCCTTGCGGCCGATGCGGTTGGAGAGCCAGCCGCCCACCAGGGCGCCGAGCACTTCGCCGACAACGACGGCGGTGGTCACCATTTCCTGGTCGCTCGTGGAGAGGTGGAATTCCTTGGTCAGGAACAGCAGGGCGCCGGCGATGTTGGACAGGTCGTAGCCGTAGATCACGCCGACGGCGGCGGCAGTCGCGCCGATCAGGAGGCCGAGCCGCGGGGTGCTGCGCAGGTCGTTCAGGAGAGACATCGGTGTCCTCGGGGTCTGGGAGACAGGGGCTGAATTGGTGTAGACCAACTTGCACAAGATTGGCATAGACCAATCTGGCCGTCAAGAGTTAAGATCGGACGGTGAGCGAACTGCCGAAGTACTACGTCTACAAGATGCGCATCCTGGAGATGATCGCGGACCTGCCTCCGGGCTCCCTCATCCCCACCGAGCGCACGCTCGCCCTGGACTTTGGCACCTCCCGCACCACAGTCCGCAAGGCCATCGGCGAGCTCGTCGCCGAAGGCAAACTCACCCGCACCCAGGGCTCGGGCACCTACACGGGCGGGCCGAAAATCACGCACGTGCGGCAGCTGACCTCCTTCACCGAGGACGCGCAGGCGATCGGCTACACCCCGTCGTCGGAAATCCTGGAGATCGAGCAGCTCCATGTGGACGGGAGCCATGCCCTCGAGGCCGAGCACATGCAGCTCGCTCCGGGCGCCCCCTTCGTAAGGGTGCAGCGTGTCCGCCTGGGCAACGGCGAACCGCTCGGCCTGGAAACGGCCTGCATCCCGGGCGAGCTGACGGGCTTCGACGAGCGCCTGCGGGAGCGCGGTTCGCTGTACGCGACCCTCCGGGAGGACTTCGGCATCCGGATCACGGAGGTGGAGGACGGCGTCGAGACCTATCTGGCGGGCCCCGAGGAAGCCCGGCTCCTGAAGGTCGAGATGGGTTCGCCGCTGCTGCGGATCGACCGCACCGGATTCGACGACGGCGGCAGGGTGGTCGAGTGGACCGTCGGCCGCTTCTGCGGGGACCGCTTCCGCTTCGTGGCCCGGACCCGCGCAGCCTGATCCACCGGACATGTCCGGCCTTGGCGCCGAGGTGTGCGCATGTTACTGATATGTCCGGTCTTCGAAGCCAAAGGTGGACGTGTGCGGTGGGGGCGGCAGGCCGCCGTCGGGATTTAACAACAGGGTGTTAAAAACGGAACGCCGCCGCCCTCCGGTGTCCGGAAGACGGCGGCCTTGCTATGCGCCAGCTGGCCCTAGGACGTCCAGCGCCCTAAAACGTCCAAGGCATCGCATCGTGGTTGAAGTCGCGGAACGAGCCGAACTTGCCGGCATTGAAGGCCAGGCCCTCGCCGTCCCGGTCCCGGCAGGAGACGACCTGGCCGAAGAACACCTGGTGGTCGCCGATGTCGTACTGGTGCACCACCTTGCACTCGGCCTGCGACAGCGCACCCGCCACCACCGACAGGCCGCCCTCCGTCGTGTCGAACGACCCGGCTTCGAAGCGGGCTCCGCCGCGGGTGGCGAACTGCCGTGCCACGGCTTCCTGCTTCGCGCCGAGGATGGAGATGGCGAACCTCCCGCTGGCCAGCACGGCGTCGCCGGTGCGGGTGTTGAAGTTCAGCGAGATCATCAGGATGGGCGGGTCCAGGCTGATGGAGGTGAGCGAGTTGATGGTCATGCCATACTGCTCGCCGTCGTGCTCAGTGGTCACCACGGCCACACCGGTGAGGAAGCGGCCCATGGTCCGGCGCATGGCCAGCCCGTCGGGCTCGGCGAAGACTGCTGGAGTGACCATGTCAGTTCTTTCCGTCCTGGTAGTAACGCACTTCGAACATCTTGGCTCCATTCTCGGAGATCCACGGTCCGTGTTCCATGCCTGGCGGGCGCGTGGCCCAGTCGCCGGCCTTGAAGGTCCTGCCCAGGCGCTGGTCCACGAAGGAGCCCTCGAAGATGAAGACCTCTTCCCAGAAATCGTGGGTCAGGGCGCCGTTGGGCGAGGTGTCCGTGCCCGGTTCGAACTTCAGGATCCGGGTGACGGAGTCGTTGGAGTCGTCCCGGGCCAGGATGGCCTCGGACAGGCCCTCGATGTGTGGGTTGCACGGGGTGAACTCCACCGAGGATGTGGGAGTGAATTCGAACTCCGGCTTTGCCATGGCTAGTCCTCCTCCTTGCGGCCGTCCACGTCGTAGCCGGCCAGGAACTCGTCCAGTTCGGCCACATGCTTTTCGTAGCCGTAGTTGCGGTAGGTGTAGGCGCCCCTCACCACGAACGGTGCCCCGGCGTAGAACAGCTCGTACTGCTGGTGGCGGCCGCCGAACTCGGTGCCGATGATGTCCCAGGCCAGGCGGAAGAGCTTGATGCGTTCCTCGCTGCTGACGTTCGGGGACGCGACGTACTTCTCGACGTCGGGAGCAGTCACCTCGCTCTTCATGTCAGCGACGCCGGAGGGCAGCTGAAGCACGCCTCCGCCGGCCAGGTCGCGGAGGATCTGGATGACCCGCGGGTAGGTCTCGGACTGTAGGCCCATGATGCCGTAGAGCGCACGCTTTCCCGGAACCAGCATGCCGGACTCGTCGGCTTCGGCGCTGTACTCCGCAGCGAGGAGCGCGGACTCGACCGAGGAGACCAGCGCCGCGAGTTCGCCGAGCTTTTCCTGGACGCCGGGGATCCGGTCGGTTCCGTTGACGGCGGCGATCTTGCGGGCCACGGCCGCGATGAACTGCAGCTTGACCGTCAGGCGGGTCTGCGCCTGCCAGTTGCCCAGGGCGTGGGCGCCGGTGTCGAAGAACTGGCGGCGCAGCGTGTCGATGTTCCGGTTGATGAATACGCGCTCCCACGGCACCAGCACGTCGTCGAAGATCACCAGGGCGTCGGATTCGTCGTAGCGGCTGGTGAGCGGGTAGTCGAACTCGCTCGTGGTGCTCGTGGCGTAGGGGCGGCGGCAGAGGAACTTCAGGCCCTTGGTGGCGGCCGGCAGCGCGAAGCTGATGGCGAAGTCCACGTCGTCCGGACCCAGCGGCTTGATGCAGGTGACGAACACTTCGTCGGCGATGGCGCCGCCGGTGGCAAGCATCTGCGAGCCGCGCACGATCAGGCCTTCTTCGGTCTCTCCGACCACACCCACCTGGATGTTGTCGCCCTCCCAGCCGGACGCCGTCGTCGCCCGCGAATACTGCGGCGGGATGATCGCGTAGGAGACATACAGGTCCTCCCGCAGGATCCGCTCGTAGTAGCGGGTGAGGTTGCCGGCGTAGTCGCGTTCCTCGCTGGCGAAGACCTCAGGGTGCGCGCCGAAGGCGGCGAAGAAGGTGCCGACATGGTCGGGGCTGCGGCCCACCCAGCCGTGGGTGTGCTTGGCCCAGCGCTCCACGGCGAGGCGGCGGAGCTTCAGTTCCTCGGCGCTGCGCGGGATGCTGAAGACCCGGTTGGCCGTGCCCCCGATTTCCTTGCTGTGGTACTGCATGCCGTTGGCCGGGTCCGCGGCGATGTCGAAGAGCTCGGCGATGGTGCGGGCCACGTTGCGGAATGCGGGGTGTTCGGCGACGTTGTCGACTACCGCGCCGTCAATCAATACCGTGCGCCCGTCGTTGAGCGTCTTGATGTACTCGTCTCCGGTCCTCATGACTGCTGTCCTTTCGTGATGATGTACGTGTGGTCGATGGTGTTTCCGTTGGGGAAGGTCAGTTCGATGCGCCATTCGCGCCCGTAGATGAACTCGCCGCCGATCACCGGCAGGGTTCCGCCGAGGCAGACGAAGTCGCCGTCGCCGATGTCGCTGCGCTCCAGGAGCAGCCCGACGACATTGGCCGGCGTGCGGAGCTTGTCCAGCGTGCCGTCCTGGTACAGGCGGCCGTCCACCCAGCTGCGGGCGCGGCACTCGTCCAGCGAGAGGCTTTCGAGTTCGGGGATCGCGACGACGGTGCCGGCCACCGGTTTGGGGCAGGCCCGCTTCGAATCGCCGATGTCGAGGGTTTCGACGTGCCGGTCCGTGTGGTCCGAGGCGATGCCAAGGTAGTAGCGGCCGCCGTGCCGGATGTAGAGCGGCTCGATTTCGCCGGAGGTCTTCTCCCCTGCGACATCCAGCGCCGCTGCCGGGCTGACCGTGACGCTTTCCACGGGGTAGAACATGGGTACGGCCGGCGGCGGTGCCACGCCGATGGCGGCGAGTTCGTCGATGTGGTGCTGGACGGCGGCGGCGTCGCGGCCGGTGTATCCGGCCACGACGGCAGTGAAGTCGGTGAGCTCGATCGTCTCACCGGTGCCCTCGACGTCGAACGCCAGCGTTCGGGTGTTTGTCTTCATGGGTGTCTTTCCTGCTCAGGGTCCAATTGTCAGCGCGGTCAGCGGGCGAGGCCCGAGTAGTCCGCGAGCCGGTCGGCGATGACCGGGAATTCGCTGCGGGTGGCCTGTACCGCGGCCGGGTCGATGCCCACACGGAGCACCTCCTCCCCGTCGCCGGCTTCCGCCAGGAGGCGGCCGGCGGGGTCCACCACGCGGCTGGTGCCGCCCAGTTCCACGCCTTCCTGCACACCTGCGGCGTTGCAGGCGAGCACAAAGACCTGGTGTTCGACGGCGCGTGCGGAGGTCAGCAGGCGCCAGTGCTCCCGGCGGGCGGCCGGCCAGGCGGCGGGAACCACCACGATTTCGGCGCCCCGGACGCTCAGCTCGGACCAGAGGCCGGGGAAGCGAAGGTCGTAGCAGGTGGTGCCGGCGATCTGCCCGAAGGGGGTGCCGGCCACGGCCAGGGAGTCGCCGGGGGTAAGCAGTTCGGCTTCGAGGGACTTGTAGCCGAAGACGTGCAGCTTGGAGTATCTGTGGGCCACGTTGCCCTGCGGGTCCACCAGAACCGAGGTGTTGCGGAGCACCGGCGCCGCGCCTTGGGCGCCGCCTTCGGCAGTGCCGGCTTCATTGGCGAGGCGTTCGACAATGCTCCCGACGTGGACATAGCTCTGCAGTTCCTTGGCCACGGCGGCGCACATCGCCACGGTGGGCCCCTCAACCGTTTCGGAAAGCTCCGGGTACTGGCTGAAGTGGAAGTAGCCGGCGCTCCACAGCTCGGGCAGGACGATGAGGTCCGCCCCGCGCTGTTCGAGCAGCAGGGCCTCCGCCCGCTCGATGCGTTGGGCCTGCGTCTCGTTGTCCGGACTGGACAACTGGACGAGAGCGATGTCCATTGGTGCTCCTAACTTCTCGGTGCTGTTCCCGGCTTTGTTTCCTGCCAGTTCAGCGTTGAATGCGTGTGGGTATGGATTTGAGGACGGTCAGAGTGGAATCCAGGTGGTTCCGGACTGCCGCAGATGCCTTCTGCGAGTCCTGGCTGCGGATGGCCTCGACGATCGCGCGGTGTTCTTCCACCACGTGGTCGCTGCGCCCGTGGCTGTCCTGGACGGCCTTCACGCCCATGCGCTGCTGCTTGAAGCGCTGGGAATCGTAGAGTTCCTCCAGAGCGGGGTTCCCGGCTGCGTGCACAATCTGCTTGTGGAAGCTGATGTCCCACTCGATGAAGGCCACGGGGTCGGCCAGGCTTTCTTCCTGGGTGTGCAGGAGCTGTTCGAGCTCCGGGCCCAGATAGCCGTTTACGGTGACCTTGCGGACCGCCCAGTCTTCGATGACCTGGCGGACCTCCATCATGCTTTCGATGTCCTGGGCGGTCAGGGCCGGAACGTAGGCACCCTTGTGCGGGACCCGGCGCAGCAAGCCCGCCGCTTCAAGCCGGAGGAGGGCTTCGCGCACCGGGGTCCGGGAGACACCGGCGGCTTCGGCAATGGCATTCTCGCTGAGGAAGGCTTCCTGGTCCCAGGGCAGGGAGGAGATCTCCTTGCGCAGCCAAAGGTAGGCCGTTTCCGGTGCCGTGGGAGCCGGCTTCTGGAAGATGCTCACGTGTTTCCTCGATTCTGAATGCCTCAACTGGTCTGGTGGCTGTCCGTGGCGGCGGGCGGGCCGCCACGGACAGTGTCTACATCATGACTGTGCCACCTTCTGGGCAGGCATGGCGTCACTCTTTTGACCGGATTCCAGGTCCAGGTCGCTGAGCTTGATGTCCTTGGTCTCCCTGGCGAAGGAGACGGACAGGATGGAGATCAGGCCCATGCCCACGAGGTAGAGGGCGATTGCCTGCCCGGTGCCGAACGCCTTGTACAGGGCCAGGGCGATGATCGGCGAGAGCGAGCCGGCGATCAGGGAGGCCACATTGTAGGCCACCGAGGTGCCGCTGTAGCGGACCTTCGTGGGAAACAGTTCGGAGAAGAATGCCCCGATCACCGAACTGTAGGCGGCGAAGATCAGGAGTCCGCCTACAGCGGCAAGGATGATCATGCCAGGCTGCCGGGTGTCCAGCAGGGCGAAGAACGCGAAGCCCCACACCACGGTTGCCACGGAAGCACCGATCATCATTGGCTTGCGGCCGATCTTGTCGGCGAAGATAGCCAGCAGCGGAATCGCGATGACCGCCACACCCTGGCCGATCATGACGGCGGTGAGGCCGGTCTGCCGGTCCAGTTTCAGAATCTCCGTGACGTAGGTGATGAGGAAGAGGGAGTAGATGTAGAAACCGGCGTTTTCGCCCATGCGGCTGCCGGTGGCGATGAGGATCTCGCGCCAGTTGCCGCGGAAGAGTTCAGCCAGGGGCAGCTTGGCGCTCTTGGCATGCTCGGCGTCGGCCTTGGCCTGGGAGGCCTGGAACAGCGGGGTTTCCTGGACGTAGAGGCGCAGGACCAGGCCGATGACCACCAGCAGCGCGGACAGGCCGAAAGCGATCCGCCAGCCCCAGGCAAGGAATTCAGCCTGCGGCATGGTTGCCGAGAGCACTGCCAGCACGCCGGCCGCCATGAGATTGCCCAGCGGCGGGCCGACGTTCGGCCAGGAGGCCCAGAAGGCGCGCTTGCTGCTGTCATCGCTGTATTCGGAGACAAGGAGCACGGCACCGCCCCATTCGCCGCCGAGGGCGAAGCCCTGTACCAGGCGCAGGAGCAGCAGGATCAGGGGTGCTGCGATGCCAATGCTGGCGTACGGCGGGATGAAGGCTATGAGGGCAGTGGCGGCACCCATCAGGAGGAGGCTGGCCACCAGGGTTGACTTGCGGCCGTGCTTGTCCCCGAGGTGGCCAAGGACGATCGCGCCAAGGGGACGTGCGATGAAGCCTGCGGCGAAGGTGCCCAGGGCAAGCATGGTGCCGACAAAGGGATCGGCACCGGGGAAGAACAGTTTGTTGAAGACCAGTGCGGCTGCGGTGCCGTAGAGGAAGAAGTCGTACCACTCCACGGCGGTGCCGGCGAGGCTGGAGGCAGCCACGGCAGGGAGCGAGGTGTGCTTGCGCACGCCCCGGTCCTTTTCAAACACATTGCTCATTTGGGAAGTCCTCGATGTGAACGGAACAGCTCGAATTGAAGGGAACACTGCGGGGTCCCGGCGTTTGCGCACCGCTCGGGTCCATGCCGCCGGACGTCTCGGCCGCTTCCGTGATGCGTCTCACGGGAAGCTGTATAGAAACTGTAGACCACTTGTATACAGCTTGTCTACAGATAATTTTGCACGGGACATGTCCACCCCCGCCGTCGAAGATTGGGCATGCACCTGATATGTCCGACCCTCGGGGCCAACAATGGACATGGCCCACGGGAGTTGGCACCTAAACTTGCAGCATGCCCCTGTCTCCGCATGAAACCTTTACGGCCGAGTCCGCTGTCGAGCTGGCCGTCGTCGAGCGCAGCGGCTTCATCGAATCGCGGCACATCGGCTCGGCCGTGGTCTTGGCCGGAGACGGAAGCGTGGTGGAGGAACTGGGCGACGTCACCACCCCGATCTACGCCCGTTCCACCCTCAAACCGTTCCAGGCGCTGGCCTCGATGCAGTCCGGCGTGCCGCTCCGCGGCGCCCAGGTGGCCCTGGCCTGCGCCAGCCACACGGGTTCCCTGGACCACATGGACATCGTGGAGGGCATGCTCAAGGCCGCGGGCGTCCGCGAAGAGCAGTTGCAGTGTCCGGCGTCGTGGCCCCAAGATGAAACCGCCCGGAACTGGCTGGTCCGCTCCGAGCGCGGCAAGTCCAAGCTGGCGTTCAACTGCTCGGGCAAGCACGCGGCGTTTCTGTGGGCCTGCACGGAGAACGGCTGGGACACCCGCAGCTATCTGGAGCCGAACCATCCCTTGCAGCAAAGGGTCCGCGCGGCGATCGAGGAGTACAGCGGGGAGTCCATCGCCCATTTGGGCATCGACGGCTGCGGCGCCCCGGTGGCGGCGCTTTCCCTGACCGGCCTGGCGCGCGCCTACTCCCGGCTCGCGAAGGCACCGCGGGACCCGAATTCCAACGCCCGCGCAGCCACCATCGCCACCTCCATGCTGGATTACCCCTGGGCTGTGCAGGGCCGGGGCGAGGCCAACACCGTGGTGATGGATGACCTGGGCGTCCTCGCCAAGGGCGGCGCCGAAGGCGTCCTCGTACTGGCAACACCGACCGGCGCCACCGTGGCCGTCAAGGTGCTGGACGGCAACTTCCGCGCCACCACCCTCGTGGGATTGACGCTGCTCGCGGTGAGCGGCGCCGTCGACGTCCCGGAGGTCTCCAGCGTGCTGGAGAAAGTGGTGGACCCGGTGCTGGGCGGCGGACAGCCTGTGGGCCGGATCCGTCTCGGCAGGGCACTGCTGTCCCTCCTCGACTGAACTCCCCCGCCGAACACAGGAAAGGCTTCGAACATGGCCGTTGCCCGCCGTCGGGTACCGCTTGAGGAAGGCCGCGCCGCCCTGGCGGCATGGCAGGAACAGGGCACGGCGGACGCCGCGCTGCCCCGTGCAACCCTTGCCACCGCGGTCCGCTACACGCTCGAAGAGCTCACCGCCCGGGCCCCCGGCAACTCCGTGGAGGTCCGGGTGCCGCCGTTCGGTGTCGCCCAGTGCGTCGAGGGTCCCCGCCACACCCGCGGCACGCCGCCGAATGTGATCGAGTGCGACGCCGCCACCTGGCTTGCGCTGGTGAGCGGCCGGCTGGCCTGGGCGGATGCCGTCGACGCCGGCCGGGTTGCCGCTTCGGGGCTGCGCGCCGACCTCTCGGAGCTGCTGCCGTTCTAGCCTGAGACGGAAAAGGCGGCCGTTCCGGATAACCGGAACGGCCGCCTCTTCCTGCTGTGGCTGCAGGCACTCAGTCCGGGGAAATCGGGGTTTCCTCGCGCTGGCTCGGCCGGCTCATCTCAAACTGCGGGATGTTGTCCGCCGTCGGGCCGCCGCGGAACTTCGGCGAAGGCTCCTGGCCCTCGCTGAGGCGCTCGAGTTCCTGCTTCTCGAAGACTTCTTCCTTGCCCAGCATGATGGCGGAGTCCTCGTTGGTGATTTCACCGCGGAAGGCGCGGACCATGACGCCGCGGTCGAACTGGCCTTCCCACTTGGCCACCACGAATGTCGCAACGCAGTTGCCCAGCAGGTTCACCACCACGCGCATGGAGTCCATGAGGCGGTCGGCACCCAGGAGGAGCGCGACGCCGGCCACCGGGAAGATGCCGAGCGCGGCCGCCGTGGCGGAGAGCGCCAGGAACGAGGAGCCGGGGACGCCGGCCATGCCCTTGGAGGTCAGGAGCAGCACGCCGAGCGCGGCCAGCTGCTGGCCGAGGTCGAGGTGGTGGCCGAAGGCCTGGGCCAGGAACAGCAGGGAAATCGACAGGTAGATCGCGGCGCCGTCGAGGTTGAAGGAGTAACCGGTGGGAACCACCAGGCCGGTGGTTGCGCGGGAGCAGCCGGCGTTGGTCAGCTTGGTCATGATGCGCGGCATCACGGCTTCGGTGGACGCGGTGCCCAGGGCGAGGAGGAATTCCTCGCGGGTGTATTTCAGGAACTGCCACAGGGGAACCCGGGCGAAGGTCCAGGCCACCACGAACAGCAGGCCGATGAAGACAATCGCAGCCCCGTAACAGGCGGCGATCAGCAGGGCGTAGGTGCCCAGCGTGTCCAGGCCGTACTGGCCGATGATGAACGCCATGGCGCCGAAGGCACCGATCGGGGCAACCTTCATGATCCAGGACATGATCTTGAAGATCAGTTCAAGCACGGTCTCCATGAGGCTGATGACAGGCATGCAGCGCTGGCGCCCGATCACCACGATCGCCGCACCGAAGAACACCGAGAAGAAGAGGACCTGGAGCAGGCTGTTGTTGGCGAAGGCGCCGATCACGCTGGTGGGGATGACATCGAGCAGGAATGAAGCCGCATCCTTCGGGACGGCGTGGCCGGTCTTGGCGTCCACGGCGTCCTGGGACAGCGTGGCCGGATCGATGTTCAGGCCCGCGCCGGGCTGGACGATGTTGCCCACTATCAAGCCGAACACGAGGGCGAAAAGCGTTGCCGCGGTGAAGTACAGGAGGGCTTTGACCCCGACCCTTCCGACCGCCTTGACGTCGCCGACCGCCGAAATTCCCGTGACGATCACGAGGAAGATCAGCGGGGCGATGATCATCTTGATGAGTTGAATGAAACCATCGCCCAACGGCCGGAGGGTGGAGCCGATGTTGGGCCAGAAATGGCCTATCAGCACACCTGCGACGACGGCGATCAGGATTTGGAAGAAGAGCGACCTGTACAGCGGCTTCTTCTTCTGCGGGGCCGAACTCGCCTTCAGCGCCGCGGAGTCTGGGATCTTCATTGATCTGAACCAATCATTAGAGAACTCCCCGGTTGCCGGGGACATTTCAAACGTATTCCAGATCACACTATTCCACAAGAGGGAATTGAATTTTCACCATACGGAAGAGCTGCTCGCCGATTGTGACTGAGTCTCCTCCTTGATCATTGTCGTGCCAGGCTTGTGCGCTGCGTCCAGGAACACCCGGTACCCCTGATCCGGGTCGAAACCATGGATTTCCTTGGTGTCCAGGCCTGCCATGAATTCGAGCGTCCTGTAGGTGATGACCTGTCCCGGGACGAGAATGGGGAAGCCCGGCGGATACGGGGTGACGAACCCCGCAGACACCACTTCTGCCCCGGCATCGATCCTGGCCCGAAGGTCCTCAGCCGACACGTACTCTGTTGAGCCTTCCTTGTAGCTTTCGAAGTATGCCGCCCGGAGGTCGCCGTCCGGACAGAGCGCGTCCTGTCGGTAGCGGTCCGCGAACCGGCTGAAGTCAGGCAGGGGCGGCGTTCCGCCGTCAGCGGATGCTGCAGGGACGGCGCCGGCGGCCACCGTGTCAGGTGCCACACGGCGGGTGGCGCGCGCCGGCGTCGAACTGTCCTCCTCGAACGACTCGGCGAGCTTGACGAGCACCTCGATCAGGTACGCGACTGAACTGCGGGAAGTGCCGATGTTGGTCATGAACAGCACCGTGTTGCGCGAGGTCTTATTGACCTGGATCCCGTGGCCGTCGGCGAGGTAGCGGTGGCGGAAGGTGTCGCCGTCGATCCCGGTCCGGCTGATGTCCAGGGTGAGGCGGCTGGGGTCGACCACGAACTCGTCGTGCTGCCAGGCGTCCGCGAGCGCGGCGAGACCGTCACGGTGCGGCATTGCCGGGCCAGCCTTCCGGTAAGGGGCCTCGATGAGGTCCCGCGAGGTGAGCACCCGGAAGTACTTCCTGAGCAGTGGGTGCCGGGCGACTGCCTGCGCCACACTGGTGGCGAGGTCGGCCTGGCGTTGGACGAGGCCGAACCCTTCGAGCTCCACCTGACGGCGTCCGACGTCCAGGGATGCGAGGATCTGGTAGTTCGGCGAGGTGGAGGTGTGGGTCATGTATGCCTCGCGGAAGGACTCCCGGTTGTTTTTCGCGAAGTCCTGGTCGAAGACGTGGATCATGGACCCTTGGCGGAGCGACGACAGTGTCTTATGGGTGGACTGTGTGGCGTAGACGCGGAGGCGCGCCTCGGCGGGATCCGGAACCAACCGGGTTTCCAGCCAGGCCGCATCGTCCGCGGGCTGTCCCGTCACCGGGTCCCAGAGCCGCGCCGCCTGCGCGGCGTGCCTTGCCGCGTAGGCGGGATCGTTGAACGACGCTTCGAGTGTCCGGGCCGCGGCCATGGCGGTACGGCGCCGGAAGACGGGATGCGAACGGGCGAACGCGAACCAGGCCTCGTCCCACAGGAACACCAGGTCCGGCTTAATGGCCAGGCACTCCTCCATGACGCGTTCGACGTCGTACACGATGCCGTCGAAGGTGCAGTTGGTGAGCGTGATCATCTTGACCTCGTCCAGGCGCCCTGCCCTGCGGTATTCCAGCAGCCGGGCCTTGATACTTGCCAGCGGCACCGCGCCGTAGAAGGCGTAGCGGTCCAGAGGGTAGGCGTCCAGGTAGCTGACCTGCGCCCCGGCGAGCGCGAAAGCATAGTGATGGGACTTGTGGCAGTTTCGATCCACGAGAACCACGTCGCCCGGAGCCAGGATGGATTGGTGGACGATCTTGTTGGCGGTGGATGTGCCGTTGGTGGCGAAGAAGGTCTGGTGGGATCCGAACGCCCGCGCCGCCAGCTCCTGGGCCTCCTTGAGGGAACCATGTGGCTCCAACAGGGAATCCAGCCCGCCCGAGGTCGCCGAGGTCTCGGCCATGAGCAGGTTGAGTCCGTAGAAATCTGCCATGTCGCGGATCCACGGAGAACCCACCACCGAGCCGCCCCTCGACACCGGCAGCGCATGGAACACACTAGCGGGTGTGCGGCTGTACTCCCGCAGGGCGGTGAAGAACGGCGTGCGGTAGCGTTCCGCGACGCCGGACAGGAGGGACAAATGCAGGTCGAGATGGTCCTGCTTGCGGAAGATCCTCCGGAAGCGCCGGGTCAGCGAACCAGCCAGGGTTTCGATGGACACACCTGCCGTCAGGTACACGTCCACCTCGGGGCGTAATGCCGTGAGTTGCTCCGCCAATGCCAGGATCTGTTGCAGCGGTCGTGCACCGGCCGGCGCCGCAGCAGTGTGGGCGGATAGATAGGCCCGAAGATCCCTGCCGAGCGGTTGGCTGCTCTCTGCGACAAAGCCGGGACGAAGGATGCATGCCTGGATCGTGGGGTTCAGCAGCAGTGCCACCAGGGCATCCTGGTAGCTGGGGACCACCACGAGCTGGTACGTGAACGCGTCGCCGGGCCGTCTCTGGGCCAGGAGCTCGGACTTCAGCGACTCTGCTTCCTCGGCCGTCAGGTCATCGACCACCAGCACCTCGAACCTGGGCCGTTCGTCGGCGCCGGGAGCCAGGGCGTCGTCGTCGTCTTCCCTTTCGCCCGTCCGCGCTGAGCTTTGGCCCCGCACGACCGGGGACGCGGCTCCCCCGTGGCCTGGCGCCATGAGCGCCAGGCCACGGATCAACTCCAGGCCTGCCTGGAAGTCACCGGCATCCAGGGCCGCCCGCAACTGCCCCACGGCCGTTTGCCCCGGAGCCGCCCAATAGAGTTCGACGGCGTGAAGCAGGCTGAGTGCCTGGCGCGCCTGGGCTATCAAGGCAGCGCTATTGGCCACCCGGACAGCAGCCCCGGCGTGCCCCTTGGCCAGTTGCTTAAAGGCATAGCCCAGGAACTCCCAGGAGTCTGCGCGGGAGCGCCAAGCGCTGCTCGGGGTTTCAACGTCTTTCGGGGCAGCTTCGATATTCACGATTGTTTGTTTTCCATTGTTGGTTCGGATGCGGGCAGGCGTTTCAGCTGGGCCGCAGGAGGTCAGGGACGCCGTCCAGCCTGGGCGGGACGCTCGGCGATCACCGGGAAGACGCCGGTATGGCCGCGACGTTCCTCGGCGGCGGCAAGGATTCGTTTCCGGGAACCGAACCACCCGGCCACAAGCAGCGGTGCGAGGACCAGCACGGAGGCAAGGACCCAGCGGCCCGTTTCCGAGAAGCCCATAGTGACCAGGACGAACGCCAGGAATCCGAGGGTCAGGTAGGAAGTGAAGGGTGCACCGAAGAGCCGGAACGATGGCCGCTCGACCTTGCCCTCCCGCACCCAGGACTGGAGCCTGATGTGGCACAACATGATGGTGGCCCAGCCTCCGATGATGCCGATGGCCGAGACCTCGAGCACGATTTCGAAAACCTGGGACGGAACGATTGCGTTGAGGGCTACACCCAGCAGCGTAATGACTGCCGTCAGCAGGATCCCGCCGTAGGGTACGCCGGATGCGCTGATGCGGGCGGTGAACCGTGGGGCCGAACCGTTTACCGCCATGGAGCGGAGGATGCGGCCGGTGGAGTACAAGCCCGCATTGAGGCTGGACAGGGCGGCGGTGAGGACCACGAAGTTCATCACAGAGGCGGAAACCGCACCGGCCTGCGGATCGCCCAGATGGGAGAAGAACGTGACGAACGGCGATTCGCCCGCCTTGTAGGCGGTGAAGGGCAGGAGCAGGGACAGCAGCAGCACGGAACCGACGTAGAAGATGGCGATGCGGAAGACAACGGTATTTACTGCTTTGGGCATGACCTTCTGCGGGTTGGCGGTCTCCCCCGCGGCGGTTCCGACCAGTTCGATGGCGGCATAGGCGAACACGACGCCGCTGATGGCCAGCAGCGGCGCCACCGCACCGGTGGGAAAGGCGCCGCCGTGGTCCAGGATCACTCCGAGGCCGGGAGTTCCGATGTCCGTCCGGCCGCCGAAGACGATGAAGCAAACCCCGACGACGAGGAAGATCACCAGGGCAGCCACCTTGATGAGCGCGAACCAGAACTCCATCTCGCCGAAGATTTTCACTGAGACAAGGTTCAGCGCCAGCACGACGACGAGGGCCGCCAAGGCAATCAGCCACTGCGGGATGGACCGCAAAGGCTCCCAGAACTGGCCCCAGAACTTGATGTACAGGGCGACGGCGGTAACGTCCACGATCGAGGTCATGGCCCAGTTGAGGAAGTAGAGCCAGCCGGCGGCGTACGCCATCTTCTCGCCATAGAACTCCCGGGCATAGGAAACGAACGAGCCCGACGACGGCCGGTGCAGCACCAGTTCGCCGAGCGCACGCAGGATGAGGAAAGCGAAGAAACCGCAGACGGCGTAGACCAGGATCAGCGACGGCCCGGAGCCGTTCAAGCGGCCGCCCGCCCCCATGAAGAGGCCGGTGCCAATGGCTCCGCCGATGGCGATCATTTGGATCTGCCGGGGCTTGAGGGTCTTGTGGTAGCCGGCTTCTTCGCTGGCGAAGTCCTGCGCGGCCGTGGTCCTGTCACCGACGAGTTCCCGGGCGTTTTCTACCGCATCCGCGGGGTCGAACTGTGTGGTTTTCATTCCTGGGGTCTCCTTTGACTCCATCGAATTGATACGCCCGGCCCCATTGCCCTGCGCACGGTAGACCACTCTAGGTTCCGGTTCCGAACAAAGAACTGTCCGTGCCGCTAAATTCGCGCCATGCTGGTTGTGCCGGAGAGACAAACCCACCCGGACGTACGGGGAGTAGAGTTCTTGGCCGGACAACCTCCTTAGAGAAAGAAACACGGTGGCATCCCACAAAACTGCCGAGCATGTCAAAGGCGCCATGCTCAGCGACATACTTGAAGACATCGGAGTCGACCACGGACGGCTGGTGGTCGCCCCGGCCGCGGATAACGGCACTGTTCGCGAAACAGCCATAGCGGACGCCGAGGACGACGAACCCCTCCGGCCCGGAACCTTGGTCCTGCTGATCGGGGCCCGCGGCCGCGCAGCCCTGCCGGCAGTTCGCCGGCTGCTCCCCTACCGGCCCGTAGCCATTGCGGTCAAGGGCACCGAAGGCGAGCTTGAGCCCATCGCGGAGCTGCTTCGCCCGGAAGGGGTCGGGCTGGTGGCCGTCCCTCCGGCGATGCGTTGGGACACCTTGGAGGGCATCGCCAAGGACCGTATCCAGGAACCGGCCCTCAACGAGGGGTCGGACGTCATGCATCGGGACCTCTTCGCGATCGCGGCGACGGCGGCCACGCTGGCCAACGGCCACGTCGTCATCGAGGATCCGAGCAACCGGGTCCTGGCCTACTCGCCGGCCTCGAACGAGGTCGACGAGCTGCGGCGGCTGTCCATCCTGGGGCGGAAGGGCCCGGAGCGCTACCAGAAATTGCTCAAGGAGTCGGGCGTGTACAGGCACCTACAGGCGTCTGAAGAGCCCGTGCACATGGCCGCCAACCCCCAGGAAGGCCTCCGGGAACGGGTCGCCGTCGGGATCCATGCCGGGCGCCGCGTGCTGGGGTACATCTGGCTGCAGGAGGGCACCGAGCCCCTGGCCCCCAACACGGACAAGATCATGGTGGGCGCTGCCCGCCATGCCGCGATCGAATTGGTCCGGCACCGCAACGAACAGTCCCAGTCGCTGCGGCGGGACCGGATTTCCAGCCTGCTCAGCGGAACGCCGCAAATCCATTCGCAGGCCCAATCCGCCGGCATCGATCCGAGCAGGCCTGCGGCCCTGGTCCTCATCTCGGCCACGGGTGACGGCGATACGGCCCCGGGCCTGCAAATGCGGCGCGGGGAGCTGGCCAACGTGGCATCGATCCACGCCGCGGCCTATCGTCCGGGCGCGGTGGTGGGAGCCATCGGACTGGAAATAGCGATGATCCTGCCCGACCTCGATCCCGTGAAGTCACCCCCTGCGATCAACCGCCTGGTCAACATGATCGTCCGCGATGCCCGCCTGCACCTGCACTGCCAGGTACAGGCCGCCGTCGGCCCCGTCGTCGAGCGCCTTGATGAGCTGCATGGAACGCTAGGTCATGTCCGTAACGTGCTGAAAGTCCTGGAAGACACACCGTCCATCAACGTCGCTTCCTACAGCGATGTGGAGACCAAGGTGCTCACGCGCGAGCTCTTTGAGCTCCTGGGCTCCAGGACCCGGCTCCGGCACGACGGCATCACCCTGCTATGCCACCGGTATCCCGAGTTCGCTGCCACGCTCCTTGCGTACCTGGAGTTCTTCGGGGACGTGAACCGGTGCGCCGAGGAACTCGCGGTCCACCGCAACACCGTGCATTACCGGCTCCGCCGTGCCTGCGAGTTGAGCGGCATCGACCTGCAGGACCCCGACCAACGGCTGCTGGCCCACCTGCAGATCCGGCTGTGGACCCATTCCACGGCGCCGCTGAACGAAAACCTCGAGGCCCACCCCCATGATTGACCTGCAGAACCTCCTGGACGACATCGTCGGGGACATCCAGCCGTTCGTCGGCCAGGGCGCGGCAGCGGACTACATCCCTGGACTCGCGACGGTGGACACCACGCAGTTCGGCATCGCTGTCGCTACCCGCGAGGGCGAGGTCTACGCCTCAGGCGATGCCACCGTTCCGTTTTCGATCCAGAGCATCTCGAAGGTGTTTACGCTTGCACTGGTCCTGGCCGGGGACGGCGAGAGCATCTGGAAGCGCGTCTTCCGCGAGCCGTCAGGCAGCCCTTTCAATTCCCTGGTCCAGCTCGAGCACGAAGACGGGATTCCGCGCAACCCGTTCATCAACGCCGGGGCGCTGGTGGTCACGGACCGGCTGCTCACCGTCACGGACGGCTCCGCTGCGGAGGCTGTGCGTCGTTTCATGCGGGACGAAAGCGCCAACCCGGGCATCAATTCCGACGCCGAGGTGGCCGCTTCGGAAGCCCGTAACGGCCACCGCAATGCGTCCCTGGCGCATTTCCTGGCCAGCTACGGCAACCTCGAAAACACGGTGGAGGCGGTCCTCGATGCCTACATCGCCCAATGTTCCATTGCGATGAGCTGCACGGACCTCGCCCTCGCGGCCAGGTTCCTGGCCAGCAACGGCAGGCGGGCCGACGGCACGGCCTTCCTGCCGGCGTCGCAAACCAAACGGATCAACGCAGTCATGCTGACCTGCGGCACCTACGACGCTGCCGGCGAATTCGCCTACCGTGTGGGCTTGCCGGGCAAGAGTGGAGTCGGCGGCGGCATCATCGCCGTGATACCCAACAACTGCACCATCTGCGTCTGGAGTCCCGGGCTGGGCCGCTCCGGGAACTCAGTGGCCGGAGTTGCGGCGCTGGATGCCTTCACCACGCGGACGGGCTGGTCGATTTTCTGAGGCCCGGCCGGTTACGACACAGGCTCTGAACCCCGCTTAGCCGCGTCCGATGAACGGCATGCCGGCGGCGGTCACCAGCAGTGAGCCGATATTGGCCGACGGCGGCATGCCGGCCATGAGCAGCACCGCACGGGCGGCGTCCTCCACCGGGAACATGGGTTCCACGCGGCGGCTGCCGTCGGCCTGCAACGCGCCGGAGCCGACGCCGATGGTGTCCATGATTTCGGTACGCGTGTTGCCGATGTCGATCTGCCCGCAGCTGATGTTGTACGGGCGGCCGTCCAGCTCGATGCTTTTCGTCAGGCCGCTGATGGCGTGCTTGCTCACCGTGTACGCCACCGAGAGGGGCCGGGGCGAATGCGCCGAGATGGAGCCGTTGTTGATGATGCGCCCGCCCTGCGGCTCCTGTGCCTTCATGGAGCGGACCGCCTCCGCGGCGCAGAGCATGGCACCGGTGACGTTGACGGCCAGGGTGCTTTCCCAGGCGGCGAGGTCCATTTCGTCCACGCTGCCCGAGGGGCCGAAGATGCCGGCGTTGTTGAAGAGCACGTCCACCCTCCCCCAGCGCCGGCGGGTTTCCTCGAAAAGCTGCGCGACGCCGTCGGGTTGTGTCACATCACAGGGCACCACCAGCGCCCGGGGATGATCGGCGGCGGTCTCCTTGAGGGGAGCCTCCCGCCGGCCCGCCAGGGCGAGCGACCAGCCCTCGGCGAGCATCAGCCGGGCCACCGCGCGCCCGATGCCGGAACCGGCTCCGGTAACGACGGCGACGCGCGGGGTCTGTGCTTCAGTCATGGTGTTCCCTTCGTGCTGCCGCGGAGCAAGATCAGCGTACTGCGGGGGCGTCCGCCAGCAGGGGCCAGCCCACGACAGTCTTGGGCCGAGGCGCAGCGTAGGTGCGCACCTTGGACGTGGACAGGCCCAGCCGGACCAGCGACTCGGCGATGGTCACCGCGGCGGCGACGCCGTCGACCACCGGGACGCCGCAGCGCCGGCGGATCTGCTCGTCGAGGCCCGCCATGCCGCCGCAGCCGAGGACGATCACCTCGGCCTTGTCGTCGCGGACGGCGCGTTCGGCCTGCTCCACGATCGCTTCAACGGCACGGTCAGGGTGCTCCTCCAACTCCAGGACGGCCATGCCGCTGGCACGCACCGAGGCGCAGCGGGCGTCGAGCCCGGCCAGCTTCAGGCGGTCCTCGATCAGCGGAACGGCGCGGTCCAGTGTGGTGACCACGGAGTACTTGTGGCCCAGGAACATCGCGGTGCTCGCCGCGGCCTCGGTGATGTCCACGACAGGGACGTCCAGCAGTTCCTGCAGCCCTTCCCGGCCGTGCTCGCCGTATCCGGCCTGGACAACGGCGTCGTAGGGTTCCGGGTAGCTGAGAACCTTGTCCATGACGGCGATCGCCGCGAGGTAGCTTTCGAAGTTGCCTTCGCAGGAGTCGGCGCCGAAGCGGGGAGTCAGCCCCACGATTTCGGTGCCCGGGGCTGCGGCGGCCGCTGCCTGGGCGGCGATGGAGTCAGTCATGGACTGGGTGGTGTTGACGTTGGCGACAAGGATGCGCATGGTTTCCTCCTGGATTCCCGGCGAGGCTTAGTGGGTGCTGGCGACGGCGATCGGCTCGCCGGAGACGTCGTCGTGCTTCTGCTTGCGGTCCGCCACCAGATAGTACGCAACGGCGGCCACGCCCGCTCCGAAGAACCAGGCAAACGGTGCCACTGCCTCCAGCGTCGGGACGAAGGCAATCAGGATTGCGACGGCTGCCGCCGGGACCATCGCGGTGATTGCCCTGGGGTTCACGCCCTTCTTGTAGAAGTAGGCACTGCCCGGCGCCTCGCTGTAAAGCGCCGGGACATCGACCTTGCCGCGGCGGAGCAGCCAGTAGTCGGCCATGACCACGCCGAACAGCGGGCCGAGGAGGGCGCCGAGGCCGCCTAGGAAGTACACGATCACCAGCGGGTTGTTGTAAAGGTTCCACGGCAGGATGACCAGGCCGATGGTGCCGCTGACCCAGGCCGCCTTGCGGAAGTTCAGGTGCTTAGGGAAGAGGTTGGTCAGTGCGTAGACCGGGGCCACGAAATTGGCCATCAGGTTCACTGCGATGGTGAGGATCAGGACGGCGAGGCAGGCAAGGACCAGCAGGAAGGTGTTGGGGATGCTTTCGATGATCTGCGAGGGGCTCTCGATGACGGTGCCGTTGATCTTGTACTGGCCGCCGGCCAGGATCACCACGATGGCGCCGAAGACGAGCATGTTGATCGGGATGCCCCAGAAGTTGCCGCGGACGATCGACTGCTTGCTGACCGAGGAGCGGGTGAAGTCGCAGAAGTTCAGCACGAAGGTGCCGTAGATGGAGACCCAGAGGGCGCCGCCGGCGAAAATGGTGCGCCACATCTCGGCGCCTTCGAGGCCCTTGATGCCGGTCCACTGGATGGAACCGTGCGCTTCGAAGAAGACCCAGGCCGCCAGGAGCACCATGGTGACGAGGATGACGGGGCCGGCGAAGGCCTCGTACTTACGGATCATCTCCATGCCAAAGCTGACAATGACGAGCTGGATGATCCAGAGCGACACGAAGGTGAGCCAGCCGAGTGTGGACAGTCCCAGGATCGAGTTGCCGTCCAGTTCCTTCAGGCCCGGGAACATGGCGACGAGCATGACACGGAACACCACGGAAGCCAGGAAGGTCTGGATGCCGAACCAGGCGACCGCCACGGCTCCGCGGATGAGGCTGGCAAGCTGTGCGCCGCGGATGCCGAAGCTGATGCGGCTCATCACCGGGAACGGCACGCCGGTCTTGTGGCCCATGAACCCGGAGAAGTTCAGGAGTGCGAAGAGCAGTGCAGCGCCGATGCCCAGGGCCACCAGGATCTGCCAGCCGCCAAGGCCGAGGGAGAAGAGCCCGACAGCGAAGGCGTAGTTGCCAAGGCTGTGGACGTCGTTGGCCCAGAGGGTGAAGATGCTGTAGCTGGTCCAGCGCCGCCCCTGTTTCTTGGTGGGGGCCAGGTCCAGGTTGTACAGGGTGGGGCTGATGGAACGGCCCACCGCAGCGGAGGCAACCTCGCAAAGAGCTTCGTTGGCCGCATGATGGGTGGAACTTTTGGGCAGTGCCTGTTCCGGAGCCGATGTGTTGCCGACCGGGGAAGTCGAATTCATCGTGGGTCTCGCCTTCTAACGTTGCTTCACGGAAGTTCCGCCACGGCTGAATCGCTCTTCGATGAGCATTTCCACATAGCGGAATGAGATTATTGAATGGTGAAATAACGATATGACCCGGGTCACCCTTTGGTCAAGATGGACCAGGCCGTACCCCGGTCACAATCCGGCGTCCGGAGGGTATGGTTTGCCTCATGTCCGCTTCTGTCCTGCCTCCCACCAGCGGCGTCCTGCTCGCTGCGGGCGCCGGAACCCGGCTCGGTCTCGGGCCCAAGGCACTGCTGCCGTTCCGGGATCGCACGCTCGTGGAAGTGCTGGCCGATGTGCTCCGGGAGGGCGGCTGTTCCGAAGTCGTCGTCGTCCTTGGCGCCGAAGCGGAGAAGGTGGCCGCACTACCCGGGCTTTCCAGGCACCGGACAGTTGAGAACCCGCGGTGGCACGAGGGCATGGGCGGGTCCTTCCGCACCGGAATCGCCGGGGCTGCCGCCGGAAACAACGTGCTGCTTGCCCTGGTGGACCAGCCCGGACTCAACAGCGAAACCGTGGCGCGGCTGCTCCGCAAGCACCGACCGGACCGCATCACCGCCGCCGCCTACCCCGACCTGTCCGGCGCCCTCCGCCGGGGCCACCCCCTGGTGATCGACGCCGCGTTACGGGAGGACGCCGCAGAGTCGGCGGCGGGCGACGCCGGGGCCCGGCATTTCCTCAAGGCGCACCCCGGCCTGGTGGACCTCGTGGATTGCGGCGACATCGCCGACGGCGGGGACGTGGACACCAAGGCGAACCTGCATCTGCTGGGCTGAGCTCCGCCCGACCCCGCTCCCTCCCCGCCCTTCCCCAAGTAACTCGCAGTTGTTGTCGTCTTGGGCGCCCAAAACGACAACAACTGCCAGTCAGTTGGGCTTGTGGCCACGATGCCTGTGGATAACCCGGCAATGAGCCCCGAAACCTGCGAGCATGCGGGCATGAAGATCCCGAAGCCTTTGCCGGAGCCGATGGGAGGGGCCCCGTTCACTGTCCAGGAAGCGCTCGACGCCGGAGTGACACGGCGGCGGTTAAGGCACCGTGCGTTGGACTCACCGAGCCGCGGCATTCGGCGCCCTGAACTGGCGACGGTCACGGCGCTGTCGGATCAGGTGCGCCCGTTCACCGTCGTTACGGAGTTTTCGGCGGCGTCCCACGCGACGGCCTTTGTGCTCTGGGAGTTCCCGGGCTTCCACCCGGATGCCGATAGTCGTGCGGTCCACATATCCCGGCCGGACACGATGGCCATTCCCCGCCGCAAAGGGGTAGTGGGCCACGTGGGGCAGTTTTTTGAGGACGAAATCACGTGGGCCGAGGGCCTGCTCAT
Organism: Arthrobacter sp. TE26545; assembly: GCF_056279005.1. Next base: position 3,264,611 of record NZ_JBWBQM010000001.1, read on the forward strand.
CACGAGCCGCGCGCGTACATGGCTCGACTGCGCCCGAAGGATGAGCATCGACGAAATCACCGTCGTGGCAGATCATCTGCTCCGCCGGCCAAGGCCTGAATTCGAGGGGCGAAGCGAACCCTACGCGACCCCTGACGAACTGGCGGACATGCTTGACCGGCACAAGGGAACACCCGGTATCCGGAAGGCGCGGCTCGCCTTGGAGCAAGCCCGGATCGGCTCAGACTCTGCGCAGGAAACCAGGCTCAGGCTGGCACTTGAGCGGGCGGGGCTGCCGGCCCCCGGACTGAACGTTCCGACGGAACTCTCTTCCGGCGTCGTCCGGGAACCCGATTTGTCTTACGCGGAGTATCGCGTCGGGGTCGAATACGAGGGCGACGGCCATTCGGAAGCTGCGCAGATCGTGCGGGATATCGCCCGCGAGGAGGACTTCGCCCGCGCCGGCTGGAGACTTGTGCGGATCTCAAGACGGCATATGAGGAACGGGGCACGTTCCGCCGTCGTAAAGGTCCGCAGCGCGCTCATCGATAGCGGCTGGTCCCCCAAGTAACTCGCAGTTGTTGTCGTTTTGGGCGCCCAAAACGACAACAACTGCAAGTCAGTTGGGCTGGCTTCCTTAGACGCCGACCTCTTCCCGGGCCTTCTCCTTCAACCCCAGGTAGATCTTGTCCCGGGCGATCGGCAGTTCGGCGAAGCGCACCCCCGTGGCGTTGCGGATGGCGTTCGCGAGCGCCGGGGCCACCGGGTTGAAGGGGCTTTCGCTCATCGACTTCGCACCCAGCGGGCCGAGTTCGTCGTTCGTCGAGGCGAAGTAGACCTCGCTGCGCGGCACGTCCGCGAAGGAGGGGATGTGGTACTGCCGCAGGATGTCAGTGGTGACGCGGCCGGCGTCGTCCACTTTCACTTCCTCGTACAGCGCAACGCCGATCGCCTGCGCGATCCCGCCCTCGATCTGCCCGCGGCACTGCCGGGGATTGACCACAACGCCGGCGTCGGCGGCCTGCACGCTCTGCAGGATCCGTAGTTCCCCGGTCCCGGTGTTCACGGCCACCCGGAAGCCGTGGACGTTGAACGCGACCGAACGCGGGGTGCCGCCCCAGCGGCCCTCGGCGGAAAGTTCGACGCCGGCCCGGTGCGCCGCGCGGTACACCTCCCCCAGCGGCAGGCTGCGTCCGCCGCATATGACGGCGCCGCCGTCGAGCACGCAGTCCGCTTCCGGGACGTCGCTCAGCGTAGACGCCACGGTCCGGATCCGGCGGGCCAGTTCCTGGGCGGCGAGCAGGGTCGCCTGCCCGGCCACCACGGTGCCGGCGGAACCGAAGGCACCGGTGTCGTGCTCCACGAGGTCGGTATCGGACTGCCGCACCGCCACTTCCGTGGCCCGGGTACCCAGCGCCGTCGCCGCGAGCTGGGCGTGAACCGTGGTGGTGCCATTGCCGAACTCCGCGGTCCCGACGGCGGCGTCGTACGTGCCGTCCGGCAGCAGGCGCAGGCGGGTGTGGGCGTAGTGGCCGCGCGGCGGGACGGTGTCGATCATGGACAACGCGGAACCGGTGCCGGTGACCCATTCCGGGCCAAGATCGTCGAGGCCGGCATTCCGGTAACGTTCTCCCCCGCGCTCGAGCGCATCCCGCACCAGCTGGATGCATTGTTCCAGGCCGTAGCTGCCGTAGTGCACATCCTCTTCCGGCTCCGGCTGGATGGAGAGCATGTCGTCGCCGGGACGGACCATGTTCCTAAGCCGGAAGTCCAGCGGGTCCATGCCGATGCCCTCGGCGAGCTCATCGATGGCGGATTCGATCGCGAAGATCACCTGGCTCAGCCCGTAGCCGCGGAAGGCACCGGCCGGAACCGTATTGGTGTACACGGCCCGCGCGTCCACCTTCTTGTTGGCGCACTTGTACACCGCGAGGGATTCGCCGCAGCCGTGGAACATGACTCCGGGGGCGTGGTTTCCGTAGGCGCCGGTGTTGGTGACCACGTCCAGTTGCAGCGCGGTGAGCAGTCCCTCCCTGTTGGCCCCGGCCTTGAGCTTGATGGTGAAGGGGTGGCGCGTGGTGGTGGCGGTGAACTGTTCGGTACGGGTGAATTCCACCTGCACGGGGCGGCGCAGCTTCAGCGCGGCGAGGGCCACGAGGTCTTCGGTGAGCACCTCCTGCTTGCTGCCGAACCCTCCGCCCACCCGGCCGGCGACCACCCGGACGCGGTCCTCCGGCAGCTCGAAGACCCGGGCCAGGGTCCGTTTGACAAGGAACGGCACCTGGCTGGAACTGCGGACCACCAGCCGGTCCTCGTCGTCGAGCCACGCGATCGAGGAATGCGTTTCCATGGCTACGTGCTGCACGCGCTGGGTGCGGTAGGTCTTCTCGTGGATGACGTCGGCGGCAGCGAAGCCCGCGGCCATGTCGCCCAGTTCGGAGTGGACCTCGGCCACCACGTTCTCCAGGGGCCGGGAGATCCGGCTCGCTTCGCCGTCCTTCTCGCCATGGACGGCAGGAGCGCCGGGTTTCAGGGCGTCGGCCGGGGTGAAGACGGCGTCCAGCAATTCGTATTCGACCTCGACGGCGCGTGCCCCCGCTTCCGCCGCGGCCACCGAGTCGGCGACGACGGCGGCCACCCGCTGCCCGATGAAGCGCACCACGTCGTCCAGCACCCGGGTGTCGTCGGGGTCGTCCGTGTAGAGCTCGTGCTGCGCGGTGGAGAACAGCTGCGCCGGGGCGTCCTCGTGGGTGAAGACGGCCACCACGCCGGGAACCCGCAGCGCCGCCGCGGTGTCGATGGACACGATCCGGGCATGGGCGTGCGGCGAGCGCAGCAGCTTCAGGTGCAGCAGGCCGGGCAGCTGCTCCGGCGGAACGTCGAGCGTGTAGCGGGCGGTGCCGGTGACGACGGCGTGCCCCGCCGGGGCGGGAACGTTATCGCCGAGCTGACCCGAACCCTGCTGGCCGGAACGCTCGCCGCTGTGCCCGCCCGTGCCGCAGACTGCGTCGGCAATGGAGCGGTAGCCGGTGCAGCGGCAGAGGTTGCCCTTGAGGCTGCGCGGCAGGTTGGCCTTCTGCTCCTCGTCGAAGGTGGCGGCGGTCATCATCATGCCCGCCGTGCAGAAACCGCACTGGAAGCCCTGGTTTTCCAGGAACTGCTCCTGCACGGGATGCAACTCCCCCTCGGCGCAGCCCGCGGACGCCGGCAGGCCCTCGATGGTGGTCACCGAGTGCCCCTCGGCGCGCACCGCGGGGTAGATGCAGCTGTGCACGGGGGTGCCGTCCACGTGGACGGTGCAGGCGCCGCAGTCGCCGCCGTCGCAGCCTTTCTTGACCCCGAGGTTTCCCTGTTCGCGCAGGAAGGTCCGCAGGCACTGGCCCGGGCGTGGCGACCCCGCGGCGGGGGTTCCGTTGATTTCAATTGCCATTCGGGGCCTCCTTCGTGGGGGCGGGGGTCTGGGCAGCGGAAGGTTGCGCGGAGGTGGCATGCGGTTGTCCGGCGGGGCTCCAGAAGTCGCCCGACACCCGGATTCCTTCGCCCAGGAGTTCGGCGCGGATTTCCTCCGCCAGGCGGAACGTCATGTCGCGGCGCCAGGCGGGCAGGCCGTGGATGTCGTCGTGGTACAGCTCCGCCGGAATCGAGTGTTCGACGGCGGCGGCCAGCTGCTGCGGGTCCGGCAGCTCCGCCGCGGCGAAGCGCAGCTGCACCGGGCGTTTGGTGGCGGCCGTGACCGTCAGGACCAGTCCGTCGTCGGGATCCAGACGTCCGGTCAGCAGCACGCCGGAGCGGCCGAGGTTGCTCAGCGAGAGCCGGCGGAACGCCACTTTGGCGGACAGAGCGGACGCCGGGAGGAAGATGCTGCGCAGCAGCTCGCCGGGGGCCAGGCCGTTGCTGGCGTCGCCGGTGACGAAGTCCGCCACCGGGACGGTGCGGGAGCTGCCGCCGGGGCCGAGGATGGTGGCGGTGGCGTCGAGCCCGGCGCACAGGGAGATCATGGGCCCGGCCGGCAGCGAGGTGCAGATGTTGCCGCCCACGGTGGACATGTTCCACACCTTGAAGGAGGCCACAAAGGAGTCGCAGCACGGCCGCACAAGGTCCAGCCCGGACCAGCCGCGCCCGGCTACGGAAGCGGATTCCGGAAGGGCATAGAGCTCCGCGACCGTGCAGGTGGCGGCAAGTTCGATGCCGGCATCGCTCACGGAGACGGGGGTCCAGCCGGCCTGGCCGAGGTCCAGCAGGCGCCGCAGCGGCCCGCCGTCGGAGACGGAACGGCCGAAGGCGAAGCTGCCGTACGAGAACAGGACCGTTCCGCCTGCCAGCCAGGCGTCGCCGTCGCGCCATTCGGCCGGGTCGGTGGTGGGCACCACCGCCTCGATGGTGTTCATGTCCATGGTTCTGCCTTTCGGGCCGTGCTTGCTGAAGCCGTGGTTGGTGACGTTGTTGCGTGGATGGGGCCGCTGCGGTCCCTGAGGGGCGCGGCTGAGGCGTCGCCCCGGGACGCGATGATTTCCGCCGTGACTGACACCGCAACTTCGGCGGGGGTGACCGCGCCCAGGTCCAGGCCGATCGGGGAATGGAGCCGTTGCAGGGCCTCGGCCGTGGCGCCTTCGGCCAGGAGCGAGTCCACGCGCTGGCGGTGGCTGCGCCTCGATCCCATGGCCCCCACATAGGCGAGGTTCAGGTCCAGGGCGGTGCGCAGGAGCGGGATGTCGAACTTGGGATCGTGGCTGAGCACGCACACCACGGTGCGTGGGTCGATCCGGCCGGCGGCGGCCTCGGCGGCGAGGTAACGGTGCGGCCAGGCAGTGGCCAGTTGGTCGGCGGCACGGAAGCGTTCCTGGCCGGTGAACGCCGGCCGGGCATCGCACAAGGTCACGTGGTAGCCGAGCAACTTCCCGGCCGGGACCAGGGCCGCACCGAAGTCATTGGCGCCGAAGACCAGCATGCGCGGGGCGGGCAGCCGGCTTTCGACGAAGAGGGTGACGGGTTCGGTGTCCGGATCACAGCCCCCGGGCGATTCGAGGCGCACCAGCCCGGCGCGTCCGCCGCGCAGCAGCGGTTCGAGCTGGGCGGCCGCTGCGCCGAGCACCACGGGATCGTTTCCCAACAGGCGCCCCAGTTCGGCCGAAGCTACGGCGCGGAAGGCCGAAGGATCGTCGACGACGACGGCGCCCGGGGCGTCGAGCCTGCGGATGAGCGCCAGCCCGGTGCCTGCGTCCCTGCCGGCCAGCGCGCTTAGCCCTGCGAGTGCGGCCGGGTCGGCCGGCTCGATGTGGACTTCCAGTTCGCCGCCGCAGCTGAGCCCGGCGGCGAAGGCGTCCTCGGCACTGTAGCCGAACAGCTCAAGGCGGCTGCCGCCGTCGCGCATCGATTCAAGGGCCGCCTCGACGACGGCGCCTTCGACGCAGCCGCCGGACAGGCTGCCCAGGACCTCGCCGTGTTCGGAAACCAGCATCGAGGTGCCCGTAGGCCGGGGAACGGAACCGCCGCAGGCCACGATGGTGGCGACGGCGCAGCGCTGGCCGCTCAGGGCGGGCTGCCAGCTGCCAAGGGTCGGCATCAGATCCAGCATGGAGAACACTTCCTTTACCGTGACGTTCCGGGCGGGAGGCCCCGCCCGGAACGGTTCGCGATCCTGCCCCTAGTCTTGTTCTTCCCCCCGGTTCTGGGAAGGAGGCGGGGCAGGGCAGGCCCCGCGCCGGCTAGACGCCGAGCAGGGTGTTGATGGGGCCGCGCGCAAAGTAGACCAGGAAGCCCACGGTGACCACCCACATGAGCGGATGGACCTTCCGGGCCCGGCCGGAGGCGGCGCTCACAACGGCGTAGGAGACGAATCCGACGCCGATGCCGTTGGCGATCGAGTAGCTCAGCGGCATCGTGACAATGGTCAGGAAGGAGGGCAGCGCCACCGAGAACTTGGTGAAGTTGATCTCCCGGATCTGGGCCATCATCATCGCGCCGACCACCACGAGGGCCGCGGCGGCAACCTCGATGGGGACTACGGAGGTCAGCGGGGTGAAGAACATCGAACCCAGGAACAGCACGCCGGTGACCACCGAGGCCAGGCCCGTGCGGGCGCCTTCGCCGATGCCTGCGGCGGAATCGATGTATACCGTGTTGGACGAACCGGAGGTGGCCCCGCCCATCACGGCCCCCATGCCTTCGACGATGAAGGCCGACTTCAGCCGGGGGAACGTGCCGTCCTTGTACGCCACGCCGGAGCTCTTGGCCAGGCCCGTCATGGTGCCCATGGCGTCGAAGAAGTTGGTGAACACGAGGGTGAACACCAGCATGGTCGCCGCCAAGCCACCAATCCGTGCGAAGGAGCCGAAGAGATCGAACTGGCCCACGAGGCCCAGGTCCGGAAGGGCCACCAGTTGCCCGGAGAGCACCGGGGTGTTCAGGTGCCAGCCGCCGGGGTTGTCCTTGCCGCCGGGGCCGATGTGCATGACGGCTTCCACGACGGCGGCCAGCACCGTGGTGGCCACGATCCCGATCAGCAGCCCGCCCTGGATCTTGCGCGCCACCAGGATGCCCATGACCAGCAGGCCCGCGATGAACACCAGCGTGGGAATGGTGCTGATGGATCCGTCGGTGCCCAGCTGCACCGGCGGTCCACCGGCTGTGCGCTGGATGAAGCCGGAGTCCACGAAGCCGATGAAGGCGATGAAGAGCCCGATGCCCACCGTGATGGCGGCCTTGAGTTCCTTCGGCACGGCCTTGAAAATCGCGGTCCGTGCCCCGGTGATGCCGAAGAGCACGATCAGGATGCCGTTGATGACCACCAGGCCCATGGCTTCGGGCCAGGTCACCTCGTGGATCACGGCCACAGCCAGGAAGGAGTTGATGCCCAGGCCCGCGGCGAGGCCGAACGGGAGGTTCGCGATGAGCCCGAAGACAATGGTCATGACGCCGGCCGTGAGCCCGGTGACGGCACCCACCTGTGCTGCAGGCAGCCAGCCACCGGCGACGTCGGCGGGGGCGTTTGCTGCCGAGAACCCGCCCAGGATCAGGGGGTTGAGGATGACGATGTAGGCCATCGTGAAGAAGGTGACCACGCCGCCGCGGAACTCGCGGGCCAGCGTGGAGCCACGCTTGGTGATCTGGAAGAAGGCATCCAGGAAGGAGGTGGGCGGCGCCGGGTTGGGGACCGGCGTCGGGTTGGCCGCCTTGGCGGCTTTCTTGGCGGCCTTGGCAGCCGCTTGCTTTTCCGCGGAGTTGTCCAGGATTGTCATTTCAGACACCGGGTCCTAGTAGTCGATCCTGGAATCGAGGGTGTTCCAGGTATTGAACGGCTGGAGGATATCCGGGGCGCCCTGGGCGAGGTCGAGTTTCCGGACCGGCATGAGCTGGTCACGGTCATCGTTCTCGAAGTACTCGTAGAAGACGGCGTCGTCGAAACCGACGGAGGCAGCATCGTGCCTGTCCGCAGCGAACACGACGTTCCCGATGCGTGCCCAGAGGGCCGAGGCCAGGCACATGGGGCATGGTTCGCAGCTGGTGTAGAGGGTGGCGCCGCTGAGATCGAAGGTTCCGAGCTCGCGGCAGGCGTTGCGGATGGCGGTGACTTCAGCGTGGGCCGTGGGATCGTTGCTGGCGGTGACGCGGTTGACGCCTTCGAAGGCCCTGCCGTCCGCGGTGACGATGACGGCGCCGAAGGGCCCGCCGCTGTTCAGGACGTTGGCAGTTGCCAATTCGATGGAGGTGGCCAGGAACTTTTCGGCCGTGACGGTTGTACTCATTGTGCGACTTCCTTTTGCTGAGGAAGCGCTGGTGACCGGGAAACACCTTGGGGGACAGAACTGTGCTGCGGTTACCAGGCTTCAGCATTTGCGATGAAGGTTGAGTTGCGCCTGGTAGATAGCTTCCCGGGATCCGGGTGCCCGCCTTTGGCAGTTAGAGATTAGCACCGCGTTGTGAGCCGCGCCATAGGTTTCTGGAAATTTAATTTCGTCATGTGAAATCTGTGTTTCGTGGGGTTCACGACCGGCCACATTGACCCCGATCGCAGCCGACCGTACGCTGGCGCCATACCTGGATCAGCAGACAGGGCCTAACTGAGCTGGCTAGCATTCCGCAAACAGCCAAAGGAGGCCCTCATGGCCAATGTCCCGCCCGGAATCCCTGCTCCCTCCGGAGCTGCCGCAACCGGCGCCCCTGCCGCGCCCAGGCTTTGGATCAAGAATCCCCTCGCCGCGTTCACCGCGAACGGCCTCGACGCCGGCGGCGGGCTGGTGGTCAGCGACGGAAGAATCGCCGAGCTCGTGCCCGCCGGCGGGCAGCCGTCCGCTCCGTGCGATGAGGCCTTCGACGCCGGCCTGCACGTCCTGCTGCCGGGCCTGGTCAACACGCACCACCACTTCTACCAGACCCTCACCCGCGCCTGGGGGCCGGTGGCCAACGCGCCCCTGTTCCCCTGGCTGCAGAACCTCTACCCCGTCTGGGCGCGGCTGACCCCCGAAAGCCTGGAACCCGCCGTCGAGGTGGCCCTTGCCGAGCTGCTGCTCTCCGGCTGCACCACCTCGGCGGACCACCACTACCTGTTCCCGGCCGGCGTGCAGGACGCCATCGACATCGAAGCCGCCGTGGTGCGGCGGATGGGCATGCGGGCAACCCTCACCCGCGGTTCCATGACCCTGGGCGAGGACGACGGCGGGCTGCCGCCGCGGTCCACCGTCCAGCGCCCGGACGCGATCCTGGCCGACAGTGAACGGCTGATCCGCGAATACCACGAGCCCGGGGAGGGCGCCGTGATCCAGATTGCGCTGGCTCCGTGTTCGCCGTTCTCGGTCACCAAGGAGATCATGGTCGAGAGCGCGGCCCTGGCCGAGAAGGGCGGCGTCCGCCTGCACACGCATCTGGCCGAGACCCTCGATGAGGAGGACTTCTGCCGTGAGATGTTCGGCCTGCGCACCGTGGACTACCTGGAGAGCGTCGGCTGGCTGGGCAGCCGCACCTGGCTGGGCCACGGCATCCATTTCGACGACGGCGAGATCGCCCGGCTGGGAGCCGCGGGCACCGCCGTCGCGCACTGCCCGACGTCGAACATGCGGCTCGCGTCCGGCACCGCACGTGTGCTGGAACTCGAGGACGCCGGGGTCCCGGTGGGCTTGGGCGTGGACGGATCGGCCTCCAACGACGCCTCGAACATGATCCTCGAGGCCAGGCAGGCACTGTACCTGCAGCGGCTGCGCTACGGCGCGGACGTTCCGGTGGAGCGGGCCCTCGGGTGGGCGACGCGGGGATCGGCGGCAGTGCTGGGCCGCTCGGACATCGGGCAGCTGGCGCCGGGGCTGCAGGCGGACCTGGCCATGTTCACACTGGACGAACTGCGGTTCTCCGGCAGCCATGATCCGGTAGCCGCACTGCTGCTGTGCGGCGCGGACCGGGCCGACCGCGTGATGGTGGGCGGCAGGTGGCGGGTGATTGACGGCGCTATACCGGAGCTGGACGTACCTGAGCTGATGGCAAGGCACTCAGCGGCGGCGCGGAAGCTCATTGCCGGCTAGGGTGTGACTCCGAAAGCGGTGAGCCAGATGATGCTTCAGCGCAGACGAGCCACTGCGGCCAGGTTTCCCTTGGCCCGATAGCAGCGCGCAGCTTCCGCAAGAGCGGCGTCACCCCTGGCACGGTCGCCGCGGGCGGAGCATACGCCGGCCACGGTACGGTGCACGTCGCCGCGCAGGTTCGGCATCTCGGCCGGCGCCCAGCGAAGTGCCTCGAGGGCAAGGTCAAGTGCCCTGTCCGGGTCTCTCGAGGCCGCGACCATCGCGGACGCCGCTGCCGAGAGGGCCTGTGCCTCGACACCCTCGGCAGGTGCGGTCGCGGTTGCCAGTGCGGCCAGCTCGGCAGCCTCGTCGAGGCGCTCCATCTCGTGCAGTAGCAGCGAGAGCCGGGCAGCAGCTGCCGGCAGGTTTTCCCGCTCGCCGGTACGTCTGGCATTGTCGAGCCAGGTCCGCAGGGCCGCCTCGGCGGTGTGGAGGTTGCCGGCGAGGAGCTCGGCCGCTCCGCGGGCCGCGGCCACGAACATGAGGAGGCGCGGCGCGTGCAGGGTTTCCTGCACAGCCCGCTGGGCTCGGTCGAGCAGCTCCCGGCCCTCGTCGAAGCGGCGCTCCATTGCGCGCAGGACGCCCGCGTGGATCAGCAATCCGGGGTGCTCAATACCCGGCAGAGCGATGGCCTCGATCTCGGACAGGCACTGGCGAGCCGGTACCGGACCGTTGGCGAGCACCTCTGCGAGCATCCAGCGGTTCGCCATTTGTTCCCGAATGCTGTCCGCCCGGTCTGCGAGCTCGATATTAGCCCGGAAAGCCCGCTCCGCCTCGATGAGGCGGCCCTGCCTCACCTGGACACAGGCTTCCAGAAAGACCGCGCGGCAGCGGCCGCCGTCGTCGTCGCGTGCGGAAAAAAATGACTCCGCCTCGGCGGCTTCCCGCTCGATCGACGACAACGGCACCGGATCCGGACCGACGATGAACTGGATGCGGGCGTGCTCGAGCCGGGCCGCCCGTGCGGCAGCCTCGTCGCCCGCGTCGGCGGCACGCTGGGCCAACTCGAGCAGAAGCTGCTGTGCCTCTGCGAACCGGCCGAGCACGAGATCGACCTCGGCGAGGCCCTGGGTGAGCGTCGCACGCGCAGAGTCGTCGCTGGCCATCATTGCCCGCGCCCGGGACAGGAGGTTCTGGGCCGCGGTCTGATCGGATCTGGCGACGGCGCGTTCTCCTGCGCGGGAAAGGTGCGCAACCGCCTGGGCCGCCAGGGCATCGTCGCCGGCGCCGATGGTTCGAAGGCTGAGTACCGCCTGCTCCAGGTGGTAGCCCACGATCTCGTCGAGCTCGGGTGGCTGCTGCGGCGCCTCGTCCACGAGCCATTCGGCGTAGCGTCGATGCAGCGCGGCGCGGTCCGGGTGCGTCATGGAGCGGTAGGCCGCGAGGCGGATAAGCACGTGTCCGAAGCGGACCACGCTATTGTTCCCGCTCGTCAACAGGCGCCGGCGCTCGAGAGTGGAGAGATGCCGCTCGACGTAGGCCTTAGCGCCGTCCGGTAACAGCGCCGCCAGCGCGTCGCGACTACAGTCGTCACCGACCACCGCCGCGACTCTTAGCAGGTCCCGCTCGCCGGGACCGAGCCGGTCCAGACGCGCCGCGAGGAGAGCCCGGAGTGACGCCGGGAGTGCGTCAAGGTCCGCCTCCTCCTGCGCCGCGAGGAGTTGTTCGGCGAACAGCGGATTCCCGCGGGCGCGGTCGACTATGGCCGTGACGGCCTCATCGTCGATCCCGGGTGCGCGGCCCCGCAGCAACACCGCCACGTCATCGGCGGGAAGCGGCTCAAGAAATAGCGCGTCGGTCCACTCGGGGCGTTGGTCCAGCAGTTCGGGGCGCCCGAGACAGAGCACGAACAGCCGGCCTTTCCCGGAGCCGACGGCCTGGTCGATCAGGTCGAGCAGTGTCGGCTCGGCCCAGTGCAGGTCGTCGAGCACCAGCAGGAGAGGTTGCCTGGCGGAGAGTGCATCCAGCAGCCGCACCGTTGCACGCAACATGGCGGGCACATTGTCCGTACCTGCGGCCAGACCCAGACCGGTGGCCACTACCGCGGAGTCCTCTGGCACAAGCTCGGCCAGCGCCGGCCACCCACGGTCGCCGGCCGCGTCGAGGAGAGCCTCGCGGAGCGGCAGGAACGTGATGCCTTCGCCGTACGACGCACAGCGCCCCCAGGCGACCAAGGCTCTGCCATTGACGCTGTCGGCGAAGGCTGCGGCGAGCCGGGTCTTGCCGACGCCGGCCTCGCCCACCACCGTGAAGCGCCTCGGCACACCGGCCCGGCCGGCCGCCTGGAATGCAGCACGGATCCTGACCAACTCCTCCGCCCGTCCCACGATCGCGGAGTCAAAGCGGAGCCTGCCGTGAGAGTCGTCCATCATCCCGATGACCCGCCACGCTGCGGACGCACCTGGCACGGGTACTGCAACGGCCGCGCCGCGAACGAGCTGCAGGGTGCGCGGGCCCACGACGACGTCACTGTCGCGTACGAGTCGCTGGAGCCGGAATGCGGAGGTGACCGCCGGGCCCGACACCATGTCCGCAAGCGACCCGCCCGATCCACTGACCACGATGTCGCCGGTCTCGACGACGACCCGCGCGGCATGGCGAACGAGCGGCTCGTCGACAGTCGCGACCCGGTCGCAGACCTCGACGGCGGCACGCACCGCTCGCACGGCGTCGTCCTCGTGCGCCACCGGAAACCCGAAGAACGCGACCATCAGGCCACCCACGACCTGCTCCACGCGTGCGCCATAAGTGTGCAGCACCGCAGCGGCAACCTCGTTGGCACGCGCACCGGCTGCAGCCAGGGCTTCGGCGTCCATGGCGTCGTCCGCCGCAGGCACGATCTCGAGACCGACCACCGTGACCATGCGGCGCTCGTGAGGCAGCCAGCCCTCGGTCAGGGCCCGTGTCGGGGGCAGCCCCCTGAGTGAGGGGTCCTGGCGGAGCACCGCGGCCTCGATCTCGCGCAGATCGGGACCGGGCTCGATGCCCAGCTCGTCCACGAGCAGGTCCCGGGCGGCACGGTACGCCGCGAGTGCATCGGCCTGGCGACCCGCATGGTAAAGGGCGAGCATCTGCAGGCCACGCAGTCGCTCCCGGAAGGGGTGCTCGGCGACGAGTTGGTCGAGCTCGGTGACCAAGCCGTGCTCCCGGCCGATCTCGAGGTCTGCCTCGATGCGCGCCTCGAGCGCGGACAGCCTCAATTCTTCCAAGGCGGCGATGGTGCCCTGGGCGAACGGATGGAAAGTGAAGTCGACTAGTGCCGGGCCGCGCCAGAGCGCCAGTGCCTTCGCGAGGAGTCTGGAGCGCGGCTCCGCCGGCTGGCCGGCGGCCTGGTCGAGGAGCTGCTTGAAGCGGCCGGCGTCAACGTCCCCCGGATCAATTGCCAGCCGGTAGCCGCTTCCCTGGGTGACCAACAGCGACGGGCGTCCGGGGGCTTCGCGGTCAGGCTCGAGCAGCTTGCGCAGTTTCAAGACATGCATCTGCACGACAGTGTTCGCGGTGGGAGGGGGCTGCTCGCCCCACAGCTCGTCGACAAGACGCCCGGAAGGGACGGCGTCGTCCGCATGCAGGACCAGCATCGCGAGGAGGGCACGGGCGCGTCCGCCCGGTACGTCGAGGCGCCGGGTCCCTTCGCGAACCTCCATCGGCCCGAGGATGCGGAATTCCACCGACAGCCGCCTTCGCCAGATTCTCCCGTGCACCAATTTAGCACCGCCGGATCCCGGCCGGATCCGGCTTTAGCGAGGCGTTAGCGGCAGGGCAGAGCATGGAGAAAAGCCCATAGAGGACACCCAACAAGAAAGCAAAGGAGAGACACCATGACCGGAACATTCGCATACGTCGGCAATTGGACGATCAAGGAAGGCAGGGTCGAGGAAGCGAGGAAGTACCTGGCTGAGCACACCGAGTTTGTCGAGATCAACGAGCCGCGGCTCATTTCGTTCAACTTCTACATCGACGAGGACACCCGCCGCGTAACCTGCGTCCAGGTCCACCCGGATGCAGACTCGATGGCGACCCACATGGAGCTGATCAGCAAGCACCTCTCAGGTGGCGTGGATTGGATGGACACGACCGAGCTCGAGCAGTATTACGGCGAGAAGTCGCCGCGGCTCGCCGAACTCCTGGAGCCATGGTCCGACCCGCACGTCCCCGAGCGATACCTTCCGGAACACCTGGCGGGCTTCACCCGCAGCACGGTCCGTTAAGGAGGGGTGATGATCAGCTTTGAGAGCAGCGAATGGATCGACCGGCCCGCTGAGGAAGTGTTCGCTTTCGTGTCCGACATACGCAACGACCCGCAGTGGCACACCGACATCCTCGAGGCGGAGTACGCAGGGCCGGGATCGACCACGGCCGGCGCCACTTTCCGGACCCGGTTCAAACCGTTCATGGGGCTGTCCGAAGGGACGGGCACCGTCACTGTGTACGAGCCCCCGCGCCGGGTCGTGCTCACATCGCAGATCGGCAAGTTCGAGCCGGTCCTAACGCTCACCGTGGAGCCCGACGGCGCCGGCTCGCGGATCACCCGTCGTCTCGACATGGAGCCACACGGGATGCTGAGGATCATGGCGCCGTTTACCGGCGGGATGATGCGCAGGCGCAACGCGGGCTTTCTCACCAACCTCAAGAGGGTTCTCGAGACCGCCGGCCATTGAGCCCCGCACTTGCTAGCCACTGGCGCGGACTCCGCAGCAGATGGAAAAGCGGGCGGCACCTCCCCAGATGCCGCCCGCTTCATGGCTCTGTTGCGCAGAGTCCTTACGTCTCCCGAAGGCAGGACTTCAGGGACGTTGCCGGCCGAACACCGGGAGCGCACGGAGCCAGCGGGAAAATCCGCTGGAGGTACGGTCGCAGTCGGCCGGAATGTAGAAGTCCGGGTCCGTGGAGCCGAACGGCAGGTACAGCTCCTGGCCGGGGGCCGGGAAATCCACGACGTTCTTGTTCTCCTGCTGGTCCATCTGTTCCTCCTCATTCGTAGTCCATAAATTTTCCGTACTTCATTTTCCGTACGTAATTTTCCGTAGTTCGGAAAACTTTTATTGTTATGTGGAAAGCGTAGGCAGCTTCCCCTGCCGCGTCAAGAGCCGTCCGCGGCCTGCGATGTCCCGTCCGGTCATATTCGGAAAGTTGCAGGCGATCGCGTGACCCCCTTCACAAGACCGGAATCCCGCGCTAGTCTTTTCAGCAACTCGTGACTCAGGTCACGAAACCTGGGAGCAGCAGGCAGGGTCGTAATGAGCTGGCATTAATGGATGCTGGCTCTTTTTTGTTGCCGGCGTCCGCCATAACAGGCGCCGCACGGCGCACGACACCACGGTGGACGGGCCCCGCCCACCAGGAAAGTTGAGACAGACCATGAGCAGCAAGATCGTCCTCGGCAAGAACCAGTACGGCAAGGCGGAAAACCGCGTCGTCAAAATCACCCGCGACACCGACCGCCACGAGATCGAAGACCTCAACGTTACTTCCCAGCTGCGCGGCGACTTCAGCGCTGCCCATTTCGAGGGCGACAACGGCCGGGTGGTTCCCACCGACACCCAGAAGAACACGGTCTATGCCTTCGCCCGCGACGGCATCGGCTCCCCGGAACAGTTCCTGCTCCGCCTGGCGGACCACTTCACCGGCGAATTCGACTGGGTGACCGGCGGCCGCTGGGAAGCCGAACAGTATGCCTGGGAGCGCATCATCGCCAACGGCAAGGAGCACAACCACTCCTTCGTCCGCAAGGGCCAGGAAGTTCGCAATGCCGTGGTGGTCCGCGAAGGCAATTCCACCTACGTCATCTCCGGCCTGAGCGACCTCACGGTGCTGAAGTCCACCCAGTCCGGCTTCGAGGGCTACCCGAAGGACAAGTACACCACCCTGCAGGAAACTTCGGACCGCATCCTGGCCACCGCTGTTTCTGCCCGCTGGCGCTACAACAACGACGCCGTCGCAGAAGGCAGGATCGACTACAACGCCGCGTACGAATCCGTGAAGGCGCTCCTGCTGGAAGGCTTCTCCGAGCAGTACTCCAAGGCCCTGCAGGAGACCCTGTACCAGATGGCCCAGAAGGTCCTGGACGCCCACCCTGAGATCGACGAGCTCCGCTTCTCCACCCCCAACAAGCACCACTTCGTGGTGGACCTGAGCCCCTTCGGCCTGGACAACCCGAACGAAGTGTTCTTCGCGGCGGACCGCCCGTACGGGCTCATCGAAGCCAACTTCGAGCGCGACCTGATCTCCGATCCGGGCAACGCCTGGGACGGCATCGCCGGCTTCTGCTAAACCTTTCTCCGTTTCCGGGTTGGCCGGCGCCAGGGCTGAACAGCACCTGGTTCCGGCCACCCCGGCCTCAGCCATACCCAAAAGACCCCAGGCCATAGCCAAAAGCCGTTCTTCGGCTCGGATTGTTAGCCAGACATATCAGCCAGATCAAGGTGTCTGCCCCAAATCAGGAAGTCTGCCATGAACACCAAGAAGAAAACCCGTCCCGCAGGGAGCCCCAGCACCCGGCCCGAAGACCAACGCCTTTCCATCGGCAGCTCCTTCGCCTACGGATTCCAGCACGTCCTGACCATGTACGGCGGAATCATCGCCCCGCCCCTCATCATTGGCGCGGCCGCCGGAATGTCCTCGCAGGACATCGGCCTGCTGATCGCCGCCTGTCTCTTCGTCGGCGGGCTCGCCACCATCCTCCAGACCGTGGGCATCCCCTTCTTCGGCTCTCAGCTGCCCCTCGTCCAGGGCGTCTCCTTTGCCGGCGTGTCCACGATGGTGGCGATCGTCAACGGCGGCGGCGGCATCCAGGCGGTCTTCGGCTCGGTCATCGTGGCCTCGCTGATCGGCCTGGCCATCACTCCCCTGTTCGCGAAGATCATCAGATTCTTCCCGCCGGTGGTCACCGGCACGGTGATCGCGACGATCGGCCTGACCCTGATGCCGGTGGCAGCCAACTGGGCGATGGGCGGAAACGCCAAGGCCGACAACTACGGCAGCGTGGCGAACATCGGCCTCGCCGCCGCCACCACCGCCGTTGTGCTGCTGCTGAGCAAGGTGGGCAACGCCGCGATCTCGCGGCTGTCGATCCTGCTGGCCATGATCATCGGCACCGTCATCGCAGCCGTCACGGGCATGGCTGACTTTTCCAAGGTGGGCCAGGGCGACATCGTCGCCTTCCCCACCCCCTTCGCCTTCGGCATGCCCACCTTCGAAATCGCGTCGATCGTCTCGATGCTGATCGTCATCCTGGTCACGCTGACCGAAACCTCGGCGGACATCATCGCCGTCGGTGAAATCGTTGACACCAAGGTGGACTCCAAGCGCATCGGCAACGGCCTGCGCGCGGACATGCTCTCCAGCGCCATTTCGCCGATCTTCAACTCCTTCACGCAGAGCGCCTTCGCCCAGAACGTCGGGCTCGTGGCGATCACCGGCGTCAAGAGCCGCTTCGTGGTCAGCGCCGGCGGCCTCATCCTGGTAATCCTCGGCCTCCTGCCCGTCCTCGGCCGGGTGGTCGCGGCGGTCCCGACCCCCGTACTTGGCGGGGCCGGCGTCGTGCTCTTCGGCACCGTGGCAGCCAGCGGCATCCGTACCCTGGCCAAGGTGGAATACCGCAACAACATGAACCTGATCGTGGTGGCGGCATCCATCGGCTTCGGCATGATCCCGATCGCCGCCCCCAAGTTCTACGACCACTTCCCGTCCTGGTTCTCCACGATCTTCCACTCCGGCATCAGCTCCGCGGCCGTGATGGCCATCCTGCTGAACGTGCTCTTCAACCACTTCAAGAAGGGCAACTCCGACAACCAGTCGGTGTTCGTGGCCGGTACGGCACGCGTGGTAACCGAAGCCGACCTCGCCTGCCTGGCGCACGGCGACCGTTTCGAAAACGGCAAACTGATCGATGCCGACGGCAACGAGGTCCCCATCAAAACATCCGCCGACCACTAAGAAGGAGGTTTCAACGACGAAGCTTCAGTATTGAATGGTAAGAGCCGCCGGACACCAGCGTGTCCGGCGGCTCGCTTCGTGAGACGGTTGTTTCATGAGGATCGACGAGCGCATCGGGCGGCATTACCCCGAGCTGGGGCCGCAGGAACAGAAGGCGGCTGACACCCTCCTGGACCATCTGGGCGATCTCGCCATGTACAACGCCGCCGAACTCTCCCGCCTCAGCGGAGTTTCCAAGGCGACCATGAGCCGGCTGTTCCGCCGGCTCGGCTTCGCGGACTTCAACGAGGTCAAGGAGCACACCCGGACCCTGCGCGCCACCGGGGTCCCCGTGGCCGCCCATGAAGAGGGCGACCTCGCCGCGCACCTGGCCCATGAGCTGGAGAACCTGCGCCGCGCCTTCGAACAGCTCGACGCCGGCCAGCTCACCGCTGCCGCGGAGGCGCTGGCCTCCGCCAGGCAGCTGCTGCTGATCGGCTTCCGCAACAGCTTTCCGCTCGCGCTGCACCTGCGCCAGCAGTTGCTGCAATGCCGCGCGAGCGTGGCCGCCGCCCCGCAGCCGGGCCAAAGCATCGGTGAGGAACTGGCCGGGTACGGAACGGACGACGTCGTCCTGCTGCTGGGATTCCGACGGCGGCCGGCGGCCTTCGCGGCCGTCCTCGAGGCGGCTGCCGCAGGCGGCGCCACCACGGTGCTGATCGGCGATCCAAGCGCCCGCCGCTTTGCGTCCCAGGCGGACATCTGGCTTGAATGCCCGGTGGACAGCGTGTCGGCCTTCGACAGCTACGCCTCGGCCATGAGCCTCATGAGCGTGCTCGCCAACGGGGTGCTCGCGGTGCGCGCGAAAGCCGGCCGGGACCGGATCCGGGAGGCGACAGGCATCTTCAGCGCCCTGGGCGAACTGGAGTCCTGAACCGCGGCGATCCCGTAATACACAAGGTCTTCTTCAGGCAGAAACAGCGGTGTAACATCCGTTCCACAAACTTGGGTTTATGAAACGGTCGGTCCGGCCGTGAACCTACCCCTGAGGAGCAACATGGCTGAACTTGTGACCGCGGCCGGCACCGACGCCGGCGCCGTCAAGCCCGGGTATGACCACCGCCTCGCCAACAAGGACCTCGTCCCGCTGGAGAAGCAGGGCTGGGGCGCCTACAACATCTTCGCCTTCTGGATGTCCGACGTGCACAGCGTGGGCGGCTACGTCACCGCCGGCAGCCTCTTCGCCCTGGGAATTGCGAGCTGGCAGGTGCTCCTGTCGCTGATCATCGGCATCGTGATCGTGCAGGTGTTCACCAACCTGGTGGCCAAGCCGAGCCAGAAGACCGGCGTCCCCTACCCCGTGATCAACCGCGCGATCTTCGGCGTCAAGGGCGCGAACATCCCGGCGGTCATCCGCGGCCTTATCGCCATCGCCTGGTACGGCGTGCAGACCTTCCTGGCCGCCGAGTCGCTGAACATCATCTTCTTGAAGTTCATCCCCGCCACCCACGCCCTCGCCACTGAGTACTCCTTCCTGGGCCTGTCAGCCCTCGGCTGGATCTCCTATGCGATCCTCTGGGTGGCGCAGGCCGCGGTGTTCTGGAACGGCATGGAAACCATCCGCAAGTTCATCGACTTCGCCGGCCCCGCCGTCTACGTCGTCATGATCGTCCTGGCCATCTACCTGGTGTCCCAGGCGGGCTGGGACAAGATCAGCCTGGACCTCTCCGTGGGCGAACCGCTGGACTTCTGGTCCTCCATCCCGGTGATGCTCAGCGCGATCGCGATCGTGGTGTCCTACTTCTCCGGCCCCATGCTGAACTTCGGCGATTTCGCCCGCTACGGCAGCTCGTTCAAGGCAGTCAAGAAGGGCAACCTACTCGGCCTGCCGGTCAACTTCCTGTTCTTCTCGCTGCTGACCGTCATCACGGCGTCGGCCACCGTTCCGGTCTTCGGCGAGCTCCTCACGGACCCCATCCACACCGTGGAGCGGATCGACACCCCGTTCGCCATCCTGCTGGGCGGCCTGACCTTCGTCACCGCCACCGTGGGCATCAACATCGTGGCCAACTTCATCTCGCCGGCCTTCGATTTCTCCAACGTCGCCCCGCACCGGATCAGCTGGCGCACGGGCGGCATGATCGCCGCCGTCGGCTCCGTGATCCTGCTCCCGTGGAACTGGTACAGCAACGCCACGGCCATCCACTACTCGCTGGGCATCCTGGGCGCACTCATCGGCCCGCTGTTCGGCATCCTGATCGCCGGGTACTACCTGGTCAGCCGGCAGAAGGTCTGGGTGGACGAGATGTACACCATGGATCCGGCCGGCAAATACTGGTTCAGGAACGGCTACAACCCCAATGCCATCAAGGCGGTGGCCATCAGCGGCGCCGTGTCCATCGCCTCGGTCATCATTCCCAAGCTGCTCCTCGACACCGGCGCCACCGGCGTGGATGCCACCTGGCTGGGCAACTACAGCTGGTTCATCGGCTGCGGCCTGGGCCTGGTGGTCTTCCGCCGGCTCGAGAAGAGCTCGCCGATGATCAACATCGACCACGACGGCGGCGAGGTCAACGACGGAGCCCTCCCCGAGGCCTAGGCAAATGGCCGAGCGTACAGCTGGGGCCCCGGATCCGCGGATTCCAGGGCCCCAACTGTACGTTCGCGCCGGGTTAGCTGCGCTTAGGTGCTCAGTTCCGGTTCAGCTCCACGGAAATCGCCTGGGCCGCTTCGCGAAGCATGGGCACGGCACGCTCGCCGAAGCCCTGGTCCACGCGGGTGACCGGACCGGAGACGGAGATGGCCGTGGGCGTCGGAGCATTGGGAACGGCCATGGCGAAGCACCGCACTCCGAGCTCCTGCTCTTCTTCGTCGATCGAGTAGCCGCGTTCCCGGATGAGCTTGAGGTCATGCAGCAGCGCATCGATGTCGCCGATGCTCTTCGCGGTGGGCGTGGGCATACCCGTGCGGGCCACGATCCCGCGGACCACCTCGTCATCCAGTTGCGCCAGGATCGCCTTGCCGACGCCGGTGTCATGGGTGTGGGCGCGGCGGCCCACCTCGGTGAACATGCGCATGGAGTGCGGCGAGGGAACCTGTGCGACGTAAATGACCATGTCCGAATCCAGCACGGCCATGTTCGAGGTTTCACCCAGGCGGTCCACCAGCGACTTCAGCTGCGGACGCGCCAGTGCGCCGAGTTGCTTGTTGGCGCCGTCGCCAAGCCGGATCAGCCGCGGCCCCAGGGCGTAGCGGCGGTTGGGAAGCTGCCGGATATAGCCCAGCGCCACGAGGGTACGCAGCAGGCGGTGGATGGTGGGCAGCGGAAGATCGGTCGACGACGACAGTTCGCTGAGCGTAACGTCACCGCCGGCATCCGTGATCAGTTCCAGCAGTTCGAAGACGCGCTCGACGGACTGCACGCCTCCCGAGGGCTTTTCAGCCATTCCGTTGTCTCCTATGGCTCGGAATCCGACAACTCTTATCCGCATCGTGAAAAAAGTTGTTTAGGTTTTCAAGATACCGCACCAAAGCCCCCTGCGGTCACCTTCAGTAGAAAGCTTGTGTTTCCACTTTGTAGATAATAATATCCATAATACGAAAACACTAGCGAGGCACACCGGTCCGTAAGGACCCGCAACAGGAGGACATTCAATGGCGAACCCGGGCCCCGGAAACTCAATCACCTTGCGCGTCGCCGCACCGTCGAGCTTCACTGCCACCAGTGAGATCGCAGCGGCCGTCGCGGCCGCCGGCGCAGCCGTCACCGCACTGGACGTCACCGAGTCCCACCACGACACGATCGTCGTCGACGTTACGTGCAACACCACCGGCGAGGAGCACGCCGACGAGGTCAAGAAGGCCCTGAACGCGCTCGACGGCGTCACGGTCCAGCACGTCTCGGACCGTACCTTCCTCATGCACCTGGGCGGCAAGCTCGAAGTGGTCCCGAAGGTGCCGCTGCGCAACCGCGACGATCTGTCCCGCGCCTACACCCCCGGCGTCGCACGCGTCTGCCTGGCCATCGCCGAGGATCCGTCCGCGGCCCGCAACCTGACGGTCAAGCGCAACACGGTCGCCGTCGTCACCGATGGCTCCGCCGTGCTGGGCCTGGGCAACATCGGACCCGCCGCCGCCCTGCCGGTCATGGAGGGCAAGGCCGCCCTCTTCAAGCAGTTCGCCAACGTGGATGCCTGGCCGGTCTGCCTGGACACCCAGGACACCGAGGAAATCATCCGCACCGTCAAGCTCCTGGCTCCCGTCTTCGGCGGTGTGAACCTCGAGGACATCGCCGCTCCCCGCTGCTTCGAAATCGAGGCACGCCTGCGCGAAGAACTCGACATCCCCGTCTTCCACGACGACCAGCACGGCACCGCCATCGTCACCCTCGCAGCGCTCGTCAACGCCCTGCGCGTAGTGGACAAGAAGATCGCAGACGTCAAGATCGTCGTCTCCGGCGTGGGCGCCGCCGGTTCCGCCATCATCCAGCTCCTCAAGGCCCAGGGCGCCCAGCACATCGTGGCCGCCGGCCGCTCCGGCGCCATCCACCACGGCGAGAGCTACAACGATCAGCACCGCACCTGGATCGCGGAAAACACCAACGAAGAGGGATTCTCCGGCACCCTCCACGAAGCCCTCGTGGGTGCGGACGTGTTCATCGGCGTCTCCGCACCGAACATCCTGGGCGAAGCGCAGATCGCGTCCATGGCCGAGGACGCCATCGTCTTCGCCATGGCCAACCCCACCCCCGAGGTGGACCCGACCATCGCTTCCAAGCACGCCGCCGTCGTGGCCACCGGCCGCAGCGACTTCCCGAACCAGATCAACAATGTCCTGGCCTTCCCGGGCCTGTTCCGCGGCCTCCTGGACGCCGGGGCGAGCGACATCACCCCGGACATGCTGGTGGCCGCCGCCGAGGCCATCGCCAAGCGCGTCGCTGACGATGAGCTCAATGCGAGCTACATTATTCCCAGCATTTTCGACCCGCACGTGACGGCCGACGTCGCAACCGCCGTTGCGAACGCAGCACACGCCGCCGCCCAGTCCACTGCCGCCGTTCCGGCCGGCGCCCACTAGGAAGGACCCGCTCCATGGCTCTTACCGTCACCGATCCCCAGCCGATCGAACGTGCCGAAGAAATCCTGACCCCCAAGGCCCTGGCCTTCGTCGAGGAACTCCACAAGCGCTTCGCGGGCACCCGTTCGGAGCTCCTCGCAGCCCGCGCGGCCAAGCGCGAAGAGGTTGCCCGCACCGGCAAGCTCGATTTCCTTCCCGAGACGAAGGAAATCCGCGACGGCGACTGGAAGGTCGCCGAAGCCCCGGCCGCGCTGCAGGACCGCCGCGTCGAAATGACCGGCCCGGCTTCCCCCGCCAAGATGGCCATCAACGCCCTCAACTCGGGCGCCAAAGTGTGGCTCGCGGACCTTGAAGACGCCAGCACCCCCACCTGGGCCAACGTCATCGACGCCATCCTGAACCTGCGTGACGCCGCCGCCGGCACCCTGGCCTACACCTCTCCGGAGGGCAAGGAATACCGCCTGCGCACGGATGCCCCGCTGGCCGTCGTCGTCACCCGCCCCCGCGGCTGGCACATGGACGAGCGCCACCTGCTCCTCGACGGCGCACCCACCGTGGGCGCGCTGGTGGACTTCGGCCTGCACTTCTTCCACACGGCCAAGCAGCTGCTCCTCAACGGCCACGGCCCGTTCTACTACCTGCCCAAGATGGAGAGCTACCTCGAGGCCCGCCTCTGGAACGACATCTTCGTCTTCGCCCAGGACTACATCGGCATCCCGCAGGGCAGCATCCGCGGCACCATGCTGATCGAAACCATCCCGGCTGCCTTCCAGATGGAAGAGTTCCTCTACGAGTTGCGCGACCACGCCTCCGGCCTGAACGCCGGCCGCTGGGACTACCTGTTCAGCATCGTGAAGTACTTCCGCGATGCCGGCGAGTCCTTCATCCTGCCGGACCGCGCCTCCGTGGTCATGACCGCGCCGTTCATGCGCGCCTACACCGAACTGCTGGTCAAGACCTGCCACAAGCGGGGCGCCTTCGCGATGGGCGGCATGGCCGCCGTCATCCCGAACCGCCGCGAACCGGAAGTCACCGCCCAGGCCTTCGAAAAGGTCCGGGCGGACAAGACCCGCGAGGCGAACGACGGCTTCGACGGTTCCTGGGTTGCGCACCCGGACCTGGTCTCCACCTGTCAGGAAGTGTTCGACTCCGTGCTCGGCGACAAGCCGAACCAGCTCGACAAGCAGCGCCCGGAGGTTTCCGTCACCGCCGAGCAGCTCCTGGACGTGCCGTCCGCCGGCGGCGAGGTCACCGAGGCGGGCATGCGCCTGAACCTCTACGTCGCCGTCGCCTACACCGCGGTGTGGCTCTCGGGCAGCGGCGCCGTCGCCATCCACAACCTCATGGAGGACGCCGCGACGGCGGAAATCTCCCGTTCGCAGGTGTGGCAGCAGATCCGCAACAAGTCCGTCCTGGCGGACACCGGGAACACTGTCACCCGTGAGCTCGTCACCAGGATCCTGGGTGAAGAGACCGAACGTCTGCGCGGCGAAGTGGATGCGGAATCATTCGCCAAGTACTACGAGCCGGCCAGCCGCCTGATCGCGGACATCTGCCTCTCCGAGGACTACACGGACTTCCTCACCACCCCCGCCTACGAGCTGGTGTAGGGATGGCCGCACATTCACTCAGCGCGGCGGATCTCGCCGCCATCGATTCCAGGCTGGCCGCCACGGACCAGCTGCTGGAACGCAACTACCCAGGCGACAGCGGTAGCCGCCAGCCCGTGCACACCGTGTACGTGCCCGCGGACCGTTTCACGCCGTCGCTCGCCTCCGAATGGGGCGCCCAGGCGCTCGCGACGGCGGAGGAGCACGGCGGTCTCGAGAAGCTCGGCGCGCTGCTGGGCCAGGAGCCCGGGCTGGCGGCCGCCGTCGCCGGCCGGGTCGCGGCCAAGCTGCGCAGCGAGCCCATCGAGGACCTGCGCCTGGACTTCGAGGACGGCTACGGCGACCGCGGCGACGAGGCTGAGGACGTGGCCGCAGTCGCGGCGGCGCAGGCCGTCAGCGAGGCCGTGGCCGGTGGTTCGGCCCCGCCGTTCATCGGCATCCGCTTCAAGTGCTTCGAGGCGCCCACCCGGGCCCGCGGCCTGAAGACGCTGGACCTCTTCGTTTCCACCCTGGCATCGGCGGGCGAACTGCCCGAAGGCCTGGTGCTGACTCTGCCCAAGGTCACCACGGTGGCCCAGGTCGAGGCCATGGACTTCGCGGTCTCCCGCCTGGAGGAGATCCACTCGCTGCCGGCCGGCCGGCTGCGCTTCGAGGTCCAAGTCGAAACCCCGCAGCTGATCCTCGGCCCGGAAGGCACTTCGCCGGTGGCCCAACTGCCGCACGCGGTTCCCGGACGCATCAGCGGCCTGCACTACGGCACCTACGACTACTCCGCGTCACTGCAGATCGCGGCCGAGTACCAGTCCATGGAGCACCCCGTGGCCGACTTCGCCAAGGAAGTCATGCAGCTGGCCGTGGCGGGCACCGGCATCCGCCTGTCCGATGGCTCCACCAACATCATCCCCGTGGGTGACAACGTGGAGAACGCCTGGAAGCTGCACGGCCGCCTGGTCCGCCGTTCCCTGGAGCGCGGCTACTACCAGGGCTGGGACCTGCACGCCAACCAGCTGCCCAGCCGCTTCGCCGCCACCTACGCCTTCTACCGCGAAGGCCTGCCGGCAGCGGCGGCACGGCTGCGGAACTACGTCGAACGCACCGAGGGCGGCGTCATGGACGAGCCGGCGACCGCACGCGCGCTGGCGGCGTTCATCCTGCGAGGCGTCCAGTGCGGCGCGGTCGGTACCGAAGAAGTCCTGGCGCTTGCCGGCGTCGAACTCCCCCGCCTGACCGTCCTGGCACACCCGCGACTCGCCACCACTTCGAAGTAAAGGACTCACCATGGGCAACTACTACTACCCCGCGGGTGGCCTGCCGCCGCAGACCCACCTCACCACCGAGCGCGCGATCGTCACCGAGGCGTACACGGTGATCCCCAAGGGTGTGCTGACGGACATCGTGACGAGCCTCCTGCCGGGCTTCAGCAAGACCCGCTCCTGGATCATCGCCCGCCCGATCTCCGGCTTTGCCACCACGTTCTCGCAGCTCATCGTCGAGGTGGCGCCGGGCGGCGGTGCGCCGAAGGCAGAGTTCGAGGCCGGCGTCGAAGGCGTGATCTTCGTGGTCAAGGGCACCCTGAACCTGGACCTCAAGGGCGAGAAGCACATCATGGAAGAGGGCGGCTACGCCTACCTCGCCGCCGGCGACGAATGGGGCGTGGAGAACACCTCGGACGACATCGCCACCTTCCACTGGATCCGCAAGGCCTACGACCGCCTGGAAGGCTACGAGGCGAAGTCCTTCGTCACCAACGAGAAGGACGTGGAAGCCACCGCGATGCCGGACACCGACGGCGTCTGGAAGACCCAGCGCTTCGTCCCCTCCGACGACCTGGCGCACGACATGCAGGTCAACATCGTGACCTTCCAGCCCGGCGGCGTGATCCCGTTCCCGGAGACCCACGTCATGGAGCACGGCCTGTACGTCCTGGAAGGCAAGGCCATGTACCTGCTCAACAAGGACTGGGTTGAGGTGGAGGCCGGCGACTACATGTGGCTGCGCGCCTTCTGCCCGCAGGCCTGCTATGCCAGCGGCCCGGGCCAGTTCCGCTACCTGCTGTACAAGGACCAGAACCGCCAGATCAAGCTCACCGGCGCACCGCTGCCGGGCTAGGCGTTCAGGGCTTCTGCCGCCGGATCCATCTCGATGGATCCGGCGGTTCCCGGTTTAACCGGTCCTGCGGCGTTATTGGGTCCTGCGGCCGAGCCGGTGCCCGGCCCAGAAGGCCAGGAGCAGCAGCCCGACGACGGCGATCAGGTATCCGTTTTGCGTCATTGGTCCAACAAGGGCAGCACCGCTGGTGCTGAACGGGTTATTGGCCAGCGGGGCGTAGGCAACCCAGCCAAACTCGAGGGGCTGGGTACTGCCGATCAATGCGGTCACCACGCCCGCGACCACCACCAGCGTTCCCAGCAAAGGTACGACGACGGCCATCGCCTTCCCCTTGTTTCCCGCCTTGACCGGTTCTTCCGGATTGTTCTGATCCCCCAAAGATTCCATGCCGGCCAGCGTAGCAGCGGGGCCGTCGGGCAGTCTTGAACGCGCGAGGTCGCTGGAGCGCTGCGAAGTCACCGCAACGTCCCAGCGACCCAGCAGCGCTCCCGCGACCAGGCTGAAAGGCCCCTACTTCCCGGGCCTCCCGCGATCCGGTAGTCCGGCACCGGAGCCACAGGGCGGGCAACGTCACCCTGCTAGGGTTCCGTGCATGGATGAAAATTTGGGGAACGACGGCGGTGCTCCTGTCGGGCGGGACCCTCGCCCGGGTTTCTGAAGCGGCGCGGATCGCGCGGGCGCTCGCTCCGTCAATCGTGGTGCTGGAGGACTGCGACCTGATCGCCGAGGACCGCAGTTTCGGCCACGGCCCGCAGCCCCTGCTCTTCGAGGTGCTGGACGCCATGGACGGCCTGGACAGTGATGCCGACGTCGCCTTCGTCCTCACCACCAACCGGGTGGACATGCTCGAACGTGCCCTGGCGCAACGGCCCGGACGCGTGGACCTGGCCGTCGAGATCCCGCTGCCCTCGGAACACGAACGCGAACGGCTCCTGGAGCTGTATTCCTCGGGCCTGGGCTTCTCAGGGGCCGCGCTCGAGGCCGCGTCGGCCCGCACCGCCGGGACCACGGCGTCGTTCGCCAAGGAACTGGTACGCCGCGCGGTGGTGGCCGCGGCACTGGCCGGAGCCGCGCCGTCGGATGCCCACTTGGAGGTCGCGGTTGAGCAGTTGATGGCGGACAGCGAAGCCCTCACGCGCAGTCTGCTGGGCAGCAACGGACAGCATCCCGACGGCGGCGCTCCTGCGGGACCCTTTCCGGGTCCCTCGCCGTTTCCTGCACCGTTTCCGGGTCCGGGAGTCCGTCCGGGGCCGCCCACCGGACCCTACACCTCGACCCTGACCATCGCCTCCCCGCCGGAGCCGGGCAACGAAACGTAGCCCGCTCAGGCCACGGAATCCTCCGGTGCGCCACCGGTCTCAGGCGGCGCCCAAGTGAGCTCGACCATGACGCCGTCGTTGTCCTCGTCGATCCTGAGCCGCAGTTCCTCCCCAAAGAGGAAGTCATGTTGAAGGTCCCGCCCGTCGATGCGCGCCGCCTCCGCGAGCTTGGTCATGGCCGAGGCCATCGCCCGGCCCCAGTCGTGCGGGTGCTTGCTGGACGCCTTTTCAAGGGCTGAATACCTGACCATGGTTTCAATTGTTCTCCGATGTGTCCCGTTCTGCCAGAGCACCGGCCGGGACTAGGAGCCTGGCCCCGCAGTATCTCCGATGGGCACGTTGCTCCGGTGCGCCCTGCCCCGGTCCAGTTGCATGGCGCTCGTCACGAGGGCGAAGTGGCTGAAGGCCTGGGGCATGTTCCCCAACTGCCGCCGGGTCAACGGGTCCCATTCTTCGCTGAGCAGCCCCACGTCGTTCCGGAGGGAGAGCAGGCGCTCGAACAATTCAGTGGCTTCGCCGGCACGTCCCGCGCCAAGAAGCGCATCGACCAGCCAGAAGGAGCAGGCGAGGAATACCCCCTCCCCTCCCGGCAAGCCGTCATCGCTCTCCTCCGTGCGGTACCGCAGCACGAAGCCGTCCACGGTCAGCTCGCGCTGGATGGCCTCGATGGTGCCGATCACCCGCGGATCATCATGGGACAGGAAGCCCACCTTGGGGATCAGCAGCAGGCTCGCGTCCAGTTCCTGGCTGCCATACGACTGCACGAAGGTGTTGCGCCCGGCATCGAAACCCCGCTCCATGACCTCCCGGTGAATGGTGTCGCGCAGGGCCGCCCAGCGCTCGAGCGGTCCCGGCAGTCCAGTTTCGCCGATCGCCTTGACCATGCGGTCGGCAGCCACCCAGGCCATCACTTTTGAATGGGTGAAATGGCGCCTCGGCCCGCGCATTTCCCACAATCCGTTGTCCGGCTGGTGCCAGATCTGTTCCAGGTGACCCATCAGGGCCTGCTGGAGGGGCCAGGAATCGTCACCTTTCCCCTTGCCTCCGCCGAGGAGGCCCGCCCTGGTCAAGGACAGGCAATCCAGCACTTCGCCCCAGACATCCAACTGCAATTGCTCCGCGGCGGCGTTGCCTGTGCGGACGGGCTGTGATCCCTGGTAGCCGGACAGCCAGCCGAGGGCATTCTCGGGAAGGCGGCGCTCGCCGTGCAGTCCATACATGATCTGCAGGTCCGCCGGATCACCGGCCACCGCGCGCAGGAGCCAGTCCCGCCAGGCGACGGCCTCCTCCGTGTAGCCCGCCGCGAGCAGGGATTGCAGTGTCAGCGTGGCATCGCGGAGCCAGCAGTAGCGGTAGTCCCAGTTCCGCGGCCCGCCGAGCTGTTCGGGAAGCGAGGTGGTGGGAGCAGCCACGATCCCGCCCGTCGGTGCGTAGCTGAGCGCCTTGAGGGTGATCAGGGAACGTTCGACGGCGGCATGGTAGGGCCCGGCGTCCGCGCAGTGGGCGGACCATTCGGTCCAGAACTGTTCGGTGTCCGCCAGCGCGGCGACGGGGTCCACGGACCGGGGCCGCGGAAGGTGGCTCGGCGCCCATGTCAGCACGAACGGGACCGTCTCCCCTTCCCCGACAGTGAACTCGCTGACCGTGCGCATCTCTACGCCCTTGAGCGGTGCCGCTGTTTCCAGATAGACCGAGTCCGGGCCTGCAACAGCGCCGATTCCGTGCGGATTCCGTCGGACCCACGGCACCACATGGCCGTAATCGAAACGGAGGGTCAGTTCGCCGCGCATCCGCACGCTGCCCCGGATTCCCTCGACCACCCTGACGATATCGGCAACCTCGTCGCGCGGCGGCATGAAGTCCGTGACCCGGACGTGGCCCTCGTCGTTCTCCCATTCGCTCACCAAGACCAGGGTTCCCGGGCGGTAACCGCGTCGGGTACAGGGGCCGCCATCCGCCGGCGCCAGGAGCCAGCGGCCGGCGTCGGAGGTATCAAGCAAAGCAGCGAAGCACGCCGGCGAGTCGAAACGCGGCAGGCACAACCAGTCAATGGACCCTTCGGTGCTGACGAGGGCCGCAGTATGCAGGTCACCGATCATGGCATAGTCCTCGATGCCGACCGGTCCGCCGGAGGCCGGTCCACCGGAGGCCGGTCCACCAGAGGCCGGTCCGCCGGAGGCCGGTCCGCCGGAGGCCGCTGCGGCGCCCGCCGAAAAGCTCATTGCCGGGTTCCCAGGAAGGACCCGACGGCGGCAATCGCCCGCTCCGTAATCGCCTCCCTGTCTCCGCCGCCGTCCACTTCCACCACGATTCCGCGCTCCGAATACGCCGAGACCACCGGCTGGGTTTCCTCCCTGTACAGCTCCAGGCGGCGGCGGATCACCGGGGCGGTGTCGTCGCTGCGTCCTTGCTCCCGTGCACGTTTGAGGAGGCGCTGGACCAGTTCCTCGTCCTCCGCGGCCAACTGCACGACGACGTCCAGCCGCTGGCCTTTGCCCTCCAGCAGGGCGTCGAGCGCGGCAAGTTGGGCCACGTTGCGCGGATAGCCGTCCAGGAGGAAGCCGTTCCTGACGTCGTCGTCCGCAAGGCGGCGGGCCACCATCGCATCGGTGAGCCGGTCCGGCACCAGCTCACCCTTGTCCATGAAGGCGCGGGCCTCGGCCCCCAGTTCCGTCAGCTCGCGCACGTGGGAGCGGAAGAGCTCGCCCGTGGAAACGGGAAGGATGCCGAAATGGGCTGCGAGGTATTCGGCCTGGGTGCCCTTCCCGGAACCGGGCGCGCCGATGATGATCATGCGGGTCATGCCTGAGCCTAGCAACGGGCAAGCTCGTTGGCACCTGTTCCGCTGAGTCGGCCGGCCGGCGCAAGCTTTTATCCAAATGCGGGAGTAATTACGTGCTAGCACGGAAGCGCAGGACACCGGCCCGGGAGCACCATTGATTTCGGGCCAGGAACCCCTGGCCCGAGCGGGGGACCCGCACCAAAGAGGGACCTCCACTGATTGCCGGCAGGCCGAAGCCTACAGCCCGGCCGCGGATGTCCGTTCACCTCCGCACCGCCCGATTCACATCACACCCCAGGAGAGAAATGCGCACCAACACCTTGTCCCGGCCCAAGCGCGCCCGGATCATCTCAGCACTCGCCGTGAGCCTCGGCCTTGCCGGAGCCGGCCTGGCCCTCGGCACGCCTGCCCAGGCCAGCACCCTCTATTCCTGTACGGTCACGCCGTTGAAGCCGATCTTCGCGTACATCAACAGCAACGGAGTGAAGGTCCTCGACTACCGGATCACTGCGAGCTGCACGGGCAGCCGCTCCCTCTACATCCAGCAGCAGCGTTGGGAAGACGACAGCTGGCCGAACGGCGACGACTACCTGGGCGGCACGGACTTCAGCCGCTACCTCAGCGCCGGCACCAGCACCACCATCCACAACTACCGCACTTTGGTGGACGGTGAGATCGGCTACGAGGAGGTCTACCAGAAGGTCCGTTTCAAGGTGGGCAGCGGCGGAGTCTGGTCGGGCTACACGGGCTGGCAGAACAGCGCGATCCTGTCGATCTCGAACTGAACCCGCGGCAGTGAAGCCGGCCCGGTGCGTTTGCGTACCGGGCCGGCTCTTGCGTGTTCAGAAGCCGGCGCGTTCAGCGGCCGGCGCGTCAGCGGCCTCCTCCGGAACGCAAATAGCTCAGGACGGCGAGTACCCGGCGGTGGTCTTCGGGTTCCGGCCGCAGGTTGAATTTCACGAAGATGCTGCGGATATGGGCTTCCACGGTCCGTTCACCGAGGAACAGGCAGCGGCTGATCGCCTGGTTGGTGCGCCCCTCGGCCATGAGTTCCAGTACCTCCCGTTCCCGGCTGCTTAGCTCCTCCCCGCCCTGCCGGGGTTCCTGCGGGCGCGAAACCAGGCGGGACACCAGCTCGGGGTCGACGGCGGTGCCACCGGTGGCCACCCGCCGCAAGGCGTCAAGGAAATCCTCGATGTCGGAGACGCGTTCCTTCAGCAGGTAGCCGAGGCCCTTCGCGCCATCGAGGCCGGCAGCATCGGCTCCCCCGGCGAACAAGGACATCGCGTTCTCCGTCTCCACATACTGGGACAGCAGCAGCACCCCGGTGTCCGGATACCGGCGCCTGATCTCCCTGGCGGCTTCGATCCCCTCGGTCGCGTAGCCGGGCGGCATGCGAATGTCCACGACGGCGGCATCCGGACGCTCGCGCTCGACGCAGCCGAGCAGCTCTGCGGCATCGCCGGCTTCGCACACCACTGTCATTCCTTCGGCTTCCAGCAGTGCCGCCAGGCCCCTGCGCAGCAAAGCGGAATCATCCGCGATGGCAATCCTCAATGTCACGGAAGCCCTCCTTCGCTTTCGACGGCAGGCAGTTCCGGAACCGAAGCGGGTTCCGCGGAGAACGGCAGGACCGCCGTCACGGTTGTCCCCTGCCCCGGTGGGCTGACGACGTCGAAGGTGCCGCCCAGCGCGGCCGCGCGGTCCGCAAGTCCCATCAGTCCGCCGTCGGGCCCGGGGGCGGCGCCTCCCCTCCCGTTGTCCTCGACCACCACGGTCAGCTGGTCCGCAGTACCGGCAGCGCGGGCCCGGATCATGGTTGCCCCGGCATGCTTGGCGGTGTTTGTCACGGCCTCGGCGCAAATGAAGTAGGCGGCAAGTTCCACGGCAGGAGGCACGGGAGCGGCAAGCTCCACCCGGACATCCATGGGCACTGGGGTGCGTTCGGCCAGGGCGGTCAGCGATCCGGCGAGCCCCCGCTCGCGAAGCGACGGCGGGTACACGCCGCGGGCGAGTTCACGGAGTTCACCCAGCGCTGTGTTGAGTTCCCCGGCGGCGTGCCCGATCAGCTCCCGGACGTCGCCGTCGGGCGCGAGCCGCCTGGCCCGGGCCAGCTCCATGGCCACGGCCACCAGCCGCTGCTGGGCGCCGTCGTGCAGGTCCCGCTCCAGCTGGCGGCGGCGGGCGTCTCCGGCGGTGACAATGCGTTCGCGGGAGCGGCGCACTTCGATCAGCTGGTCGCGCAGCTGCTGTTCCATGTTGCGGTTGTCCAGGGTGAGCGAGGTGGCGCTGCGCACGGCTTCGAGCAGTTGGGGCTGGTCCCGGAGCGCCTGGTCGAAAACCAGCGCGCCCACGGGCAAGCCCTTGCGTTCCAGGACCATCGCCGCGCGGCCGCTGTGTTCCGCCGGCAGTTCGCGTGCCCTGCCGTGCCCGTCGACGAATCCAGGCTGCCCGGGAGACCATTGCCACAGTTCCAGGCTCGGGTCCCGGACGGTCTTCCGCAGCGCGTCGGTGAGCCGTTCATTGAGCGGCGCCGAGCCGATCTCCACCATGAGCTCGCTGAGGGCGCCCCGCGCAAAGCGGTAGCGCCACAAGCCCATCAGGACCGCCAGGGGGACCACCGCCGTCGCGGGATATTGCCACAGCAGCGCCTCGGAGGCCTGCGACCCGGAGAACTGGACGACGGCGGCGGCGACCCAAATGGTTGCTCCGGTTTTGAGAATCAGGGCGAAGCCGAGCGGCAGGAAGGAACTCCGGTAGGCCGGGGTGCCGGCGTGCCAGCGCATCGCCAGGAGCAGCACGATGGCCAGGCCCACGCAGATCTGGACTACCCGGGCGGCGTTGCCGATGGCCGTGGTGAGTGCGAGGTCGTCCCAGAGCAGGAGCAGGTTCCGCGAGGTGGATTCTCCCGCTGCGACGTGCAGGCGCGGGTCGAAGAATGCCCAGTTGGCCACGGCGATGGCCAGCCAAAGGGAGAAGAAGAATCCCACGGCCACTTTCTGGAGCCGGGTCTTCAGCGTCCCGGTGGGGAAGCTCAACGCCAGCTGCAGCAAGGGCGGCTGGTACATCAACGTGAGGGTCACGCCGGTGGTGAAGGCCAGGGGATCGCTGGAGCGGCGCAGGCCGGCGGCCAGCCAGAGCCAGCCCGCCAGGACCAGCAGGAATCCCGGCCTGCTGTTCGGCTGGCTCCGCCACGCGGCCACGCCGGAGAGGACAAGGCCCAGCCCCACGGCCAGGAACATCGCGAATTCAAGGAGGCTGAAAGGGACCCTGTCGGCGATCCCGCCCAGGTGCACAACGCCCTGGGCGTTGAGCAGCCCGAGCGTGCGGGCCGGGTCCTGCATCGCAAGCGGTGACCAGTCGACGGCCAGCAGCACGACGGCGGCCAGGCCGGCGGTCACCGCCAGCACCCATGCCGTCTGCCGTGGAGTCACCGCGTTTCCCCCTCCGCCACGGCTTAAGATTCCCACGCCGGAGGGCGGCGGGCTACAGGGAATTCAGCGGCAGTTCCGGGCGAAAGCCGGACGCGGCGCCGTCAGTCTTCGCGCTGCAGGCGGGCCAGCGCCATGCGGCGCAGCTCGGCAAGGTTCTTCAGCAGCGGCGCGGCGTTTTTCAGCAGCGGCTCGGCGATTCCGGCGTCGTGCGTTCCGCGGTAGCGGCGGCTGATGTCCATGACGGAAAGAGCCACGGCCACCGGGGAGAGGACCACGGCGGCGTAGATGAAGATCATCCAGGACAGCACGGTCAAGGGTGACTGGCCGCCGCTGAGCCAGCTCAGTCCGCCCAGCAAACCCACCGTCCAGAACAGCAGGACCCCACCAAGCACAACCCCTGCGGGGAAGTACTCGCTCCGCACCACACGCATCAGCTTTTCCACCAGCCGAACCCCATCTTCAACACCCGGATTTCACAACAACCAACACAAGTATGCAGCCGCCAAAAGACCGTTTCAGCCGTTTTGAGGCAGAGGTGACGAAGCTAACTCCGCGGCCTTTTGGACCGGCTCGAGACCGCCTCCCGGGAGACGTTCGGAGTCAATGACAGTTGTGAGTCAACTCACCATGGAGTACTCTTTTTTTGAACCACATATCGTACAAACGTTCGCAATACGAACAATCCACAGACACCCAACACCCCGTCTTTCAGCGCGGAAGGACCTCCGGAATGACCAATCTCGCAAGCGGCCCCGCCGTCTCGGCCAGTGACCGCCAACTCAAACGGGCCAAGAAGGCGGCCCTCGCAGCCTTCCTCGGCGGAGCCCTCGAGTACTACGACTTCTTCATCTACGCCACCGCCGCATCGCTGGTCTTCTCGAAGATCTTCTTCCCGTCCGGCGACCCCACCGTTGCCTTGATCGCCTCCTTCGCCACCTTCGGCGTCGCGTACGTTGCCCGCCCGTTCGGCGCAATCGTGTTCGGCCACCTCGGGGACAAGATCGGCCGCAAGAACACCTTGGTGCTGACCCTCGTGCTGATGGGTTCAGCGACCTTCCTGATCGGTGTGCTCCCCGACTTCAACAGCGTCGGATACTGGGCGCCGGCACTGCTGGTGGTCCTTCGCCTTATGCAGGGTCTCTCCGCAGGCGCAGAGACTGCAGGCGCATCCGCCCTGTCCACCGAAGAGGCCCCCGAAGGACGCCGCGGATTCTTCGCCAGCTTTGCCATGAGCGGCATTTCCGCCGGCATTGTGCTGGCATCCCTGGCCTTCCTGCCGGTGGCGGCCATGAGCGAAGCCGAGCGCCTGGCCTGGGGCTGGCGCATCCCGTTCTGGCTCTCGCTGGTGGTGCTGGTGGTGGCCTACCTGGTGCGGCGCTCCCTCGAGGAGCCCGAGGTCTTCGAGGAGAAGCACGACCACGGCGAACTCGTGAAGCTCCCGTTCGCCAAGATGTTCAAGACCCACCCGGCCCAGTTCTTCCAGGTGGCCCTGATGTCCTTCGAGACCGTCACGAACACCTTCATGCAGTCGTTCGGCCTGGCGTACGCCGTGTCGGTGGGCGTCCCGGCCTCCACCATGCTGTGGGTGAGCATCCTCGGCAACGTGATCGCCATCGCCTCGCAGCCGCTGATGGCATGGCTCTCCGACCGCTACGGACGGCGGCCGGTCTTCATCTCGGGCGTACTCGGCTCCGGTGCGATGATTTTCGTGTACTTCTCGGTCATTTCGACCGCGAACGTCCCTATGATCTTCCTGGCCAGCACCCTGATCACCGCGGGCACCTACTCGATGTCCAACGCCATCTACCCGGCCTGGTTCTCCGAGCTCTTCAACGTCAAGGTCCGCTACTCCGGCATGGCCATCGGGCTGCAGGTCGGCATCCTCTGCGCCGGCTTCACTCCCCTGCTGGGCACGGCCCTCGTCGGCGCGGAGAAGGCCAACTGGGGTCCGGCCGCCTGGATCGTGGCTGCGTCCTCGCTGCTGGCGGTGGCCGGCGCTCTGTGGGCCCGGGAAACGAACAAGACACCGCTGCGCGAGTTGGGCAACCCGGTCCGGTAACCTACCCGCCCCGGGGCCATCGCCGCCACCATGGCCTGGCGGGCGGGGGCTCCGGCGGCTCCGGGCGGGCGGCCGAGGCTGCTGCCCGTCGGGCGCGCCAGCGCTCCAGCTCGACGGCGACCTCCCGGGTCTTCGTGATCACGGGAGGTCCGCCCTGGAGCTGGCGGCGGGCATTGACTACCCGGGCGTTGAAGTCCTCCAGGATGGCCCGGACCCGCTCTTCGGTGGCTTGTTCGTCCAGGACGGCGTCGAGCCCGGCGTCGTCCCTCCGCAGCAGGATCGCTTCGGGGCCGAGGCCGCTGAGGTGCTCGCGCTGGATGAGGCCCTTGACCCACCAGTCGGGGTCGTAGCTTTCGCCGAGACCCGGGATGGGTTTGCCTGCGTATTTGAGGTTGTCGAACTTGCCGTGCGCCATGGCGTCCCGGATCAGGTAGTCGGCCCGCGAGGCGGTGTCGAACTTCCGGCGCTTCTCCTGAAGCTCGTCTTCCGCTGCGGCGTGTGCCGCCTCCTCGGGAGAGAGGTTCCCGGCGTACCCGCCGGCTCGGAGCTCCGCCGCCCGTTCCAGGCGGCGCCTGGCGCCGGATTCCCTGGCGTCCTCATCCATAACCACAGGGTACTGCGGACTCGAAGATCCGGACCCTAAAGACAGCCGACGACGGCGGGAGGCTCCCGCCGTCGTCGGATGCTGGTTACGCTCAGGCGTGGGAGTGTTCGGCGAGGAGGGCGTCGACCTGCCCCAACGCTTCCTTCATGCCTTCTTCCATGCCCATCTCCAACATCTGGGTCATCTGTTCTTCGGATTCGAAGGTGGACTGGACGGTCATCCGGGTACGGCCGCCGAGGTCCTCGAGGGTCACAGTGGCGTGGCCGGCACCCACCTCGGCTACGGGTTCGCCGTTTTCATCGGCAAAGCCGTCATCGAACTCGAGGCGGTGGGGCCGCTCGATGTTGGTGAAGCGCCACCAACCGCGGGGTTTCTCCCCTTCTGGGGTGGTCATGTAGTAGCCAGCCTCGCCCCCGGGCGTGAATTCATGCTTTTCGAAGGTGGCCGGATAGCCGGGAGGGCCCCACCAGCGCTCGAGCTGGCGCGGGTCTTCCCAGATCTGCCAGACGCGTTCGACGTCGGCGTCAAACTCGGCGACGAGAGTGAGGCTGAGCGTTTCGGGATTCTTGGTGGAACTGATGACAGTCATTGCGGAACCCTTCTGTTCTATTTCGGTTCTTCTTCGAGGATGTCTGCGATCCGGGCGGCGCGCTGCCGCCAGATGTCCTCATACTCGTCAAGCAGCCGCCGGACATTCTGCAGTCCATCGCGATTGCCCCGCACGATCTGCTCCCTTCCGCGCTTCTCCTTGCTGACCAAAGAGGCACGCTCCAATACCGCCACATGTTTCTGGACGGCGGCAAAACTCATGGCGTAGAGCGCCGCGAGGCCGGACACCGAGTACTCCCCCAGCGTCACCCGGCGCACAATGTCCCGGCGGGTGGGATCCGCGAGCGCCTGGAAAAGGCGGTCGATCCCTGCGTCGTCCAACTGATCTACAACCATTTGGTTGTAGGTTACGACTGAAGGCAGGCGGTGTCAATGGGTTCCGGAGGTTCGTCCGGTGGCCCTTGAAGCCAGGCGGCTGAGCCATCGAAAATGCCGGGCCAAACGCAGCACACCTGACGAAATTTGAGCCTGTGAACAACGTTTAAACCGGTATTTAGCCCGCATCGCTGAGGCCGCGGAAGGCCGCCAGGGCTTGGCATTGGAGGATAATTTGGTGCCATGACGTACCGCTACGAGGTGGAAGTCGTGCACCTATTGGTCTCGCCGGAGCACGCCTATTTCGGCCGCGCCAAGGACGGGCCGGCCGAGGTTCCCGCCACGGACGCCGGGCTCGTGGAACTGGTGGCCGGCAAGGGAATCGTCGGCGACCGTTTCTTCGGCAAGGCCGCTCACATGGACGCGGCGGTCACCCTCTTCGCCGTGGAAGCTTTGGAGTCCATCGCCGCGGAACTTGGCGCCGGTCCCTTGGACCCGCTGCTGACCCGCCGCAACGTCTTCCTGCGCGGCGCCGAACTGGCACCCCTGCTTGGCCACGACTTCGCCCTGGAATCCGGCGGGGAGCTGGTGTGGCTGCACGCCGGGCGGCCGGCCCATCCCTGCGCTTGGATGGACCGGATGCTCGCGCCCGGTGCCCACAAGGCGATGCGGGGCCGCGGCGGCATCCGCTGCCGGGTCGTGTCCGACGGCGTCCTGCACCGCGGCCCGGCAGTCCTACTCAGCCCGGTGCCGCTTGATCCGGAGCTCGCCGGCGAGGCGACGGTGCTACGACCGTCGCGGTTGCCGTAGGTACTCCCGCTCGAAGGCCTACCCCCGTTCCGCGATCTCCTTCACGCTGGCCACCAACTGGTCCCACATCCCCTTGGAGTGCTCCGCCTCTTCGGCGCTGGCGTTGTTGTCCTGCGAGAGGGTCAGCTTCGTTCCGCCGCCTTCGTCCTCCAGCGTCCAGGTGAGGGTGTGATAGTTCTCCGGCTTGTCCTCCTGGCCGCTTAGGGGACTGAAATGCGTCATGACAAGCCGGTTCCCGGGGTCGAATTCGAGGATGCGGCCCCTGTCCGCGTACTCCTTGCCTTCCCATTCGCCCCGCCAGCTGATGCTGCCGCCGATCGACCAGTCGGTCTCCACATCGGTACCGAACATGAACTCCTTGATCGCCGCAGGGTCGGTCAGCACAGCCCAGACCCGGTCCGCGGGTGCCGCTATGGTGATGCCCGACGTCGCCACATACTTGCCGCTCATGGCCCCGACCCTACTCCGCGGCCGGAGCAGCCGTAACCCTTGATTGTGAGCAGGATCACCCCGCTTTGTGATCCAGTCGATTGAGCCGTCCGGGCACCCCCGTGCACCATGGAAAAGTTGGCCCGGATCCGTTCCGGGCCGGACCCTTCATCTGCTGGACGCAACGAGGCCAAAGCGGTGAGCTCGCAGAGCCGCCCAAAGGCCCCGGGCGTTCATGGATCAGTACCACCCCGGCCCCGCACTGGCGCGAGGCTGGCACCGCGAATTCATGATTGGAAGCCGAAGAACAATGACGTTTGAAACTGCCGAATCCGTCACCCTCAAGATCTGGGACCGCACCGCCGTGCACCACACGCTCGACGCCCTCGTCAACGAGCTCTCGACCCGCCACAACACCTGCACCAGCAAAATCGCCGTCACCGCCAGCGGCCCCAACACCTTCACCGTCTCGGTCCCTGCCTAGGCACCGTTCCGGAAACTAGCGAGCGACGGCGGGAGGCAACCTCCCGCCGTCGCACTCGTTAACGGCCGCCCGCCGCTGTTAACAGCAGCTGCTAAACCTCCGCCGCCGGGGCCGCGAACTGGGCCTCGTACAGCCGGGCGTAGGCGCCGCCGGCCGCCAGCAGCCCGGCGTGGTTTCCCTGCTCCACGATCTGCCCGGACTCCATGACCAGGATGAGGTCGGCGTCGCGGATGGTGGAAAGGCGGTGCGCAATCACGAAGCTGGTGCGCTCCGAGCGCAGGGCCCGCATCGCGTTCTGCACCAGGACCTCGGTGCGGGTGTCCACCGAGCTCGTGGCCTCGTCCAGGATCAGCACGGACGGCCGGGAAAGGAAGGCCCGGGCTATGGTGAGCAGCTGCTTCTCGCCGGCGGAGATGTTGCCGCCTTCGTCGTCGAGCACGGTGTCGTAGCCCTCCGGCAGGGAGTGCACGAAGCGGTCCACGTAGGCCGCGCCGGCGGCTTCCATGATTTCGCCCTCGGAGGCGGTGGGCTTGCCGTAGCCGATGTTGTCCCTGATGGTGCCGCCGAACAGCCAGGTGTCCTGCAGCACCATGCCCATCCGCCCGCGGACATCGTCCCGCCGCATGGTGGCGATGTCCACGCCGTCAAGCGTGATGCGGCCGGCGTCCAGCTCGTAGAAGCGCATCATGAGGTTCACCAGGGTGGTCTTGCCCGCGCCGGTGGGGCCCACGATCGCGATGGTCTGCCCCGGCTCGGCCACCAGGCTCAGATCCTTGATGAGCGGCTTGTCCGGCGAATACGCGAAGGAAACGTTCTCGAACACGAGCCGGCCGCTCGCCGTCGACGGTGACGCGGCGGGCGCGGGATCGGGCTCTTGCTCCTCGGTGTCCAGCAGCTCGAACACGCGCTCGGCGGACGCGACGCCGGACTGCAGCAAGTTCGCCATGGACCCAAGCTGCGCCAGGGGCTGGGTGAACTGCCGGGAGTACTGGATGAACGCCTGGACGTCGCCCAGCTGCATCGCTCCCGCGGCCACCTGCAGGCCGCCCACCACGGCGATTCCCACGTAGACCAGGTTCCCGATGAAGGTCAGGGCCGGCATGATCAGGCCGCTGATGAACTGGGCGCCGAAGCTGGCCGCAAACAGCTCCGCGTTCTTTTCCCGGAAGAGCTGCTCCACTTCGCGCTGCCGGCCGAAGACCTTCACCAGCGCGTGCCCGGTGTAGCTCTCCTCGATCTGCCCGTTGAGCTCGCCGGTGTTCTTCCATTGCGCCACGAACAGCTTCTGCGAGCGCTTGGCGATGAGCATGGTGGTCACGAGGGTCAGCGGCACGGTGACCATGGTGAGCAGCGCCAGCAGGGGCGAGAGCAGCATCATCATGAAGATCACGCCCACCACCGACAGCAGGGAGGTGACCGCCTGGCTGATGGACTGTTGCAGGCTCTGCGAAATGTTGTCGACGTCGTTGGTGACCCGGCTGAGCAGCTCGCCGCGCTTCACCGAATCGAAGTAGCGCAGCGGGAGCCTGTTGATCTTCGCTTCGATCTCTTCCCGCAGCCGGTAGACGGTGCGCTGCACGACGCCGTTGAGGATGTACGCCTGCATCCAGCCGAACGCCGAGGCCAGCACGTACAGCACCAGCACCCAGAGCAGCACCGAGGACAGCGCGGCGAAATCGATGCCCTCGCCCGGGGTCAG
This sequence comes from Arthrobacter sp. TE26545, assembly GCF_056279005.1. The sequence continues at coordinate 3,305,394 of NZ_JBWBQM010000001.1, forward strand.
CTTCATGGGGCCGAGCATGTCCGCCCGGGCGTCCTGCCCCGAGGCGTGCAGCCCCGCGATGAGCTGCTCCTTGCTTGTCCCGGCGGGCAGGTCCTTGGACACGACGCCGGCAAAGATCAGGTTGGTGCCTTCACCAAGCAGCCGCGGCCCGAGCACCTGGAGCGCGACGCTGGCCACCGACAGGGCAAGTACCATCACCAGCCATAGTCGCTCCGGCTGCAGGGTACTCAGGAGCCGCTTGGCGGAGGGCAGGAAGTTGAGTGCCTTCTCGGCCGGGATGTTCATCCCTGCGAAGGGGCCGCCGCGCCCCGGTCCCATCGGCGGCCGCTGCGGGCGTCCCAGGTTTGAGTTCCCGGCAGCCGCATGCCCGACGACGGCGGCCGGCCGGGTGCCGCGGTTTCCGCCTGCGCCGCTCATGCCGCCTCCTCCGCCGAGAGCTGGGAGGAGACGATCTCGCGGTACGTTTCGGATGTCTCCATAAGCGATTGGTGGGTGCCGCGCCCGACGATCCTGCCGTCGTCGAGCACCAGGATCTGCTCGGCATCGATGATGCTGGAGACGCGCTGGGCGACGATCACGAGGGTGGCGCCGGCGGTGCTGCGCTTGAGCGCCTGGCGGAGCCGGGCATCGGTGGCGGTGTCCAGGGATGAGAAGGAGTCGTCGAAAATGTAGAGCCCCGGCTGTTTCACCAGTGCCCGGGCGATCGCCAGCCGCTGCCGCTGCCCGCCGGAGAGGTTGGTTCCGCCCTGCGACACGGGCGCGTCCAGGCCCCCGTCCATCTCCTGGACGAAGTCGCGCGCCTGGGCGATGGCGAGCGCTGACCACAGTTCGTCCTCGTCGGCGTCGGGCTTTCCGTAAAGCAGGTTGCTGCGGACGGTGCCGGAAAACAGGTAGGGCTTCTGCGGCACCAGGCCGATGTGGCCCCACAAGAGGTCCGGATGCAGGTCCCGGACATCGACGCCGTCCAGGCGCACCGAGCCGCTGCCCGCGTCGAACAGCCGGGGCAGCAAGTTCACCAGGGTGGTCTTACCCGCCCCGGTGCTGCCGATGATCGCCGTCGTCTGCCCTGCCGGGGCGGTAAAGCTGATGCTTTCCAGCACCGGCTGCTCGGCGCCCGGGTAGGCGAATCCGACGTCGACGAGTTCCAGTTCGCCGCGGCCGGCGCTGCTGAGCACCGGTTCCAGCGGCGGGCGCACGCTCGACTCGGTCTGCAGGACTTCCCCGATCCGGTCTGCGGACACGGCGGCGCGCGGAATCATCACCGCCATGAACGTGGCCATCATGACGGACATCAGGATCTGCATCAGGTAGCTGAGGAAGGCGATGAGGGTGCCCACCTGCATGGAACGGTCCTCGATCCGGAAGGCGCCGAACCAGATCACGGCCACGCTGGAAATGTTCAGGACGAGGATCACCACGGGGAACATGAGAGCCATGAGGCGGCCGGCGCGCAGCGCCATTTCGGTGACGTCCGAGTTACCGGCTGCGAAGCGTTCGGTCTCCATGCTCTCCCGGACGAAGGCCCGCACCACCCGTATGCCGGCCAGCTGTTCGCGCAGCACGCGGTTGACGGTGTCGATCCTGGTCTGCATCTTGCGGAACAGCGGCACCATCCGCGAGACGATCAGCCCCACTGCGATCAGCAGCACCGGGACGGCGACGGCGATGAGCCAGGACAGCTGGGCGTCCTGCCTGATTGCCATGACCACGCCGCCGATGCTGAGGATCGGGGCGGCCACCAGGAGCGTGCAGGTCATGAGGACCAGTTGCTGGACCTGCTGGACGTCGTTGGTGGTCCGGGTGATGAGTGAGGGAGCCCCGAAGTAGGCCACCTCCTGCTCGGAGAATTCCCCGACCCTGGCGAAGATCGCATCGCGCAGGTCCCTGCCAAGCGACATGGCAGCCTTGGCCCCGAAATAGACTGCGGTGATTGAACAGGCGATCTGGGCAAGGGTGATGAGCAGCATCCAACTGCCGGTGCCGAGGATGTACCCGGTATCGCCGGTGGCCACGCCGTGGTCGATGATGTCGGCGTTGAGGGTGGGCAGGTAGAGCGAGGCGATCGACTGGGCCAGCTGGAAGACGACGACGGCGATCAGCAGCCGCCGATGCGGCCGCAGGTACTGCACCAGGAGCTTCCAGAGCATCCGTATTCCGCTCGCCGAAGTGATCTTGCAAGTCAGTTTACGGCTGGTTGCCATGGGCAACTAGAGGAAATTCCTGCGGCTGCCCGCACCGACCCCTCTTCAAGCAACGCGGGGTCATTGACGGCCCATCATGGTGCCAAACATGGGCCGTACCCCGCGTGGCTCCACCCTGTCCTGCGCCGGATGGACATCGACGGAGCAGCCCGCCGCGGCGGGCCAGGCTCACTTTCCGAGGTCACCGGTTACAGCTCGGGCTTCAAGATATCGAGCTGGGTCGACCAGGAATATGGCTAAGAATGGACTTGGAGAAGCCGCCATCGACACAGATGTCCTGCCCGGTGACGTAGCCCGATAGAGGGCTCACAAGAAATTCGATCACGTTGGCAATGTCCATCGGATCGCCGATCCTTGCCAGCGGGATGATATCTTCCCTTGCCTTCTTGATTTGGGGATCGACGTACATCTTTTCAGTCATCCGCGTGTGAGTCATGCCCGGAGAGACCACATTTACACGGATTCCGTCAGGTGCCCATTCCAATGCGAGCGTCTGGGCCAGCATCGTCAACGCAGCCTTACTGGGGCTGTAGGCGCCTGATCCGGCGTGCGGTAGCTGGCCAGACATCGAAGAGGTAAAACAAGCGGAACCGCGGCTCTGCCTCAGATGCGGGTAGCTTGCTTTGGCAAGAAGCCACGCGCCACGGAGGTTAACGGAGAACATGCTGTCCCAGTCCTCAAGGGAAAGGTCACAGATGGCGCCAGGACTGGCGACCCCGGCATTCGCTACCAATGCATCCAGACCACCGAATTCGGCTACCGCAGCTTCTACCAGTTGACTTGGCACGTCGGTATCTCCAAGGTCGCCCGCCAACGCGATGGCCGTGCCTCCCATTGACTGGATGGAACGAACGACTTGATCCTGGCTGCTGTTCGATTCGTGCCCACATACGGCAATCATCGGGTGCACATCCCGAGCAAGAGCCGCCTCTGCGATTCGCAGGCATGTAGACGCCCCTATGCCGCTACTTCCGCCACTAACCAACGCCCTCATCACACACACTCTTTCCAACGGGGATTCAAGATGTAAACCGATTCCATTATTTTTTTCAACCATTGGCTGATGCGCCGCGCTCCCCCAACGCTGGCGTTAGCTTCCTAGTTCCCAGCCTTGGTTCTTGAGGTCCTGCATCGCCTTCTTAAATTCGCGCACCGGGTTCTCTTCGCGAATGATCTCAAGAACCACGTTGTTGACTCCGCATGTTTCTCTGACGGCATTCCCCAGTCCATTCCAGTCGATCACTCCAGTGCCGATTGGATCGTGACCCCAGGCTTCGGTGCCCGTGTCGGAAATATGCACAAGTCCAATTGATTCGTGATTGGAGAGCAAGCCATCTACTGGATCCTCTCCAATGTAAGCAGCATTCGCGACGTCGTACACGATCTTGAGCGAATCGTCGTTGACCGTGCTCACGACACCTGCCAAGTCCCGGATGGTAGGTGCGAAGCAATAAGGAGTGTTTTCGAAAAGGAGTCGCGTGCCGGCCTGCTTGGCCAGCGGAATCAGGCTCTCCAGGCTCTCGTACATCCACCCGTAGGTCCTTTCGAGCGAAGGCGAGATCATGGGGCGCCTTGTACCAGGCGAGATCACAACCTCGGATACATCCCAGGCGGCAGCCAGATCAATCACTGACTTAATGTGTTCAATGCTTTTGCGACGCATGCTGCCGCCAGGGCTGGCCAAATTTATGTCATATCCACCGGCATTCAGAGACCTGATGCCGGCGCCCCGCTCATTGAGCCTTTTGTAAATTGCAGAGCGCTCCGACGTGGAGATCTCGTCCGGCCAGCAGTGCGGAGAGCTAACCGGAACTTCAAAGACCCGATACCCGTTGTCGACCAATTCCGTGATCGCATCAGCCGCGCTGGCCGACCATAGATAGGAAAACGTATTAATAATCATCTGGAAACATATCCTCGGTTCTGTGCCCATGGAGAAGGAGCCGGTAAATGGCCAGGCTTTTGGCGAGCCAGGCGGCTCGAACGGAGGCCGGGACGACCATGCCCCTTCCTGCCCGTTCGAGCCGCAAGACTTCCAAGGTGCGAGCGCTTAGTGGGAACCCTTCGCCTGGCTGCTCGGAGCAATCAGGTATTCGCCCTCCACGACCTCCGGGTCAGCCTGCGCTACTGTGGCGCGGCCTCCCCGGCTGCCGGTTTCCGGGAGCGTGAAGTACACGATGAGACTGAGCGCGACGATCACGATCATGTAGACCGCGACAAGCATCGGCTGCCCGGCGCCAACGAATGCAGCGGCGATCAGCGGCGCTGTACCGCCGAAGACGGCGATCACGATCTGGTGCGCAAGGCCGATGCCCGACACCCGCACGGCCGCTGGGAACAGTTCGGCCTGGATGGTCGGGTAGACGGACTGCCAGATGCCAAGAACCACCCAGCCGGATGCCGATACGAGGACGTACACCCAGAAGCCCGGCTGGTTCAGCAGGAGGAGCAAGGGGTAGAAGAGGACGATCATGCCGATGGCGCCGACGACGGGGAAGATCTTGCGACGGCCGAGCCTGTCAGAGAGCGCGCCGCAGACCGGCACGATGATGACAAGCAAGGCCAGCCCGATAACGCTGCCGGCCAGGGTAGAGGACAAGTCCCGGCCGGTGGTCAGCTTGGCATAGGTGGGGAGGAAGGTGGCCCACGTGTAGTAGGCAACGGCTGGAGCAGAGAGTGCCGCCGCCTGCAGCAGAGCCTTCGGGTGTTCGCGGACCAGGTCCCGCAGGCGTGCCATGGCCGACTTTTTGTCGACGGCTGCACTTGCCTCGAACTCAGGTGTCTCTTCGGCGCGGGCCCTGAGGACAAGCCCCACGACACCGAGGATGCCGCCGATAACGAACGGGATGCGCCATCCCCAAGCGGCGAGGTCCGCCGGAGCAAAAGCTGATGTCACCATCGCCGCCGCACCGGTCGCTGTAAGGGTTGCAAGGCCACTCGCCATATTCGTGAACGAGCCGAACAGACCCCTCCGGCTCGCGGGAGCGTGCTCAACCATGAAGGCGATGGCGCTCTGCTGCTCCGTTCCGGCAGAGATTCCCTGGATAATCCGTGCAACCAGGAAGAGAGCAGGCGCCGCGAATCCGATGGTCGCAAAGGAAGGCGTGAGACCGATGATCAGGGCGCCAACGGCCATCCCGGAAATGGAAAGCGTCAGGATAAGCCGCCGGCCGAAGCGGTCCGCCAGTGGCGAAATGATGATTCCGCTGAGCGGCCGCACAACGAACCCGACTGCGTAGGTAAGCAGCGCTGCAACCAGCGAGGCGAACGGGGAGTCGCTTGGAAAAATCTGCGACGAGAACACTGCTGCCAACAACCCGTAGATGTACCAGTCGTACCACTCCACGAAGTGGCCGATTGTGCCTGCCACCAGGTTGACGTTGCGGCGCGGGCGCTCAGACGCTTCGGGAAACTCCGAAGGGTCTGGACTGCCGACGGCTTCTTTTGAGGTCTTCATTGAACTCTCCATGTTTTCACGGTTACTGCGGAGGGGTATTGGAATATTGCCCGGACGCCCGGAGCGGCGTGCGGGCCGGGAAGGAATCTGATCCGGCTCTCTCCGCCAATGAGATCGATTGCAAAAAAACTCATCAATGAGATCGGTTGCTGAGATCGGTTGCAAGCAATGCTACGTAGGCTGGATCACTCTGTCAATGGTCATTTTCGAACAGGGAACGGAGGTCGTCCGGGCCCTGAAAGGTCATCCCTGAATTGGCAGGGTCTTCTCGTTGTTGAGGTCAAGGAAACGGACTCCGGACCAGGTGCAGTTCAGGCTGCCGTAAGAAGCCCAATACTCGTCCCAATGCGCCAGTTTCCACCGGTCCCTCTCCAGGCCCCGCTGAATGAGCCGCTCCCGAAGAACATCCTGCGGAACCTGCACCCGCACTACCGTGGTCTCCGAAGCAGGCCAGTCGAATTCTTCCGCGGCGCGCGTTAGATAGTCCGGATTGGCGAAGTACGCGCCGAAGGGTGCGTCGAGTACAACCGACCGCCCCAGCCGCAGATTCGCTCCAGCGGTATCCATGAGCGTCTCGTATTCCAGGGGCAGAACATTTTCCCGGTAGAACCCGTTGGATTCCCGGTCGCTGGGGTCATGGCCGGCTGCTTTCAAGGCGAATTCGACAAGACGACCGCAGATCCGGTCCTTGTCCAGGTATGCGGCTCCATGCTCCTTTGCCGTTTGTTGCGCAATGGTCGTCTTTCCGGATCCGGCCGGGCCGATGACGATGAAGACTTTGGGGACCGTCATTGGCGGGCCTCTGCCACTGCCGAGAGGAACTCCCGTGCGGCCGCGGTGACGCGGGAGAAGTCGCCGTCAGGCTGCCATGCTTTGGTCACATAGCTGCCCACACCCACGCCAGCCACGCCAGCCGCGAACCAATCGCCTACGTTCTCCAGGGTTACACCGCCTGCCGGCATGATGGGCAGATGCGCCAGCGGAGCCAGCACCGCCTTGGCGTAGGAGACTCCCCCAGCCTCGGTCGGGAAGAGTTTGAGGATGTCAGCGCCGGCTTCGGCGGACTCAACGAGCTCCGTGGGAGTGTAGGCTCCGCTGACGGTCGGCACCTGGTACCGGTTGGCGGTCCGGATCATTGCCGGGTTCAGCTGGGGACTGACCAGGAATGCGGCACCGGCACGGATGCACTCGTAGGCCGAGTGCTCGTCCAGGACCGTTCCGGCCCCGATCACTACCCCGTTGGGCCCATGCTTGGCGGCGAGCCGGCGGATCACGTCTACGGCGCCTGGAATTGAAAGCGTGATTTCAAGCGCACGGAACCCTCCTTCGATGGCGGCTTCCGCAACGCGCTCGGCAACGTCTGCGTTCTCCAGCCGCACGATCAGGACGGCGCCGGACTCGTGGATGGTTTGCAGGGTGCGAAATTTCTTGTACATTGCTGGCCTTTCTTCTGGCCCGGGAAGCTTCTCTGCTCCGAGGCATCGTGGGTCGCTTTTGAAGTGTCGTTGGCGCCACTCTTGAAGTGTCGTTGACAAACTCTCCCACCATCCATACTGTTATTGCAACCGATCTCAGCAATCGATCTCATACTTAGCAAAGGGGCTGGCAAATGAGTAGACCGCGCACCATCATCCTTGGCGCTTCGCACTGGCACGTCCCGCTCCTCACACGGGCAGTCGGCGAAGAACACCAGGTCGTCGGAATCAGTGACGAGGACGTATCCCTCGTCCAAGGACTTGCAGAAGCCTGGAGCTCTCCGGTGGAGGCTGACTGGCGGAAGCTGGTGGATCTGCCGGATCTCGGGCTTGCCTACGTCTTTGGCCCGCACGCCGGCATGGCGGAAAAGTGCTTTGCGCTGATCGAACGCGGCATTCCGTTCGTCGTGGAGAAGCCTCTGGGCACCTCCCTTGCAGAGCTTTCCGAGGTGCGGAAAGCTGCGGAAGCGGCCGGTGTACCCGTAACAGTCCCGCTCGTTCAGCGGGGCGGCCCGGTTGAACGCTGGCTGGCCAAGGCCGGCCGCCCGGCGTACCAGAGAATCTCCTTTATCGCCGGGCCGCCCTCACGCTACTTGCGTAACGGCAATTCCTGGATGCTGGACCCTGCTGCAGCAGGTGGCGGGTGCCTGGCGAACCTGGCACCGCACTTTGTGGATCTTTTCCTACAGGGCAGCAACGAGACAGTCCAGAACGTAGATTCCCGGCTGTCTTCCGTTCTGCACGGCGCGGGTGTAGAGGACCATGCCAGCCTCATCATCACTACCCCAAGCGGCCGTGAAGCCATCGTCGAGGTGGGGTATGCGTTCCCCGATTCGCCGCTGAAGCGCTACTGCAGCTACACCTCGGCAGGCGAGGCAGGATTCGCCTCCATCGGCTCGGACGGTTCCGCCACCTTCACCACCGTGGATGGAGAGACGGAATCCGCCGTGCTCAACGTGGACAGCGACCCTCTCTACGATTCGTTCGTACGCAGTGTCGCAAGGACGCTGGAAGATGGATTCCAAGGGCTGCCAACCCTGGCCCAGCTTGAAGATGCGATGCGCCCGATTTGGCAGGCATATGACGACCACGGAGGAAGAGAAAATGGCAGACCTTAGCATTGACGTTGTCGCGAAGGCCGCAGGCGTCCACCGCTCTACGGTTTCCCGGGCATTCTCCAAGCCGGAGGCAGTCAAGAGCGAAACCCGGGAACACATTCTCCGGGTCGCCGAGGAGCTCGGCTACACCATGAGCCCGCTCGCCCAGGCCTTGCGTCGAAAGACCAGCACCTTCATCCCACTGATCGTGCCTGACATCACCAACCCGTTCTTTGCAGAACTTGCCAAGACCATGACGCAGGCTGCTGACGAACGCGGCTACCAGCTGCTGCTGTGTGTCACGAACGGAGACCCCGCCAAGACCGAAGGGTACTTCACCGCGATGCAGGCCATGTACGCCCCCTTCGGAATCGTCGCGCCCTCCACGAAGGTCGATACCGAGGCCCTCAAGCGCTTCGATTTCGGGCACAAGGTAGTAGTGATCGACCGTGTGGAAGGCGACGACTCGGTCCCGACCGTCACCGTCGACAGCCGCCGCGGAATCGTCCTCGCCCTGGAACACCTGCGTTCCCTGGGGCACACCTCGATCGGCTACGTTTCCGGTATTTCCGGGACCCACACTGCGCAGGACCGGATGGACGCATACCTGGAGCTGTCAGCGGAAAGCGGCAATACGCCCGTCGTCCTCGACAGCGGCTCCGACCCGGACGCGGGGGCCCGCGCGGCAAAGCACTATCTGGAGATGGAAAACCCCCCGACGGCGATTATCGCCGCCAATGACATGGTCGCCTTCGCGGTGATCTCGGCGCTGGGCCAAAGCGGTATCCGTGTGCCGGAAGACGTATCGGTCATGGGCTTTGACGGCCTGGCATTGGGTTCCCGTTTCAACCCGGCCCTGACTACAGTGCGGCAGCCGATCGACGAGATGGGAAGCATCGCGATCGAGCTGGCAGAAAAGCAGAACCTGAACGGTTCGGTAGACCACGTGGTTCTGGAGCCTGTTCTTCTGGTGCGCTCCTCCACCTCGGGACCGCGCAAATGACCGGGGCCAGCCCGAAGACGCTGCGCCGGCTGCCCGGGCTGCAGTACACCGACCACGTCGGCCTGACGGTTCCGAACCTCGAGGACGCAGTCACCTTCTTCGTCGAGGTGCTCGGCGCGGAGGAACTGTACCGCTCCGAGCGCGGACCCGACTCCGAGTTCATGCCCACGAACTTCGAAGTCCCTGCCGATGCGAAGCTCACCCTCGCCATGCTGCGGATGCCTCCGAACCTGAACATCGAGCTTTTCGAATGGAGCAGCGCCGAACGGCGGGAAAGCCCGCCACGGCATTGCGACGCAGGCGGGCACCACCTGTGCTTCGTCGTCGATGACGTGGACGACGCGGTTACCGTGCTGCGGGAAACCCCCGGAGTGCGCGTGCTCGGAGAACGCAAGGAAGTCGCCGGCGACAGTCCCCGCGTGGCGGGCAACCGCTGGACCTATTTCGTTACCCCCTGGGGGCTGCTGATGGAGATCGTCGACCGATCCCGTGTCGCAACCCCACCACGGCTGGTCGGCCCCGCGGACTGGACAGCAACTCAAGACACTTTCAGAAAGGACGTGTAAGTATGCGACTGGCAGGCCACACACTGGGCACCCCAAACCATACAGTCCCCCAGGCAATCAAACTTTTCCGGGCCGCAGGGCTCGATGCCGCAGAAGTCATCTACCAGGATGGCTACACCTCGGGTCTCCCCCAGGGCGACCGCCGCGCTGCCATGGAGGCGTTGAAGGCGGCGGAAGATGAGGGCCTGCCCATTCTTGGCCTGACGCCGTACACCACGGCCATCAACTCCCTGGACGAGGGTGAATGGCGCGGCGGAGTGGACGAATTCCGCGGCGCCATTGAGACCGCGCATCTGCTCGGGGCCGACCGGGTGCGCGTGTACGCGGGATCCTGGCACCCGGGTAACAGCGATCACGCGGGGCACTGGGCGAAGCTGCGGGAAGCCCTGGAGACCCTGGCGCCTGAGGCCGAGCAGGCCGGGGTACGCCTGTGCGTGGAGAACCATTTCGGCACCATGACCCAGACTGCGGCCGAAACCGCGGCGCTCGTCCGGGAGGTTGCCCACCCGGCCGTCCGTGTTCTCTACGACCAGACCAACCTGACCTTCACCCACGACGAGACCTACGAACAGGCCTTTGCCGTCCAAGGCGATCTGATCGGCCACGTACACGTCAAGGACCTCGTGTTCACTGACCCGAACGCGGCCTTCCGTGCCACGGAAACGGCCCGCGTCAATGCCTCCGAACGGGCCGTCCGGTCAAGGGTTGTGGGGAACGGCATCCTGCCCTGGCCCCAGATCCTCGCTGCGCTGCTGCGCCACGGCTACGATGATCTGCTCAGCATCGAGTACGAGTACCGCTGGCACCCGCAGGACCTCCCGAGCCCTGAGGACGGGTTCCGGGAATCAGCAGCCGCCCTGCGCGCAATGCTTTCAGATCTCGCCGAAGTGCAGGAGGCACGATGAACACCCAGCGTTTGCGGGTCGGCGTGATCGGCGCCGGCAATATCGCCACGATTGCCCAGTTGCCCACTCTCGTACAGCGCGACGACGTTGAGCTGGCTGCACTGGTGTCCCGGCGGGAGGATCCGGGAAGCCTGGTCCGGCGCTGGGGTTTCGGTGCCGCATACCGCTCGGTGGAGGACATGCTGGCCGCCCAGAAGCTGGACGCCGTCTTCGTCCTCACTCCGCGGTCCGAGCACGCGCATGCCGTCCAGCTGTGCCTGGAGAACGGCGTCGACGTGTTCTGCGAGAAGCCCCTGGCCCCGGCCACCGAGGAGGCAGAACGCCTGGCGGACCTCGCCGACGAACGCGGCCGCATCCTGATGGTCGATTTCAACCGCCGCTACGCACCTGTCTACACGGCAGGCCGCGAGGCGTTCGGGGAGAAGGGCGCTACCTTCTGCGTCGCCCAAAAGAACCGGCCCGGTTCGGAATACCGCGCAACGTTCGAAAACGCCATCCACATGGTCGATCTGCTCCGCTGGTACTGCGGCGGCGAACCCGTGGACGTGGCCGCGCATGCAGCCGGCGATGATCCGTGGGAAGAAGACGGCGTCGCAGCAGTCATCCGCTTCAGTACCGGCAACACCGGTGTGCTGATGGCAGCCCGGACCGCCGGCGCCTGGAACGAAAAGCTGGACGCCTATGGCGACGGAAAGACCGTGGAAGTGCGCGCGCCCGAAACGGTGTCCACCACTGTCAACGGAGTCACCACATCACGCGAACTCAGCGCCGAGGCCTACGGTTGGGCCACCGCGACCGACACTCTGGGCTTCTCCGCCGCCGTCCACCATTTCCTGGACCGCGTCGCCGACAGGGCGCAGCCCCTCACCTCGGGCCGCGAAGCCGTTCATACCCAGCGGCTGCTCGATCGGATCCTCGCGGCCTCCGGGCTGCCCGCGGAGGAACAACAAGGCCGGCAATGGCAAAGCCACGCCACGAACGGAGATACCAAATGAGCCTCAAAGACCAGGTGGTTCTGGTAACCGGATCGAGCGGCGGGATCGGCAACGCAGTGGTCGATGCCCTTAGGGCCGAAGGAGCCTTGGTCGTTGGCGCGGACCGGGCGCCCAAAGAGGGCCAGGAATTGGCCGCCTTCTTCCCGCTCGACGTCACGTCCGAAGAGCAGTGCGCCGCCGTCGTCAGGGACACTGCAAGCAAGTACGGGCGCGTCGACGCGCTCGTCCATGCAGCGGGAGTACTCGGCACCACGCCCGGCATCATGGAGACAACGACTGAAGAGTTCGATTCCATCCTGCGGATCAACGCTTCCGCGACCTTCTCGATGGTGCGGGAAACGGCCAAATCAATGCTTGATACCGGTACTGCCGGTGCCATCATCATCCTCTCCTCCGTCGCAGCGAAGGAAGCCCGCCTCAACTATCTGCCCTACAACGCAAGCAAGCTCGCCGTGCTGCACGTGATGTGGTCATTCGCCGAGTTGCTGGGGCCCAACGGCATTTCCGTCAACGCCATCGCCCCCGGTCCCGTGAACACCCCCATGCGGGCACAGTTCGACAAGGATTCCGGCCCGGGTGCGGCTGCCAGCCGGGCAGCGAGGGAGGCGCAGCTTCCCATGCGCCGCTTCGCTGAACCCGAAGAAGTGGCCCGCGCCATCCTCTTCCTGGCCGACCCCGGGAACCGCTACATCACCGGTGTCACCCTGGATGTAGCAGGCGGGGCACATCTCGGCATGGGAACCTGAGCGAAACAGCACGCGACGGCGGGAGGTTGCCTCCCGCCGTCGCACTCGTTAACAGCCATTTCCTTAGCAGCCAAGCACCATCCCACTAGCGCCTAATCGGCTCCCAAATCTCGCTCCCCTCGATTCGGGCCCCTCGCCGGTTAGGCTGGGAAACGACCGCGATCGTCACCGAAAGGAAGCGTTGCCATGGCCTACATCACCGTCGGAACCGAGAACAGCACGGATATCGAGCTTTACTACGAGGACCATGGCAGCGGGCAGGCGGTGGTCCTCATCCATGGCTACCCGCTGGACGGCTCCTCCTGGGAGAAGCAGGCAGCGGCGCTCCTGGAGGCCGGCTACCGCGTGATCACCTATGACCGCCGCGGCTTCGGCAAGTCCAGCAAGCCCACCGCCGGCTATGACTATGACACCTTCGCCGCAGACCTGAAGGTCCTGCTGGACACCGTCGACGTAAATGACGCCGTGCTGGTGGGCTTCTCGATGGGGACCGGGGAAGTGGCCCGGTACATCTCGGCGTACGGGTCCGCGCGGGTTGCGAAGGCCGTGTTCCTCGGATCCCTGGAACCGTACCTGCTGGATCCGGAGGAAGGCACCGACGGCGTTCCGCAGGAAGTGTTCGACGGACTGCTGGAGGCCGCAAAGGCGGACCGCTACGCCTTCTTCACCGAGTTCTTCAAGAACTTCTACAACAGCGACACCTTCCTGGGCACTCCGCGGCTCAGCGAGGAGTCCGTGCGGGCCAGCTGGGGCCTGGCCGCCCAGGCAGGGGCCTTCGCCTCCGTCGCCGCGCAGCCCACCTGGCCGACGGATTTCCGTGCGGACATTCCCAAGATCGACGTCCCCACGCTGATCGTCCACGGGACGGCGGACAGGATCCTGCCCATCGACGTCACCGGGAGGCCGTTCTCCCGCGCACTGCCCGACGCCGACTATCTGGAGATCGACGGCGCCCCGCACGGCATGCTCTGGACGCACGGCGCGGAGATCAACGAGGCGCTGCTGGCTTTCCTGAAGAAGTAGCCCAAACCCGCGGAAACCGCGGAAACCGCGCATGACCGCCGGCCCACGCTGTGGGCCGGCGGTCATATTTTGTTTGCGGTGCAACCATTGAAACTTTGGGATCCCAAGATGTAACCTGAGTCACACATCACCACAATGACAACTCATTTTCGCATCATGGAACGCGCTTGCGGCGCCGACCGACCCCTTCCACTCAGTGAGGAGCACGCCGTGGATAGAAAAGCTTCCCCGGAAACCGCCACAAGGCCAGCCGCCGGACCGGACACCAGCCCCAGCAAAGCGTCCCTGGCACAGCAGATCGAGGGCACCTACCAGAAGATCGGCGTCACCGGCGCCCACCGACAGATCGTCTTCATGATCCTCCTGGGTGTCTTCTTCGACGCCCTGGAACAGAACGCCGTCGGCATCACCGGACCGATCCTGCGGCAGGCATGGGGCCTGGGCGGGGCAGAGATCGGCCTCCTCAATACCATGACCTTCACGGCCACTGCTCTCGGCCGCCTGGCCACCGGCCTGATCGTGGACAAGTACGGCCGGCGCCAGATGCTGGTCATCAACCTCATCATCTTCGCCGGCGGCTCGCTGCTGTGCGCCATCGCGCCCAACTATCCGGTGCTGGCCATTGGCCGCTTCATCGTCGGCTTCGGGCTGGGCGGCGAGATCGCCGTCGCTGTCATCATGATGGCCGAATTCTTCGCAGCGAAGCACCGCGGCACCGCCGTCGGCCTCATCAACGTCACCGCGGCGGGCCTGGGCAACATGCTCGCCCCGGCCTTCGGCATCCTGGTCTTCACCCTCTTCGACGGCCCGGACAAGTGGCGCTGGGTCTTCGGCCTGCTCTTCATCCCGGCCCTGCTGGTGATGTTCTTCCGCCGCTTCGTTCCCGAAACCCCGCGCTTCCTGGCCTCCAAGGGCCGGATCGACGAAGCCAACCTTGTCATCACCCGCCTTGCCCGCGGCAAGCTCTCCGGGCCCATCAGCGACCCCGAACAGTTCATCACCGCCGCCCCGGACCCCGTCGAAGCGAAATCCACCGGCCACTGGAAGGACGCCCTGCGCGGCAAGCTCCTAAAGCGCACCGTCCTGCTGTGCATCGCGGTGTGCATGTCCTACGCCGCCCAGATTTCCATGCTCACCCTGATGCCCACCATCCTGGTTTCCCGCGGTTATGCCGTGAACACCAGCCTGTGGTTCACGCTGATCATGCAGTCCGGTTCGCTGGTGGGCGCATGCACCGCGGCGTTCCTCGCCAGCCGCCTGCCCCGCAAGAAGGTCCTCACTGCCGCCGCCATCCTGGGTTGCGCGGCTGGCCTGTCCATGGCGTTCCTCGCCGACAGCATCGTGCTCGTGGTGGTCTTCGGCGCCTTGTTCAACTTCTCGGTGATCATCCTGAACACCACCATCTGGCTCTTCGCCCCGGAGCTCTACCCCACCCGCACCCGCGGCTTCGGCACCTCGATCATCCTGGCAGCGGGCTCGCTCTCCGGCGGCCTATTCCCGCTGATCTCCGGCGCAGTCTTCGACGCCGCGGGCCTGGGCGGCATGTTCACCACCCTTGCCGTCCTGTTCATCGTGCTGGCGGTCGCCGTGCAGTTCCCGCCGGAAACCTTCGGCAAGCCGATGGAAGAAGACGGCGAAGCCTCCGGCGACGAGGAGGCGGCAATCTATGGGCACTGACGCCACGTCTACGGAGCAGCAGGCGCGGCGCACGGTCCTGCTGGTCAACCCGAACAGCAATTCCCGCACCACCGCCATGATGGCCGAACTGGCCGAAGAGGCACTCACGCCACGGGGTTTCGACGTCGTCGGACTGACGGCGGCCGGAGGCCCGGCCATGATCATCGACCCGGAGTCGCTGGCCGCCTCGGCGGCGCATGTCCGCACCGCGGTGCTGGACTATTTGGCAGGGCCTGACGGCGGCACGGTGGCCGCGGTGATCGTCTCCGCCATCGGCGACCCGGGCCGGGAGTCGCTCGAGCAGGAACTTGACGTTCCGGTACTCGGCATCGGCCAGGGGTCGATCCACCAGGCGTCCAAGGGCGGCCGCCGCTTCGGGATGGCCACGAGCACACCGCTGCTGGCGGATTCCCTGGCCGCGCTGGTCGGCTCGCACGGAAAGTCGGAAGCCTTCAGCGGGGTCCGGCTCACCGCCTCCGAACCCTTGGTGCTAGCCGCGGATCCGGAACGGCAGTACCAGGAGCTGGCCACCGCCGTCGGCGATTCCACTGCGCTGGACGGTGCGGAAGCGGTGATTATTGCGGGCGGACCGCTCAGCGAAACGGCCCGCCGCCTGGCACGGACCACCACCGCGGAAATCATCCAGCCGGTCCCCAGCGCTTGCGCGCTGCTGCTGGAACGGCTGGGAGTGACGGCAGCCTGAGCCGCAGAGGCACGCGCCTGACTCCTGCGGGGCGGCGCTGACGCATCCTCCCCAACGCAGCCGCCCGGTCAAAAGTTCCTCTTTGTCCTCATGCGACGAAGAATATTCACAAGTTTTGTCATACGGATCACAATTTCTTGTCACTATCACCGGCAATTTTCTTGAGTTAACGGGTAAATAATTCCCGAACCAAGGAAAACCATGCCTCACTCATCAGATTCCGCAGCTGTTCCCAACGACGCACACAGCCCGCCGGGCAAGCTCCCGGCGGGCAAGGAGCGGGGCCGGGCCAACTCCAGGCGGCCCGCCTTCCTCAACACCCTGGGCGCCGACCTGCCGGCCTCGCTCGTGGTCTTCCTGGTTGCGCTCCCCTTGTCCCTCGGCATCGCCGCGGCCTCGGGGGCACCCGTCATGGCGGGGCTGATCGCCGCAACAATCGGCGGGATCGTCGCAGGCAGCCTGGGCGGTTCACCCCTGCAGGTGAGCGGCCCGGCAGCCGGACTTACAGTCGTCGTCGCGGGCCTGGTGGACGAGTTCGGCTGGCAGGTGACGTGTGCAATCACCGCCGCCGCCGGCGTCGTCCAATTGCTCCTGGGAGTCAGCCGCGTAGGCCGCGCCGCGCTGGCCGTGTCACCGGTGGTGGTGAAAGCCATGCTGGCCGGCATCGGCATCACCATCATCCTGCAGCAGCTGCATGTCCTGCTGGGCGGCCAGGCGGCCGGTTCCGCCGTCGAAAACCTCACCGCACTCCCGGCAGCCATCACCAACGTGGAGCTGCACTCCGCCCTGCTCGGAGTGGGCGTAGTGGCCATCCTCCTCGCCTGGAAGTTCCTGCCCCCGGTGGTGCGGAAGGTTCCCGGCCCCCTTGCCGCCGTCGTGCTGGTCACCGCCCTGTCCGTGCCCGTGGCGCCGGGCGTTGAACGCATCAGTTTCAGCGGTTCCCTGTTCGACGCCGTCGCCCTGCCCAGCCTGCCCGGGGACAACTGGCGTGCCGCGGCCATGGCCGTCCTCACCGTGGCGTTGATCGCGAGCATCGAATCGCTGCTTTCCGCCGTCGCCGTGGACAAGATGCACTCCGGGCCGCGCACCAGGCTCAACCGCGAACTCGTCGGCCAGGGCTCCGCAAACATGGTCTCCGGCATGCTCGGCGGCCTCCCTGTCACGGGCGTGATCGTCCGCAGCGCCACCAACGTGGAAGCAGGCGCCGCCAGCCGGGCATCCGCCATCCTCCACGGCGTCTGGGTCCTGGTGTTCTCCGTCCTGTTCGCGGGCCCGATCCAGCTCATACCGCTGGCCGTACTGGCCGGCCTGTTGCTGGTGATCGGCGCGAAGCTCATCAAAGTGGCCGACATCAGGACCAGCCACCACACGGGCGACCTCCTGGTGTACGTGGTTACCCTGGCTTGCGTCGTCTTCCTCAACTTGCTCGAAGGCGTCATCATCGGCCTGGCACTGGCTGCCCTGTGCGTGTTGTGGCGGGTGCTCCGGGCCCAGATCCACGCGCATCAAGCCACCGCCGCACACCTTCCGTGGCGGGTGACCATCGCCGGATCCTGCAGCTTCTTCGCCCTGCCCCGGCTCAACCGCGTCCTCCATTCCGTCCCCGAGGGCCAGGACGTGATGGTGGAACTCAATGCCGACTATCTTGACCACTCCTTCCGCGAAGCACTGCTCGCCTGGCAGAGCCAGCACCGGAACACGGGAGCCTCCGTGGTGCTTGAAGAGCACGGCACCACCGCTTTCCGGGATGCCGCGGACCGGACGCCGCAGCGCCAGGATCCCCGGGAGTTTCCACTCCCGCCGAGGAATTCCTGGCAAACGCCACCCCGGGTGGACGCCCCCTTCGCCGTCGACGACGACGGACGGCCGCCACTGCGCTCCATCCTCCTGGGGATCGACAAGTACCACCGGCGGCATGCGGACAAGGTCCGCCCCTTGGTGCAGGATCTGACCGACGGGCAGAACCCGGACACCCTTTTCGTGGCCTGCGTCGACTCCCGCGTGAATCCGAACCTGATCACCAGCAGCGGTCCTGGTGATCTGCTGACGCTCCGGAACATCGGCAATGTGGTGTGCAGCGACGGCCACGATGCCTCGATCGACTCGGCACTGTCGTTTGCGGTCAAGGGATTGTCCGTGGACTCGATCGTGGTCTGCGGCCACTCCAACTGCGGCGCGATGAAGGCCGTCCTGGAAGATGCCGAAGGTGCCGGCAACGCCCCGCTGGGCGCAGGCTTTGACGCCTGGCTTGGACATGCCCGCCCGAGCTACCGCGAGCTGATGGCCGGCCACCCCGTAGCCCTGGCCGCCGAGGCTGCGGGCTACAGCCGCCTGGATCAGCTCAGCATGGTGAACGTGGCAGTCCAGCTCCGGAAGCTCGAAGAGCACCCGGTCACCGGCCCCGCACTGAAGTCCGGCCTGGTGCAGGCCACCGGCCTCTTCTACGACATCCGCACGGCGCGCGTGGTCCTCGTGACCCCGCAGGGCATCGAGCGCCTGGATGCGGGTGTGGCGGCGGTCAAGTAGAAGCCGTCCCTATAGGCACGGCCCCGTGTCCGCCGGCGGACACGGGGCCGTGCATGCCCGCAGTCTGACTGAACGTCAGCAGCTCAACCCAAGGATCGACCCAGTTTCTATGGACGGCCGACGACGACCGGCGTAACTTAACGTCCAAACGCCGTGCCGGGGAGGTGAGTGTTTTGGCCAGGTATTTGGGGCGCGGTGCCATTTCCCTTCTTCGCTCTGCTCTTCTCGCCCTCCTTGGCGCATTGGTGTGGTCGGTGTGGCTCGCCGGCCCGTCGCAGGCCAGTGATCTTTTGCCCCCGGTTCCGGCGGAACCCTCAACATCCGCCGTCCCCACCGTTCCGTTGCCGGCCGTTTCGCTGCCAGCCGTTTCGCTGGCCCCGACTCCGGCCCCGACCGTGGCCCCGGCCCCGATTCCGACTCCGGCCCTGACCGTGGCGCCGGCCCCGATTCCGATTCCGACTCCGACTCCGGCCCTGACCGTGGCCCCGGCAGTGCCCTCGGTACCTGCCGTCCCCACCGTTCCGTTGCCGGCCGTTTCGCTGGCCCCGACGCAATTAGCCGAGATTCCGCAAGCCGTCATCAATGAGCTGCCGGGTGCCGTCGCAACACCTCTCGTCGGGGTGATCGACGCCGTGGCGCCCGTGATTGACCGCGCCGTCGGGAACGGGCCGACGCTGCCGGTGCCCGAGCTGCAGCAGGTGCCCGGGCTGCTGCCATTGGCTCCCGGCTCCGATGCCGCCGCGTCCAACGCCGGACCACGCGATCCGGCTGCCGCTAATGCTTTCCGCCGTACCAGCGCGCTTCCGCCAAAGGTCCAGAACGGACCGGGAATGAACGCAGCGAGCCCCGGATTCATCCCGCACATGCTGGTCGTTGTGCCCGCAGCATCGTTGGCGACGGCAGAAATACCGCCTCCTGCGGGTGCGCCGCCGGGCAGACCGCTCCCTCCATCCGCGCCCCCGGTCCAAGCCGGGGCAACGAACGGACCACAGCTCGGCTCGGCCCATGGCGCCGCAGATCTTCCTGATCAACGGGCACTGGCACCACCGAAGGGAAACGCGGCCGTCCGTGATGGGTCGCAGATCCCCGCAGCCGGACCTTCGTTCGATCCGGGGTCTTCTCCCGACTGAGCAGGCCGTCCCTGCCCCAGGCAGACACGACCACCTGCGCCACATCGCGCAGGAACAAGCCTCAGCCAAGAAGAGAAGCCATGAAAGACCATATCCAAGTTCAAGGCCGCAGCCATCACATCGACGCATTCATCGGCAATTGGCCCGACCCCATGCGGAAAGGAGCGAATAGCCACCAGCGAGGGCGCCCAGGCGCCTGAAGACAAGAACGCTTGAAAACCAGAACGACGCCGGCCGTGCAGTCAGCTTGACTGCACGGCCGGCGCAATTGTGCCCGAGCAGGTTGTTCTTGCCTTCCGAAGCTAATGCTGGCTCGCGTAGCGGGTCACGAAGTTCCGCAGGATCTTCATCGGCTCGGTGACGGTGTGTTTGTAAGCCTCGGTAATGAGCCGTCCGGCGTCGTCCGGCGGGAAGTAGCCCGCGTACCGGTACGTGTTGATCCGCAGGGCCAGCCCGTCGGCGTCGAGCTCCGGATGGAACTGGGTGGCGTACAGGTTCCGCTTGATCCGGAACATCTGCACCGGACAGGCCGCCGATCCGGCCAGAAGTACGGCATTCCCCGGCAGCACCGTGCAGGCCTCTTTGTGGCCGACGAACGCGGCGAAGCGTTCGTCCAAGCCGGCAAGCAGCGGATCCTGCAGGCCGTCGGCGGTCAGTTTGACGGTGACGCCGCCCAGGGTTTCACCGTAGGTGCGGTCGATGAGGGCGCCCTGGTGCCGGCCCAGCGTGCCGACCCCGTAGCAGGCCCCGAGGAACGGGAAGTCCTGCGCCACGATGATGTCCAGCAGCCCGGCGAGCTCGCGTTCCACGCGGTGCTGGGTTTCGCTCTTGTGGTCCGCCGGGTCGCTGGAGGTGAAGGGGCTGCCGCCCACAATCACGCCCGAGTAGTCGGACAGGTCCAACTCCGGCAAGGGGACCGCCTCAAGGCGGATTCTCCTCAGCTGTGCCGCTTCCAGGCCGCCGAAGCGCAGATATGAGTGGTATTCAGCCTCGGCGGCAACGTCTTCAGCGCGGGAGGCGAGCAACAGGAAGGGCTTCACACAGCAAGTTTGCGCCTGTCCCGAACGCTGCGCCAGAGGCCGGAACGCGGGTGAGCCGGGGTTTACATGGAGGAAACGTCAGGTCCGGCCGAACCGCAAACCGCAGCCAAAAGGCACTTCGAAACATTGTTGAAACACGGCCGTCACGCGCTCTTCACGCAGCCCGGATTTCTGTAACTTGGCCGCAATTTTTTCCAACATTTCCTGAAACACAAGCCCTGAACCATAGATCCGGGGAACAAACGGGAGCAACAGCTTCCCCGGACAGACTGCTGGCGGAGAAGGGAACACGCAAGTGCACATCACTGCGGAACAGATTTGGATGATGGTGGCGGCAGCCCTCACCCTCATGATGACCCCGGCCCTGGGTCTCTTCTACGGCGGCATGACCCGTGCCAAGTCCTCCCTCAACATGATCATGATGAGCTTCCTGGCCGCCGGCATCGTCGGCGCTGTCTGGGCGCTCTGGGGTTACTCGATGATCGGCGGCGAGGGCTTCCTCGGCCTGTTCGGCAACCCCTTCGCCCACTTCGGCCTCGGCAACCTCGTCGGCTCCCCCGACCTCATCAAGGTGGGCTACAGCGCAACCTTCGCGATCATCACCGTCGCCCTGATCAGCGGTGCCATCGCGGACCGCGCCAAGTTCAGCTCCTGGGCGGTCTTCGTTCCCGTCTGGGTCACCCTGGTCTACTGCCCGCTCGCATACATGGTGTGGGGCGGCGGCCTGATGAGTGCCGGCGGTGCGCTCACCGCGGTGTTCGGCCAGGTCATCGACTTCGCCGGCGGTACGGTCGTGGAGATCAGCTCCGGTACTGCGGCATTCGTGCTGGCCCTGATCCTGGGCAAGCGGCACGGTTTCGGCAAGGACCCCAACCACCGTCCGCACAACATCCCCTTCATCATGCTCGGCGCCTGCCTGCTGTGGTTCGGCTGGTTCGGCTTCAACGGCGGCGCCGCCACGAGCGCGGAGCAGGCGGGACTGATTTGGGTCAACACCATGCTGGCACCGGCCGCCGCCATGATCGGCTGGCTCGTCACTGAGAAGATCCGCCACGGCCACCCCACTTCGCTGGGTGCCGCCTCTGGCGTCGTTGCCGGCCTCGTGGCCATCACCCCGTCCTGCGCCAACATCAGCCCGGTGGCTGCCCTCGGCCTGGGCCTGGTAGCCGGCGCGGCCTGCGTGGTGTTCGTAGACCTGAAGTACAAGTTCGGCTTCGATGACTCGCTGGATGTGGTAGGCGTGCACCTGGGCGCCGGCCTGATCGGCACCCTCGCCCTGGGCTTCATCGCCATGCCCGTGGACGGTGTGGGCGGCGGCCTCTTCTACGGCGGCGGCTTCCAGCAGCTGACCGCACAGACCGTGGCGGTCGTGATCACGGTGGCGGTTTCCGCCGCCATGACCGCGGCGATCGGCCTGGTCATCAACAAGACCATCGGCTTCCGCGTCAGCCACGAGGCCGAGACCGTCGGCGTGGACCTCTCCGAGCATGCCGAGACCGCGTACGAGTTCGGCGAGCTGTCCCGCAGCCGCTTCCACTCGGTGCTGCACCCGGCAGGGGCGCCCAGCCACGAGTAATCCCCGGGCGGGGACACCCGGCGTAGCGTCCGGAATGCCCTCCGTACCGGTGGTGTTGCCGCAGATATGACGACAATCGGAATCATCGGCGCAGGACACATCGGCAGCCAAGTGGCGCGCAAAGCGGTTGAACTCGGCCATAACGTGGTGATCAGCAACTCCCGCGGACCGGAAACCCTCGCGGGGCTCGTGGCGGAACTCGGCCCCAAAGCCCGCGCGGCCACCCCTGCCGAAGCAGCAGCGGCAGGCGATTTCGCCGTCGTGACAGTCCCGTTCAGGAAATACCGCGAACTTCCTGCGGAACCGCTGGCGGGCAAGGTGGTCATCGACACCAACAATTATTACTGGGAGCGCGACGGCCGTATCCCGGCGCTCGACGCCGGCGAAGCCACCACCTCGGGGCTGGTCCAGGAACACCTCGCCCAGTCCAAGGTGGCCAAGGGCTTCAACCACATCCGGGCCAGGGAAATCACCACGGACGGCTTGCCTTCGGGAACGCCCGGCCGCCGAGCCCTTGCCACGGCCAGCGATTTCCCCGAAGCAGCCGAACTGGTCGCCAGGCTCTACGACGAATTCGGCTTCGACACGGTGAACATCGGCCCGCTCGCCGAAAGCTGGCGCGTGGAACGGGACCGTCCCGCCTACGTCATCCGGCAGGACGCTGCCGAGCTGAAGGCGAGTATCGCGAAAGCGCCCCGGACGGTCTGAACCGGAACTTAAAGGACAGCGGACGACGGCGGGAGGCTCCCGCCGTCGTCCGTTTTAGTTGTGTGCCCTCAGAGCGAGTGCCGTGACTGGCGCGCGCCGTCCGCGCGGAGCGGCGAGCCCAGCACCGTGAAGCGGTGGCCGCCGTTGTCACCGGACAGCAGCGGCATCGCCTCGCTGATCGCCGCCTGGACGCCCTCCAAGCGCAGGGAGTCCTGGTGCGCTTCGGCGGACTCCCAGAGTTCGCAGACAAACACTGTGTCCGGAACGTCATTGTTGACGCCTACCTCGTACAGCAGGCAGCCGGCATCCCGCAGCTCGGGCTTGGGCCGGAGCAGGATTTCCACCAGTGCGTCACGTTGGCCGGCCTTGGTTCCCAGGGTCCCCACATTTGCAAAAGTCATGTGGCCATGATGGCACGCCCGGCCGCTTTGCCCGCTTAAGCTTGGACCCGGTTCAACGCACCGGCACGCCGTCCAGGAGCGTCGCCACCACCGCGGTGCGGGCCAGCTCCTCGGGGTCAACGGCCAGCGGGTCGCGGGCGAAGACCGTGAAGTCGGCGCGCTTACTCACCGTGATCGACCCGGTCACGGCGCCGAGCCCGGCCGCTGCGGCCGCATGGGTGGTGTAGCCCTCCAGGGCCATGAGCGGGGTGAGCGCCTGTTCGGGCTGCACGGGGGCAGTGTCCGGGCGCTCCACGGGGCGGCGCAGGATGGAATCGGCCATCATGGCGCGCGGATCGTAGGGAGTGATGGGCCAGTCCGAGCCCAGCGCCACGGTCACCCCGGCCTCGCGCAGGTCGCGGCAGCGCCAGCCACGGGCAGCCCGTTCCTCGCCGAGCCGCACCGACCAGTTGTCGCTGCGGTCGGCCTTGGTGTGGTGGGTTCCATGGATCGGCTGCATGCTTGCCGCGACGCCGAGCTCGGCGAAGCGGACCACCAGCTCGTCCGGGATGGTCTCTATGTGTTCAATCCGGTGCGTGGCGAGTTTCCGGGCATCGCCGGCGGATTCCAGGGCCTCCAGCACATAACGCACGCCCTGGTCCCCGATCGCGTGGGTGGCGGTGGGGATGCCGCGCTCGACGAAGAAGCGCAGCGCCTTCTGGAAGTCAGCCGGGTCGGTCCACACGGATTCGGTGTTCTGGCCGTAGACGTCGGGATGTTCGAGCCAGGCGGAGCCGTTGTCGATGGTGCCGTCGATGAAGAACTTCACGCCCTCCACTCCCCAGCGCCGCCCGCCGGTGCCTTGCAGCGCCGCGGCCTCCTCCAGTTCCGCGAGCGACGCTCCGGCGTTGACCATCGGCGAGAAACGCAGCCGCAGGGGCAGCTCGCCGTCGGCCTCCAGCCGGGTCAGCAGTTCCGCGGACCCTTCCACGAAGTCCATCACGTGCGTGGAGGTGATCCCGACGGCGGCCATCGCCTTCAGCAGTTCCCCGAGCCTTCCTGCGCGGCCGGCCAGGTCCTCCTGCGGCATGACCTTCGTGACCAGGTCCATTGCAGTGAACTCCACGAGGTACCCGGTGGGCTTGCCGTCGCCGTCGACGCCCACCACGGACTCGTCCGGGAAGGCCACCCGGCCGGTGATGCCGGCGGCGGCGAGCGCCGCGGAGTTGACCACGGCTGAGTGGCCGTCACGCATCCGCAGGAACATCGGCACCTGGCCGGTGGCGTCGTCGAACAAGCGGCCGATGAAGCCGGTGTCCGTGAACAGGTTGGGGTCCAGTCCCCAGCCGGTCACCCACTCCCCGGGCTTGGCATTGCGCGCGGCCTCGCCCACGATCCGCTGCACCTCGCCAAGCGGGCCGAGGTCCGTCAGCTGCACGCCGCGGGCCAGCTCGAGGCCGTAGACCACATGGGTGTGGCTGTCGTTCAGGCCGGGCACGATCGTGGCATCTCCGAAGTCCAGCACGGTGGTTGCCGGGCCGCGATGCGCCTCCAGTTCGGGGAGGCTCCCGACGGCGGCGATCCGGCCGTCCTTGACTGCGACGGCGGTGGGGGCGGGCGTAGCCGGGTCGATGTTCTCGGGGTCAGTGGTTTCAGGGTCGAGGGTGTGGATGCGGGCGGCGAGGACGAGGACGTCCGCGTAGTTTGTCACGAGGCTGCTCCTTGGCTGACGGGGGCTTTGCTCTTGAGGTCATCGAACAGGGCGTCGACGCGTTGCTGCTCCACCGCCGTCGCGGGCAACAGCCACGAAACCGCCAGGTACACGGCGAGGTTCACGATCAGCCCGGCCACGCCGGAGGTGAGGCCGCCCAGCCACGGAATGGACAGCGGGCTGGGGTACATCAGTTCCAGCACCGCGGCCACCAGGATGCCGGAGACCATGGCGGCGTTCGCGGCGGCGGCTGTGCCACGGCGCCAGAAAATGCCCAGCAGCAGGGTGGGGGCGAGCTGGCAGATGGCCTGGTAGGAGACGAGGGCGATGGCGATCAGACCGGACACCTGGTTGGCGGTGAACAGGGCCACCGCGGCGGACACCAGGGTGACGGCGGCGACGGCGATCTTGGCACCCTTCGCCGACTCGACGCGCTCGTGGCTGCGGGCGCCGACGATGTCGTTGGCGATCTGGGTGCCGAGGGCCTGGAGGTTGGCGCCCACGTTGCCCATGGTTGCGGCCACCACGCACACGCCGGCCACGGCCACCAGGCCCACGCCGCCGATGCCGGCCATGATGAACCAGACAGTGTCGGGTGCCTCGGACACTCCGGGGACGCTGGAGGCGAGCAAGGACACGGTGGTGAGCGCGGCGGAGAAGATGAACAGCAGCGGCGCGGCCTGCACAGCGGACTTCTTCACCGTGCGAGGGGTGCGGACGCTGAACATGCGCACGAACAGGTCCGGCCAGCACCAGGCGCCCATCATGCCGGTGAACATCAGGGAAAACAGGTAGAACGGGCCGGCGGGGCTGCCGAGGCCGGGCAGTTCCAGCAGTGCCGGTGCCATGGCGCCGAAACCGTGGCCGTTGTTCACGAGCCACACCAGCATGCCCAGGATCACCAGGAAACCGATGCCGTAGGCGAAGAGGCCCTGGACCATGTCGCTGATGATCAGGCCGCGGGTCCCGAGCTTGACCGTCCAGATCTGCCGGGCGGCGATGAACAGGACACCGATCACCACGGCCAGGTATGGGGAAACCTGCCCGAAGGAAAGCGTGGAGAAGACCAGGCCGAGGGACTGCATGCCGAGCACAACCCACGGAACGGAGGCCAGCACGCCGATGATTGCGGCGATGACCCGCACCGAGCGGGAGTTGTAGCGCAGGCCCAGCAGGTCTGCCTGGGTGCGGAGGTCATAGGTGCGGCCCCACTTGTTCACCGGGGTGCCGAGGAAGAACATCAGCACCACGCTGAGCAGGGAGTAGGACAGGGAGTACATGCCGATCACCCCACCGCTGGCGGTCAGCCCGGCGAAGGCCACGAATACGGTGCCGGCAAGCCAGGTGTTGAGGAAAGCCATGGTGCCGAACCAGGAACTGAAGGAGCGCCCGCCGGTGGCGTATTCGCTCATGGTGGCGTCGCCGCGGCGGGCGCGGTTCATGACCACCACAACAAGCACAGTGAAAGCGAGGATGGCGCCGTAGCCGATCATCATGTTCATGCCGTCTCCCCCTCGTCGCTGCTGCTTGCCCAGAGGGCGAAGAGGGAAAGGGTCACCACGGCATTGGCCACCAGGAAATACCAGAAGGCGGACTGGCCGCCGCTGAAGAGCCAGTGCACGGGCGGGGCGAGCAGGATGAACAGGTCGACCGCGAAAATCGCGCGCCGGAGCCGGGCGCGGTGTTCCGGGCTGCTCTTGCGGCCGCCCGGGTTCAAGGAGTCCGGGGCTGGGGCGGACAGGGACATTGGGGAATTCCATTCTTCCGGGGCGTCGTTGGCCGGATGCGGACAGGTCTGGTGTTGAGGGAGATTTGCGATGCTTTACGGTTTGCGGGAACGTTCCCGCAAATAAGAGTGTGAGACGTCACAGGGGCATTGTCAAGAGGCCGCGGCATCGCCAGGCGGGAACGGCAAGGGGCGGCGAGGAGGCTCCGGGCGCCCTTAGGATGAGGGCATGGCGAGAACCCGGGCAACCATCATGGACATTGCGCGCGAGCTGGGGCTCTCGAAGACCACCGTCTCCAGCGCCTTGGGCGGAAGCGGCCGGATCTCCGAGGAAAAGCGCGCCTTGATCCGTGAAACGGCTGACCGCCTGGGCTATGTGGCCAACCGCGCGGCCCGCAGCCTGCGGGTCAGCCGCGTCGGGACCATCGGCCTGTACATCCCGCCCATCGCCCGCAGCCTGGCCTTCTACATGGACTTCGCTTTCGGGGTCACGGAGGGAGCGGCCGCCGCCGACTACGACGTAACCCTCTTCGCACGCGGCCTCACCCCGCAGCGGGCCTTCCACGTGGACGGCGTGATCGCGATCGACCCCTCCCCCGGCGAACCCCTGGTCGCAGCCCTGCTCGATGACGGCATCCCCACCGTCTCGGTCGGCCGCTACACCGGCCCGGGCCAAGAGCGGGTCCTTGGCACCCTCGAGGCCCATCACGCCGAACTTCAGACCAAGATCCTGGACTACCTGCTCAGCCGCGGCCGGACATGCCCGGCGCTGCTCGCCGTCGACGACGCCATTTCCTCCTCCTGGGCAGTGGACACCCTGAACACCTACCTGGAGTGGTGCCTGCGCAACGGCATCCAGCCGCGGGTCCATGAGGTGGAGGCCAACGCGACGCCCCGCGATCTGGTGTCCGCGATCGCCTCGGCCGTGGATGCCGGGCATGCGGATGCCCTGGTGTGCGGCGCGCAGGGCCATGCCGCGCAAAGCCAGATCGTGCTCGAAAGCCGCGGCCTCACCGTGGGCAAGGACCTGGACCTCGCGTCCTTCGCCGGCGCCGCGGCCCTGGAGACCGGCAATCCGCTCATCAGCTCCATCGACCTGGCTCCGCGCGAATACGGTGCGGCGGCAACGGAACTGCTGGACGCCGTCGTCCGCGATCCCGACGCCGGACCGGTGCACCGCTGGTTCGACGGCGCGAGCGTGCAGCTGGCCGGCTGAGCACTCAACGGGCTGATGCCCGCAGCGAACCCCGGGCGGCGCCCACCATGCCTTCGACGGCGCGGGCCAGGTGCGTGCCGCGGTCACTGACGCCACCCCAGCGCACCAGGGACTGGGCGGTGAGTCCGTCGATCATGCCGAGGATCTGCCAGGCGAGCGATGCGGGATCGTCGGTTTCGAAGTGGCCGCCGGCAACGCCGTCCTCCACCACCGCCTGCAGCACGGCCTGCCACGCGTCCATCTGCTCACGGACGCACGCGGCAAGGGCCTCGTTTCTGCGGCCCAGGGTCCAGGCCTCCACCCAGACGGCGGTGACATCGAGCCGGCTGCCGTCCATGAGGGTGTCCAGCAGCAAGGCCAGGCGCTCCACGGGTCCGGGAAGGGCCGCGAGCATGCCCGCCACCTCCTCGGTTTCGGCCGCGACGATTGCCGTGAAGGTGCCCGCCACCAGGGCATCCACGTTCGGCTGG
Source organism: Arthrobacter sp. TE26545 (assembly GCF_056279005.1). Next base: position 3,333,725 of record NZ_JBWBQM010000001.1, read on the forward strand.
TAATGCGCCACAAGGCCCGAGGCCACCCCCACATGGGACGCGACGTTGCGCAGCGTGATCGCGGAAAGCCCCTGCTCAAGGGCGATTGCGCGGGCGGCTTCGGTGATTTCGGCGGCGCGCTCGGCGGGGGACTTCCGGGTAGCGCGCTTCTGCGTGGTGCTTGACATCACAGAACAGTCTAAAGTAGCTTTTCAACATTATTGATCGCATGATCAACAAGCTTCGCAATCAACGAGCTTGCAGTACAGAAGCTTGCAGCACAGAGGAGTCTTCATGGCTTGGAAAATGCCGGCCGAAACCGCACCCCACGAACGCACCTGGATGGCGTTCCCACGCACCGGCCTGACGCTCGGCGATGACGCCGCCTCGGCCGAGGAAGCGTACGCCGCCTGGACCGCCGTCGCCCACGCCGTCGCCGAATTCGAGCCGGTCACCATGGTGGTGGACCCCGGCGAGCGCGGGCGTGCCGCCCGCATGCTCGACAACGGAATCGAACTGCTTGAGGCGCCCCTCGACGAATTCTGGATGCGCGACGTCGGACCCACCTTTGTGCTCGACGACGAGCGTCCCGGCGTGCTCGGCGCCGTCGACTGGGTCTTCAACGGCTGGGGCGCCCCGAAGTGGGCCGAGTGGGAGAAGAGCGCCGGAATGGCCCGCTTCGTGGCGGAGCAGTCCGGCGCCGAACTGGTCAGTTCCTTGCTGGTCAACGAGGGCGGCGCCATCCACGTGGACGGCGAAGGCACCGTGCTGGTCACCGAAACCGTGCAGCTGGATCCGGGCCGGAACCCGCACGCGGACAAGGCCCGGGGTGGAGGCCGAACTGGCCCGCACCATCGGCGCCAGCAAGGTGATCTGGGTGCCGCGCGGCCTTACCCGCGACTACGAGGACCTGGGCACCCGCGGCCACATCGACATGGTGGCCACCCTGCCCACGCCCGGGCGCATCCTGCTGCATTCCCAGAGCAACCCGGAGCACCCGGACTTCGAGGTCAGCCGCAGCCTGCACGCCTTCCTGGAGACCCAGACGGACGCCGCGGGCAAGCCCTTCGAGATCGTCCAGCTGCCCGCGCCGGAGACCCTGCGCGACGAGGAAGGCTTCGTGGACTGGAGCTACGTCAACCACCTGGTGGTCAACGGCGGCGTCATCGCCTGCGGCTTCGGCGAAGAACGCGCCGACGCCCTTGCCGCCGAGATCCTGGCCGAGGCCTACCCGGGCCGCCGCGTGGTCACCGTGGACGCCCGCCCCATCCTGGCCCGCGGCGGCGGCATCCACTGCATCACCCAGCAGCAGCCCAAGCTCCCCGCAGCTGGCGGGAGCGCAACTAACGGGAGCGCAGCGTAATGGCGCTCTTCGACGTCGTCGAAGCCTCCATCGCGAAGCTGCGCGCGGCGCTGGAGTCCGGCGAAACCACTTCGGTGCAGCTCCTTGAGGCGTACCTGGCGCGCATCGAGGCCTACGACCGCAACGGCATCAAGCTGAACGCCATGGTGGTCATGAACCCCGAGGCCCGCGCCGACGCCATCGCCTCCGACGAACGCCGCGCACGAGGCGAAGTACGGGGCCCGCTGGACGGCATCCCCTACACCGCGAAGGACTCGTACCTGGCCAAGGGCCTCACCGCGGCCGCCGGTTCGCCGGCGTTCAAGGACCTCGTGGCCCAGCGGGACGCCTTCACCATCGAACGCCTGCACGACGCCGGCGCGGTGCTGATCGGTCTGACCAACATGCCGCCCATGGCCAACGGCGGCATGCAGCGCGGCGTCTACGGCCGGGCCGAGAGCCCGTACAACGCGGACTTCCTGACGGCGGCCTTCGGCTCCGGTTCATCCAACGGTTCCGGCACCGCGACGGCGGCCAGCTTCGCGGCCTTCGGTTTGGGCGAGGAGACCTGGTCAAGCGGCCGCGCACCGGCGTCGAACAATGCTTTGTGCGCGTATACGCCCTCCCGCGGCGTCATTTCCGTGCGCGGCAACTGGCCGCTGGTCCCCACCATGGACGTGGTGGTGCCGCACACCCGTACGATGGCGGACCTGCTGGAACTGCTGGATGTGATCGTGGCGGACGACGCCGAGACGCGCGGCGATTTCTGGCGCGCGCAGCCCTGGGTGGAAATCCCGAAGGCCTCCGAGGTACGGCCGGAATCGTACCCGGCTCTCGCTCCGGCGGATCCCGACGGCGGCCGGGCGGCTTTGCGGGGCAAGCGTTTCGGGGTGCCACGCATGTATGTGAACGCCGACGCCGAGGCCGGAACCAGCGAGAAGCCGGGAATCGGCGGACTGACCGGGCAACGCATCGAAACCCGCGCCTCGGTGATCGAGCTGTGGGAAGCGGCCCGCCGCGACCTGGAAGCCGCCGGCGCCGAGGTGGTGCTGGTGGACTTCCCCGTGGTGAGCAACTACGAGGGCGACCGGCCCGGCGTGCCCACCATCGCCAGCCGCGGCCTGGTCAGCCCGGAATACCTGCACCACGAAATCGTGGACCTCTCCGCCTGGTCCTGGGATGACTTCCTGGCCGCCAACGGCGACCCGGCACTGCATTCGCTGGCGCAGGTCGACGGCGCGGCGATCTTCCCGCACCCGGACGGTGCCCTGCCGGACCGCTACACCGGCTTCGACGACGACATCGCGGAGTACCCCGTCCACATCCGCTCCAATCCGGGGCGGCCCATGACGGACATTCCGGAACTGGCGGCCGGGGTCCGTGGACTGGAGCTGACCCGCAAGCTGGACCTCGAGGAATGGATGGACGGGCTTGGCCTGGACGCCGTGGTCTTCCCGGCCTCGGCCGACGTCGGGCCGGCGGACATGGACGTGAACCCGGCGTCCGCGGACCTCGGCTGGCGCAACGGCGTGTGGGTGGCCAACGGCAACCTGGTCCCCCGGCACCTGGGCATCCCCACGGTTACCGTGCCGATGGGAACGATGTCCGATACCGGCATGCCGGTGGGCCTGACTTTCGCCGGCCGCGCCTACGACGACACCGCCTTGCTGGCCCTGGCGGCCGCGTTCGAGGCGACCGGCTCCCGGCGGACCGCCCCGCCGCGGACTCCGCGGCTGGGCTGAGCTGATCTGCAAAGGGCCGGGCAGCACCAGGCCCTTGCAGCTTCCGAGGTTTCACTGCTTCCGGCGGCGGCAGCACCGCCGTCGGAAGCTCCCGGAACCCGTTCGAGGGCGTCCTACGGCCCGGCCTTCAGCGGCCGCCCGCGATCTTGCGGCTGCGTTGTTCCTGCGCGTGCGGTCCGTACGGATACACCCCGAGCCTCGGGTTGCTCGCCCCGTTCAGCCGCTCGATGTCCTCGGTTGTCAGCTCAAGATCCGCCGCCGCCAGATTGTCCGCCAGCTGATCGCGTGTCCGTGCGCCCAGGATCACGGATGTCACAGCCGGCCTGCCAGCCAGCCATGCGAGGGCAACCTGTGACTGGCTGACGGAGTGCAAGGATGCAGTCGCCTCGACCGCGTCGAGAACCCGCCAGGTGTGTTCGTCCGCGTTCCGGGCTTCCCAAGCCTCCATGCCCCGCTTCGGGTTCTCCCCCAGTCGGGTGGCCCCGATCGGGTCCACATCGCGCCGGTACTTGCCCGAAAGCCAGCCACCGCCCAGTGGCGACCACGGCAGGAGGCCGATGCCGGCGTCGAGCGCCGCTGGAACAATCTCCAGTTCAATGCCCCGCACCAGCAGGTTGTACTGAGGCTGCAGGGTGACCGGAAGATTCCAGCCGTGTGCCCTCGCCAGGTGGAAGGCCTTCGTCAGTTGCCAGCCGAGGAAATTGGAAAAGCCGTAGTAGGCGATCTTTCCGTTGCAGACGGAGTCGTGCAGGAAGCGCAGGGTCTCCTCCAGCGGGGTAATGGGGTCCCAGGCGTGCATCTGGTACAGGTCGATCTGCTCAACACCGAGGCGGCGCAGCGAGTCGTCCAGTGCCTTGCCCAAATGCCGGCGCGACGTGCCAAGATCATTGGGGCCTTTTCCCATCGGAAAACGTCCCTTGGTGGCGAGCACCACCCGATCCCGCGCGCCGCTCCGGCTGCCCAACCAGCGGCCGATGATTTCCTCGGACGCACCCTGGCTGTAGACATCGGCGGTGTCCAGGAAGTTGCCGCCGGCGTCGAGGTAGTCGTCCAGGATGTGGTGGGAAGTCTCTTCGCTCGCTTCGGCCCCGAAAGTCATGGTTCCCAGCGCGTAATTGGACACGACAGCACCGCTGTTGCCCAGTGTGCGGTATTCCATGCTGCTCCTCAGTTCGTTTCAGTCTTCGGTGGGCGTGGTCAGGTTCGAGTGATAGTCGCGCCAGCTGTGCTCGGGTCCGAAGCCCAGCAGCCTGCGGGCCTTGCCGATGGACAGCAGGGTTTCGTGGCGGCCCAGTTCCTTGATTACCTCGACGCCGGGAAACACTTCGGCAGCCAGGTCGGCGCTGGATCTTTCCATGACCGTGTCTGAGGCCGCGATGATGAAGGTTTCGAATCCCGGCTGGCCGTTTTCCAGTGCGCGGGCGACCGCCTGGGCGCCGTCCCGGGCGTCGATGTACCCCCACAGGTTCCATTTCCGGCGCGTGGCATCGGCGTCGAAGGACCGGAAGTCCTCGTAATCCTCGGGATCCATCACGTTGGAGAAGCGCAGGGCCACGATGCTCAATGCCGGATCCCAGCGGGTGAGCTGGATGGCCATCTGCTCTTCAAGGTGCTTGACCAGCGAGTAGGTGCTCTCGGGCCGGGCCGGGTACTCCTCGTCCACCGGGATGTACGGGGGATCGATGTCAAACGGCAGGCCAAGGACGGTTTCGCTGGAGGCATAGACAATCTTCTTGATCCCGGCCCGCCGGGCAGCCTGGAAGACGTTATAGCTGGAGAGCATGTTGTTCTCGAAGGTGGCGGCATCCGGCGCCAGCCCTGGGGCGGGGATGGCGGCCAGGTGGACCACCGCGTCGAATCCGTTGTGCCGGTCATCCAGGCCAAGGATGACATCGAGGACCTGGCCGTAGCTGCGCAGGTCCACGTTGACGTACCCGGGTCCCTTCCGCCCTTCCCGGTCCAGGTTCAACACCTCGTGGCCGTCCGCAACCAGCCTCCGGACCACGCTCCTGCCAAGTTTTCCGCTTCCACCAGTGACAGCAATTCTCATCGGGATCTCCTTCGAAAGGGGCTCTGTCTGAAGGGACTCTGTCTGAACACTGTAGGCGCCGTCCCGACGCCGGGTCAGCTACAGCCCATGTTGCAGCCGAATTTCGCTCCCAGGTGACCCCGCGTTTGCCGGGCCCGGAAGCTCCATGGCCTCGTGGATCTGCAGGGCGAACCACAGCTGGGCGAGCGTGGACGTTTCACCCATGTCCAGCCCCGTCAGCTCGCCGATCTTGCGGATGCGGTAGATCACCGTCTGCCGGTGGGTAAACAGGAGGGCCGCCGTCTTCTGCCAGGACCGCTGCGTGTCGAGGAAGACCTTGAGGGTGTGCATGAGGTCCGGTTCGCGGCCCCGCTCGTAGTCGATGACCGGGCCCAGCAGGTGCCGGACCAGCGCTGCGCCCTCCTCATGGCGTGTCAGTCCCAGCCAGGCCGGGCCTTCCGGGTACCGCACCAGCTGGCTGCCGCTGCTGGCTGCCGTCCCGAGCGACCACAAAGACTCCTGCAGGGCCGTCTGGATCCCCGACGGCGACGCCGGGGAACTCACCCCGATCCGGACGTGCTCGCTGACCACGTGGCGCATCAGCTCTTGGGAGCATTCATTCGACACCAGCAGATGCAGGCGGTTGGCCCGGTTCAGGCAGGCCGACGGGAAGCCGTGGCCCCAAAGGTCCACGTGGACGTTGGCCAGGTCATCGCCCTCTCCGGACATGGACACCACCACGAAGTCCTGCGCCGGGATGCCGAACTCGCCCAGCCGGCTCTCGAGTTCGGCCACGCCGTAGCGTCCCTCAAACGCCTGCAGGAGGAACTCGGACCCCAGCCTGCGCTGGCCTTCGAGCGCCAGCACCGTCCGTGACAGCTCCAGGCCAAGCACCGTGGCGGCGTGGAGCAGGACCACCGCGTCGGGACGCTGCTCGGAGTCGGGCAGCACTACCAGCAGGGCGTTCACGTGGGTGGGAATGTCCATCATCAGGACGTGCTGCTCACCGAAGCGCAGCCATCGGAAGCCCTTGACCGTCGCCGTTGATGACGTCCCCACCCACTGGGCAAGCCAGGCGGACAGCCCGGCCGGCAGCCCGTCCCACCCGGGATGCCACGGGTCCAGGCACCGCCGGTCGACCACGAAAAGCTTCGAATCGAGTTCCGCGGCAAGGCCCTGGAGCAGGCTCCGTCCGTTGTCCTCGGCACCGGACAGGCGCAGCAGGTCGTAGATCCTGGCCGTCTGCCGCAGCCGGCGTGACTCCTCGATCAAGGAGGCCTCGGCGACCGTCCGGGCAATGGCGATGAACGGCAAGGGGTAGGGAATGTTGATCAGCGGAAGCGGCAGGGAATTGCAGGCGTCGATGAGTTCGGGAAGGAGCTCGGGCGCATGCATCTTCTCGCCCACCGCCAGCCCGCTGGCTCCCGCCTTGACCAGTTCCTGGACCAGTTCCACCTGCCCTTCGGCGTCGGACGGAATGGACAGCCCGTTCGTCATCATGATCTCGCCGCCGGTGGTCCATTCCCACAGCCGCGGGAGGTCCGAGGTGTGCGCCCAGGTGATGCGGTTTCCGATGCCTTCGGAACCTGCCAGGAGCCGCAGTCCAAGCTGGGGCTCCGCAAGCAGCTCCGCCACTGTAATCGCCATTGTTGACCACGTTCCCTTATCTGCCGCCGGCCTGCAGGCCGTCCGAACGCCGGGTGTCGGCCGGAATTCCGGGCTTCTTAGACAAAGGTATAGGCGTCCCCGCTATTTGTAGTCAATCGATAGATATGCTGCGTGACGCACATCACCAATGATTGAAGAACCTGCAGAGGCAGCAGGAACCAGCGCAAACGTGAAGGATTCCCCCATGACTGTCCACCAGCCCGTCGGCCCCGTCGATGCCACCAAGGTTCCACGCTTCGCGGGACTGGGCACCTTCGCCCGGCTCCCGCAGATCGACCGCGTCCCGGACTACGACATCGCCGTGGTCGGCGTCCCGTTCGACGGCGGCACCTCCTTCCGTCCCGGCGCCCGCTTCGGTCCCGCGGCGGTCCGCGAAGCGTCGCGGCTGCTGCGCCCCGGCTACCACGTGGAGCTCGACGTCGAACCCGTGCGGGAAGTCCAGGTAGTCGATGCCGGGGACATCGTCTGCACGCCCTACGACATCGCCCGGGCCGTCCGTGAAATCGAGGAGCAGGCCCTGCCCCTTCTCGGTGAAGGAAAGCGGCTCATCGCCATCGGCGGCGACCACACCATCGCCCTGCCCATGCTGCGGGCGCTGAACACCGTGCACGGACCGGTGGCGCTGCTGCATTTCGATGCCCACCTGGACACCTGGGACACCTACTTCGACCAGCCCGTCACGCACGGCACCATCTTCCGCCGCGCCTTCGAAGAAGGCCTGCTCGTCCAGGACCGCTCGATGCACGTGGGCATCCGCGGCCCCGTCTACGACCGGAACGATTTCCTGAGGGACCACGAGTTCGGCTTCCAGATCATCCGCTGCTCCGACCTGGACACCCTGGGCGTGCCCGCCGCCGTCGAGCAGGTCAGGGAACGCCTGGGCGACACCCCCGTGTACGTTTCGATCGACATCGACGTCCTCGATCCGTCCTACGCGCCCGGCACCGGCACCCCGGAGATGGGCGGCCTGCATTCGCGCGAACTGCTCGCCCTGCTCCGCGGACTGGAGGGCATCAACATCGTGGGCGCCGACGTCGTCGAGGTCGCCCCGGCCTACGACCACGCGGACATCACCTCCGTGGCGGCGGCAACCCTCGTGTTCGACCTCCTCGGACTGATGGTGAAGGGCAACCGCGGAGCCGGCGAGGTTCTCTCCCTGGCCGCGCGGAGCGCATCATGAATACCGTGAGTAGCAACTCCGGCGTCAACGAGGTTCCCCGGCTGGAGGACAAGACCATCCAGCCGATCCCGATGAACGAGCGGCACGGCAAGGCACGTGACCTCTTCACCATCTGGTTCGGGTCCAACATCATGATCATGACGATCGTGACAGGCGGGCTCGCAACCACGGTCTTCGGGCTCGATATCGTCTCCGCACTCGTGGGCATCGTCGTCGGCAACCTCATCGGGGCCGTCTTCATGGCCCTGCACTCCGCCCAAGGTCCGCAGCTCGGCGTCGCACAGATGATCCAGACCCGCGGCCAGTTCGGCTCCTTCGGTGCACTGTTGATCGTGCTCATCGTGGTCATCATGTACGCCGGCTTCTTCGCCGCCAACCTGGTGTTCGGCGGCGAGGCAATGGCGGCGGTCAACCCCGGCATCAGCGTCGATGCCGGCATCGTGATCATCGGCGTCGTCAGCGTCATCGCCACCATTTTCGGCTACCGGATCATCCACGCGTACGCGAAGTTCCTCAGCATCGTGGCCGGCCTGGCCCTGGTGCTGGCGTTCATCTGGATCCTTGTGGTCCAGGGGCTTCCCGTTGGCTTCCTCGAGCAGGGCGACTTCAACTGGGTCGGCTTCATGGGGACGATTTCCGTCTCCGCATTGTGGCAGCTGGCGTATGCCCCGTACGTCTCCGACTACTCCCGCTACCTTCCCCAAGGCACCGGCTCCCGGAGCGCCTTCTGGGCCTCGTACTCCGGCTGCGTGCTGGGAACGCTCTTCCCCATGGTGCTGGGCGCCGTCGTCGGAAGCGTAGCGCTTGCCCTCTCCAGCGATCCTTCGAGCATGGACATCGTGGGCGATCTCGGAATCCAGCTCCAGCCGCTCACCGTGGTGATCATCGGCATCTTCTGCCTCGGTGTGGCCGCCTCGAACGCCATGAACCTCTACTGCGGCGTGCTGTGCAGCCTCACTGTCGGCCAGACCTTCAAGCCGGACTGGATGCCCAAGGCCAAGACCCGCACGGTCGCCGCCATCCTCCTCTTCGCCCTCGCGGTGTCCGTGGCCCTGTTCGCCCGGGACAACTTCATCCTCTTCTACACGAACTTCCTGTCCTTCCTGATGTACGTGCTGGTTCCCTGGACGGCCATCAACCTGGTGGACTACTACCTCCTGCGGCACGGCGACTACCGGGTTGAGGACTTCTTCCGGCGCGACGGCGGCGTGTACGGCAGGTTCAACTGGGCCGCGATCGGCTGCTACCTCGCCGGAGCCCTCATCCAGCTCCCGTTCTCGGCGACGGCGGTCTACACCGGCCCCCTGGCCGCGGCGATGGGCGGAGTGGATCTCTCCTGGATCGTCGGCCTGGCGGTTGTAGCACCCCTGTACTACTACGTTGCCCGGGTATCCCAGAAACCCCGCAAAAGGGCGGAGACCGCGCCCGCCCCGCCAAAGAAGCTCGTGGGCGATCCGGCCTGACAGCCTGCCACACCGCAAAGACCCTCCAGAACCCAGATTGGAACCACTCCCATGACTACCACCGACACCGCCCGGCCGGGCACCGCGTCCTTCGCCGTCCGGCGTCCCGCAAGCCAGGGAGCCCCTGCCGGGCTGCCACCCGTGGGACATTTCATCAACGGAGCCTTCGTGCCGGGCTCCTCGCCTGAGCTGCTCGACGTCGTCAACCCGGCCACCGAAGCCGTGCTGGCTTCGGTTCCCGCCGGCACCGCCGCAGACGTCGATGCCGCGGTGGAGGCCGCCGTCGCCGCCCAGGTTTCGTGGGGCGCCGCCACGCCGCGGGAGCGATCCGAAGTGCTGCACCGCATCGCCGACATCCTCGAGGCCAACCGCGCCGAGCTTGAACACCTCGAGGCTGCCAACACCGGCAAGCCCCGCAGCGTCGCCGAGGACGACGTGTCCAGCACCATCGACACCTTCCGCTTCATGGCCGGCGCCTGCCGCACCCTGACCTCGTTGGCTGGCGGTGACTACGCCGGCGGGCACACCTCGGTGATCCTGCGCGAACCGGTGGGCGTGGTGGGTGTGATCACGCCGTGGAACTACCCGCTGCTCATGGCCGCCTGGAAGATCGCGCCCATCCTTGCCGCGGGCAACAGCGTGGTCCTGAAGCCGTCGGAGCAGACTCCGCTCTCCACGCTGAAGCTCGCCGAACTGGTGGCCGGGCACATCCCGGACGGCATCTTCAACGTCGTCACGGGCCAGGGCCGCACCGTCGGCCAGCGCCTGTCCGAGCACCCGGACATCGCCTTGGTGGCGCTGACGGGAAGCGTGGCAAGCGGACAGGCCGTGGCCGCCACCGCGGCCCGTTCCGTCAAACGGGTCCACCTGGAGCTCGGCGGCAAGGCACCCGTGGTGGTCTTCCCCGATGCGGACCTCGCCGCGGCAGCGGCCGGCGTGCGCAACGCCGGCTACTGGAACGCCGGCCAGGACTGCGGGGCCGCGTGCCGGGTACTGGTGCACGAATCGGTGGCTGAGGAGTTCACCCGGCTCCTCGTCCAGGAGGTGGCAAGCCTGGTGGTCGGCGCCCCGGACGCCGGGGACGACGTCGAAATCGGACCGATGATCTCCCGCCAGCATTTCGAGCGGGTCAAGGAGGCATTGGCCGCCGCGAAGGCAGCCGGGCTGCGGACCGCCGTCGGAGGCTCGGCGCTGGAGGGCCCGGGCTACTTCATCGAGCCGACGGTGATCGCCGATGTTCCGGCGGGCGCCCCGATCGCCAGCCACGAGATCTTCGGCCCCGTGGTGACGGTGGAAACCTTCGCCTCCACCGAGGAAGCGGTGAAGCGGGCCAACGAAACCCCCTACGGCCTCTCGGCCTCGGTGTGGACCCGGGATTCGGCCCTGTCCCTCAGCGTTCCCAAGCAGCTGGACTTCGGTACCGTGTGGGTGAACGCCCACCTGGTCCTGGCCAACGAGGTGCCGTGGGGCGGGTTCAAGGGATCGGGCTACGGCAGGGACCTCTCCCTCTACGCCCTGGACGACTACTCCCGGACCAAGCACGTCATGATCAACCACGGCGTCTGAGCCCTGACCCGAAGATCGGAGCCTGAAATGAGCAACGCGCCCACCCGCGGACCCCTGGCAGACGCGGCCTTCCCGCCGGTCCCGTTCGGCACGGACGTGCCCTGGAGCAACTGGGGAGGGAACCAGCACGCCACACCAGCCTTCACCGTGCGGCCGGGCAACGAACAAGAGGCCCTGGCCGCAGTGCGCTTCGCCATCAAGGAAGGGCTGCCGGTCCGTGCCGTGGGCTCGGGGCACTCCTCCTCCCCGCTGGTCCAGACGGGCGGGGTGCTGCTGGACATGGCGGCCATGGCGGGAATCACCGGGACCGACCGCGAAAACCGGCGTGTGCGGGCCCTGGCCGGGACCACGATCAACGCCTTCGGCGATCCGCTCTGGGAACAGGGCCTTGCACTGGCCAACCAGGGCGACATCGACAAGCAGCAGATCGCAGGCGCCTTGTCCACCAGCACCCACGGCTCGGGGATAGGGCTGGGCAGCTTCTCCTCGGCGCTGCGCTCGGTAAGGCTGATCGACGGCCACGGCGAGATCGTCGAAATCGGCGAAGGCCAGCTCCGCGAACTCAGGGCAGCGCAGGTTGCTCTCGGGACACTGGGCATCTTCCTGGAGGTGGAGCTCGCCGTCGAGGAGGCCTACTACCTGCAGGAGGAAATCACCTACCCCGATTGGGCCGAGACCGTGGCCGGCTGGGATGCGGACATCGCCGGCAACCGGCACTACTCCTTCCTGTGGTGCCCCGGCGAAGGCTCCGCGGAACTCCTCGATCTGCCCGGCGCTCCCGGCGAGCGCATGAGCAACCGGAGCTACACCAAGCGGTACAACGTCGTCGAACTCAAGGACGAAAGCGGCATTTCCGGCGTCGAAGGCAAGCGCCTGGACCGTTCCTACAGGATCTATCCGGGCGGCTTCACCACGCCGTTCCACGAGCTGGAATACTTCGTCCCGACCGGGCACGGGCTGGCGGCCACGGAGGCCATCCAGGATCTCATCCGCACCAAGCACCCGGACCAGCAGTACCCGGTGGAGGTGCGGTGGGTGAAGGCGGACGAGGGCTACCTGTCGCAGTTCCAGGGCCGGGACACCACGGTCATCACCCTCACCACCGAACCCGGAACGGACTACTGGCCGTTCTTCCGTGACGCCGACGCCCTGCTGCAGGAGTTCGAGCCCCGCGCACACTGGGGCAAGATCCACTTCATGAGCCGCAGCCGCCTGGAAAGGCTCTACCCCGAGCTTGATACCTTCATCCAGGTCCGCCGGGAATTCGATCCCCGCGGAGTGTTCCTCAACGACCACACGCGCGCGCTGGTGGGCTGACTTTCCCGACGCGGCGTCACTTACGGCCCATTTTGCCCGGCGGAATGGGCCGTAAGTGACGCCCGTGCCCAAGGGGTACGACTTCCGATTCGGGCAAATTACAGTTGCCTGCTCCGACGGTCCAGTTCGGCTCTTCGAGCCTCTTCCTAGGCAACGGCAAAACCTTGACGTTCGTCCCTTTTTTCACAGCTCATCTGGTCTAGTGACCCGCCGGGCCATCCTGCTGCGGCTTAACAGCGGCAGCCGCCTCCCGAGTAGATGCGGTGACGTCCGCGAGGATCCGCTCGTGGATCTGGGCGGTGAGCTTGTGAATCGCACGCGTCAGCTCAGTATTCTCCTCGAGCAGTTGCTCCTGGGCGTTGTAATCATGGTCTGCCTTCACCTGTTGGAAAGCCGCTTGACGGTTCTGTCCGATCATGACGAAGGTCGAGAGAAAGATCGCTTCGAGCGAGACGATCAGCGTCAACGTCGGCCACGGGCTTTGCTCGAACACGAGCATCCATACAGCGAAAAGCAACACATGCAAGTAGACGAAGTTCATCGATCCGGCGAAGGCCGTGATTGCATCCGCGACTCGAAGCTGAATGCTTGCGGCCCGGCGCTCGGCCTCGGCCAGGACCGATGGGTGCAGCTTTGCCGGCTCGCTTTGGGAGAGCAACCGTGTAGGTCTCAGATACGATCGCGGGTGCGCAGGAGCGCCCGTCGTTGACGTCGGTTTGGTTCCAGTCTGTTGTGTCATGGGTTCAATCCCTTGGCTAGCGGCGAGCCCGTCCCGCCTCTGAGAGCGAGCCTAGCGCCGCCTTGCGCCTAATCGCAGGACCAAGCGGTGACTCAAGAACCAGAATGTACGCGTGTCAGCTACAGACGACAGCTTGGGCACTAAACTGGCCGCATGACTCCCCAGGAACTGGCCAACCTGGCCTTCTTGCGCCGGGCGCGGGACCTGATCGACCGCGAGTACGCCCGTCCGCTGGATGTGCCCACGATGGCCAGCGGTGCGCTCATGTCGCCGGCGCATTTCTCGCGCCAGTTCAAGGCCGCCTACGGGGAGACGCCCTACAACTACCTCATGACCCGGCGGATCGAGCGGGCCATGGCCCTGCTGCGTGCCGGCAGCAGTGTCACCGACGCCTGCATGGAGGTTGGCTGTACCTCGCTGGGGTCCTTCAGTTCCCGCTTCACCGAGGTGGTAGGCATGACACCCAGCGCCTACCGCGACCGGGAGCACCAGGCAGTGAAGGCCATGCCTTCCTGCATCGCCAGGCAGCGCACAAAGCCGGACCGCAAGCCGAGCAGGATTGAAGAAGCATCCGCCTGAACGCCGCAATAGCTTTGAGGCATGAACATTTCACTCCAGTACTCACAGATCACTGTCAACGACCTTGACGAATCGCTCGCCTTCTACCGTGACGCGCTCGGCCTCGAGGTGCGCAACGACGTCGGCTCCGACGGGCAGCGCTGGGTCACTCTCGGCAGCGCCTCCCAGCCGGACCTGGAACTGGTGCTTTCCGAGCCGCACGCCGGCCGGTCCAAGGACGACGGCGACGCCCTCCAGGTGCTCCTGACCAAGGGCGTGCTGCCCGTGATCGTGTTCCGCACCGACAACGTCGACGCCACCTTCGAACATCTCCGCTCCGCCGGTGCCGAGGTGCTGCAGGAACCGATCGACCAGCCGTGGGGTCCGCGGGACTGCGCGTTCCGCGACCCGTCCGGCAACCACGTCCGCTTCAACCAGACGGCGTAGCAATCAGCCGACAGGCTGCTGACCCCACGCGCCTCAGGCCTTGACGGGAGTGCGGAGCCGGGGATCGTCGTCGGGCAGGTCTTCCTGGCTCAGCTCCTCATCGGAGAAGCTGACGCCGGCACTGTCCGCGGGGGCCGGATCCACCGGCTCCAGCGCCTGGACCATTTCCTCATAAAGGGCCGGGGCGACGTCGTCCTCCCGCCGTGCGGGCGCCTGCACCGGAATTGCGGCGGTCACCGGGGCAGCCGTCGGCGCGGGCGGCACGTGCAGGGCGAGATATTCCGGCGCGTGGTACTCCGGGGCGAGGTAAGCCTCTTCGAGCGCGGCCCGCTCCCACTCGATCTGGTCAAGCTCGGCCTGCTCCTGGGCAGCCCGCTCGCGGTGCAGTTCGGCGACCTCCGCGCGCTTCTGGTACATGTGCACCGTGAGGTGGGTGATGGCCAGGAGCACCACCGGCGGCATCGCGGCAACAAGCGCGGAAACGACCGGCGGGATGCCGGAACGGATCGCGTCCACGGTCAGGATGGCATGGACGGAGTTGGCCGCCGTGGAAACGATCGCGCCGAAGAAGAGCAGCGTCCACGGGTAGACCATGGCCCGGCGGCTGTGGCCGTTCAGCGCCACGATCGCCACCGTGGAGGCCACGATCATGCCGTCCACGATGATGGGCCAGATCCAAGCCAGGTGGGCTTCGATGCCGGAGCGCTGCGCAAGATCGGTCAGGGCCGCGAAGGAAAGGATGAAGGCGCCGACGGCGATCACCACAGTGGTGCCGACCGCGGTGAGGAGTACGGCCTTGTGCGGCTCGTTGGGGATCGTGGTGTTCACCGGATGATTTTACCGGCCGGAGCCGCCCTCGAATTCCCATGGCCAGGCCGCCCGTGCCCTCTCCCCTGTTGGCGGATTCCGGGCGTAGTCTGGCCTTAAGCCGGGGTTCAGGAATCCGGGACAGGCCAATGGCTGGGAATTGACAGGCCAATGGCTGGGAATTGGGTCTGGGGCATGACGATGAGGAATGGTCCAAAATTCACAGTGGCGACGACCCTCGGCAGGGTCTTCGGATACTTAGTCCTGAGCGTCATCGGCGGGGTCCTGTCGGCCAGCCTGGTGGTGCCGGTGATCGCGGCCACGGGGTTCGCAGTCGGTGGATCCGTCTCCTACTTCAACGGGCTGCCGGCCGAGCTGCAGGTGGGCCCGCCGTCGCAATCCAGCAGGGTGCTGAGCGCTGACGGGAAGCTGATCGCCACCTTCTTCGCCGAAAACAGGGTGCCGGTGAAGCTGGAGAACATCTCGCCCTACGTGCGCCAGGCAATCGTGGCGGTGGAAGACAACCGCTTCTACGAACACACCGGCGTGGATCCGCAGGGCATCATCCGGGCGCTCCGGGTCAACCTTAGCGGCGGGGACCGCCAGGGCGCCTCGACCATCACCCAGCAGTATGTGGCCAACGTGCTCAACGAGCAGCGCCTCTCCGCCGGGCGGATCGATGAAGTAGTGTTGGGCAACCAGAAGACCTTGCTGGACAAGCTGCGCGAAATGAAGCTGGCCCTGGAACTGGAGAAGAAGTACAGCAAGGCGCAGGTGCTGGAGGGGTACCTGAACATCGTGTTCTTCAACCGGGATGCGTACGGCATCGAGGCCGCGGCCCGGCTGTTCTTCAGCACCTCGGCCAAAAACCTCACCCTGCCGCAGGCCGCCCTGCTGGCCGGGCTGGTAAACAGCCCCAGCTACTACAACCCGATCGCGAATCCGAAGGCCGCCGTGGAGCGGCGGAACGTGGTCCTGTCCAAGATGCTCGCCCAGGGCGTGATCGGGCAGAAGGCGTACGACGCCGCCACCTCCACTCCGTTGAAGCTGAAGGTCACGCCGGCCCGCCAGGGTTGCGCCGGGGCCGCGATGGCGCCCTACTTCTGCGACTACGTGGCGCACCTGATCCTGAACAACAAGGCCTATGGCGCTACCGTCGATGACCGCGAGAAGCTGCTGTACCGGGGCGGGCTGACCATCACCACCACCCTGGACAGCCGGCTGCAGGCCGCGGCCCAGACGCAGGTGAACCTGTCGGCCGGCGCCAACCCGGACAAATGGGGAGCCTCCCTGGTGACCGTGCAACCGGGCACGGGACGGATCCTGGCGATGGCGCAGAACACCGTGTTCCTGCCTGCGCCGGGGAAGTTCGATACCCAGCTGAATTTCAATGTCGATGCCCGGGACGCCAACGGCTACGACCTCAGTGGAGCAGGCGGCTTCCAACCCGGTTCCACCATGAAGCCGTTCACCTTCGCGGAGTGGCTAAACGAGGGCAAGCCGCTGAATGCGATCGTGGATGCTTCGCGGCGGGTCTATCCGGTGGGGTTCCCGTGGCGGTCCAGCTGCGGCCAGCGGGTGTTGGGCGGCTACAGCTCGGCGCAGAAGGCCGCCAATGAGGGTGCCGACGACGACTTGCAGAACAACGATCCCGGCTACTACCGGCCGATGCCCATCAACTACGGCCTGTTCAACTCGATCAACACCGCCACCTTCGCCACCGCGGCCCAGCTCGATTTCTGCGGCATCCAGAAGATGGTGGACGCCGTGGGCCTGCACAGCGGGCTGGACCGGGCGCAGATCAACATGCACCAGCTGGGCAACCTGCTCGGTGCCATCGGAGTCTCCCCCCTCAACCTGGCCAGCGCCTTCTCCACCTTCGCCAACGACGGCCGCTACTGCGAGCCGATCGCCCTGGTTTCGGTGGTGGCACATGACGGCCGCCACTTGGCCGCGGACCGCGCAAGCTGCCGGGACGCCGTGAAACCGGAAGTGGCCCGCGGCGTCAACGCCGTGCTCCAGGACGTCCTGGTCCAAGGCTCCGGCTGGTACATCCACCCGAAGGTCCAGGACCTGATGCCCACCGCAGCCAAGACCGGAACGTCCAACACCAACGGCGCCACCTGGGTGGTGGGCTACACGCGCGGGCTCGCAACGGCGTCGTTCTTCGGCGACACCTCCAAGGGCCAGACGCGCGAGGGCCGCAACGTCACCATCAACGGCAAGTTCTACAAGGTGCTTGACGGTTACATGATCGCCGGCCCGCAGTGGGCCAACTACATGGTGAACGTGGTACGGCTCTACCCGGGTGGCAAGTTCCCGGATCCGCCGGAGTCCATGATGCGCGGCCCCGGCCCGCGCCCCAGCAAGGTCGGCCCGCCACCTGCCCCGGCGCCTGTCAAGAAGGTAGACGCCACTCCTGTGCCCGAGTCTTCGCCTACGCCGACGCCCGCGCCGGCACCTGCCCCCGCGCCGAAACCCAAGCCGCCCAAGCGCTGACGCTGCATTTGCTTCCGAGATGGAATTGCCGCCGAACTGCAAGCAAATTGCCCTTGAAGCAATTTCATCGACGACGGGAAAATCGATAAATGGCGCGCCGGACCGGCTTTGTGGTTTTCTTCCTTCTTGCATCGGCAGTTGTGTGCGGCGCCCTCGGGTCCTGCTCGGGGTACCCCGTTCCTCCGCCGGCATGCTTTCCGCCGAAGTATTCAGTGCAGCCGGCGACCGCCCGGCCCGGCGAACAGGTCACCGTGTCCGCCCCGGACGCCAACTGCAATCCGAGCTACGGGAAGGAAGCAAGGATTGAAATTTCCCTCACCGATGCCGCGGGCAGGGAAATCTTCAAACGGACCGGATCTATGAGCAACGACGGCGGATTCACCTTTTCGTTCAAAGTCCCGGCCGGGATGAAGCCCGGCAAAGCCGGGGTCACCGCCGTGCCCCATCAGCTCGACTGGTGCGATGACACGGGTAGGAATAACCGGCTGAAGCGCCAGGGCGCCGGAGATCCCGGCATCGCCAGAATGTCATGCGTCATTCCGGTTGTCCCGTTGGTGATCCGGCCGGTGAATTGATGGGAAAATGGTGCGGGCAACTCCTGCTTGGCCTGCGTCATTTTGCCTGACGGCTCGGCTACTGTGAGTTCGTCCGAGCATCGATCATAGGGGGACGAATGGAATTCGCAGAACGGCTCACGGCACTGGCCGCAAAGGTACGGCAACAGCGTGAGGTAATCGAAACCGAGGAAGCAACCAAGAACGCATTCGTCATGCCGTTCATCTCCTCGATTCTTGGATACGACGTGTTCAATCCGCTCGAGGTTGTCCCGGAGTTCACTGCCGACGTGGGGATCAAGAAGGGTGAGAAGATCGACTACGCCATCATGAAGGATGGTGACGTCCAAATTCTCATCGAGTGCAAGAAGTCCATCGGACCCGTGCGGATCGAGCACGCTTCGCAGCTGTACCGGTACTTCGCAGTTACCAACGCCCGGATTGCGATCCTGACGAACGGTGAAATCTATCATTTCTACACGGATCTTGACGCTCCGAACCGGATGGACGCCAAACCCTTCCTTGTGCTGGACCTGAACGATATAGATGAGTCGCTAATCCCGGAACTGCAGAAACTTTCGAAGGAAGTCTTCGATCTCGATTCCATCATCAGTGCGGCCGGTGAACTGAAATATATCGGGGAACTCAAGCGGACCCTGGCTGCACAATTCAAAGAGCCTGAAGACGAGTGGGTGAAGTTCCTGACGGCGCGGGTCTACACCGGCGCCTATACACAGAAGGTGCGGGAACAGTTCACCATCCTCGTATCGAAGGCCGCAAAACAGTTCCTCAACGACCAGGTCAATGAGCGCCTAAAGAAAGCGCTCGGAGCCCAGTCGTTTGTGGCTTCCGACGAAACCATCGTCGCCCCGGAAGTCACCAGCGAACCGGTGGTCGAGGCAGATCTCGCGGAAGCGGACGGCATCGAGACAACACTCGAGGAAATTGAGGGCTATCAGATTGTCCGCGCAATTGTGTGCAGCGAGGTCAAACCAGCCCGGGTTGTTCAGCGTGATGCGAAGTCCTATTTCGCAGTCCTGCTCGATGACAACAATCGCAAGCCGATCGCGCGACTTCATTTCAATCGCGCACAAAAGTACATTGGTCTCTTCGACGCCAACAAGGAAGAAACCAGAGTGCCTATCGACTCCTTGGAGGAGATCTATGAGCACACCGAGGTGCTCCGTGCGAGTGTGAAGAACTATCTCTGAGGGATGCGAGGGAGGCGGCGTGGCCGCCTCCCAAGCCGCTGAGCTCGGCAACGGGCACGCCCGCCCCGTCACCGGCGTTCTGGTGATTTTTCGGTGCAAAAAGCCTGACCATCAAGGAGCGGCCCGCCGGCGTCGTGGTCCTCACGTCTCAGCAACCCGTCCGCTGGCTCACGCGACAGCCGCAACTGCTGTCAATGGCGAAAGCCGAACTGTTCGCGTCAGTTGCCAACAATCCGCGGACCTGGCACCGGAACCCTCCACCGGGGATTGACCCGGTCCGCTGCAGGCCAAGTCCGTCGCGCTCCAGCAGAGGATACAGAGGGCGGCGCTGTTCCGTGCCGCCTGGGTTCTGGCGGGGGCATTCGTCGTTTTCGCTGCCGCGGTTCTCAACTTCCGCTTCCAGGAAAGCCGGCAGCCCTCAGGAATTGTCCGCCCGCCTGGCGCGATAGGCATCCGCGGCATACACCCCGAGGATCCGTACTTCCGTGGTGAAGAATTCGAGTTCTTCCAGGGCGCGGCGAAGCCGGGGATCTTCCGGATGTCCTTCGACATCGGTCATGAACATCGTGGCGGCGAATTCGTCGCCCACCATGTAGCTTTCCAGCCGGGTCATGTTCACGCCATTGGTGGCGAAACCGCCGAGGGCTTTGTACAGGGCCGACGGAACGTTGCGGACGCGGAAGACGAAACTCGTAATCGCCGGGCCGGGCAATTCCTCCTTGGTTGGAAGCGGCCGTTCCTGCGTGAGGACCACAAAGCGGGTGGTGTTGCTCGGATCATCTTCGACGCCGGAGGCCAGGACCTCGAGCCCGTACAGTTCCGCCGCGAGGGGCGGAGCCAGGGACAGCTTGCGGGGGTCGTTCCATTCGCGCACTTCCCGCGCGGAACCCGCGGTGTCCCCGGCGATGACCGGCTTCAGGCCAGCCTCACGGATGATCCGCCGGCATTGCCCCAGCGCATGGATATGGCTGTGGACCTCGGTGGCTTCCTCGATGCTGCTTCCGGGAACGCCCATCAGGTCGAAACGGATCGGCAGGAAATACTCTCCGACAATCTGCAGCTTGGACTGCGGCAGCAAGGCATGGATGTCAGCCACGCGGCCGGCAATGGAATTCTCGATGGGGATCATCCCCAGTTCCACGGCTCCCGTCGACAGCAGCTCAAAAGCGTCCTCGAAGCTGGCACATGGAACGCTTTCCGCGTCGGGGAACATTTCCCTGCAGGCGAGGTCCGAGTTGGCTCCCGGCTCTCCCTGATAGGCAATCTTTGAGACCATGGTGCTCATCGTTTCATTGAGCCCTGCGAAGAACCCAAACGGTGTACGTTCATGAACGCACCGGGCCGCGGCCCAAAGCAAAAGGGTGCCGCCGCGGATTGCGGCGACACCCCCTGGCTGGATCGCTGGGCGCCTAGTTCCTGATGCCCGCGCTTGAATAGCCGATCTGAATCGTCGATCCGGTCGGCAGGCCGCCGATCGACTGGTTCAGGACAATTTCGACCATCGTGACAATAATTGCCGCGGAGGTCTTGGTTACCTTGTGCAAAGTGACCTTGCCCAAGCCCGGCACCTGGACCACGGTGTTGGGGGCAACAGAGGCATTGATCGCCGGCAACCCGGCGATCCTGAGGTTGGTGAACGTGGAGGTGTCGGTCAAGGTGACCACGCCGCCTGCCTGGGCACGGCTTGCGCTGGTCTCTGCCTTGATGGCGTCAGCCTGGATCACGCCGCTCAGGACATTGAGCCCGGCAAGGGAATTCGTCACGGTGCCCTTGAGGGCTGGAGCGACGGTGGTGGTGGTGGTCGTCGCGGAGGCGCCCACCGTTGCGAGACCCGGGAGGGTGGCTCCCGCCAGGTTTACCGTCTGGGTTCCGGCGCCGCAGCTGAGGGCGGCATACGCGGTGGGTCCCGAACCGAGCAGGCCGGTCGCCAGGGTGGTCTTTGTCGTGAACCCTGCACCCGTGGCGTAGCCAAGCTGTGCCGGCGTCAGCTTAGCGAGGCTGACACCCAGGCGGATGTCCGTTCCTGCCTTCACGCCTGCGATTCCGGCCTTGAGGACCTCGACGCGCAGCGCCGTCGTCGAAACCTGGTAAGTACCGTTGACCAGCTTCTTTTCCTGGCCATTCAGCGTAACTTTGCCGAGCGAACCCAGGAGGGGCACGTTCAGGTCAATCACCGTGTTGGGGGCCGGGTTGGCGGCCACAGGGAGACCCAGGACCTTCAGGTTGGCAATATTGGTCTGGTTCGTGCCGGAAAATGCCCCGGCGGTGTTCTTGTCTGCGATACTCACGGACGAAATGGTCCCGGCCGTGATGAGTCCGCCCAGCAGGTTGGTGCTGCCGACAACCGAACGTCCTTCGATGCGTTTGCCGGTTGCCGTTTCCAGCGTCCTGACGCTCGTTGCGGCGGCGCCCACGGCACCCACTGCAGGCACATTCAAGGCTGCGGCGGTGTTGCTGGAAGTCAATCCGGTAAGACCTGTGCAGCCAATCGATGAATTAGCAGTGGGACCGGACGTAAGTGTCTTGTCGGAATTGTAAATGTAGGAACCATAGGCGATTCCCGAGAAACCAGTGGTGACCTGTGCGGGCGTAATACTCGGAGTCGCCGCCGTCGACGGGGCGAGGGGCCCGGCAACTGTAAGCGTCAGGGCGCCGAATAGCGCGGCCAGTGTTCGTTTCATGCTTTTCTCCCCATAGATAACACGAGACAATTCTCGCGGTGATAACACGATATCAGTTCAGTGCTAACAACAGAATCATGGCAGTTCGCAGCGCAAACATGAATTGCAGCCTAAATACGTGACTCCTCGGAACGAAATTCAATCCAAGCTGCCGTTATGAATTCATGCCGCCATTCGGGGCCTTACCCGTGGATTCGCGGACCACCAAATGGGTTGCGAGCTCCACGCGGCGTGAGTCCAGGGTTTCGCCGCGCATCTGGCGCAAGACGAAGCGCAGGGCGGCGCGGCCCATTTCCTGCAGCGGCTGGGACACCGAAGTCAGTGGCGGTACGGATTCTTCGGCCTGGTACGTCCCGTCGAATCCCACAACGCTCATGTCCTCGGGGATGCGGACCTTCTGGCGGCGGGCCTCGGCAAGTACGCCCAGGGCGATGCTGTCGCTTGCCGCAAAGATGGCCGTGGGCCGTTGCTCCAGCTGGAGCAGGGACTTCATGCCCGCCACTCCGTGCTCGGGCCGGAAAGGCCCCGAGAAGATGTAGCTTTCCTCCACCGGCACACCTTCTGCCATGAGTGCGGCCATGTAGCCATGGAGCCTCGCCTGGTTGCATTCCGCAGCCTCCGGTCCGCCCAGGTAGGCGATCCGGCGGTGCCCGAGACCCAGCAGGTGGGCAGTCGCGGCCTTGCCGCCGGCCCAGTTGCTGGCACCGACACTGACAACGTCGTCCGGGGGCGGGTTGAGTGGGTCGATGACGACGATGGGAATCTGCCGCCGCAGAAACGGCTCCAACTGTTCCGAGCCGAAGGCCGACGTCACCACGATCATGCCGCTGCGCCCTTCGTCGATGATGCGCTGCGCCCGCTGTTCGGGGCCGAGGGGCGAGGCTCCCTGCACGCCGGTCACGTTGAGGAGGACCTCGACGTCGGAGGCCGCCGCATGCTCCAGCACGCCGTTGAGCACTTCCACGCCGTATGCGGAGTTCAAGGAGTCGAGGACCATTTCCACTACCGGCCGCCGCCAGGCGATGTTCTTCCGCTGCAGGGGCGACTTGTAGCCGGAGCGTTCCAGCGCGGTGAGGACCTTGGCGCGGGTGTCCGCGGCAACATCCTCCCTGCCGTTGACCACCTTCGAGACGGTGGGGGCGGAAACGCCCGCTTCCCGGGCAATCGCGGCCAATGTCAACTTGGCTGGGCGTTCGCTGCCGGCCATACACACCTCGACTCTTTCGAAACATTTCGGTGGCAACAGTCTGTGTTCCTCTGCCCAAGAAGTCAACCAGCATTTCGTCAAGGGGTTGAACTTTATGCCCCCAAGTCCTTGACCGTGACCAAGGCCACAGTTAGATTTGCTTCACAGGCCGAAAATACTGTCGAAATATTTCGAAGCGGAAGTACCAACGGCAACGGCCTCCCCGAGCGCCGGACTCCCGAAACCAACAGCCGGGCAATCAGCGTCGAGCCCGAAGGACGAATGGAAATGCAAATGGTAAAACTCACGTTGCGCTCTGCAGCGATCGCCGCCACTGCTGCGGCAGTGTCAATCTCCCTCGCGGCCTGCGGATCCAGCGGTCCTGCAGGTTCGGCAGTAAGCGCCGATTCGGCCACCATGTGGGGACTCACTGGCGGCAACCAGCCGGTGCTCCAGAAGTCCGTGGACGCCTGGAACAAGGCACATCCGGAGGGAGCCATCAAGCTGGACTTCTTCGCGAACGATGCGTACAAGACCAAGGTGCGCACCGCCGTCGGCGCCGGGCAGGGACCCACCTTCATCTACGGCTGGGGCGGCGGCGTCCTGAAGTCCTATGTGGACGCCGGCCAGGTGGCCGACCTCTCGGACTTCGTCAAGGACAACCCGGACGTCAAGAGCCGCTACCTGCCCTCCGTCCTGAAGAACGGCATGATCGACGGAAAGACCTACGCCCTGCCGAACAACAACGTGCAGCCCGTGGTCCTGTATTACAACAAGGAAGTCTTCGACAAGGTCGGCGCCCAGGCCCCCAGGACCTGGGACGAACTCATGGCGCTCGTGCCGAAGTTCAAGGCTGCCGGCGTCGCCCCCTTCTCGCTGGGCGGCCAGTCCAAGTGGCCCGACCTGATGTGGCTTGAGTACCTGGTGGAGCGCATCGGCGGGCCGGAAGTGTTTGCCAACATCGCTGCGAACAAGCCCGGCGCCTGGTCCGACCCCGCCGTCGAGGAGGCCCTGACCAAGATCCAGGAACTGGTGGACGCCGGCGGATTCATCAACGGCTTCTCCTCCATCGCCGCCGACAGCAACGCGGACCAGGCCCTCCTCTACACCGGGAAGGCCGCCATGATCCTGCAGGGCGGCTGGATCTACCAGGGCCTGAAGAAGGACGCGGCGGACTTCGTCTCCAGCGGCAAGCTGGGCTACACCACGTTCCCCAGCGTTTCCGGCGGCAAGGGCGATCCGGCCAACGTGGTGGGCAACCCGTCCAACTTCTGGTCGATCTCGTCCAAGGCCACTGACAGCCAAAAGAAGGCCGCCCTCGATTACGTCAAGAGCGGCATGTTCACCGACGCGGACACCCAGGCCCTCATCGATTCCGGTGCTGTCCCTGTCACCACGGGCATCGAAGGCAAGCTGGCGGCCTCGCCGGACAAGGACTTCCTGAGCTACGTCTACGGCATGGCCAAGAACGCGCCGAGCTTCACCCTCTCCTGGGACCAGGCCCTGAGCCCCGCACAGGGCGACGCCATGCTGGCGAACCTGGACCAGATCTTCCTCAAGAAGATCACCCCCGAGCAGTTCGTCTCCACGATGAACGCGACGATCGGAAAGTAAGCAGTGTCCATCTCTACCGGTGCTTCCCGACGGGTCCTTGAAAAGGGCCCGTCGGGGTGGCTGGCCGCCCCAGCCCTGTTCTTCTTCCTGCTGTTCGCCATCGTCCCCTTGGCCGGCGTCTTCTTCCTCAGTTTCACCAAATGGGACGGATTGGGCGAAATCAAGCTGGACGGCTTCTCGAGCTGGACGACCGTGCTGACCGACCCGGTCACGGGCAACGCACTGTTGGTCACCGCCAAGATCATGTTCTTCTCGTTCATCGTCCAGGCACCCATCAGCCTCCTGCTGGGCGTTTTCACCTCCGCTTCCCAGAAATACCGGGCAGTCCTCGCGGTCCTGTACTTCGTTCCGCTGCTGCTCTCCTCGGCCGCCGTGGCCATCGCGTACAAGGCCCTGCTGGACCCGAACTTCGGCCTCGGCCCCGGCCTCGGCATCCCGTTCCTGGCGCAGGACTGGCTCGGCAATTCGGACCTCGTGCTGTTCGTGGTGGTCTTCGTTATCGCCTGGCAGTTCGTCCCGTTCCACACGCTCATCTACCAAGGCGGCGTGCGGCAGATTCCCGCTTCCCTGTACGAAGCGGCCCAGATTGACGGCGCCGGGCGCGTCCAGCAGTTCTTCGCCATCACCCTGCCCCAGCTGAAATACACCATCATCACGTCTTCCACCCTCATGGTGGTCGGCTCACTGGCGTACTTCGACCTGGTCTTCGTCCTCACCGGCGGCGGCCCCGGCTACTCCACCCGGCTGCTGCCCCTGCATATGTACCTGACCGGCTTCAAAGCCAACGACATGGGAGCCGCCAGCGCCCTGGGCGTCATCCTCGTGGTGATCGGCCTCGCGCTGGCCCTGATCCTGCAACGCCTCGGCGGCAAGAACCGCAACGCAAGCCAATTGGAAGGTGCCTGATGGCTTCCACAACCCAGCTTCCCGTTCCCCCTGCAGTCCGGGTTGACCCGAGCCGCAAGCCGGCCCAGCGGAGCAAGGGCCCGGGCCGCTCCCGCCCCAACTTCCTCGGCGGCCTGGGCGGCTGGCTGTGGCTGGCCATCATCATCGTCCCCATCTACTACGTGGTGGTGACGAGCCTGAAGAACCAGGCGGGCTTCTTCACCTCCAACCCGATGATGCCGCCCAACGAGCCAACACTGGACAACTACAAACTGGTGCTCGAGAACGACTTCGCGATGTATTTCGTGAACAGCCTCCTTGTGACGGTCGGCAGTGTGGTGCCCGCCCTCCTGGTCTCGTTCATGGCCGCCTACGCGATCGTCCGCGGCAAGACCCGCTTCCTGGGCTGGACGAACAGGCTCTTCCTCCTCGGGCTGGCCATTCCGCTGCACGCCACGATCATCCCCATCTACTGGATGATCACCAAGGCGCACCTCTACGACACCTTGCTGGCACTGATCCTCCCGTCGATCGCATTCGCGATTCCCATCTCCGTGCTGATCCTGAGCAACTTCATGCGCGATGTCCCCAACGAACTGTTCGAGTCCATGCGGCTGGACGGCTGCTCGGACTGGGCCATGATGTGGCGCCTCGCGCTGCCCATGACGCGTCCCGCCGTCGTGACCGTGGGGATCTACAACGCCCTCGGCGTCTGGAACGGCTTCCTGTTCCCGCTCATCCTGACCCAAAGCCCGTCCACCCGCGTCCTTCCGCTGTCCCTGTGGACATTCCAGGGCGAGTTCAGCGTCAACATCCCGGCGGTGCTGGCATCGGTGGTGCTCGCCACCTTGCCGCTTCTGGTCATCTACGTAGTGGCCCGCCGCCAACTGATCAGCGGGCTCACGGCCGGCTTCAGCAAATAGAAAGGATTCCCTGTGACTACCGCTAAGCCCTTGCGGGTCGGCATGGTCGGGTACGCGTTCATGGGCGCCGCCCACTCCCATGCCTGGCGCACGGCGCCGAGGTTCTTCGATCTCCCGCTTGACCCCCAGCTCACCGCCCTGTGCGGAAGGAATGACGACGGCGTCCGCGCCGCCGCTGCCAAGCTCGGCTGGGGATCCGTGGAGACGGATTGGCGCCGTCTCATCGAGCGCGACGACATCGACCTGATCGACATCTGCACGCCGGGCAACACCCACGCCGAAATCGCGATCGCCGCCCTGGAGGCGGGGAAGCACGTGCTGTGCGAGAAGCCGCTCGCGAACTCGGTGGCCGAAGCCGAACGCATGACCGAGGCCGCCCGGGCCGCCGCGGAACGCGGAGTGTTTTCGATGTGCGGATTCTCCTACCGCCGCACTCCCGCACTGGCCCTGGCCAGGCGGATGGTCGAGGAAGGCCGGCTGGGAACCGTCCGGCACGTGCGCGCGCAATACCTGCAGGACTGGCTCAGCGACGAAAACGCGCCCATGACCTGGCGGCTGGACAAGTCCAAGTCCGGATCCGGTTCGCTCGGCGACATCGGAGCACACAGCATCGATGCCGCACAGTGGGTCACCGGGCAGAAGATCACGGGCGTCTCCGCGCTGCTGGAAACCTTCGTCCACGAACGTCCCCTTGCCGGTGACCTCGTGGGCCTGGGCGGCCACGGCGACGTCGGCGCCGATGCCCCGCGCGGCACGGTCACCGTCGACGACGCGGCCATTTTCAGCGCCCGTTTTTCCGGCGACGGGTTCGACGGCGACGGCAACTCCGCGGGCGCCGTCGGGGTTTTCGAAGCCACACGCTTCGCGCTGGGACGCAAGAACGCGATGCGCCTGGAGGTCAACGGCACCCTCGGCTCGCTCGCCTTCGACTTCGAAGACATGAACGTCCTGTCCTTCTACGACGCCGCCGAGTCGCCCGACGCGGGGTTCCGCCGGATCTTCGTGACCGAACCCGAGCATCCGTACGTCGGCAACTGGTGGCCCACGGGCCACGGTCTCGGCTACGAGCACGGCTTCACCCACCAGGTGGTGGACCTCGTGACGGCGATCGCGGCAGGCACGCAGCCTTCGCCGTCGTTCGCTGACGCCCTGCAAGTGCAAAAGGTGCTTGCCGCCGTTGAGGCGAGCGCCGCCGAATCGAGCCTCTGGCAGAAAGTCGAGGAAGGAATCCAATGACACGAGCGATCACGCTTTTCACCGGCCAGTGGGCAGACCTGCCCTTCGAAGAGGTCGCCCGGCTGGCGGGCGAGTGGGGCTTCGACGGGCTGGAGATCGCCTGCTGGGGCGACCACCTCGACCCCTTCCGCGCAGCCGTGGACGACGCCTATGTTCAGGACCGGCTGGACATCCTGAAGCGGAACGGGCTGGAGGTCTTCGCGATTGCCAACCACCTCACCGGGCAGGCGGTGTGCGACGACCCCATCGATGAACGGCACCGGGACATCCTCCCGGAGCGGGTGTGGGGCGACGGCGAGCCGGAAGGCGTGCGGCAACGTGCGGCCGAGGCGATGAAGGCCACCGCCCGGGCCGCCGCACGGCTCGGCGTCGGCACCGTTACCGGCTTCACCGGCTCCGCCATCTGGAAGGCCGTGGCCATGTTCCCGCCGGCCTCGGCATCGATGATCGAGCGCGGCTACCAGGACTTCGCGGACCGCTGGAACCCGATCCTGGACGTGTTCGACGAGGCCGGGGTCCGCTTCGCGCTGGAGGTCCATCCCTCCGAGATCGCCTACGACTACTGGACTGCGAAGCGGACTTTGGAAGCGATCGGCCACCGGGAGAGCTTCGGGCTGAACTTCGACCCCTCGCATTTCATCTGGCAGGATCTGGACCCGGTGATGTTCCTCCAGGACTTCGCGGACAAGATCTTCCACGTGCACGTCAAGGAATCGGTGCGCCAGCTCAACGGCCGCAACGGACGGCTCGGGTCCCACCTGCCCTGGGCGGACCCCCGCCGCGGCTGGGACTTCGTCACCGCCGGGCACGGCGACGTGAACTGGGAGCCGATCTTCCGCACCCTGAACGCGATCGGCTACGAGGGACCCACCAGCGTCGAATGGGAAGACGCCGGCATGGACCGCCTGGTCGGGGCGCCGCAGTCCCTGGCCATGGTGCGGGAACTTGCCCGCATCGCACCGCCCGCCGCGGCCTTCGACGCCGCCTTCAGCAGCCGGTGAGGCCCGCGCCGCAGCCGCGGGGCCGCCGTCGTACACAACAAACACCTGCGGTACGCAACAACCAAGCAAAGGACAACATGACTGACAAGAAGACCGCCCTGGTGGTCCGCGGCGGCTGGGACGGCCATCAGCCCACCGAGGCCACTGAACTCTTTATCCCCTTCCTCAAGGACAACGGCTACGACGTGCGGGTGGAGGAATCCCCCAAGGTATATGCCGATTCGGAATACATGGCCGGCGTGGACCTGATCGTGCAGTGCGTGACGATGTCCACCATCGAGAAGGACGAGTTCGAGGGGCTGCGCACCGCCGTCGAGAACGGCACGGGCCTGGCCGGCTGGCACGGCGGAATTGCCGATTCCTACCGGAACACCTCGGACTACCTACACATGATCGGCGGCCAGTTCGCCTGCCACCCCGGCAAGCACCCGGATGAGCTGATCGGCGAAATGTCGGATAACTACGTGCCGCACACAGTGAACATGCTCCCGGCCGCGGCAACCCATCCGATCACCGAGGGCATCGGCGATTTCGAGCTGGTCACCGAGCAGTACTGGGTCCTCGCGGACGACTACATCGACGTCCTCGCCACCACCACCCAGAAGGTCCGGGACTGGGACCAGTGGAACCGCGAAGTCACCTCCCCGGCGATCTGGACCCGGCAATGGGCCAAGGGCCGGATCTTCGTCTGCACCCCCGGCCACCGCTTGGAAATCCTCCAGGACGCCAACGTCCGCACGATCATCGAAAGGGGCATGCTTTGGGCAAGCCGCTAGACACAGACAAGCCGCTCAAGGTTGGAATCATCGGCTGCGGCGCCATCATCGCCCAGTACCTCAGCAACTTCCGCCGGCTCGACGCCATCGAGCTGGTCGCCGTCGCGGACCTGGATTTTGCGCGGGCGCAGGCCGTGGCCGATTCCTACGAGGGTGTCCGTGCCCTGTCCGTGGACGAGTTCCTGGCGGCGGACGACGTCGAGCTCGTCCTGAACCTCACCATCCCGGCCGCGCACGGGCCGATCGCCCTGAAGGCGATCGCCGCGGGGAAGAGCGTGTACGGCGAAAAGCCGCTCGCGGCGACCACAGCGGAGGCGAAGCAGGTGCTCGACGCCGCGCGGGAGGCCGGCGTCGTGGTCGGCTGCGCCCCCGACACGGTGCTGGGAACCGGGATCCAGACCGCCCGCAAAGCGATCGACGACGGCCTGATCGGCTCCCCGATCTCGGCCAGCGCCACCATGGTGACGTCGGGGCACGAGCGCTGGCACCCGAACCCGGACTTCTACTACCAGCCCGGCGGCGGGCCGCTGTTGGACATGGGTCCGTACTACGTCAGCGCCCTCGTCACCCTGCTCGGCCCGGTGGTCTCGGTCATCGGGGCAGCAAGCCACACCCGTCCGGAGCGGGTGATCGGCTCCGGGCCGCGTAAGGGCGAGGTGATCCCGGTGAACATCGATTCGCACGTCACCGGCGTCCTGGTGCACGCCTCCGGGGCCCTGTCGACGCTGTTCATGAGCTTTGATGCGGTCAGCACGAAGTCGGCCAACATCGAGGTCCACGGCTCGCTCGGGACGCTCGCAGTGCCGGACCCGAACCATTTCGACGGCGACGTGGAGCTTTTCGCGCTCGGCGCCGATTCCTGGCAGACCCTCCCGGTCTCGGCGGGCTATGTGGATTCCGGCAGGGGCTTCGGCATCGCGGACCTTGCGGCCACTGCCCCCGGATCAGAGCCCCGCGCCGGCGGACAGCTGGCCTACCACGCGCTGGAGGTCATGGAGTCGGTGCTGGCCTCCGCGCACAACGGATCGGCGGTGTCCATCAAGAGCACGGTGGCGCGGCCGGAACCCGTGGAGCTGGCAGCACTGGCTAATGAGGTTCCCGTTGGCGGAGTTCAGGGGATCAGTTCGTAGGGACTGCCGAGGATTCTCCGGACTGAGGTGGCGGCAGCGCCGATGAGCGCCCCCGTTTGCCCCAGTCCGGAGAACACCACGTTCCCTCCCGGGACGAGCCCCGGGGCGTAATGCTCCAGGCTCTGGCACAGTGCTGGTGCGATCCATTCCTGGAGCGCGGCGAAATGCCCGCCCAGGACGACGGCGGAGACGTTCGCCACCCGCGCGGTCGATGCCACCGCGATTCCGAGATACCTCCCGGCCTGTTCGACGGCCGATACCGCGCCCTCGTCGCCATCGGACAGCCGGTTCAAGAGCCGGCCCATCCGGGGCGGGTCCTGTTCTATGCCGGCTGCCGAATATATGGCGTCCTGACCGGCGAAGGTCTCGAGGCAACCGCGCCCGCCGCAAGCGCATGGTGGCCCTTCCGGATGCACCACCATGTGCCCGATCTCGCCCGCATGTCCTTGCGGACCGGCGAAGAGCCTGCGGCCAACGACGAGCCCGCCGCCCACCCCGACTTCACCCGACACATAGAGGAAGTCGGGGAAGACCGCGCCGTGGCCGTGCCAGAGTTCCGCGAGCGCGGCGCTGTTAGCCTCGTTCGAGAGGGAGACGCCGAAAGGCGCGCCGGGCAGGAGCTTGGGCAGCTCCCCGGAGAGGTCGACGCCGGCCCAGCCGAGGTTGGGGGCGGACAGCACCACGTTCCGCTCCGCGTCCACCAGTCCCGGAACCGTGAGTTCCCCGCCGAGAAGTTCGATACCGGAGGCCGCTGCCGCTGCTGCCGCACGTTCGGCCATGTCCACCAGGAGCGGCAGGAGTTCCCCTGGCCTGCTTCCGCGGTTACGGCGTTCGAGGCTTTCGTGGAAGGACAGTTGCCCCGCGAGGTCCAGCACCCCGACGGCCAGGTGGTCCACGTTGATTTCCGCGGCGAGCGCGCCTCGGGCCGGGTTGAGCACAAGCCCCGTCCCCGGCCGCCCGCGTTCACCGTCCCGGGCAACGCTGTCTTCGCACACCAGGCCCGACTCGAGCAGATCCGCCACCAGGCTGGACACCGAGGCCTTGGTCAGGCCGCTGTCCGCCGCAAGCCCGGCGCGCGTCACGCCACCGTTCCTGTGGATTCCGGCAAGGACGAGTGCCAGGTTCTGCCTGCGGACATCGCCCACCCGGCCGGCGGTTGGGGGCGTCGATGGATGAGGCATGGGCCCTCCGTGAGCGGCTTGGAAACGTGGTGGTCTCCATCATCGTTCAGGGAGGGCCCATGGGCGGGTAATTCCGGACCTATGCGTCGTGCGGGCCCGCTATTTCCAGCCCGGGTATTTCAGCTCAGCCAGCCCGGCCGGCGCCCCCGGCAACAAGCGCCGCAGCTTTCGCGTAGTTCCTGCCGATGGAAGCGCGGAAGTCGGGCTCCGGGGTGGCATCGAGGGCCAAGGGCCAGTCCGGCCGTTCCCCTGCGAGCGCCCACGCCGCCTGGACCGCAGCGCCCCGGGCAACGTACTCCCCCGGGCTCGGCACCACCACGGGAAGGTCGAACACCTGGGCCGCGATCCGCTGCACCGCAGGATTCTGCACGGCACCGCCGATCAGCAGCAGCCGTTCTGCCCGGCCGCCCTGGGTGCGCAGAGCCTCGAGCCCGCCGGCGAGGCCGCACAGCATCCCTTCGATGGCTGCCCGGGCGATGTTCGGCCGGGTGGTGGAGGCGATGCTGAGGCCGTGGAAACTCGCCTTCGCGTGGGGCAGGTTGGGGGTCCGCTCCCCCTCGAAGTACGGCACGAGCACCACACCGCCGGCACCCGGTTCCGCCTCAAGGGCGAGCCGGGAGAGTTCGTCGAAGTCGACGTCGAGCATTCCTGCAACGGAGCTGAGCACGCGGGCGGCGTTCAGCGTCACGGTGATCGGGAGGTATTCACCGCTGGCGTCCGCGAAGCCTGCCACGGTGCCGCTCGCATCCCGTCCGGGCGAGGTGCCGACGGCGAAGACGGTGCCGCTGGTGCCCACTGACACGACGACGTCGCCGGCCTTCGCTCCGAGGCCGAGCGCCGCGGCGGCGTTGTCGCCGGCCCCCGCGCCCAGCAGGATTCCGTCGGCCGGGATTCCATCAGTCCCGCCTATCCGGGAGCTGCCGAAACAGTCAGGGTGGACCCGCCCGGCGCTGTCTCCGGGACCCAGCACGCGAGGCAGGATCACGACGCCGGCCGACCCGCCGCCGTCGGGAGAAGCGCCGTCGGGAGAGGCTTCCCGGGCGTCCTGGCCGAAGGCCAGTTTGAACAGCTCAAGGTCATAGCGGCCGGTCAGCGGACTCCAGTAGCCGGTGCCGCTGGCGTCCGAACGGTCCGTGGTCAGGGCGTCCAGGTCCGGTCCCAGCGGACTGGAGCCGGCCGGACCGTAGCCGCGAAGGCGCCAGGTGAGCCAGTCGTGGGGAAGTGCGACGGCGGCCACCCGGGCCAGGCTTTCGGGCTCGTTGTCCCGGACCCACCGGACCTTGGTGATGGTGAAGGACGCCACGGGCACCAGTCCGGTGCGCCGGGCGAAGTCCTCCGCCCCGACCTCGGCGGTGAGGTCCGCCGCGGCGCCTGCCGAACGGGTGTCGTTCCACAGCAGGGCCGGGCGGATCACGTTGCCGTCGCGGTCCAGCAGCACCATGCCGTGCTGCTGGCCCCCGACGGACAATGCGCGGACACCTGACAGGCCGCCGGCGTCGTCGAACGCTTCGGAAAGCGCCCGCCACCACTCGTCCGGGTGGACTTCCGTGCCCTCCGGGTGGCTTGCGCGTCCTTCGCGGAGCAGCGCACCGCTGTCCGCATCCAGGACCACCACTTTGCAGCTTTGAGTAGAGGAATCAACCCCGGCAACGAGGTTCAAGGAAGCAGCCGGCACGGTATCAGCGTGCTCCCAGGAGGTGCTCAATGAAGAGCTGCTGGAGCTTCACGAAGCCGAAGCCCTTGCCGCCGAAGTAGGCGTCGGCGTCGAAGTCCTCGTAGGAGGTCTTGTCGGCGCGGAGCTGCTCGTAGCCCTCGCCCGGGTTCAGGGTGGGTTCGTTGATTTCGGAGACGCGGGACGCCTGGAGTGCAGCCTGGACCTCGGGGTCGGCGCGGAATGCCTTGGCGCGTTCCTTCAGGAGCAGGTAGGTCTGCATGTTCGCGGCCGCGGAGTCCCACACACCGTTGATGTCTTCGGTACGGCTCGGCTTGTAGTCGAAGTGGCGCGGGCCCTGGTAGGACGGGCCGCCGTCGGGACCGCCGTTTTCGAGCAGGTCCACCAGGGAGAAGGCGTTCTGCAGGTCGCCGTGGCCGAACACCAGGTCCTGGTCGAACTTGATGCTGCGCTGGCCGTTGAGGTCGATGTGGAAGAGCTTGCCCTGGTACAGGGCCTGCGCGATGCCGTGGGTGAAGTTCAGGCCTGCCATCTGCTCGTGGCCGGTCTCGGGGTTGATGCCCACCAGTTCGGGGCGCTCGAGGGTTTCGATGAACGCCAGGGCGTGGCCGAGGGTGGGGAGCAGGATGTCGCCGCGGGGTTCGTTCGGCTTCGGTTCGATGGCGAAGCGGATGTTGTAGCCCTTGTCCGTGACGTAGTCGCCCAGGAGGTTCACCGCTTCGCGGTAGCGCTCCAGGGCTCCGCGGATGTCCTTCGCTGCGTCGTACTCGCTGCCTTCGCGGCCGCCCCACATGACGAAGGTTTCGGCGCCGAGTTCAGCGGCGAGGTCGATGTTGTCCAGCACCTTGCGCAGGGCGAAGCGGCGGACGCCGCGGTCGTTGCTCGTGAAGCCGCCGTCCTTGAACACGGGGTGGCTGAACAGGTTGGTGGTGACCATCGGAACGACCATCCCTGTGGCCTTCAGGGCACCCTGCAGGCGGTCGATCTCGCGCTGGCGGTCGGCCGCCGAGCAGCCGAAGGGGAAGAGGTCGTTGTCGTGGAAGGTGATGCCGTAGGCGCCGAGGTCGCTGAGCCGGTTGACGGCTTCCACAGTGTCCAGCGGCGGACGGGTGGCGGAACCGAACTGGTCCTGGGCCTCCCATCCCACGGTCCACAGACCGAAGGAAAATTTGTCTTCGCGGGTGGGCTGAATCGTCATTGAGGGCTCCGGGTTGGCTTGAGATGAGCTTGGCGAACTGAATTGTTCTGCTACCAAACATATTATGGATTTCTGTGATGTCAACCACTTGGCTAGTAAATTAGCCGAGGAAGGCGGGACCGAAAGTCGTCGAAAACCATAGCCCGGAGCGGCATGCGGCTGTTATGTTGTTTAGAACATCAAATAAGACCACGAAGCCCCGGAAGAAGGATTCACCGTGACTGATCAACTGGTAGCCGAACGCAACTGGGCAGGAAACTACAGCTACCAAGCCCCGCGGATCGCCCATCCGGAGAACGTTGCCGAGCTCCAGGCGCTCGTGGCCGGCGCGCGGCGCATCCGGGCGCTGGGGTCCCGGCATTCCTTCAACGCCATTGCGGACACTGCGGGAACCCTCGTGGTGCTGGACCGTCTGGAGCCCGGCATCAGCGTGGACCCGGACAACATGACGGTCACGGTAAGCGGGGGCACCCGTTACGGGACGCTCGCGGAGGAACTCCAGCGCCAGGGATTCGCCCTCCACAACCTCGCGTCGCTCCCGCACATTTCCATCGCGGGGGCAATCGCGACGGCGACCCATGGCTCCGGTGACGCCAACGGCAACCTTGCCACCGCCGTCGCGGGCCTGCAGATGGTCACCGCGGACGGCAGCCTCCTCACGGCCCGCCGCGGGGATCCGGACTTCGACGGCATGGTGGTGGGGCTGGGCGCACTCGGCATCGTCACCGAACTGACCCTGGACATCGAGCCGAGCTTCGATGTCTCGCAGAGTGTCTTCGAGGATCTCAGCTGGGACCTGGTGCTGGCGGACTTTGACGCCGTGACGTCCTCGGCCTACAGCATCAGCCTGTTCACCGACTGGAGCGGGGACCGCATCGGCCAGGCGTGGCTCAAGCGGCGCGGCACGGCCCTGGCATCATCACCGTCGCCGGAGACATTCTTCGGCGGCGTCCCGGCAACCGAAGCCCGGCACCCCCTGCCCGGCGTATCCGGCAGCAACTGCACGGAGCAGCTCGGAGTTCCCGGGCCGTGGTCCGAGCGGCTGGCGCATTTCAGGATGGAGTTCAACCCGAGCCAGGGCGACGAGCTGCAAAGTGAATACTTCATCCCGCGCGAGCACGCGGTGGATGCGCTGCGCACCATGCGCCGGCTCTCCGATGTGGTGACGCCTCTGCTGCTGGTCGGCGAAATCCGCACCATGGCCGCGGACAGTCTCTGGCTGAGTCCCAACTACGGCCGCGACAGCATCGGCCTGCACTTCACCTGGCGCCAGGACCAGCCGGCGGTGGAGGCCGCCCTTCCGCTGATCGAAGCGGAACTGGCCCCGTTCGCGGTGAGGCCGCACTGGGGCAAGCTGTTCGACGCCGGTGCTGCCGCCGTCGTGCCCTTGTACCCGCGCTTTGGCGACTTCATAGCCCTGGCGGGGCGCTTGGATCCGACAGGTAAGTTCCGCAACGGATTCCTCGACCGCGCCGTGTTTGGCAGCTGATATTCTCGCGATGATGTCCGCAACAGCCCGCCCCTCCGCCATGGCCGGCGATCTTGATCCGTCACGGCGGAACAACCTGGCCTTGATTTCGTCCCTGGTCCACCACCACGGGGTCCTCAGCCGAGCGGAGCTGACCAAGAGGACCGGCCTCAACAGGTCAACCGTGGGGACGCTGGTGGGCCAGCTCGTTGCCCTCGGACTCGTCTATGAAAGCGCACCGTCCGGCGAAGGGCAGGTGGGCCGTCCCAGCCCGGACGTCCGGCCTGATCCG
This sequence comes from Arthrobacter sp. TE26545, assembly GCF_056279005.1. Next base: position 3,370,069 of record NZ_JBWBQM010000001.1, read on the forward strand.
TCCACGGCGGCGCTGGCCGTGAATCCCGAAGTGGACGCCGTCACCATCGGGCTGGTGAGCCTAGGCGGAAAGGTCCAGAAAAAGATCCGTTTCGCCACGGAGCGGATCCCCACGGCCAAGGAAGCCGTCAACATCGCCGCCGCCGTCATCGCCGGCATGCGGTCCGAGCTCGACGCCTCCTACCGGATCACCGGCATCGGCATGGCGGTGCCAGGCCTGGTCAACCGGGCGGACGGAGTGGTCCGCCACGCCCCGCACCTTGGCTGGCGGGACGAAGCAGTGGCCAGCATGATGAGCGAGGCCACCGGCTACCCCTGCCTGGCGGACAACGACGCCTCACTGGGCGCGGAGGCCGAGCTGATTTTCGGAGCCGGGGCCGGGCGCGGCAACCTCGTCTACCTGAACGGCGGCGCCAGCGGCATCGGCGGCGGCATCATCGCGGACGGCGCGCTGCTGCGCGGCTCCACCGGATATGCGGGGGAACTGGGCCATACCTTCGTGCGCACCGGCGGCCGGCCCTGCCACTGCGGGGCCACCGGCTGCCTCGAGACCGAAGTCTCGCAGTCCCCCCTCTTTGAACTGGCAGGGCTGGAAGGCGGCGACGCCGGGCAGCTCGAAGAGGCGTTGCGCGCCAAGGACAGCCCGGAGCTGGCCGCGGAAGTCGCCCGGCAGCTGGGCTTCCTGGGAATCACGCTGCGGAACGCCGTCAATACCTTCAACCCGGACACCATCGTGCTCGACGGATTCCTTGGCGTGCTCGATTCGCTCTCCCCCGGCACCCTGGAGGGCCTGCTGCGCACCCAGGCGCTGGGCGGCGCAGCGGACAAGGCAAAGATCCATCGCGCCGCACTGGGCTCGGACCTCATGATGATCGGGGCCGCTGAGCTGGCGTTTGCCCGGTTCCTGGCGGACCCCGCCGGGATCAGGGAGCTTCGTGTCCCGGCGTCGAAGAGTCGCTAGAGCGCTGGTAGGCGATCGCCCATTCGATCAAGCCGCGTAGCTGTCCAGTCAGTTGTTCGCGGTCCGGCGGTACAGCGAGGGTGGCGTGGTACATCAGCAGGCCGTCCAGTGGTGCGGTGAGTTGGCGCACGACGCCTTCCGCGTCCGCACCGATAACCCCGTGAAGACGCGCGGCGAGCATCAACTGCACCTGGGTACGCGCGCGGTCGAGGGGAGGCCGGAGTTCAGGCCGCCGCGTCGACTCCAAGAGCAGCTCGTAGCGGGCGATCTGGCGTTCCCGGTTGTCGGTCGCCCAACTGATCAGCAGCCCGGCCATGTGGCCGATCGCATCTTCGACATCTTCCAACTGGTCCGGCAGTTCCAGTTCGTCCAGTTCGACGAGACGCCCCACCAGTGCATCCAGCAGGGCGGCCCGGGTCCGGTAGTAGTACGACGTCGACCCTTGGGGCAGTCCGGCCGTGCGGTCAACCGCGCGATGGGTGAACCCGCGCATTCCCTCATTGGCGAGCGTCTTGATAGCTGCGTCGGCGATCTCGGTGCGACGCGACAGCGCGGATGTCTCCATTGCCACGAGTATAGGGCCTCTACGCCAGTAGAGACCCGCGTATAAAAAGGGTTGCCAGACACCCTCTACAGGCGTAGAGTCCGGGCCATGAACAACAACGGAAATGACTACAAACCGGACATACTGTCTGCCGTCGAGCATTTCTACGGTGCCCTCGCGGCCAGGCAGCCCGCGGAGATCCTGAATGCATTGCACGAAGACTTTGTCCTTAGACTGAGCCCTGGCCTGCCCCTCCCCGGCGCCAGGGAACACCACGGCCGGGAGGCGGCAGTGGCCAACGTCTGGGGACGAATCCCTGCCTACGACTTCACGCTCCGATGCGAACCCGACCGGAAATTCGTTGTTGCCGACAACGAGGTCCTCGTACTCGGGCACTACCGCGGCGACGGCTGGGAATCCCCATTTGCCCACGTACTGACAGTGCGGGACGGCAAATTGGCGACCCTACGACAGATCACCGACACCCGCTGCTGGCCCGAACCGCCGGCAGCCGGCAGAGTGGAGTCCTAATGCAGCTGACTGCCTTCCGAGTCGGCGCCGCCGCCTGGATGTTCACCGGCGTCGTACACGACATCCTCGACCTTGCCCTGCCGGGCGACCCCGAGCTGAGCGCAGCGATGCGCGCTTCCCATATTCAGCTCGGTCCGATCTCGCTCCAGGCGGAATCCTTGACCCAAGGCATAAGCCTCAGCATGGGCCTGGCGATGTTCGTCGTCGGGCTGCTGCTGTGGATGCTGGCCGGGCTGCTCAAGGCGGCGCCGGAGCGGATGCTGCCCTTCGGGATCGTCGCACTGGCCGCGAGCTTCGTCGCGCTTTGCCTGGCCGCGCTACTCATTCCCGGACCCCCGCTCGTGACCTTCGCCATCGCCACAGCTGCCTTCACAATTGCCCTGGTCAGGAGGCCAAGCACACGGCCTACCGCAGCCTCACCCCGCCGGCTGATCTCTCGCGACGCCTGAGGCAAGGATCCAAACACACTTTACTGGGCGGCCCCCGCGTGTCCTGTGTACTTCTTGGAGAGCAGGTCTTCGAGGGCGTCCACGCCGGCCACTGCTCCCCCGGCCGCCACATATCCGGCGGCTACCCGGCGCGCGCCGGCTGCTTTGCCGATTGCCTCGTGGACAGCGGCGCGGAGAGTCTCCGGGGTGAGCTTCGCGGGACGAAGCCGCACACCGGCGTCGGCGGCCACAACCCGCGCGGCGACCTCATTCTGGTCACGGCCGAACGGGACCACCACCACCGGCACGCCTCTGGCAAGCGCCTTCTGGGTGGCTCCCATGCCGCCGTGCGTGACGGCGACCGCGGCGCGTTCCAGGACCGGGCCGTGCGGCACGAAGCGTTCCATCCGCCCGTTGGCGGGGACGGCGGCCAGGCCTTCCGCGCCGGCGGTTCCGGCGGCACCGGACGCGGGAACGGTGGCGACCACAATGAACGGTTCGTTGGCTAGGCCTTCCAAAGCCGTGCGCACGAGTTTCTCGTCCGCCTGGTATTCGGAGGACGTCGTCACCAGGACGACGGGCTTATCAATCGAGTCGAACCACGCCGGCAGCTCCGCCGGGGGCTCCCACGGAAGGGCACCGATCATCCGGACTCCGGGTCCCCAGTCCGGATGCGGATACTCGAACGGCTCCGCGGTGGTCACCAGCATGAGCGGGGCCCGGCGGAAGAACGCGTCGGCAGTCTGCAGGGGCGGCAGCTGTCCGCCGCTGGCGTCGGCACGCATGCGGTTGATTCCGGGCATCATCACCTTCTCGACGGCGGCGATCACCACGCGGCGGACGACGGCGTCACGCGCCCTGCCCAGCGGTCCGTGCATCCGGGCAAGCCCCGGGCCGAACGGCGGAGTTCCCTTGGACTCAAGTGGCGGGATGTAGGGGCTGACCGTGGCCCATGGAAGGCCGGCGCTCTCCGCGACGGTGCCGGCACCCCACGCATTGACGTCCAACAGCAGGAGGTCCGGGCCGACGTCGTCCATCGCCGCCCTGAAGTCGGGGGCGTCGAAGCGGGCCCGCGCCGTGAAGGTGTCCACGCTGGATGCCAACGCCGTCCTGACCGACTTGGCGAGGTAATCATGGTGTTCCAGCTCCAGCAGCTGCTGGTCGACGGGTGCTGCGTGGAAGCCGAGTTCGCGCATGGCGGCGACTTGGCCGGGAAGCGTGCGCAGGTGGATATCGTGGCCCCTCGCCTTCAGCTCCAGCAGCAGCGGAACCATGGGGAAAAGGTGGCCAATGGCGGGCGAGGTGTAGGCGAGAACGGTGGACATCAGGGTCTCCGGGTGAATGGCTCGAGCATCTCGAGCAGGGAAATGCCGACCTGGTCGCGGCTCAGCCCCGCATCGAGGCGGAGGAGCTTCCAGGTGTAGACGTCGCAGAGGGCGACAAGTTGGGCAAGGCGGCGGTCACGGTCGGGTCCGGACAGCTCCTCCAGGAACGGCGCAAAGACCCGCGCGCACCATTGCCGGTGGTACTGCCGCCCGCCCTCGGTGATCCGGGCCAGCACCGGGGAGGTGTCCTCCTCGGAGAGCAGCTTCAGGGCGAGGGTGGCCGTCGTCTCGTAGTGTTCCAGGAGGTTCTCGACGGCGGCGGCCAGGTCGCCCACCGGGGCGGCGTCCCGCTGGCTCGCGACGTGCTCCGTCGAGTACTCCGCGGTGGCGTTGATCAGGCCGGTGCGGTCACCGAAGCGCCGGATCACGGTCTGGACGGTGACGCCGGCGCGCTCGGCCACGGCGGCCAGGGTGACGTTGGCGAGCGGGCCTTCCATAAACAGATCCAGGGTCGACTGGAGGATCCGCCGCCCGGTTTCGGCCGCAGTGGAAGCCCGCTTGCCCATGACGTACGGGCGGCTCTGCGTCCCGCTGGATTTCATGTTAATTAGACTAACTCGAATTGGGGTGAGGGTCTAGAGTGTTCCCTCGCGGAGCGTCCTGCTCTACGCTCGGGTCCGATGCATCAGTCGTTGGGGGACCACATTCCAGGGCAGGCTGCGATCCATGAGCTCTTGTCGCAGCGGCAGCGCGCTGCGCCGGTTTCGCTGCTCGGACGGATCTTCGGCGCGGACCCCCTCAGCGCGGAGACTCGGCCTTGGTTCCGGGGTGCGCTCGGGGAAATCGCCGTCGGCCGGATTCTCAGCTCGTTGGGTCCGGAGTGGACTGTGCTGCACGCCGTGCCAGTCGGGGTCGGCTCTTCCGACATTGACCACGTGGTTATCGGTCCGGGCGGCGTCTTCACGGTCAACACAAAGAACCACAGCGGCCAGCCGGTATGGGTGGCAGGGCGAACCCTCATGGTCGCGGGCCAGCGCAAGCGCCACATTCCCAATGCCGAGTTCGAAACCCAGCGTGCCGCCAAATTGCTCTCGGCAGCGACGGGCAGGCCGGTTGGCGTGACGGGACTCGTGGTAGTTGTTTCACCGAAAACCCTCGTCATCCGGGAACGGCCAGCGGAAGTTGTAGTGCTGTCCGATCGCCAGGTGTCCTCCTGGCTTCGCCGGCGGCAGCCCGCGCTTTCCGGCCACGACGTCCAACGGATCACCGCGGCGGCAATCGACTCGCGCACGTGGCACCGGAATGCGCCGGTTCTCGGCGACCCCGCTGAGCTTGGTGCGCGCTTTGAAGAGCTGAGAAGGCAGGTCAACCGCGCGGCACTTCGACGGTTGGGGTGGGTGCTCGGCTTCCTTGTCGTGGTGATGGCGGGGCTCTTCTTCCCCGCGTTGCTGCGGTAGCTCATCGACATCCCGAAAAGTGAACCTCGGAAGAAGACCTGACAAAGCCCCCCGACACACAAACGGACTGGCGCTACGGGGATTCCCGCAGCGCCAGTCCGTTTCCGCAGCGTAAAGCCCTACAGCACCGTGGTCCGCGAGAGGGACAGGTTTTTCGTCTCGCGGAAGAACAGGATGACGACGACGGCGGACACCACCGCGACGCCCATCAGGTAGAACGCTGGGGCCAAGGGAGTCCCGAAACCGGCGACGAGGCCGGTGGCCACGAACGGTGCGGTTCCGCCGAAGAGGACGTAGGCCAGGGTGTAGCCAATGGCCGAGCCAGACGCCCGCACCGAGGACGGGAACATCTCCACCAATGCCGGCACGTTGGACGTACCAATCACGGCCACCAGGGCGCCCAGGATGCTGGTGCCCACAATCGCCCAACCCAGGCCAAGCGGCATGATCGCGAAAGCGGGGATGGTCATCACCACGAAGCCCAGGCAGGCGGTCAACAGCATCTTCTTGCGGCCGAAACGGTCGCTGGCGCGGGCGGCCAGCGGGCAGGTGATGGTGTAGACGAGCATGGTGACCATGCTGGTGATCATCGAGTCCGTGCTGGAGTAATGCAGGCTGGATGTCATGTAGGCGATCATGTAGCTGCTCATCAGGTAGTACGCCACGGCGTTGGTGATGCTGTAGCCGAAGAGGGTGAAGATCTGGCGTGCGCAGAGCCGGATCGCATCCCCCAGCGGCTTCTTGGCCACCTCGCCCTTCTTCTCCAGGCCGCGGAACACCGGGGTGTCGTCCACCCGGGAACGGATGTACAGGCCGATCAAGCCAAGTGGGGCGGCCAGCAGGAACGGGATGCGCCAGCCCCAGGCCTGCAGATCCTCGGTGCTCAGGTTCGCGGTGATCGCCGCGCCCAGCAGTGCGCCGGCCACGGAGGCCAGGCCAACGGTGGCCGGGATGATGCTGGCGTAGGTGGCGCGTTTGCCTTCCGGCGCATACTCCACGATGAATGCCGAGGAGCCCGTGTATTCGCCGCCGGTGGTGAAGCCCTGCACGGCACGGAAGAAGAACAGCAGGATCGGTGCCCACACGCCGATCACTGCGAAGGGCGGCAGGATGCCGATGCAGAAGGTGGCCGCGCTCATGATCAGCACGCAGAGGCCTAGCATCTTATTGCGGCCAATCCGGTCACCGTAACGGCCAAAGAACGCCGCCCCCAACGGCCGTGCGATGAAGCCGCCGGCGAAGATCGCCCACACGGCCAGCAGGGCCGCCGTCGTCGAATAACTGGGGAAGAAGAGCTTGGCGATCGTCACGGACATCACGGCGTAGGCGGCCGAATCGAACCACTCCACGAAGTTGCCGATGGCCGCCGCCGCGGCAACCCGCTTAAGGTTCCGCCGCGGGGAGGTTTCAGTCCCGACAGGATTCACAGTCAAGGTTTTCATGAGGGCTGTCCTTCGTGTTGGGGAGTGGAAGGGACGGGGTTGGGGAGGGCGCGGAGCTGGGCCCTCTGGACCTTGCCGGTTGCCGATTTTGGCAGCTCCAGGAGGTATTCGATGAATCGGGGGTAGGCGAAGCGGGAGAAGTTTTCCTTCACGTGGGCCACGATCTGCCGGTCCAGATCTTCGCCAGCGGCATGCCCGGGGGCGAGTTCAATCCAGGCCTTGATGGACTGGCCGCGCAGCGGGTCGGGAACACCGGTGACGGAGACGTCCCGCACGGCGTCGAGTTCGCGGATCACGGCTTCCATTTCATAGGGGCCTACGCGGTAGCCGGAGGTCTTGATGACGTCGTCCGTGCGGCCGAGGAACCAGAAGTAGCCGTCCTCGTCCATGTAGGCCTGGTCCTTGGTGTGGTACCAGTCCCCGCCGAATGCTGCCGCGGATGCCTCGGGCATGTTCCAGTATCCCAAGGGGAACTGCGGGTTGCAGTTGCTGCGCAGGCAGATCTCGCCCGCTTCGCCCTGCGGCACCTCCTGTTCATTGTCATCCAGTAGCTTCACTTCCCAGCCGGGCAGCGGCCGTCCCATGGAGCCGGGCTTCACGGGCACGCCGGGGAAATTGCCCAGCAGGGGGTAGGACTCGGTGGAGCCGTAGTAGTCCATCAGGGTCACGCCGAACTGTTCCCGGAACCAGTCGATCAGATCCGGCGTCAGGGGCTCGTTGGAGGAGCAGACAGTCCGCAAGGACAGCGGGAAGCGGGCTCCGGCGTCGGGCACGTCCTCCCGCATCTTCCGCAGGAAAGTGGGATTGACCAGCGCGCTGGTGACGCCGTGACGGCTCATGCTGTCCAGCAGCGCGGCGGGCTCAAAACCGCCCGCGGGCCGGAACACCAGGTGCGTGGCGCCGGCGCGCAGTGGTCCCATCAGCTTGGCCATGGACCAGGCCCAGTCCCCCGCGCCGTAGAAGACGTCCCCGTCGCCGAGCTGGTGGCAGTATTCGAACTCGTTGTGGCCCAGCAGGGTGCGGTGCGCGTGGACGATTCCCTTGGCCCGGCCGGTGGTGCCGGAGGTGTAGAAGATGAGGGCGGGGTCATCGGCCTTGGTCTCGACGTCCTGGAATTCGGTGGGTGCCGCTGCGATGTCCGGGCTATCGACGTCGATGAAGCGGCCCTGGTAATCCTCGAACAGGTGCCTGGCGGAGTCCTCGGCGATGATCACCGTGGCGCCGCTGTCCTCCAGCCGGAAGCGGATGGGCTCGGCGGCCCAGAGCAGCGACATGGTGACCAGCACGGCGCCGGTGCGCAGCACGCCGAGGTACACCGCGGGCGTGTCCGCGCGCTGCGGCAGCAGCACGGCAACCCGGTCCCCCTTCCTGACACCCGCCGCCTGCAGGGTGGTGGCCACTTGCCGGGAGCGGTCCTGGATTTCGCCCCAGTTCACTTCGCGGTGGTCCTCGACGGCGGACTCCAGGATGAGCGCGCGCTTGTCCCTGGGGTGCCGGTCTGCGACGTCGGAGGCCATGTTGTAGAACTCCGGAACCTCCCAGCGGTGGGCTTTCAGCATCTCGGCGTAGCGGTCTTCGGTGAGTTGGGTGGTCATTTCCCTGGTCCCCTTCAGCCCTTGCGGCCGGCCAGGAAGCGGGCCATTTCGCGCTGCGGTTCACCGGTGCCGTAGGCCTCGCGGTGCACGCGCTTGGCTTCGGCCATGGCGTCGCTGAGGTCGTCTTCATCCAGGCTGCGCAGGCGGTTCTTGGTCAGGCGGACCGCTCCCGGAGGAAGGAGGCTCAAGCGGTTGGCGAGTTCCTTGGCGTAATCCAGCACCGCGCCGTCGTCGGCCAGGTAGTTCAGCAGGCCCAGGCGCTGGGCTTCGGCCGCGTCCACCAGTTCGCCGGTGAGCACGAACTGGGAGGTCTTGGATTTGCCCAGGATGCTCCACATGGCCCAGATGCCGGTGATGCTGGGGATGCCGGAGAGGACCTCGGGCTGGCCCATGCGGACCTTGGAATCGCCCACGCGGAGGTCGGTGAGGAGCGCGTACTGGAAACCGGAGCCGGCGGCCACGCCGTTGACGGCCGCGATGGTGATCTGGTCCAGGTCCCGGACGGCGCGGTAGAGGCGGTCGAAACCGTCGATCCATTCTTCCGCGGCGGCGTGGTCTTCGGGGTCCATGGTGGTGGTTTCGGCGAGGTCCTGGCCGGCGCAGAACGCCCGGCCACTGCCGGTGAGGATCACGGTGCGGATGTCCTGCTTGCCTTTGAGGCCTTCAAGGTGGCCGATAAGTTCGCTGCGCATGGCTGAGGTCCAGGCGTTGAGCTTTTCCGGGCGGTTGAGGGTGATGATGGCCGTCTGGCCGGACTGTTCGAAGAGGACGTCCTGGGACATGTGCTTCCTTTGTTCTTGTTCTTGGCTTGTGTCCCATCAGAGCACCGCGGGATGTGACCCGTCTAACATCAAAATCCACTCGCCTCGATACCAAACTGATATGGTGCCCGGCATGGATATCCACCACCTGAAGTACTTCGTGGTGCTCAGCGAGGAGCTTCACTTCGGCCGCGCGGCGCAGCGCCTGCATATGGCGCAGCCGCCGTTGTCGCAGCGGATCAAGGACCTGGAGAAAGAACTTGGGGTGCTCCTGTTTCACCGCCGGCGGACCGGCGTTGAGTTGTCCGAGGCCGGCGCTTTGCTGCTGGAGCATGCCCGGGCAGTGCTGGACAACGTGGCCCTGGCGCAGGAATCGATGCGGCGGATCCGGCCAGGGACGTCAGGCGTACTGCAGGTGGCGGTGCCGCCGGATACGAACCCGGTGGCCTTGTCCTCCATGGCTTCTTCTTTTGGTGCCGCGGCCCCTGATGTGCTGCTGAACCTGCACGAGCTCACCACCGTTGAGCAGGTGGAGCGATTGCGCGACGGCGAACTGGACGTGGCGGTGGTCCGTCACCCTTTGAGCGCGGTGGGCTTTGAATCGGGGCCGGTGTTCTCGAAGGCGCTGGGGGTGGTTTTGAATGCTTCGCATCCTTTGGCTGTGTTGGATGCGGTACCACTAGGTCAGCTGGCCGGGAATCCGCTGATCATCTTTCCCCGGCATATGGCCCCGCCTCTGTATGACTCGTTCCTGCAAACGTGCCGGGATGCTGCTTACCTGCCTGCCGCGATTGTGCACGCACGGAACCAGCACTTCACCCACGGCCTGGTCCTGGCCGGCCGGGGTGTGCACTTCAACGAGGAGCCGTGGACGGCGTTGCCTTCGGGGATTGTGTGGCGACCGCTGGTGGGCGATCCCTTGGCATGGCGGACCTCGGCACTGTGGCTGAAGAGCCGGCGGTCAGCGGAGACGGATGCGTTTGTTGAGGCGGTTGGCGTGGGGCTGGGCGCCGGTGGGCATGCAGCTCAACCTCGATGATCGACGTCTTTTGCCGCTATATCCTTGATCCATTGCGGGGTTACCACTCCGCGCTTCTTGTCGGCGGTCACACGCGCCTGAGCAGCTGCAATGCGCGCCTCTTCAGAGATGATGCGGCCCGTCGATGCAGACCGGTAGGTTTTGCGCACACCGCCTCGGCTTGTCGGCGCAGCTACAGCACCGGCACCCTTTGCTAATCCATTACTCGCCATCGCCAGCATCTCCTTCTCCACCCATCATCCCTGCTGTTTCGGTGGGAGTCGAGCTAACTGATCCCGCACCCGGTGGATCGCTTTCGATTACTTCCTCTGCGTCGAGGGCGTCTTCAGTGGCTGCGGCAATAACATCGGCCTCATGTTCTCCTGCCCACTCACTCTCGCCCAGCGCGTTCAGGACGCGATATCCGATCTCGGAATTGCCGTCCACCACCTGGTTCAGGGCCCATTCTGCCCGCGCCCACCACTGTTCTTTCCGATCTGACCTGACCCGTTGATCACGGTCCTCTTCAGCCTGTGCCCTGGCTGAAGCGGCCGCATGGTGAGCCGCCAGATAGGCAATCACCGCCGCAAGGACAGCCATCACGCCGCCGAAGCCAGCCGACGCCAGAAACATCCTCCAGAAGGGTTCATCCAGAATGAACGGAGGAAAAAGCCGACCCACGACCGCGCCCGCAATAGCAGTAAGAGCCAGCCAGACCCAAGGCGGTTTCCCTCGCTTCGTCACCCTGCGCTCATCAGTCATTTTCCGGCCTTCCTTGCATTGAAACGCCGCCACGTCGAAGCGACTTCATCCAGCATCAGAACTATCAAGAGGGTCTGGCTGGGTTGGGGCGGCACGGTTGCCTGCGGGGTCAACGCCTTGCGTTGACCCCGCAGGCACTACACCGTGACGTTGAACTTTCGCCCGCAGTGTCCGCATTTCATAAGACCTGCTGTGAGGCGAACATATGGACCGAGTTTGCGTCCGCACCCGGGGCAAGGAACATAGATCAGTCCGTTGACGCGTCGTGTAACCATGATTCATCCTTCCGGAACTCGCCGCACCTGAGCCTGGTCTCTGAAGAGCGCCGCTGGACTGGCATGGGATCTGAAGATCGCCGTCAAGTGAATCGCTCAGCACCCGGCTTCCCCGACGGATTCGGGGCCGCGTTAGGTTCCGATTGCACTATAGGAATGCGGTCTGACATTTTCCCGAGGTCCAACTCGCCAACCAACGGATGTGCCTCCAACCGCAAAATGCTGACCAGTTCCATTGAGCGTTGGCAACGCCGGGGATTTAATTGAGCCACCCAGGTTAGAAGGGGAGGCCGCGATATGACGACAGCTGATATTTCTTGGCCCGATGCACGTTCAGTGCCGAGACGACTTGCCAAAGTGATGTCTTTGGCTGAAGTCCCGACCACTGCAGGGATCTACGTCTGGTTCCGCGGATCGGAAGCTGTGTATTTGGGCCGCGCACATGGTCAGCTAGGCCTACGAGGACGGCTGCGCGCGCATCTCGCGATAGGCACGGACCTTAGCCGAAGCACCCTGCGGGCGAGCGTCGCGGCCAAGCAGCTTGGCATTGACCGTGCTGTGGCACGGCAACGTCCCAGCGTTATGACCACCGCCCAAGTGGGTGTGGTGAATGATTGGCTGACCGAATGTGAAGTCGGCTGGATCGAATGCAGCACCGGCGAGGAAGCCGACAGGCTTGAGCGAAATCTTCGGGCTGAGTGGCGACCATCTCTCAACCTCTACTGAGCAATGCGAGCGACCCCAACTTTGTCGCCCCTCCCCCATACAATTCATAGGCAAGTACGTGAGGGCGCCGAGGCCATGAGGTCAACGCAGTAGAACCGGCTACGCCCACGGGGGATTTGAACCTCCGCGGGTCAACAAGCCGGTAGTGAATGGGGAGCAGTGGCAAGCAACAACAACGCCAACTTGGTGTGGAGCATCGCGAACATCCTGCGTGGCACGTACAAGCCGGCGCAGTACGGCTCGGTGATCCTCCCTTTCACCATCCTCCGCCGGCTGGACTGCGTGCTGGAGCCGACCAAGGCGGCCGTCCTCAAGGAGGCTGAGGCGAAGAGGGATCTCAACATCCCGCTGGACCACTTCTTCGAAAAGGCTTCCGGTCACAAGTTCTTCAACACCTCGCTCTTCGACTTCCAGAAGCTCCTAGACGATCCGAGCCACATCAAGGCGAACCTGATCAACTATATCCAGGGTTTCTCAGAGAACACTCGGGACATCTTTGAGCGCTTCGAGTTCTACAAGACCCTCGAAAAGCTGGACAACGCGGACCTGCTCTACTACGTCACCAAGGACTTCGCGAGCATCGACCTCCACCCGGAAGAGGTCAGCAACCACGAGATGGGCCTTATGTTCGAGGAGCTCATCCGTCGCTTCGCTGAAGCCTCCAACGAGACCGCCGGTGAGCACTTCACTCCGCGCGAGGTCATCCAGCTCATGGTTGAGCTGCTGTTGAATTACGACGACGACGTCCTCACCAAGGATGGGATCGTCCGAACCGTCTATGACCCCACCGCAGGGACGGGGGGCATGCTCACCGTCGCTCAGGAACACCTGCGCGAGCTGAACCCGAGCGCGAAACTCGTCGCATCCGGCCAGGAGATCAACGACGAGTCCTACGCTATCTGCAAATCGGACCTGCTCATCAAAGGCCAGGACATCTCCAAAATCTATGTCGGCGACACGCTTGCCAACGACGAGACCATCGGCCAACACTTCGATTTCATGCTCTCCAACCCGCCGTTCGGCGTGGAATGGAAAAAGATCCAGGCACAGATCCAGAAAGAGCACGAACAGTACGGCTTCGAGGGCCGCTTCGGTCCGGGCCTCCCCCGCGTCAGCGACGGCTCCCTGCTGTTCCTGCTTCACCTCATCAAGAAGATGCGGCCAGCGCAGGAGGGTGGTTCCCGTATCGGCATCGTCCTGAACGGCTCTCCGCTCTTCACAGGCGGCGCCGGCTCCGGCGAGTCGGAAATCCGCAAGTACGTCATCGAGAACGACCTCGCGGAGGCGATCATCGCCCTGCCCACGGACATGTTCTACAACACCGGCATTGCCACCTACGTGTGGGTTCTGTCCAACAACAAGAAGCAGAAGAACCCCGAGCGGGTCGGCAAGATCCAACTGATCAACGGCGTCGATTTCTTCCGCAAGATGCGCAAGAGCCTTGGCTCCAAGCGCAAGGAACTCGGCCCGCAGGACATCGACCGCATCGTCAAGCTCTACGGGGACTTCGAGGATAACGGCGAGACCTCCAAGATCTTCAATAACCGCGACTTCGGCTACTCCACCATCACCGTGGAACGGCCGCTGAAGCTCAACTTCGCATTTCACCCTGAACGTGTCGAGCGCGCTTTCGCGCAAAAGGCACTGGAAAAGCTCGACGCCGAAACCCAGGAGGGTCTCCGGGCTTGCCTTAAGTCTGTGGTTGAGAAGTCCAATGGCGGCCGGCTGACGTCTCCGGTGAAGAACCGCGACGACTTCACCAAGACTCTGAAGGCATTGCTCAAATCCGGGAACGTCAGTCTCGGCGCGCCAGCACTGAAGGCTGTGCTTGCCGGGCTCTCCGAGCGGGATGAAACGGCCGATGCCTGCAAGGGACCGAAGGGCCAGCCCGAACCGGACACCGATCTGCGCGACACTGAAAACGTTCCCCTGGGCCAAGACATCCAAGAGTACTTTGCCCGCGAAGTCCTCCCCCATGTTCCCGACGCCTGGATCGACGAGTCGAAAACCAAAGTCGGCTACGAAATCCCGTTCACCCGGCACTTCTACAAGTACGTCGCACCGCGTTCCCTCGACGAGATTGATGCAGACCTCAATAAGCTCATCGCCGAGATCACAACGCTGCTGGCAGAGGTCGAGAAGTGACGAAGCTCGAGCCATACACGCAGTACAAGAACTCGGCCATCCCGTGGCTGGAAGAATTGCCCATCGAGTGGTCGGAGTCACGGCTCGGGTATGAAACATGGGTTCGAGCGCGCCTCGGCTGGAAGGGACTTAAAGCCGAAGAATACGTCGCAGACGGTTTTGCATTCTTGTCCACACCAAATATCAAAGGTCAGCTGATTGACTTTGACGAAGTAAATTTCATCAGCCAAGCACGGTATGACGAATCACCGGAGATCAAGCTTGCGCCAGATGACGTACTCCTGGCGAAGGACGGTTCGACGTTGGGTACAGTCAACGTCGTTCGTGCACTCCCCCGCCCAGCAACGGTAAACAGTTCGATTGCCGTACTGTCTCCGGGAGCCCGCTGCAACGGCCAATTTCTGAACTACCTCATTCAGAGCAACCTTATTCAGAGCAGGATTGAGCTGCTAAAGGGCGGAATGGGTGTTCCCCACTTGTTCCAAGATGACATCAGGCGTATGCCCATCCCCTTGCCCCCAATAGAGTCTCAGCAGTGCATCGTCGAATTCCTCGACCGCGAAATTGCCGAGATCGATGGGCTGATCGCGAAGCAGGAGCGCCTCATCGAACTCCTGGCCGAGAAGCGCCAGGCAGTCATCACGCAAGCCGTCACGAAGGGCCTCGACCCTACCGTCCCAACCAAGCCTTCCGGTATCCCGTGGCAGGACAGCGTTCCTGTCGACTGGACGGTTCAACCACTCAAGAATCTGATGACGATGCAGACGGGAGTTACGCTTGGAAAGGACTTCAGCGATTCCGAAACCGACTCCTACGCTTACCTCCGCGTTGCAAATGTCCAGATCGGCTACGTTGACCTTTCAGACGTAAAGCAGATCTCCCTCCCCAAGTCTGTCGCGGCATCATCCCTCCTCCAAAGGGGAGATGTCCTCATGACTGAAGGTGGTGACAGGGACAAGCTTGCCCGCGGCTGCATCTGGGACGGCTCAATCGATCCTTGCGTCCACCAGAACCACATCTTCGCCGTCCGCACAAACGGGCAATTACTCAACGAATTCCTCGTTTATGCCTTGGACGCAGCTCCCGCGCGCACCTATTTCTACACAACCGGCAAACAGTCCACGAACTTAGCATCCACGAACTCAACGACCGTCAAGAACTTTAAGTTCGGAGTTCCGTCGCTGAGGGAACAGCACCAAATCGTTGACTATCTGAAGCTCAAGACCCGCCAGCTCGACGACCTCGCCGGCAAGACCATGGTAGTAGTTTCAGCGCTTCGCGAGCGGCGTTCCGCTCTCATCTCCGCCACCGTCACCGGGAAAATCAACGTGGACACAAGGGCCGCGTCATGACGCCCCGTCCACAAACGATCCAGATCTATCTCCCCACAAGGAGATCTGTCAGGTATCCGCCGGGCCAAAATCACGGCTCGTACTGGGCGTGTATTTGAGGTTCCTAGGCCGTTGCTGGGCGGAATTCCGAGAGATGCCCGAAGCCAAGCAGGTTCCCGAATGAGCGCGATCCAAACGACGACAGCAACTTCTAGCAGCCTACAAAGCGCCTACAGCGTCAGAGGATAATCTTTGCTTTTCATACCCGAATCGAGCCCCAACTTCAGCGGCATAGCATTAGAGATCCACGTTCCTGTGTCCCGAGGCATCTACGACCTCTCCCAAAGCCTTGAACTTCTGCACTCTTCGGTCAGCGACTTCTACGGACGCCGCGGAGTAGTCACGGCAAAAGGGTATTGAGGCGGAATCGGTGGGGCGACCGGCCACGGGGCTGTGATGTCATTGATCCTCCGGGCGACACCTGGGGTCGGTAAGACGATCCTGGCAGCAATCGCCGTGGCGCGATCGATTCGTAAGAGGATTGCCGAGTACCGCAAGCGGAAGATGCGGCCGTTCCAACCCAACGCAGGTATTCACTTCGATCTTTGGCCTGTAGCTGATCGTCGCCCTCGCACCCAAGTAGCGACGTTGGTCGAAGCCTTGGACACCTTGCCGCAGTTATGCCTCCACATGGCCAGCGAACACCCTGGCGTGAGGCTCTCTTTCCTCGTTACGGGAAACGCCGAACGGATAGTAGTTCCTTACATCCGCATTGACTCCGACGTCTGTGACGCCGCATCGATGATTGGTCTCGCAGGTAAGGTCCAGAAAGACTTAGCCAAAGGAATTCGTGCAACACACTACACAGTGACTCGTAAGTGGGGTCTCTGGACAAAGATAGAACGACATTCAGACTCGACCGAGGCTTTCCACCTTGTCTTCGGGTTTCCCCACCACTGATCTTGCAGGAGCTCGAAGGTTGGGTTTGACAACCTGCGGCCATGGACGATCACGGAGCGGAACGGGTACAGAATTCCGGACCAATCCTGAAATCGGATTCAGGGTAATCCGCTCGATTCCTATGACTCCTCTAAACTGGCAAATGGACTAAATCCGCGCCAAGTTAGGGGACCATGGCACAGCACAACGAAGTCGTGTTCGAGGACGAGATCTGCGGAGCTCTCGCCAAGAGCGGCTGGATCTACGAACCGCACCGGAAGGCCAGCGAACTCTACGACCGCGACCGCGCCCTGGTCCCCGAGGACGTCATCGGCTGGCTCCAGGACACCCAACCGGACCAACTCGCCAAAGTCCTGAAAGCCACTGACTCCCCTGCTGAGCAAGTTTTCGCTCAAGCCAACCTGCTGGACCGCCTTTGCAAGGTGCTGGACAAGCCGGCCACTAAGGAATCCGGCATGCTTTCCGTCCTTCGCCAAGGGTTCAAGGACATCACAGCCAAGTTCGAGATGTGCCAGTTCAAGCCGGCCACCGGTCTGAACTCGCAAACCGAGGAGCGCTACGGCAAGGTCCGTCTCCGCGTCATCCGGCAGCTCTACTACTCCACGGCAAACAACAACAGCATCGACCTGGTCCTCTTCGTCAACGGCCTTCCTGTCGCGACCATCGAGATCAAGACGGACTTCACGCAGGACGCGGCTACCGCCGTCGAGCAGTACAAAAAGAACCGGCACCCGCGGAACGAAAAAAACAAAGATGAGCCGCTGTTAAGCTTCGGCCGTCGCGCGCTGGTCCACTTCGCGCTCAGCAACGACGAAATTCACATGACCACCGAGCTCAAAGGCAAAGGCACCTTCTTCCTGCCCTTCAACCTCGGCGACAACGGCCACAAGGGCAATCCTGTGAACCCCAACGGTTCACGCACCAGCTATCTCTGGGAAGAGGTACTGCGGCGGGACACCTGGCTGAACATCCTCGGCAAGTTCCTCCATCTCCAGGTAGACGACCGCACCGATCCCGTCACTGGTGAACGCAACATCCGCAAGTCCCTGCTGTTCCCGCGTTATCACCAGCTCGACGTCGTCAATCACCTGATCGGAGCGGCGCGCGCCGAAGGACCCGGGCATAAGTACTTGGTCCAGCACTCGGCGGGTTCCGGCAAGACCAACTCGATCGCCTGGACGGCCCATCAGCTCAGCACCCTTCACGACGCCGCCGACAAGAAAGTCTTCGACTCCGTCATCGTGGTCACTGACCGTACGGTCCTGGATTCCCAGCTGCAGGACGCGATCTTCCAGATCGACCACAAATCCGGGGTCGTCGCAACGATCAAGGGCAACAGCGGCGCGAAGTCCACCGAGCTCGCGGCCGCCCTCGCAGCGCGGACCCCGATCATCGTGGTAACCATCCAAACATTCCCTTTCGCCCTGAAGGCGATCGCCGAGAACCAGGCGCTGAAGGGGCGTAGTTTCGCGATCATCGCGGACGAAGCCCATTCTTCTCAGACCGGGTCCACAGCCAACAAGGTCAAGCAGGTACTCTCCGCGGAAGAACTCGCGAACGTCAATGACGGCGGCGAGATCGACGTCGAAGCGATCCTCACCGCCGAAATGAGCGAGCGTGCGGATGCGAAGAACATCAGCTACTTCGCCTTCACCGCCACGCCTAAGGCAAAGACGCTTGAGCTGTTCGGCCGTACAGGTCCCGACGGCCTCCCGCAGCCGTTCCACCTGTACTCCATGCAGCAGGCCATCGAAGAAGGCTTCATCCTTGATGTTCTGAGGAACTACACCTCTTACAAAGTGGCCTACCAGCTGGCTCACAACGGCCAAAGCTATGACTCCGACGACACCAAAGTCGAGAAGTCCGAGGCTCTCAAATCCCTCATGAAATGGGTGCGCCTGCACCCGCACAACATCAGCCAGAAGGTCGAAGTAATCGTGGAGCACTTCCGCGAGAACGTCGCCTGGCGCCTGGACGGCAAAGCAAAGGCCATGGTGGTCACGGGCTCCCGTAAGGAGGCGGTCCGCTACAAGCTTGCTATCGACAAGTACATCGCCGACGCCGGATACTCGGGTTTGCGTGCGATGGTCGCCTTTTCTGGCGAAGTGCTCGACGACGAGTCCGGCCCCGAGGCTTTCACCGAGACCAATATGAATCCCGGCCTCAACGGGCGCACGCTCCCCGAGGCCTTCGCGACCGATGAATTCCAGATCATGTTGGTGGCCAACAAATTCCAGACCGGCTTCGACCAGCCGCTGCTTGTTGCCATGTACGTGGACAAGAAGCTTTCCGGCGTCTCGACGGTGCAGACTTTGTCCAGGCTGAACCGAACCGCCGTTGGCAAGGACCAGACGTTCGTACTCGACTTCGTCAATGATCCACAGGACATCCTCGACGCGTTCAAGCCGTATTTCCTGGAAGCTCGGCTTGCAGACATCGCCGATCCCAATGT
The DNA here is from genome assembly GCF_056279005.1 of Arthrobacter sp. TE26545. The sequence continues at coordinate 3,388,781 of NZ_JBWBQM010000001.1, forward strand.
GGTGCACGATGTGCAGAGCAAGCTAGACGCAGCCCAGATCTACCTAGAGTCGGAGATTGAAGGGCTGGTCAAGGCATACCTGCTGGAGGAGGGCAACAACGCGCTATCTTCATGGACCGCGCCGGCCAAATCCCGTTTCAACACCCGCTACAACGAAGCTGTGGCCGCGGACGGCAAACCCGCCCAGGAGGAACTGGACCTCTTCCGGAAGGATATGGGCTCCTTCATCCGGGCCTACGATTTCCTCTCGCAGATTTACAACTACGGCGACTCCGAGCTCGAAAAGCGTGCCATTTACTACAAGCACCTGCTTCCACTGCTGCGGGTGAATGACTCGCGCATTCCGGTGGACACCTCCGAAGTGGTCCTGGCGAAGTACGCCCTGAGGAACAAGGGAACGGCCCGGCTCGACCTCGGCGAAGGTGAGGCACTCAAGCCGTTGGATGCCGTGGGCTCGGGGCAGGCCAAGGACCCGGTGTTGGCCACGTGGGAAGAGATCATCCAGCAGGCGAACCTGCCATTCGAAGGCGAAGAGATGGACGCAGTGGCGCACTTTGTCGAGGGGGTTCGCCGCGAGCTTGTAAAGAACGAGACGCTCCGTACCCAGGCCAGGAACAACTCGCGGAGTCACTTCAGCAACAGTCCCGATTTGGAGGCAGCTGTCACCGACGCTGTGTCTGGCTCAATGGAAAGTCACTACAACCTGAGCCTGCAGGCGCTTGGCGACAAGACAAAGATGAGGGCTTTGCTCAAGATGTTGAGCGAGCTGGTGTACGAGGAGTTGCAGGGATGACTTGGCCCGCGTGGTTCGCCGATTGGAGAACCGAGCTTACTCTCATACCTGCAGCTGCTGGTTGGATCAGCGCGTTCATTGCATGGAAAAACCTGCGCCTTTCAGGCAGGCAGGAAGCAAGACGCCTCCGGAATTTGAGAATTGACTACATTCAATCGCGATACGCAATTCTGAAAGATATCATTGAGGTTCAAGTCACGGCCCGAGTCGACAATCCCGCCGATCGGCCAAATAGTCTTGTGTCCGCCTATTTGGTTATCAGTTACAAGAACTCTACTGGCCAAATCATGACGGCAAAGTATCCACCGATTCCGCCCACAGGGAGTCTACCGGACGAAATATTCAAAATCCCTCTGAAGATTGACTCGAATTCATCAGTCCGCGGTTCTATTTGCTATGAAGTTCCGGCCGCGCTCTGGGAAACACTGCGCCTAGCACGATTTTCGATCGAGGGGCTTGATGTAGAACGACGCACCGTGACCAGCCAGCGCTTTGTTCGAATGTCAAGGAAACAGAAGGAGGCAACGAATTGAATAAGTCGCAAAGGATAAGGCCGACGAAGCCACTAGAAATTGTCGCGGACGCCGGTGTCTGGAGACTAGACGAAGCGTTCGGACAGCTTCTGTGCCAGATCGTGATCGACACCTCGGCACGTCCTGAAATTTCCGAGTTAGCTAGGATGCACATTCAAGGCCGAAGTGTAGACAGCATTACTCAATGGAGTTGGCCTCGATTCAAATCCATGCCAGATCGATTCCTCACATTCGTTTACACCGAGCCGCTACACGTTGAATTTACGATTCGATTCGAAATGCCCAAACATGCATCCCTCATCGAACAGATTGTTCAAACAGAATGTCTCGTAATCGTTCCTGGCGAACCGACAGACTCAACAGCTACCGGACTGGCAAAGCCCAGCTTGGTTGTTGAGGTCATGGAAACGGAATTCGAAAAAGATTGGGACTCCATATTCTTGGCGGCCCTTACCAAGTCTGCGACCGCAAGAGGAACGAATCGCTCTCTTGCGCGTGAAATAGCGAAGGAGACCATTACCAAAATGCGTTCGCTGACAGAACGCAGATGGAGCGAAAATGGCCTCGACTGAGGCAGTCGAGGCCCTCATTACTCTCCGGACGTGAGACTCACTAGTCTCAAGCGGAACTGTCGGCGACGACCCGCCAAACAAACAGCCCAGATCCAACGCCACAGAACGAATGGCATTCCGGCAAATCCCCTGCTCGCGCAAAGATGCATTACCGCTATGCATGGCACAAAAGCAGCCAGCAAGTTGGGTCAGTTGTTACACTCGCCCCATAAGCGCTGAAGAAAGATTTGCTCATGAACGCGGTTCTTACGGTAGCGATTCGCCGAAGCGAATTATTCAGCTGCAACATTAAACCAGTTATCGACACTCTCTTGATCTGCCTTCGGGTCCTGGACGAGACCTAGGCCGGACGCGCGTTCGAAAACTAAGCGCGAAAGAGTAGACCGCAGCTCGTCGACCTCAATCCCAGCCTTCAGATTTCCAGTAAAAAGCAAAGTCTTCAGGAAGTAGTCAACGTAACTCCGGGCAATCTGAAATTCACTCCCACTCGAAATATCTCGCGCATTCTTACTCAGCAAATTCAGTTCACGAATGCCGAACGTCGACTCTTCAATTCCAGCCTTCTCCCATGCGTCACTATTTAAGACCAAAGAAGCAACTTCGATGATTGCTGCTAAGTTCTTCTTATCGACAGCCGGAAGCTTCCTATCGAACCGCTTGAGCCTTTGAATAATGATCGGCACATCAGGGTAATTCATATCCGATTGCGATTCCTTGGAATCCAAGTGAGGCGGCCAAACGACCCCGGGCGGAGAACTCAGAATCGTGGCCGCCGGAACTGCTGCACTGACAAGAGCCCTAAATGAGTTGTAACCACCCCAGGTTCCAACTACACCCATTCCAAAACTGGATTGAACCTTCTGCGCAACCTCGGCCAAAGACGCCTGTTTCGTTAGACCCTCCACTACTCGTTTCGTCTCCGCGACGAGCGCGAGGCGGATATCATTGTCTGCCTCGTCCTCGATCCGAGGTGCTTCCTCCACCGCCTCTGCATCTCGGTCCGAAGGCGCGGCTATCTCCTGTGCGATCCTTTCCAGTTCGTCCCGAAGATCCTGCGCCAAGTCGTCAACAGTTGCAAGGAGGTCAGCCATTCTTCGGGCGAGTTTGGTCGCCAGCGGTGGCAGCTTCACGCCGGGCTTGTAAGTGTCTTCATGCGTTAGTTCGCCCCAACCATCCTGCAACAACGTCCGAGCCTGCAACTCGGCACGAACAGGGACCCATTTGACAGACGCCGTCCCAACAAAAGTGCGCAGATTGATGTGATAAGCACGATAGCCAGATTCTTTTGGCTCATCCACATACTTCTTCTCAGTTTCAGGCTCTATCGCAAAGGGCGGACGTTCTTCATCATCTATAGTCGGAAGTCCCGCCAAGATTGAGCTAAGCGTCTTTACGTCGCTGTTGTTATTGCAGGTGAGTCTGACCCCGACTATGTCATCAATAACCAGAGGAATCGAATCTAGATTCGTAATCTTAGTCCGATACTTTGGGTTCAGCATTTTCACCCATAGTCGACTGGACCCTTTTACCCTCGACGCGGAAAGACGTATTCGGTATCGATCCAAGTCCCCCAGTTGCTCGTCTAGCAGACCGTCTAGAAACCGGCAGAAACTGTCCAACGCGGGCCTGAAAAGACTTCCCGCCTGAATCTCATACCAATCTTCAAATGCAGCATAAGAAAAGGAAAATGGAGAGTCAATGTCCTTAGCCGAGGAGCCGCGGGCCTGTCTAGTCATGAAGCATTCTAACGTCCGGGCCCCATGGTGCGGCTCAAGAGGGAGATCGCCAGTGGCTGGCACGCTACCCTTCGAAGCACTGGGTCGATATGGCTTGGCAAGCTTTTGGGTCAGCGGCCATGAAGCATCCCCCGGCGTATGCCGGCGCGCTCCAGGTCCGCGCGCAGGCTGAGAGACCGGATGAAGAAGGTGAACGGACGGCACAAGGTCCAGACGCCCGCGCTCCTTGCACTTTGGTATCCCAAGCCACCCCTCCCCCCGCGTCACCCCTTGACTCCCCTCCGCACCTTCCCTACACTTTTCATAAAGCAGAATCTAAATTCCACAAAGCGGAAACTGTAGAATCTAAGCCAAGCGGAACCTAGATCCAAGCCTCTCCTCGGAAGGACACCTACGATGACGTACACAGTGAACTGCTCCATCCTGCTGACGGAGCTGCCCCTGCTCGAGCGCCCGGCCGCCGCCAAGGCTGCCGGTTTTGACGCCGTCGAGTTCTGGTGGCCGTTCGATACCTCCGTCCCGTCGGATGCACAAACGACGAAGTTCGAAAACGCCATCAAGGACGCCGGCGTGCAGCTCACCGGCCTGAACTTCAACGCCGGCAACATGCCCGGCGGCGACCGCGGCCTGGTCTCCTGGCCCGCCCGTTCCACCGAATTCCAGGACAACATCGACGTCGTCGCCGGCATCGGCGAGCGCCTCGGCTGCAAGGCCTTCAACGCCCTCTACGGCAACCGCGTTGACGGTGTCTCCGCCGAAGAGCAGGACGCAATCGGCGCCGAGAACCTCGCCAGGGCCGGCCAGGGCGTCGCCCGCATCGGCGGCACCGTCCTCCTCGAGCCGGTCAGCGGCGCACCCAAGTACCCGCTCCTCAAGGCCGCTGACGCCCTCGCCGTCATCGCCCGCGTCAAGGAAGAGTCCGGCGTCGAGAACGTCAAGCTGCTTGCCGATTTCTACCACCTGGCAGTCAACGGCGACGACGTCGCAGCCGTGATCGAGAACCACGCCAAGGACTTCGGCCATATCCAGATCGCCGACAACCCCGGCCGCGGCGCCCCCGGCACTGGCGAACTCCCCCTCGGCGAATGGATCGCCCGCAGCCGCGAACTCGGCTACGAAGGCTACATCGGCCTCGAGTACAAGGAGCCGCAGGAAACCGCCTTCGCCTGGGCCATCCGCGAACGCGCCTCCCGCTAGAACTAGCACAGCCAAGCTAAAACAAGACTTTCAGTAAAGGATTCACAATGAGCAACGTTGCAGTCATCGGCCTCGGAATCATGGGCCTGCCCATGGCCATCAACCTCGTCAAGGCCGGCCACACCGTCACCGGTTTCAACCGCAGCCAGGACAAGATCGACAAGCTCGTCTCCGAAGGCGGCAAGGGTGCCACCAGCATCGCGGACGCCGTGAAGGACGCCGACGTCGTCATCACCATGGTGCCGGACTCCCCCGATGTAGAGGGTGTTGTCGGCGGCGAAGAAGGCGTGTTCGCCAACGCCAAGCAGGGCACCCTGTGGATCGACGCTTCCTCCATCCGCCCGGACGTTGCCGTCCGCCTCGCCGAAGCCGCCAAGGCCGCCGGCATCCGTCCGCTGGACGCCCCGGTCTCCGGTGGCGAGCAGGGCGCCATCGACGCTGTGCTGTCCATCATGGTCGGCGGTTCCGCCGAAGACTTCGAGGCCGCACAGCCCGTCCTCAACGCCGTCGGCAAGACCATCGTCCACGTTGGCCCCTCCGGCTCCGGCCAGACCGTCAAGGCTGCAAACCAGCTGATCGTGGCCGTCAACATCGAGGTCCTCGGCGAAGCCATCGCCTTCCTCGAGGCCTACGGCGTGGACACCGACGCCGCCCTCAAGGTCCTGGGCGGCGGCCTGGCCGGCTCCAAGGTCCTGGACCAGAAGGGCCAGAAGATGCTCGACCGCAACTTCGACCCCGGCTTCCGCCTCGCCCTGCACCACAAGGACATGGGCATCGTCACCTCCGCAGCCCGCGAGGCCAACGTCGCCATCCCGCTCGGCGCGGCTGTCGCCCAGCTGGTCGCCGCCACCGTCAACCAGGGCGACGGCGGCCTGGACCACTCGGGACTCTTCAAGCAGGTCCTGCAGCTCTCCGGCCGCAAGTAAACCCCCGCGCCAAGGCGCGAAACAAGCACAACCCGGCAGCCGCCGTCGCACGAAAACGACGGCGGCTCAGCCCGACACACCCAAAACCGCCCCGCACAGGACACCAAACGGGGCAAACAAACAGACTTTCAAGGAGCACACAATGGCAAAGATGCGCACCGTTGACGCGGCCGTCGCCATCCTGGCAAAGGAAGGCGCCATCGAGGCGTTCGGCCTGCCGGGCGCGGCAATCAACCCCTTCTACTCCGCTATGCGCAAGCACGGCGGCATCCGCCACACCCTGGCCCGCCACGTTGAAGGCGCCAGCCACATGGCCGACGGCTACTCCCGCGCCAAGGACGGCAACATCGGTATCTGCATCGGCACCTCCGGCCCCGCCGGCACCGATATGATCACCGGCCTGTATGCCTCCTGGGCCGACTCCATCCCGATGCTTTGCATCACCGGCCAGGCCCCCGTTGCCAAGCTGCACAAGGAAGACTTCCAGGCCGTGGACATCGAGTCCATCGCCAAGCCGGTCACCAAGATGGCCATGACCATCCTGGAGCCGGGCCAGGTTCCCGGCGCCTTCCAGAAGGCCTTCCAGCTGATGCGCTCCGGCCGTCCGGGCCCGGTGCTGCTGGACCTGCCCTTCGACGTGCAGATGGCCGAAATCGAATTCGACATCGACACCTACGAACCCCTGCCCGTGGAGAAGCCCAAGGCCAGCCGCAAGCAGCTGGAAAAGGCCCTGGACATGCTCACCGCTGCAGAGCGTCCGCTGATCGTCGCTGGTGGCGGCATCATCAACGCCGGCGCCTCCGCGCAGCTGGTTGAACTGGCCGAGATCCTGAACGTTCCGGTCATCCCCACCCTGATGGGCTGGGGCACCATCCCGGACGACCACAAGCTGATGGCCGGCATGGTGGGCCTGCAGACCTCCCACCGTTACGGCAACGAAACCCTCCTGGCCTCGGACTTCGTGATCGGCATCGGCAACCGCTGGGCCAACCGCCACACCGGCGGCCTGGACACCTACACCGCGGGCCGCAAGTTCGTGCACATCGACATCGAGCCCACCCAGATCGGCCGCGTGTTCTCCCCGGACTTCGGCATCGCCTCCGACGCCGGTGCGGCCCTGGACGGCCTGCTGGAAATCGCCCGCGAGCGTAAAGCCGCAGCAGGCCTGCCGGACTACACCGCCTGGGTCGCCGACTGCCTCAAGCGCAAGGGCTCCCTGCAGCGCAAGACCCACTTCGAGAACGTGCCGATCAAGCCGCAGCGCGTGTACGAAGAGATGAACAAGTCCTTCGGCAAGGACACCACTTACGTGACCACCATCGGCCTGTCGCAGATCGCCGGCGCGCAGCTGCTGCACGTCTTCGGCCCGCGCAAGTGGATCAACGCCGGCCAGGCAGGCCCGCTGGGCTGGACCGCTCCGGCCGCCCTCGGCGTCGTGCGCGGCAAGCCGGGCGAGACCGTTGTTGCCCTCTCCGGTGACTACGACTTCCAGTTCATGATCGAAGAGCTGGCCGTGGGCGCGCAGTTCAACCTGCCGTACATCCACGTGGTGGTGAACAACTCCTACCTGGGCCTGATCCGCCAGTCGCAGCGCGGCTTCGAGATGGAGCAGAACGTCTCCCTGGCGTTCGAGAACATCAACAGCCCGGAGACCAACGGCTACGGCGTGGACCACGTCAAGGTCACCGAAGGCCTGGGCTGCAAGGCCCTGCGCGTCGACAACCCCTCCGACCTGCCCGCCGCCTTCGACAAGGCCAAGGCACTCATGGAGGAATTCAAGGTTCCCGTGGTGGTCGAAGTGATCCTGGAGAAGGTCACCAACATCTCCATGGGTGTCGAGATCAACGGCGTGAACGAGTTCGAAGAGCTGGCCGAGCGCGGCGAGGACGCCCCCACGGCGATCATCGCGCTGCTGGACTAGTAAGCAAGCAAGTACAAGGAGGTAACGGAATGCGTGTGGTCATCGCCCCGGACAAGTTCAAGGGTTCACTGTCCGCTCCCGAGGTCGCCCGGCACCTGGCGGACGGCCTGGCGGCCGGTTTCGACGCTGCGGGTGCCTCGGAAACATTGGAGACCACGCTCATTCCAGTAGCCGACGGCGGCGAGGGAACCCTCGACGCCGCCGTCGGCTCCGGCTTCACCCGCCGCAGCGCCACCGTGACCGGCCCGCTGGGCGAGCCGGTGACGGCGGACTTCGCGGTCCGCGGCAACCAGGCCGTCATCGAAATGGCGGCCGCCTCCGGGCTGGCGCTCCTCCCGGGAGGCCCCAGCACCGATACCGCGAAGGACGCCAACAGCATCGGCACCGGCGAACTCATCCGCGCCGCGCTGGACCTGGGCTGCCGGAAGATCATCCTCGGCGTCGGCGGCAGCGCCAACACCGACGGCGGCGCCGGCGTGCTGCAGGGCCTGGGCGCCCGGCTGCTGGACGTCGACGGGAACGAACTCCCGGCAGGCGGCGGCGCGCTGGCCGGCTTGGAGCGGATCGACTTCTCCGGCCTGGACGTGCGGCTGGAGGACAGCCGCTTCGTCCTGGCGTCCGACGTCGACAACCCCCTCCTCGGCACGCTCGGCGCCCCGGCGGTGTTCGGTCCGCAGAAGGGCGCGACGCCGGAGGACGTCACCGCGCTGGACGCCGCCCTGGCCCGCTTCGTCGAGGTCCTCGGCGAAGAGATCGGCGACCGCGCCGGGCGTGCCGCCGAGGCACCGGGCGCCGGCGCGGCAGGCGGTGTGGGCTACGCCGCCATCGCGGTCCTGGGCGCGGCACGGCGGCCGGGGATCGACGTCGTCCTCGAATTCACAGGGCTCGCCGGACAGCTGGCCGGCGCCGATCTGGTGATCACCGGCGAAGGTAGCCTGGACGAACAAAGCCTGCTCGGCAAGACCCCCATGGGCGTGGCCCGTGCTGCGGAAGCCGCGGGCGTTCCCGTGGTGGCCGTCTGCGGCCGGACCACCCTGAGCCAGGAGCAGCAAAGCGACTCAGGATTCCGGCAGGTTCTTCCCCTGACCAGCCTTGAATCCGACGTCGAAGTATGTATAAGGGAAGCAGGAACCTTGCTCGAAAAGCTGGGGCGGACCATCGGCGCACAGCTCGCGGCCGCCTCCCGCACGAAGGAGTCTCTCAATGTCTGAAAGCTTTGACCTGGTCATCCGCGGCAAGCGGATCCTCACCACTGCGGGAATCGCCGCCCGCGAGGTCGGCGTCCGCAACGGCGTGATCGCCGCCATCGAACCGCTCGGCAACGGCCTGGCAGGTGCCGAAGTCATCGACCTCGCCGACGACGAAACCCTCATCCCGGGCCTCGTGGACACCCACGTCCACGTCAACGAGCCCGGCCGCACCGAGTGGGAAGGCTTCGCCTCGGCCACCCGTGCCGCGGCGGCCGGCGGCGTCACCACCATCATCGACATGCCGCTGAACTCCATCCCGCCCACCACCACGGTGGAAGGCCTCAAGCTCAAGCGCGAGGTGGCCGAGGACCAGGCGTTCGTCGACGTCGGATTCTGGGGCGGCGCGATCCCCGGCAACAAGGCCGACTTGCGCGGCCTGCACGACGAAGGCGTCTTCGGCTTCAAGTGCTTCCTGCTGCACTCCGGTGTGGACGAATTCCCGCACCTTGACGCGGACGAGATGGAAGAGGACATGCGCGAGCTGAAGTCCTTCGACTCGCTCATGATCGTCCACGCCGAGGACTCCCACGCGATCGACCACGCCCCACACCCGGGCGGGGACCACTACGCCACCTTCCTGGCCTCCCGCCCGCGCGGTGCCGAGAACAAAGCGATCGCCGAGGTCATCGAACGTGCCCGCTGGACCGGCGCCCGCGCGCACATCCTGCACCTTTCCTCCTCGGACGCGCTGCCCATGATCGCTTCGGCCAAGCGCGATGGCGTGAACCTCACCGTTGAGACCTGCCCGCACTACCTGACCCTCATGGCCGAGGAAATCCCCGACGGCGCCACTGCCTACAAGTGCTGCCCGCCCATCCGCGAGGCATCCAACCGGGAACTGCTGTGGAAGGGCCTGGAAGACGGCACCATCGACTGCATCGTCTCGGACCACTCCCCCTCCACCCTTGACCTCAAGGACCTGGAAAACGGCGATTTCGCCGTGGCCTGGGGCGGCGTTTCCTCCCTGCAGCTGGGCCTGTCCCTGATCTGGAGCGAGGCACGCCACCGCGGCATCTCCCTGGAGCAGGTGGTCTCCTGGATGTCCGCCAAGCCCGCCGCCCTGGCCCGCCTGTCCAACAAGGGCCAGCTGGCGCTCGGCTACGACGCCGACTTCTCGGTGTTCGCAGCGGACGAGGCGTTCGTGGTGGATGTCAAGAAGCTCAAGCACAAGAACCCCATCACTCCGTACGACGGCAAGGCGCTTTCCGGCGTCGTCCGCAAGACCTACCTGCGGGGCTCGGTGGTGGACGGCCAGACCCCCGGCGGAAAGCTGATCCGCCGCGGCGGCGTGTAAGGCGGATTCGATGGCCGTCAACGTCCATTCGCTCCCGCCTGCCGGCGCGCGCCAAGCCCTGCGCGCCGGCCACCGGCCCGGCCCATTGGCCAGTGCCGGCTCTTTGGCCGGCGCCCAGCCGGCCCACCAGGGCCACCCAGGTCTTCGTTCCGGTTTGCGCCCGGGCGTCCAGGCCCGCGGCCTGGCCGTGTGGGTGGAGCCCGCCGAAGGCCAGGACATCGACCCCGAGATCTGGGCCAAGGCCGCCGAAGCGGTGCTGGCCCGGGCCCGCCGCCTGGCTCCCCAGGCCGAGCTGCACCTGCGGCACGGCGCCGCTTCCGGCGTCGTCGCCCAGCCGATCGCCCTGTCCGGCCGGCGCAGCAGCCTGGCCGTGGACCTGGCGGCAGACACCGTGCTGCTCGACGGCGTTCCGGTCACCTTCACCTTCATGGAGCACAAGCTCCTGCGCTACCTCGTGGAGAACCTTTCCCGTCCCATCCCGCGTGAAGAATTGCAACGCTTCCTGGAGTCACTCGACTGCCCCGGCGCGGCGTTCCGTTCGATCGACGTGTATGTTGGACGCGTCCGGCGCAAGCTGGGCTCCGCCCGCAACGCCATCGCCACAGTACGCGGTGGCGGTTACCAATTCGTGCCCGGACCCGGGACCACGGTGCGCGGGCCTGCGGAATACTGCATCTAGGCAGACCGTTATTTGTATGAGAGATCGCCGGCCACGGCGGTTGCCCGACTAGTCAAGGATCACAACATGACCCAGAAACTCCTCGCCGGAACCCAGGCCCCCGATTTCGCCCTGCTCGACTCCACCGGCCAGAAGGTTTCGCTCTCCGATTTCCGCGGCCGCAATGTGATCGTGTATTTTTACCCGGAAGCCTCCACCCCCGGCTGCACCACCGAAGCCTGCGATTTCCGCGACAGCCTGGCCAGCCTCCAGGGCTCCGGCTACGAAGTCCTAGGCATCTCCCCGGACGCGCCGGAGAAGATCGCGCGCTTCGTCGACGAATTCGCGCTGACCTTCCCGCTGCTCTCCGACGAGAACCACTCCGTGGCACTGGCCTACGGCGCCTGGGGCGAGAAGCTGGTGGACGGCGAAGTGGTTGACGGCCTGGTCCGCTCCACCGTGGTGGTCAACGGTGACGGCAACGTTGTCCTCACCCAGTACCAGGTGAAGGCCCAGGGCCACGTCGCCGCTCTGAAGGAAGAACTGGGCGTCTAGCCTTCCTCACCCACGCTCCTGCGGGTAGCGCTTCCTGAGCTTGTTTGCGCAGCAACTGCCCCGGCAGGCCGTTTCATGACGGTGTGCCGGGGCAGTTCGCGTTTCGAATAGGGTCGTTTAAGGGTGCTGGGCCGCCGCGCCATCCCTCGGGCAGAGCGCGAAGCCACCGCCTAGGTACATCTGGCAGCCGGCCGCGCGGCACCTGTTCAGACGCTTGCCGCCGCCGGCTATCGCGGCGAGTTTCGTCGAGCTCGGTCCGGGATGCCGAATCGCCTCTCAACGAGTGTGTGAATGGCCCAGACTAATGGTTGGTCTTCTGGCCCAACGCCTTGGTCTCCGTAATACACGCCTGTTTCGTTTCCGGTTGCATCGATGTCGAAAAGCCTGAGGACTTCGGCCACACGAACCGAATACTCGGTGTTGGTCATTTCGCGGGACACACGAACAGGAATCGTGCTGAGTGTGCGCTCGACCTCAGAATGGATGGATTCAGTCATTGGCGCTTCCCCCTAAGCGTCCGGACGGGTTTCGATATCAGGCCCCGTCAGTGAGTGTGCACTATTGCATGAAGGTCGACAGTCCACAAGGGCCTTCTGCTCGGTCGTGGCAGCAAGATCCTGGTGGCCAAAGATGGAAGGGACGGTGAGAGTCGGGTGCGTCGCTTTCGGTCAGGACGGAGCCGAAGCATTGCCTCAATTTGACCAAAAGTGACAAACCTCCTGTGACAGGAGTTAATGGATTTATGTCTTCCGCCCCGGTCCAGCGTCGCGCAGTCGTCATCGAGGACGACGACGACATCCGCGGGCTGCTCGTCGTTGTTCTCCGGCAGCTCGACTTCGACGTCGTGGAGGCCCCCGACGGCCTGGCCGGCGTCGAAGCCGTCCGCGACATCCGGCCCGAACTGGTCACCCTGGACGTCAACATGCCGGGCATCGACGGGATCGAAGCCTGCAGGAGGATGCGCGAATTCTCCGATGCCTACATCGTGATGCTCTCGGCCCGGACCGCCGAGCTGGACCGCCTGGCCGGCCTGGACACCGGGGCCGACGACTACCTCACCAAGCCCTTCAGCCCCAAAGAACTCCAGGCCAGAGTGCGGGCGCTGTTCAGGCGTGCACGCCCGGCCCCGGCACCTGCCGAAGACGCCGGCCAGAGCGACGAACTCGCCCGCGCGGCCGTGGTGCAGCAAAGCCTCCTCCCGCAGGAAGCGGTCAGGCTCAACGATTACGACGTCGCCGGGGCCTTCCGTCCAACGCGCAGCGTGGGCGGGGACTTCTACGACTGGTACCAGACCCCCGACGGCATGCACCTCACGGTCGCCGACGCCATGGGCAAGGGCATGGGTGCGGCGCTGATTGCCGCCACCGTCCGCGCCGTCATGCGTTCAGTAGCGGACACCCCGGCCATCGATGCCGCCTTCGGCTCAGCCAGCGCCACCATCACCTCGGACCTGGACCAGTCCGGCTCCTTCGTCACCATGTTCCACGCGCGCCTGGACAGCGCCTCGGGCAAGCTCAGCTACATCGACGCCGGCCACGGGCTGGGCCTGCACGTTCCGGCTGAGGGGCCCGCTCGGCGGTTGGTGTCAGCCGGGCCGCCAGTGGGCATCCTCGATGACCAGCAATGGCCCGCCGCGGAGCTCGTACTCGAACCCGGCGACTCCCTCGTGATCGTGAGCGACGGCGTGCTCGATGCCCACGATTCCTTGGAAGACTTCATCCGGAACGTGGAGCGCGCCGCCCGCAGCGAGGGCACCTCGGAAGAAGTCTGCGCCGCGCTGCTTGAACTGGCACCCGCGGCGACAGCGGAAGACGACGTGACCGCCGTCGTCGTCCGCCGCAAAACGAACGGCACGATTCGGCACTAGGCCACAAAAGGGGGATTGTGACACGTTTCTGGACCCGCTTGCTCGTTGTCCTCACGGCCATTCTTGGCGTCAACTACGTCGCATGGCGCTGGCTCGCGTCGCTGAACTGGGAGGCGTGGTGGATCGCGGTTCCGCTGGTGATCGCCGAGACGTACAGCTTCATCGACGTGATCCTCTTCGGCCTCACGGTGTGGAAACTCAAGATCAGGAAGCCGCCTCCGCCTGCCCCTGACGACGCCACCGTTGACGTCTTCATCACCACCTACAACGAGCCGCTGGACCTGGTGATGAACACGGCCCTCGCCGCCAAGGACATCCGCCGGCCGCACAGCACCTGGATCCTCGACGACGGCAAGCGGCCTGCGCTGCGCGAACTCGCCGAGTCGAACGGCATCGGCTACGTGACGCGCAGCGCGGACTGGACCCCGGACATGCCGCGGCACGCCAAGGCCGGCAACCTGAACAACGCGCTGATGCTCACCTCGGGCGAATACCTGTTGATTCTCGACGCCGACCAGATCCCCGAGCCGGACATCCTGGACAAGACGCTGGGCTACTTCAACGATGACCGGGTAGCGCTGGTCCAGACTCCGCAGTACTTCATCAATGTGCCTGCCGACGACCCTCTGGGCAGCCAGGCGCCCCTGTTCTACGGACCCATCCAGCAGGGCAAGGACGGGTGGAACGCAGCGTTCTTCTGCGGGTCGAACGCCATCCTGCGCCGGGAAGCCCTCATGCAGCTGGGCCTGGTGGGCTACGTCAAGGCCACGGAACAGAGCGTGCACCGCGCCCTGGCCGCCTCCACGTCCGCCATCAAGAAGGCACGCCGATCCGCCGAGGCCGAAAACCCCTTGGTCGAACAGATGCTCGACGAGGTGGAGGCCGCCACCAAGGCGGCCCAGCATGAGCTTGAGGCCGGCGCATCCCTCAGCGAGATCACCTACCGGGTCCGCCGGAAGGTGGACGAGGCCGTGCGTACGCTCGTGGCCGCCGACTTCTCCGCCCTGCAGGCCGACCTCGAAGAGATCGCCGCCATGGAACTGGCCCACGTCGGGGAAGGTGGCGTCACCACGGTGGCGACTGACGCCGTCGACCGCATGTCCGGCCGCGAGTGGTCCCCGCTGGGAGCGCTCGAATCCGTGCACGCTGTCCTGGACGCCATCTCCGTTGAGCGCACCGACGAAGCCCAGCCCGTGATGCCCCTGGCCACCATCTCGGTCACGGAAGACATGGCCACGGCAATGCGCCTTCATGCCCTCGGATGGAAGAGCGTGTACCACCACGAGATCCTGGCCAACGGCCTGGCCCCCGAGGACCTCAAGACCATGCTCACGCAACGCCTCCGCTGGGCCCAGGGCACCATGCAGGTCATGCTCCGCGAGAACCCCCTGGTCCAGCGCGGCCTGACGTGGGGGCAACGGCTCATGTACTTCTCCACGATGTGGAGCTACCTGAGCGGTTTCGCGGCCGTGGTGTACTTCACGGCGCCGGTCATCTACCTGACGCTCGGCATCCTCCCGGTCAGCAGCCTGAGCTTGGAGTTCTTTGTCCGCTTCATTCCGTTCATGGTGGTGAACCAGCTGCTGTTCGTGGTGGCCGGGCACGGCATCCCCACCTGGCGCGGGCAGCAGTACAGCCTGGCGCTGTTCCCCACCTGGATCAAGTCCTGCACGACGGCGGCACGCAACGTGTGGTTCGGACGTCCCCTGGGCTTCGCTGTCACCCCGAAAGCCCGGCAGGACGGCGGGCCGGGCTGGAGCCTTATCCGTCCGCAGATCATCGTGGCGGTGCTGCTGGCCGTAGGGCTGGTGGCCGGCATGGCGCGGCTCCTGGCCGGTTTGTCCGAGCCCCTTGGCACACTGGTGAACGGGGCATGGGTGGCCTTTGACCTGGTGGTCCTGAGCGTGCTGGTCAAGGCGGTTTTGTACAAGGGATTCGTCCCCGAAGGTTCCGGCCCCCCGGAGAACCCAGAAGGCCCGGAAAGCCCAGAAGAGAGGAACGCTGATGCAGTTTAGCTACGAGGTCAAAGACAGCTACGCGGAGGTGAAGGGCGTGGGCCGTTTGAACATGGTGGCTGCCCCCAAGCTCCGGGAAGTCGTGGCCGAGGTTGTGGCCGGCGGCTCCAGCCGGGTGGTGGTCAACCTCGCGGAGACCGATTTCATGGATTCTTCCGGCCTCGGCGCCCTCATCGGCTGCCTCAAGGCCGCGCGCCAGGCAGGCGGGGACCTTCGGATCTCCGGCGTCCAGCCGCAGGTCAAGATGGTGCTGGAACTGACCAACATGGACAGGGTCCTCACCGCGTACCCCTCGGCCGAGGCGGCGTTCGGCGATGACTGAGGTGCTCGCCCGCAAGGGTTACCACGGACCCGCAAACGAGGAAGCGATCGAGGCTGTCCACGAGGAACTGGACGCCTTGTGGGAGGATGCCTCGTTCGTTCCGGACATGGACCGGATGACCTTCGCCACCGCCGTGATCGAAGCCGCCGCCAACATCGTCCAGCACGCGCTTCCGGCCGCGGACAAACCGGTGGAACTCGACGTCGACATCACCGTCAGGACCCGCAGGCTCCAGGCCAGGGTCAGTGCGCACAATGCCCGCGAACCGTTTGCCAACGACATGCGGGCCGATATGCCCGATGAGGACGCCGAGTCCGGCCGCGGCCTGGCCCTCATCGAGGCCCTTGTGACGACCGTCACCTTCGAACGCCAGGACGGGACGAACACCTGGATCCTCACCCGGGAGTCCACGCCTGCCGATACGGATTGAGGACCATGAACCGGATACGAGTGAACCGCGTAGGACCCAACCGCCCAGGACATAACCGCGTACGACGCCGGAGCCGCCTGGCGCTGTCAGCAGCTGTTCCGCTGTTGGGAGCCCAGGCGCTGGCCGCCTGCAGCGCGCCGGCCACCCCGGAGCCGTCCGGGCCCTCGGTGGCCGGGACCCACGCGCCCGTAGCGGAAAGTTTCGCCAAGTACGACGCCGTGCGGACCGACGTCGTTGCCGCATTGGAAAAGAAGCTGCCGGGCATCCGTTGGAACGTCCACTCCCCCGCCACGATGCAGCGCCGGCAGGACGGCACCTGCATGCTCTACCTGGCCGAAATGGAAAGTGCCAGGGACATCGTGGAGCCTTCGAAGAGGTTCCACGACGTCTTCGCTGCCGCGGACCCGGTCCTTAAGAAGCATGGCTTCGCCGCATTCGGCGGAACGGACCCGGTGCCCGGGGGCTGGGTGGTCGCCAAGAGCACGGATGCTGCAGGCGCCACCCTGCGGGTCGAGTCGAAGGGCACGGCCTACGTGCGGCTAGGGGTCCCCGTGGAATCCGCCGGCTGCGACCCGAAGGAGATTCCTAAGGGTTGACCCGCCCGGCGACCCCGGCGAAGAACCCCCATAGCCCTCGTCCGAACGGCCCCGAAGTGGGACACTGATGCGCATGACCTTCGAAGAGCCCCTGGAGATGGCCCAGTGGTGGCGCAGGCTGACACCGAAAACACAGCAGTGGCTGATCGACAACAACGGCGACGCCGTCCCGGAAGAAATCGTCAGCGAGATCGTGGACGTGGGCGGTTCCATCGCCTCGGAGGCCTGGTGGGCCGGCGAGACGGATTCCAGCGGTTTCCATTTCTCCGACGAGGCCGTCGACTGGATCGAAGCCGTCGGAAACCGCGAGACACCCGACCGCTAACCAAGCGGGCCCGGAAAGCTCATGCCTTCGCGAGCGCTTCCTCCAGCGCGCCCAGCACCAACGTGACGGCGGCAGGCGAAGCGTTCGGTCCCATGGTGCCGATCCGCCAGACGGTGTCCTTGAACGCACCGACTCCGGCGCCGATCTCCATGCTGAAGTTGCGCAGCAGGTACCCGCGCACGGCGGCCGAATCCACGCCGTCGGGCACCTTCACCGTGGTGAGGCTGTCCAGCCGGCTGCCTTCGGCGGCGAACAGCTCCAGGCCCAGCTCCTGCAGCCCGGCACGCAGGGCGGCACCGGCCTTGTGGTGGCGGGCCTGCACCGCCTCAAGCCCTTCGGCGAGGATCCGGTCCAGCGCCGCTTCGAGCCCGGCGATCATGGTGACCGGCGCGGTGTGGTGGTACGTGCGGCTGCCGGTGGCGGCGCCGGCGTAGCCGCCGAGCAGCCCGATGTCCAGGTACCAGGAGCGCGGATCGCGGATGCGACGTTCGAAGGCCCGTTCCGAGACCGTGAACGGAGACAGGCCCGGCGGCACGCCCAGGCACTTCTGCGTTCCGGCGTAGCCGACGTCGATCCCCCACTGGTCGGCCAGCAGTTCGAGGCCGCCGATCGAGGTCACGGCGTCGGCGATGAGCAGGGCGTCGCCCTTGTCCGCGCCGAGTGCGGCGATGTCCGAAAGCACGCCCGTGGAGGTCTCGGCGTGGACGGCGGCGATCACCTTGGGTGCAGGATGGGCCGCCAGGACGCGTTCGGCGTCGACCGGCTGCCCCCATTCATGGTCCACCCGCACCACCGTGGCGCCGCAGCGTCGGGCCACCTCGCACATGCGTTCCCCGAACAGCCCGTTGACGGCGACGACGGCTACGTCGCCGTCGGACACGGTGTTCACGAAGGCGGCTTCCATGCCGCCGGAACCGGTGGCGCTCAGCGGCAGGGTGCGGGTGTTCGCCGTTCCCCAGACCGTCCGCAGGCCGGCACAGGTGCGGTCCAGCCGCTCGATGAACACGGGGTCGAGGTGGCCGATCACCGGGTGTGACAAGGCGGCCATGGCCTCCGGGTAGGCGTTGCCCGGACCGGGGCCGAACAGGAACCTGGACGTCAAGATGGCTGGCATAGCGAACTCCTTCACCCGTTGGGGCAATTCTGCCGCAGGCCCGCCGCGGGCGGTACGATCTTGCCAGCAGTGATGCCGCGAGGCTTGGCGGGGACCCTTGACAGCGGCGCCGCACCTCCGCTTGACTATTACGCATGCTGAAATAACAGTTCCATGATGCGGAAGGTGAACGTGCTGCAGCGTCAGCCCGGGGCCTATCCGGCACCAGCGCCGGAGTTCCGCATAGCCGTCACCATGGATGCCAGCATTTGCACGAGGGATGACCAAGCATGCAGCTTGCAGAATTCAACAGCGCAGACCGTACGGACGCCGTTGGAGTCCTGCGCCCTTGCCTCGACGTCGAACGCTGGGTGGGGGAAATCGCCGACGCCCGGCCGTTCAGTGGCAAGGATGACCTCCTGGCCTTCGCCAAGGATGCAGCCGCTCCGTTCACCGCGGAGGAACTCGAGTCCGCGCTCGCCCACCACCCGCGCATCGGCGAACGCCCCCAGGCGTCGACCACCGAGGCGGCCATGTCCCGCTCGGAGCAGTCCGGCGTGGACCCCAGCGACGACGCCACCGCCCGCGCACTGGCCGACGGCAACCGGGCCTATGAGGAGAAGTTCAACCGGGTCTTCCTGATCCGCGCCGCCGGCCGCAGCGCCTCGGACATCCTGGCTTCCCTCAACGAACGCCTCACCCACACCCCCGAAGAAGAAGACCGCATCGTGGCCGAGCAGCTCCGCGAAATCGCCCTGCTCCGCCTTGAAGGAGTTATCGGCGCATGAGCGTTTCCCAGATCACCACGCATATCCTCGACACCGGTTCCGGCCGCCCGGCGGCGGACGTCGCCGTCGTGCTGTCAGTGTTCGACGGCGGCAGCTGGACTTCCGTTGCGGAAGGCACCACGGATGCCGACGGCCGGATCAAGAACCTCGGCCCCGAGCGGGTCCCGGGTGGCAAGTACCGGCTCAACTTCGCCACGGGCGCGTACTACGCCGGCCTCGGCACGGAGACCTTCTTCCCGGAGGTGGACCTGAGCTTCACCGTGTCCGACGCCGGCGAGCACTACCACGTGCCGCTGCTCCTGAGCCCTTTCGCGTTCTCGACCTACCGCGGCAGCTAGCCGCACTCCCACCCAACTGACTCGCAATAGTTGTCGTTTTGAGGTCTCAAAGCGACAACAACTGCGAGTCAGTTGGGCTGGGCGGAACCGGTAGGCTGGAAGGCATGGTTTCTGAGGACTCGAACATCACCGGCAACTCCGCGGATGGTGCCGCCGCAGGCGCACCGGAGCGGCGCATCACGGTACGCCGCGCACCCCGCTTCGTGCCGTTCATGGTGCTCGGCGGGCTCCTCGGGATCGTGGTGGCAGCCTTCGTGGCGTTCGGCCTTCCTGCCGATCCAGCGTTCGACGCCGGCGCGGTGTTTGGCTTCTTCACCGTCGCCTTCGCAGCGGGCGGCGTGATCCTGGGCTGCATCGTGGCGCTCGTCCTGGACCGCTTGAGTTTCCGGCGGAGCGAGCACGCAATCGTGGAAGCCGTGGCCGAAGACGAGCCCGGCGACGACTGATATCACACCGCCGGGAGGGTCACAATCCGCGGCCGCGGAAAATACCACGCCCGGGACGTGAGACAATCAACCAGTGGCACGTGGCGACGGAAAACTTTCACATGATCTTCTCCCCGGCGAAAAAGGACCCCAGGACGCTTGTGGCGTCTTCGGAGTCTGGGCCCCTGGCGAAGAGGTAGCAAAACTCACCTATTACGGGCTGTACGCGCTACAGCACCGCGGACAAGAGTCGGCTGGCATCGCGACCAGTGACGGCAAGCGCATCAACGTCTACAAGGACATGGGCCTCGTGTCCCAGGTCTTCGACGAAACCACCCTGAACACCCTCACCGGGCACCTCGCCGTCGGCCACTGCCGCTACTCCACCACCGGAGCCAGCCACTGGGCCAACGCACAGCCCACCCTGGGCGCCACGAGCACCGGCACGGTGGCACTGGCGCACAACGGCAACCTGACCAACACCGCCGAACTCCGCGAAATGATCCTGGAGCGCAACGACGGCCAGCTCACCGGCGAAATGAAGCAGGGCAACACCTCGGACACCGCCCTGGTCACCGCCCTGCTTGAGGGCGAACCCGGCAAGACCCTCGAGGAAACCGCCATGGAGCTGCTGCCCAAGATCAAGGGCGGCTTCTGCTTCGTGTTCATGGACGAAGGCACCCTCTACGCCGCCCGCGACACGTACGGCATCCGCCCGCTGTGCCTCGGCCGGCTGGAGCGCGGCTGGGTGGTGGCCTCCGAGCAGGCCGGCCTGGCCACCGTGGGCGCCAGCTTCATCCGCGAGATCGAACCCGGCGAGTTCATTGCCATTGACGAGAACGGTGTCCGCTCCCAGCGCTTCGCGGACGCGACGCCGGCCGGCTGCGTTTTCGAGTACGTGTACCTGGCCCGCCCGGACGCCGCCATCAACGGCCGTTCCGTGTACGAGTCCCGCGTGGAGATGGGCCGCCAGCTGGCCCGCGAAAACACCCACGAGGCCGACATCGTCATCCCGGTCCCGGAATCCGGCACCCCCGCCGCCGTGGGCTACGCCGAGGAATCCGGCATCCCGTTCGCGCACGGCTTCGTGAAGAACGCCTACGTGGGCCGTACCTTCATCCAGCCCTCGCAGACCCTGCGCCAGCTCGGCATCCGGCTCAAGCTCAACGCGCTGGAATCCGTGATCCGCGGCAAGCGCGTGGTTGTGGTGGACGACTCGATCGTCCGCGGCAACACCCAGCGCGCCATCGTGCGCATGCTGCGCGAGGCCGGCGCTGCCGAGGTGCACATCAAGATTTCCTCGCCGCCCGTGCAGTGGCCGTGCTTCTACGGCATCGACTTCGCCTCCCGCGCGGAACTGATCGCCAACGGAGCCACGATCGACGAGATCTCCCAGGCCATCGGCGCGGACTCCCTTGCCTACATCTCCGAAGACGGCATGATCGGGGCCACCCAGCAGCCGCGCGAACGCCTCTGCACCGCGTGCTTCACGGGCCAGTACCCCATCGAGCTCCCGGGCTCGGACAAACTGGGCAAGAACCTGCTGGAGCGCACCGACCTCGGCGGGCTGCCGCCGTCGAACACTTCCGTAAACGATTCAGAGGACCCGGCAGAGAAGCCGGGCGCAACGGGCTGCGATCCAGGACCCGACGCCGAGTTTGAGAACCTGCTGACCGACGCCGACAAGAAAGAGTCTGTATGACCTCCGCCTCCTATGCCGCTGAAAACACCGGGGCCCCGGAAAACTCAGGCATCACCTATGCCTCCGCCGGCGTCGACGTCGAAGCGGGCGACCGCGCCGTCGAGCTCATGAAGGACGCCGTCAAGGCGACGCACAACAGCTCGGTGCTGGGCGGCGTCGGCGGTTTCGCCGGCCTGTACGACGTCTCGAAGCTGCTGACCTACAAGAAGCCGCTGCTGGCCACCTCCACCGACGGCGTGGGCACCAAGGTAGCCATCGCCCAGGCCATGGACATCCACGACACCATCGGCTTCGACCTGGTGGGCATGGTTGTCGATGACATCGTGGTGGTCGGCGCCGAGCCGCTCTTCATGACCGACTACATCGCCTGCGGCAAGGTTGTTCCCGAGCGCATCGCCGCCATTGTGCGCGGCATCGCCTCGGCCTGCTCCGTTGCGGGCACCGCGCTGGTGGGCGGCGAAACCGCCGAGCACCCGGGCCTGCTGGGCGAGCACGAATACGATGTGGCCGGTGCCGCCACCGGTGTTGTCGAGGCCGACCAGCTGCTGGGCCCGGACCGTGTCCGCGCCGGCGACGTCGTCATCGGCATGGCCTCCTCCGGCCTGCACTCCAACGGCTACTCCCTGGTCCGCCGCGTCATCAACCACGCCGGCTGGGCCCTGGACCGCCAGGTCTCCGAACTCGGCCGCACCCTGGGCGAGGAACTGCTGGAGCCCACCCGCGTCTACGCCGCCGACTGCCTGGACCTGGCCCGCGCCTTCCCGGTGAACAGCGGCACCGCCGCAAAGGGAAGCGTCAACGGTTTCAGCCACGTCACGGGCGGCGGCCTGGCCGCCAACCTGGCCCGCGTGCTGCCGCAGGGCCTCGTGGCCACGGTGGACCGTGCCACCTGGGAACTGCCGGCCATCTTCAAGCTGGTGTCCGAGCTCGGCAACGTGCCGCTGGCCGACCTGGAGCGCACCCTGAACCTGGGTGTCGGCATGGTGGCCATCGTGTCCCCGGAAATCGCCGATGCCGCCGTGGCCCGCCTCAACGAGCGCGGATTGCCGTCCTGGATCATGGGCACCGTTTCGGCGGACTCCGACGCGATCGACAAGACCGGCCCGGACTACGTCCAGGGTGCCAAGGGGGTCGACGGCGGAGCGGTCCGTCTGGTGAACGCGTACGCCTAAGCGAAACAACGGAAAGCGGGCCGGCAGTTGTGAACTGCCGGCCCGCTTTCTTGTGCGACGGGGGTCACTTACCGCCCACACCCGGGAAGCCCTGCATGGGCCGTAAGTGACCCCGCGCCGGGTGCGGTCAGGCGGTCCCCTCGGCGGCCTGGAAGGCCTGCACGATCGACTTGGGGATTTGGCCGCGGCTGCTCAGCTCGTAGCCCTGTTCCATCGCCCAGCGGCGGATCCTGGCCGTCACGGAAAGCGGAGCTTCCTTCCGCCCCTGGGCTGCCGGGGTCGCGGCCTTCCGCCTGCCCGCGTTCATGAAAACCCCGAGGTAGGAGCGGAAAGCCGCCGCGTTCGCCGAGGACAGGTCCACCTCATAGTCGATGCCATCGACGGCGAACCTCACCCGCTCATCCGCGCTGCTTCCATCCAGGTCGTCAAGCAACAGGAAGTCAATCTTTTTGTTCATGGCCAACGGTCCTTTCTTGGGAGCATGCAATCCGTTGATTCCCGGAAATCGGTTCCGGAAGGCAATGAGTGTCAGTGGGCATGGCGCGGATCCGATCGCTTACGGGGCGGCAGCCTGGTAGTGCGCCAGCACCTGCGCCGGCGTGAGGGCTGTTGTGTCATAGACGGCGATGTTGTCCACCTGGCCGTCAAAAGCCGAGAGGCCGGCTCCGGGCCAGGCCGTGAGGTCGCCGTTGCCGAAACGCCAGTACCCCGTGTAGCCGCTCCGGGCGGTGGTGACGGCGGCGGAGGAGGCCACGGAGGCACCGTCGACATAGAGGTTCATCCCGGCGGAGGAGAGTGTGACGGCGGCGTGGTGCCAGGCGCCGTCGTTGTAGGCCGACGGTGAGACGACAGTCTGCATGGTGCCGCCTGGAGAGACGCCGAAGACCAGCTTTCCATCGACGCGCATGTAGAGGTTGCGGTCGTTGACGCCGGTGGCATTGTTCTTGGAGTCCTGGAATCCGGCCAGCTTCCCGCCGAGGATGGAGCTGGTCTTGAACCACATTTCGTAGCTGAATACCGTGGGCCCGGTGCTGCCGGTGGTGGTGGCGATGTACCGGAGTCCGGAAAGGTCCGCAGTGTTGCCGGCGTCCCCGGCGCAGGGAACCGAGGTACCGAGGGACGCCGTCATGCGGAACGTGCCGTCGTTGCCGCTGCCGGAGCTGTCGGTGACGGCAGTGGCCGGCTTCGGGGAATCGTTGAAGGCGTAGAACAGGGACGGCGCGTCGGCCAAGGCAGCCGCCGTGCAGCTGAAGAACGTCCGGGAGGACAGGGTGTTGGCCTGGTTGTGGCTCGTGCCTGAGAATGCCGCGTGCGCCAGCGGTGCGGTCATCACCGTCATGCCGGCGAGGCCGGCGGCGGCAACCAGGAACAGCACGGTGCAGCTTGCCCGGCGTGCCGGTACCAGCCAGGCTTTCCACTCTGCCCGACGGCGGCCCCCGGACTTGGAGTCCTTCCGGCGAGGACGGGCAAAATGCCTGTCCAGCCTCGTCAGGGCCAGTGCCCCCGCCAGCAGCGCGACGCCCGCGAGAACCATGGGCCATTGCCCCCTGCCAAGCCAGACGATCGGCAGTCCGACCGCCGGGATCCTCAGGTAACCCACTCCATGCACGGCCGAAGGCCACACGCTTGAGGAGTCATTGGCCGCGTTTGCATCTCCCCGCAGGACGAGGGAACCGTCCGGATTCACCGTGGCGATGCGGTGCAGCCGCAGCCGCCCGGCATGGTCCGGGTCATCCACCAGGACCACGCGGCCCGGGATGAGGTTCTCAGCTCCCATGGGCCGGGAAACCACTACATCGCCCACTTTGATGGTTGGCTCCATGGAGCCACTCACCACGGTGGTGGGCTGCCAGCCAAGGACGGCGGGAACGGATGCCCACCCCATCATCATGACTGCGAGAATCACCACCACCCGCCCCAGCGCGGCGCCCAGAACGCGCAGCCACTGCTGGGAAATGGAGTGTCCTTTCGGTGTCCTCGGGTCGCCGGCAGGCGCAGCAGCGTCCGCTGCGGCTGCTTGTTCTGTCGGCAACATCGGGGGCTCCTACAGGATGGGACGGGTGGCGGCAAGCACGGAGGGTCTAGCTCTGGGACTCCCAAGTGAACCCGATGGACGCGGTGTCACCCTGGTACGGGTTGTCCGCAGCGGGGGAACCTGCAGTAGCGAAGGTCCAGTCGATCTTGTAGGTGCGGGAACCGCCGGCGGGAAGCGCGTAGGAATCAGCACCCGTTGCGTAGCTGGCGGAAGCGGCTGCGAAGGACGTCAGCGAGGTCGTGGCGACGGCAACCGAGCCGGCCGTGAAACCGGTGCAGGCACCGTTGGCCGGAGCCGCACCTGGGAAGCTGCCGCTGGTGACGGTGACGTTGATGCGGTCGCCGAGGTTCTTGGTGCCCTTGCTGTAGCTGGAGGCGTAGAGCTTCAGGGTGCTGGCCACGTTTGCCGTGGTGGAAACGGTGATGCACTTGCTTCCCGCGTCCCCCGGTTTGATGTTGGAAGCCGAGAACAGCGCCGTCCCGGATGCATCGTTGCTGAGTGCCAAGCTGCCGGAAGCCCAGCTGTTACCGGCATTGTTGGTAGTTGCGCTGAACGCAGAGTACGAAGCCTGGGATACAAGCAGACCGCTCACGACCAGTGCGGCAGGAACGGCAGCCCATTTTGCGATGACTGCTGCGTGGACTGAAGTGCGCATGGTGACTCCTGAAAACTGGGGGCCGATTGAGACCTAATCGGGTGAACGCGCTGCTGCGGGTTCGGGAACCAGCCTAGCAAATTTCACTTGATCGTCAAGCAGTATTTTTATCAAGCTACATTTTCTTCAAGCTAAAACGGGTCGTCCGGCTTGGAATGAAGAAAAATCTAGGGCGGTTGCACGACTTACCCCTATACTGAAGTAACTTTCTCATCAAGATATTTAGGGAGACCGGCCATGGCCAGCTCAGCTGATTACGTGCCGTTCGTTCTGTTGCTGCGGCAACTGCAGCTCACGAGCGGTAACTTGAGGGCGGGCATTGCCAAGGAACTCGGCATCAGCATGGCGGAGCTGAATGCGCTCTCCCATGCTGCCGACCTCGAAGGCCTCACCCCCAAGAAGCTTTCCGAGTTGATGGATCTCACCACCGGGTCGATGACCACCATGATCGACCGGCTCGAGCGGGCGGGCCTGCTGCTGCGGCAGCCACACCCCACCGACCGCCGGAGCATCCGGCTGGCGCTCACACCGGGCGGACGGCAGGCCATGCGATGGGTAAACAGGCTCTACCTGGACGCCGTCATCGCCGCATTCAACGCAAGCCCGCACAGTGACCTTGCCGCCCAGACGGAGTTCATCGAAGCCCTGTCGGCGTCACTCGACGCCTCGACACCCCGCGGATCCGGAGGATCCGCCGGCTGAGCCCATGGGCACGGGCCCGGCAGGTCCGGGCACGCAAAATACCCGCAGGGGCGCCGATGGGCGCACCCTGCGGGTGAGGAACTGTGCTTCCCGGTTTCGCTCCGGGTGTGCGGGAGTCCGGGAGGTGAAAGTACGACGGCGGTGGCGTCACCGGTGCCTGGCGGCACCGCATGCACCCACTAGCCGATGCGGCGCGAGTCTACCTCGTCGTCTTCGTCATCCTGTGCGTACTTGTCCGCATAGGCCGAGTAATCCGGCTCCGTGGGATCGTCATCGAAGTGGCTCACCGCACGACTTGATGGCCCCGTCAGCTCACGCTGAAGGGCCGAATAGTCAGTGTTCGGGGAGTAGTACTTGATGTCCCGAGCCTGCTTGGTAGCTTTTGCCTTTTGACGGCCGCGCCCCATGGCGTGACCCCCTTTTGTACTTGGACCGGAGGTGGTCACCTTGGCGATCGGTGAGGCCCCGGAATGTTTGGTCAATTTGTCGTATGTCTAGATTACATGCTTTCGGCAGTGACTGGGTGCCACCGGGCCCGCCTCAGGCACCCCGGAGGCTCGGTATGAATCCGGGCAGGCGGGACCGGGCAGAATTTGGGTAAAGTCTCCCAAAGGGGAGCTTCAGCTGAGCTTCGCAAGCACGAAAGGCACGGATTCGGACATGGGCCAGGAAAACCCCTCCCCGGACAACCCGGAGGACGGACACGGCGATGCCATGCCCGCCGCCCGGGCACCGTCGCGCACCCCGATGGACCTTCTGACCCGGCAGCGGCTGATCATCGGCGGCATCGTCCTTTTCGTGCTGCTCCTGATCATCGCCGTGATCTGGACCCTGGTCTCCGTCTTCGGCAACCGCCCCGTACCGGCCGGCACCCCGGGCGCCTCAGCTTCATCCAGCCGCGGCCCCTTGCCCGCGGACATCGAATCCAAGGACTACCGGCTGGGCGACTGCTTTGCCGACTTCGATTCCAATGCCAGCAAGGCCCGCGCTGTGGAATGCACCACGCCGCACTCCGCCCAGCTCGGCGCCGTATTCAGCTACAAGGCGAACGACGGCTTCCCGGGCACCAACGCCCTGCGGGACAAGGGCCGCGAAGTCTGCCTTACCGTGATGCTGAACGAGGCGGCCGGCAAGTACCAGCTGCTCCAGCAGAATGTGTACCCGAGTTCCACCAGCTGGGACCGCGGCGATCGTCGCGTGGACTGCTTCATCGTGGTGGACTCGGGCAACACCCTGAAGGAAAGCGTTCTCCAGAAGTAAGGGCCGGCCCTACTCCTTCCGGCGCACCACCAGGCCGCTGCCGGCGGGGGCACCGCCGTCGGGCCCAACAAGCGCCTCGAGTCCTTCGATGGTGAGTTCGTCGGCATCCGCCACGGTGTCCACCAGCACGGTGTCGCCATCGGCGATCTCACCGGCCAGGATTTCCTTGGCAAGCCGGTCGCCGATCTCGCGCTGCACAAGGCGGCGCAGCGGCCGGGCCCCGTAGGCGGGATCGAAGCCGCTCATCGCCAGCCAGGCCCTGGCACCGTCGCTGACCTCGAGGGCGAGGCGCCGGCCGTGAAGGCGCTTGGCGAGCTCGGCCACATGCAGTTCCACGATGTCGGCCAGTTCGTCCACGGTCAGCGGATCGAACAACACGATTTCGTCCAGGCGATTCAGGAACTCCGGCTTGAAGGAGGCCCGCACCACGGACATCACGGCCTCCTGCTTCGCCCGGGCGTCCAGGCTCGGGTCCACCAGGAACTGGCTGCCCGAGTTGGACGTAAGCACCAGGATGGTGTTCCGGAAGTCGACGGTGCGGCCTTGGCCGTCGGTGAGGCGGCCGTCGTCGAGCACCTGCAGGAGGATGTCGAAGACTTCGGGGTGGGCCTTCTCCACCTCGTCCAGCAGCACCACGGAGTAGGGCCGGCGGCGCACGGCCTCGGTGAGCTGGCCGCCTTCCTCATAGCCGACATAGCCCGGAGGGGCGCCGACCAGGCGGGCCACGGAGTGCTTCTCGCCGTATTCGGACATATCGATCCGGATCATGGCGCGTTCGTCGTCGAAGAGGAAGTCCGCCAGCGCCTTGGCCAGCTCGGTCTTGCCGACGCCGGTGGGACCGAGGAACAGGAAGGAACCGGTGGGCCGGTTGGGATCGGAGATGCCGGCGCGGGCCCGGCGGACGGCGTCGGAGACCGCGGTGACAGCCTTGTGCTGGCCAATCAGCCGCTTGCCGAGCTCCTCCTCCATGTGCAGCAGCTTCTGTGATTCGCCTTGGAGCATGCGTCCGGCGGGAATGCCGGTCCAGGCGGAAATGACCTCGGCGATGTCGTCCGCAGTGACTTCCTCTGCGACCATGAGGTCCGGCTTCGCTCCCCCGCCCGCCACCCGCGCGGACTCCTCCTCGGCGGCCGCGTTCAGCTCGCGTTCGAGCGCAGGCAGCTCGCCGTAGAGGATGCGCGACGCCGATTCGAGGTCGCCTTCGCGCTGGTACTTTTCCGCGGCGGAACGCAGTTCGTCGATCTTCGCTTTGAGGTCACCCACCCGGTTCAGGCCGGCTTTTTCCGCTTCCCAGCGGGCATTGAGTGCGGCGAGGGCTTCCTTCTTGTCCGCCATGTCCGCACGGAGCGCGGCGAGGCGCTCAACGGAGGCGGCGTCGGTCTCGCCCTGGAGGGCGAGCTCCTCCATGGTGAGCCGGTCCACGGAGCGGCGCAGCTGGTCGATCTCCTCCGGTGCGGAGTCGATCTCCATCCGCAGCCGCGAGGCGGCTTCGTCCACCAGGTCGATGGCCTTGTCCGGCAGCTGCCGTCCTGAGATGTAGCGGTTGGACAGGGTCGCGGCGGCCACCAGGGCCGAGTCCGCGATGGCCACCTTGTGGTGCGCCTCGTAGCGCTCCTTGAGCCCGCGCAGGATGCCGATGGTGTCTTCCACGCTCGGCTCGCCCACGTAGACCTGCTGGAAGCGGCGTTCCAGGGCGGGATCCTTCTCGATGTTCTCGCGGTACTCGTCCAGGGTGGTGGCACCGATCAGGCGCAGCTCGCCGCGGGCCAGCATGGGCTTGAGCATGTTGCCCGCGTCCATGGCGCTGTCCCCGGTAGCGCCGGCGCCCACGACGGTGTGGATCTCGTCGATGAAGGTGACGATCCGGCCTTCGGAGTTCTTGATCTCCTCCAGCACGGCCTTGAGCCGTTCTTCGAATTCCCCGCGGTACTTGGCGCCCGCCACCATCGAGGCCAGGTCCAGGGCGATCAGGGTCTTGCCCCGCAGGCTCTCCGGGACGTCGCCGGCCACGATGCGCTGGGCCAGGCCTTCCACGACGGCGGTCTTGCCCACGCCGGGTTCGCCGATCAGCACCGGGTTGTTCTTGGTCCGGCGGGAGAGCACCTGGATGACGCGGCGGATCTCCGAATCGCGGCCGATCACCGGGTCCAGCTTGCCCGAACGCGCGACGGCGGTCAGGTCCGTGCCGTACTTCTCGAGCGCCTGAAAAGTGTTCTCCGGGTCCGGGGAGTTGACCTTGCGGTCGCCGCGGACACCCGGCAGGGCGGCGAGCAGCGCTTCATGGGAGGCTCCGGCGTCGCGCAGCAATTTCCCGACGGCGTCACTTCCGGCGGAGAGGCCGAGCAGAAGGTGCTCGGTGGAGACAAAGGAATCGCCGAGCTTTTCGGCTTCGCTTTCCGCGGCCTTGATCGCCTGCAGCGCAGGCCGGGACAGTTGGGCCTGCTGGACCGAGCTGCCCGACGACGACGGCAGCGCCTTGATCGCGGAACTCGCCTGCACGCTGACGGCGTCCGGATCCGCGCCGGTGGCGCGGAGCAATGCGACGGCGACGCCCTCACGCTGGTCCATGAGGGCCTTAAGCAGATGGGCCGGTTCGAGCTGCGGGTTGCCCGCGGTCGAGGCGTTCATGGCTGCCGCGGAAAGAGCCTCCTGGCTCTTGGTGGTGAATTTGACGTCCAAAAAAGAGCTCCTTTCGGGAGGCTAAAGAATCTTCCAAAGTTGAGTCAGCCGACTTTTACAAACTTGAGTCTATCACGCTCAACTTTGATTTCTGCCTTCTGAGGTCCATGCTTGCCCACCGAAGAACGCCTGTCCAGCGCTTGCCCCGCGGACTGATTCCCCGCTTCTCCCGCGGCAGGCAGAATCGAGTACCGTGCACGCTGCCGGGTGGCCCCGCCACGTCCTACGATCAAGCTGTGACCGGAAGGATGACCCCGATGGCGCAAGGAGAAAAGGACCTGTCATGACGAAGTTCGTAGTTCTCTACATCGGCTCAATGTCGGCCGAATCCCAAATCGCCGAGAGCACGCCCGAACAGGCCGAAGCCGGCATGAAAGCCTGGACCGACTGGGCGGCCAGGACCGGGGATGCCCTGGTCGACTTCGGCACCCCGTTGGGCGTCGGCAAGGAAGTGTCCGGCTCAGGCGTCTCGGACACCACCACCGGCGTCGGCGGCTACAGCATCCTCCAGGCCGATGACCTCGACGCAGCAGCCGAACTGGTGAAGGACCACCCGCATTTCATGAGCGGAGGCGAATCCAGCATCCAGATATACCCGGCGCTCGATATTCCCGGAATGTAGCCGGGACTGCAATCGTGGTGCGACGGGGGCACCGCACCACGAAACTCCGGCGCCACTTCAGGCCCTCAATTTCCGGACCGCGCGGACGTACGATTGGCCCATGGCTACCTTTTCCGTTTCGCGGAACGCATTCATTCCGGCCCCGGCGGCCGAGATTTTCCCGCTGGTCAACGACTTCCACAAGTGGACCGCATGGTCCCCATGGGAAGCCGTCGACCCCAATCTGAAGCGCAGCTACTCCGGCAATGAAAGCGGTGTGGGCGCCAAGTACACCTGGAGCGGCAACAACAAGGCCGGCTCCGGAAACATGGAAATCGTCAATGCCGTGGAACCCACCAAGATCAACATCCGGCTTGAATTCACCAAGCCCATGAAAGCGGTAAATCCCACCGAGTTCACCTTTTCCCCGGAGGGCGAGGGCACCAGGGTCACCTGGACCATGACCGGCGAAAACAAGACCTTCATGTCCAAGGTGTTCGCGCTGTTCATGAACATGGACAAGCTGGTGGGCAAGGACTTCGAAAAGGGCCTGGCATCCCTGGGAGCTGCAGCAGCCAAGCGCCAGGGCTGAAAGCAATTCGTAAGGGGTCCCCCATGGCTGGCGGTAGCACCGCCGTCGTACTGTTTTAGCGTGGGGGTAGGGCCGCGGACGCGGAGGTGCGCCATGGAATGGACCCGGCCCGACAGCCCGGACTACGACGAGAAGCGGAAGCTTTTCAACGCAATGATCGACCTCCGGCCGGCAGTGATTGCGCAATGCGCTTCTCCCGCCGAGGTGGCCGAAGCGCTGCAACACGCCCGCACCCATCGGCTTGATGTCGCAGTGCGCGCAGGGGGCCACTCGGTGGCCGGGATGTCCACCAACGAAGGCGGCCTGGTGGTGGATGTGCGGCCCATGAAATCGATCAACGTTGACCGCGACGCCCGCACCATCACGGTCGGCGCGGGCGTGAACTGGGGCGAGTTCGACCGCGCCAGCCAGGAACACGGCCTCGCGACCACGGGCGGCCGCGCATCCACGACCGGTGTGGCAGGCTTCACCCTGGGCGGCGGGTCGGGCTGGCTGGAACGCTCCTTCGGCTTCGCCTGCGACAACCTGCTCTCCGTGGACCTGGTGACCGCGGCAGGCGAGCAGGTCACCGCTAGCGGGCAGGAAAACCCTGAACTGTTCTGGGCATTGCATGGCGGAGGCGGGAACTTCGGTGTGGCCACAGCGTTCACGTTCCAGTTGCGGGAGCTCGGGCCAACCGTGCAGGCGGGACTCATGCTCTTTCCGGGCGGCGCCGCAACGCAAGTGAGCCGCGGCTACCGGGACGCAGCCCTGGCCGCCCCCGACGCCGTGGGGACAGCCCTGATATTCCTCACCGCTCCGCCGGAACCGTTCGTCCCGGAGGAGATGGTGGGCAAGATGGCTCTTGGGCTGGCGTACCTCTATGCCGGCGACGCGGAGGAGGGCGCCGCCCATGTCCAGCCGTTCCGGGACCTGGGCCCGACTGTGGACCTCGTGGAACCCATGGGATATGCGGATTTCCAGTGCATGCTCGACGACCCGCCCGGCATGTACAACTACTGGAGCGCCGATTACCATGACGAGCTTGCGGACGACGCCCTGGACCTGTTCGTGGACTCGGCGCAGCGGCTGCCGGGCCAGCACTCACAGCAGCTCATCGCCCGCTGGGGCGGAGCCGTGGGCGGGTCGGCCGCGGCGTCCACTCCCCTGCAGAACCGTGGTGCCGCCTGGGTAAGCCACCCCTTCGGTCTGGCGGAAACGCCCGAGGGCGGGCAGGAGGCCAGGGCCTGGGTCAAGCGTTTCCGCGCCGACATCGCCCCGCACACCACGGGCGGCGTGTGGCTGAACTTCATCGGCCACGAAGGGCCTGAGCGCATCGTGGCCGCCTTCGGCGAGGAGAACTACCGGAGGCTGTCCCGGGTGAAGCGCGAATTCGACCCGGAGAACACCTTCCGGGGCAACCAGAACATCCTTCCGGCCGAGCGCTGAGGGGCCCCTTGCCGGGCCCTCCGCCGGGACTACACTTTGGCCATGGCCGTCTACGTGGATCCGCCCCTGTGGCCCGCACACGGGACCGTGTTCTCCCACCTGGTGTCGGACACATCCCTTGAGGAACTGCACGCCTTCGCCGCGGCGGCCGGCGTCCCCGAGCGGGCCTTCGACGGCGACCATTACGACGTTCCGGAGCGCCGCTATGCGGACCTCCTGGCGGCCGGAGCGATCGCCGTGGAAGCCCGGGTGCTGGTACGTAAGCTGATCGCCAGCGGCCTGCGGATCCCGGCCCGGCAACGCAGCAAGGCTTTGACGGTCCCGCTGCTGGAACGCTGGAATTCGGTCCTCCCGGGACACGAGGAGCTCGGCTTCGAGCTGCTGGAACGCTGGGGCGAAGACCACCGCAAGTATCACAGCCGCACCCACTTGCTGGCCGTCCTGGAGGCGCTGGACACCTTGACCGAACCTGCGCTGCCCGCCCGCACGGTGGCCCTGGCGGCATGGTTCCACGACGCCGTCTACGAAGGCCTCGCCGGCCAGGACGAGGAAGAATCCGCCGTCCTCGCCGAGAACCGGCTCACCGAGGCGGGCCTGCCCGCCGAAGACATCGCCGAGGTGGCCCGGCTGGTCAGGCTCACCGCCACGCACGACCCCGAACCTGGCGACCATGCCGGTGCCTTGCTCTGCGACGCGGACCTCTCCGTCCTGGGCGCCGAAGCGGCGGCGTACGCGCGCTACCTGGCCGATGTCCGCGAAGACTATGCGCACGTCAGCGACGCCGACTTCGCCACCGCCCGGGCCGCCGTCGTCCGCCGTCTGCTGGCGCTCGACCCGCTGTTCCACAGCTCCCGGGCCAAAACACTCTGGCTGGACGCCGCACGCCGGAACCTGCAGGCGGAACTGCAGTGACCGCCGGGGCCGTGCACCGGCAGCAGCCGTACCGGATCAGGTTCGAATGGGGGCTCGACGGCGCCCGCACCATCTCTGCCGGGGCCGACCTCGCGTTGGTGGTCGACGTCCTTTCGTTCAGCACCTGCGTGAGCGTCGCCGTCGAGCGCGGTGTCCTGGTCTACCCGTACCGATGGAAGGACACCGGTGCGGAGGACTTCGCCGTGCACCACCACGCCACGCTGGCGGGCCCGCGGAACGGCGGCGGGCTGAGCCTGTCGCCGTCGAGCCTGCGCGACACCCCAGGACTGGAGCGGGTGGTGCTGCCCTCCCCCAACGGCTCGGCGATCTGCCATGAGCTGGCTTCCGAGGTGCCGTTGCTG
The DNA here is from genome assembly GCF_056279005.1 of Arthrobacter sp. TE26545. The sequence goes on from NZ_JBWBQM010000001.1 coordinate 3,422,515, forward strand.
GCCGCCGTCTGCCTGCGCAACGCCGCGGCCACGGCGGACTGGGTGCTGTCCACGCTGCCTGAGGATGCGGTGATCGCCGTGGTGGCGGCTGGCGAACTGTGGCATAACGGCGGTGGGACAGGGCCCGACGGCGGACTCCGGCCAGCTGTGGAGGACCTGTGGGGCGCGGGCGCATTCCTGGCCGGGCTCGCAGCGGCGGGGCGGGACGTCTTCTCGCCCGAGGCCTTCTCCCCCGAGGCCCTGACGGCCGCCGCGGCCTTCGATGCTGCCGAACCCGCGCTGCCGCAGTTGCTGCGGGGTTGTTCGAGCGGGCGGGAGCTGATCGGGGCGGGCTACCCGGACGACGTCGAGATCGCCGCCGGGTTGGACGCCGCCTCCGCGGTGGCCGTGCTGCGTGACGGAGCCTTCCGGCGGGCCTAGCCCTTGCTGGCAGTTCAGCCCTTGCTGGCAGTTCAGCCCTTGCTTGCGATCCAGGCCCGGACCACGGCCCCAAGGGCGGCCTTCTTGGCCTCGAAATCCGCTGCGTCCAGGAAACGGGCAACCCGCGAGACCCCGCCGTCGCCCTCCAGCAGCCCGGCGCTGTCCTCGATGGCAGCACCCTGGTGAAACATCAGGGTGACGTTCTTCTTTGCTTTGGGGAAGAAGGATGCGATGTTTCCCTCGTACATGAAGGTGGGAGCCTGCCATTTGATGGCTTCGCTGATGCCCGGGTCCAAGGACAGGATGAAAGCGCGGACTTCCGAGACAAGCTGCCGCTGCGGATTTTCATACCTGTCCAGCCAGGCATCCACCTCCGGGTTGCGGTTGTCCATGGCGCCCGCTCTTAGCGGTAGTTGCTGGCGAACGGCCGGTTGCTGGGCACGATCTGCTTGCCGAGCGGCATGAGGGACACCGGGATCAGCTTGAGGTTGGCGATGGCCAGCGGGATGCCGATGATGGTGATCGCCATGGCGAAGGCGGTGACCACGTGGCCGATCGCGATCCAGATTCCGGCCACCAGCAGCCAGATCACGTTGCCCAGGAGAGTGAACACGTTTCCGGAGCCGGGCTTGTCCACTACTGTCCTGCCGAACGGCCACAGGGTGTAGGCAGCGATGCGGAAGGACGCGATCCCCCAGGGGATGGTCACGATCAGCACGCAGCACACGATGCCGGCCGCAAAGTAGCCCAGCGCCAGCCAGAACCCGCCGAAAACCAACCAGATGATGTTGAGGATCGTCTTCATGCCTACCATTCTCCCGCGCCGAGGGGCCGGAAGGGGTAGGGGTTTGCCCTGAACAGCCCCTTAATTCGGGCTTGACCATCTAGCTCGCAGTTGTTGTCGTTTTGAGCGCCCAAAACGACAACAACTGCGAGTCAGTTGGGTTGCTTGGCGGCCTTCACGAACGCGCGGACCTTTGCCAGGTCCTTCACGCCGCGGGAGGACTCGACGCCGGAGGACACGTCCACGCCCCACGCAGAGGCGGCCTCGACGGCGGACGCCACGTTCTCCGGGGACAAGCCGCCGGCCAGCAGCCAGTTCCGGCTGGCCAGTCCCTTTTCCCGCATCAGCCCGTAGTCCCACGCCTCGCCCGAGCCGGGTACGGCGGCGTCCACCAGGAGCATTTCTTCGCCCCAGTCGGCGAACTCTTCCGGCGCGGCACCCAAGGTGACGGCGCGGATTACCCGCATTCCGGCGTCGTGCACTGTGCGGACGTCCTCCGGGGTGCGGGAACCGTGCAACTGGACCCATTCCAGGCCGGCCTCGCGGGCAATAGCGACGGCGTCGGCGGCGCTTTCATGGCGGAAGACCCCGACGGCGGTAGTCCCCGCCGGGACTCCGGCGAGCAGGGTGCGTGCCTGCTCGGCAGACACCTCGCGCGGACTCTTGGTGAGCACGAAGCCAACGGCGTCCGCACCGCTTTCGACGGCGGCCTGCACGGATTCGGGCGTGCTCAGGCCACACACTTTGACGAACACTCCCGTGCCTCCAGCCGTACTCCTGATGAATCTCCTACCCAAGACGTTAGCAAGCCGTGCCGCCCTGCTCCGAACGGTGTCCGTGGATAAGGTGGTGTGCATGGAGATCATCCGTTTTTCCGAGATCAGGCCCGAACCATGGCGCAACGGCGGCGGGGTGACGCGCGAGCTCGCCAGCCATCCGAAGGCAGCCTCAGCGCAGGACGGGGCCTGGGACTGGCGGGTCAGCATCGCGGACGTCTCCAAGGCCGGCGCCTTCTCGGTTTTTCCGGGCATGGAGCGGGTCCTCACCGTGATCGACGGCGAACTGCTGCTCCTCACGGTGGACGGCGAGGAACACCCGGTGGAGAAGTACCGGCCGTTCCGTTTCTCCGGCGAAGCCGACACCAGTTCCGCCCTGCCCACCGGCGACATCCGGGACCTCAACGTGATCGCCCGCGCCGGGGCCTTCAAGGGCTACACCTCCATCATCGAACTCTCCAAAAAGCGCGCCCATCCGGTGTTCGAAGGCCAGCTTGCCGTCCTGCTCGAGGGCAAGGCGTCCGTGGTTCCCGGCGCGGACCCGGAGGCTGACACTGAAGAGCGCGCTGAAATCGCGACGCCGGAGCCCACCGAGCTGGCCCGCTATGACGCCGTGGTCGGCTCAGACAGCCGCAGCCCGGAAATCCTGGGACGCGGCTTCCTGGCCGTTGTGTCGATCGACCGCGTTACGGCCTAGCCCCGGCGCGGGCTGGCGGGGCCCGCCGTCGTCACCGTTTCAGGAGCTCCCGGTACGGAGTCCACCCGACAGGCAGCGGCCCGCGGATGCCGGCGCGGCTCCGGTCCGCTTCCGCAGACCAGCCTTGGGCGGCCTCCGCACCCGGTTCCCCTACCGGACCGCGGGCCACCCTGAAGCCCACATCTTCCAGCACCGCGTCCGGCGCGCTTCCCCGCCTGACTGCTGCCCGGCAACTCCATTCCGGATCCGCCCAGCCGCCGCCACGCAGGCTCCGGTAATCGGCGTAGCGAGCGGTATCGGCAAAGTCCCAGCACCACTCCCAGACGTTGCCGAGCATGTCGAAGAGCCCAAAGGGGTTCGCGGCCTTGAGCCCGACATCCTGCGGACCGGGCACCCCGTCCGCCATCGTCCAGCCAATATCCGCCAGGTCCCCATACCTTGGCCGGCCCGTTCCTCCCGTGCATGCCCAGTGCCATTCGGCTTCCGTGGGAAGGCGGAAACCGTCGGCGCCGACGTCCCAGGTCACATCCCGCCCGTCGATTTCGTAAGCGGAGGCATAGCCAGCAAGCGACGACGCCGTATTGCACCAGCGCACGGCGTCGAACCAGGTCACGGCGTGTGCGGGAATCTCCGGCGCGGCCAGGGCCTCCAGCCCGAGAACGGCCGACCATTCCGACTGCGTAACCTGGGTCCTGCCGAGGGCGAAAGGAACCAGGCCGGCCTTCCGGGAGGAATCCGAGCGGGCATCGCGCAGTTCCACCGAACCGGCGGGAACTTCGATCAATTCGGGCATCCCCGCAGTCTACCCAGCACCGGAAATGCCCCCGGGGAGCGGAATTTGCTAGCCTGAAAGCAAGGCCCGCATCCGGGCCTCCGGACGACGGTTCAGTACCCGGCACGCGACAAGACTGGCCAAAGGAAAAGTCATGTCGTGGATCGTCCTCATTCTTTCCGGTGCGCTCGAAGCCGTCTGGGCCGCAGCCCTGCACCGTTCCAAGGGTTTCCGGCGCCCCGTACCCTCCCTGGTTTTCCTGGTCTCGGTCATCGCCAGCACCGGCGGCCTGGCCTTCGCGATGCAGACCATCCCCACCGGCACGGCCTACGCCGTATGGGTGGGCGTGGGCGTTGTCCTCACCGCCGCCTACGCGATGGCCACCAAGGTTGAACGCCCGACGGCGGCGCGGCTGGCGCTGCTGGCGGGCATCGGCATGTGCGTGGTCGGCCTGAAGGTGGTGGCGTAACGATGTCCGCCCGCCTTTCCTGGCTGGTGCTCCTGGCCTCCGCCGTGCTCGAGGCCGTGTGGGCGACGGCGCTGGGCCTGTCCGAGGGCTTCAGCCAGCTGCTGCCCTCCGTGGTTTTTGCGGTGACCGCAACGCTGAGCATGGTCGGCCTGGGCCTCGCCGTCAAGCGCATCCCCCTCGGCACCGCTTACGCCGTATGGGTGGGGATCGGCGCGGCACTCACTGTTGCCTGGGCGATGGCCACCGGCGTCGAACCCGCCAACCCGCTGAAGCTTCTCTTCATCGCGGGAATCGTGGGCTGCGCTGCCGGCCTGAAAGCGCTCCCGGGCGACAGCGACCGGGAAGCGTGACGCTCCTTCCGGAATAGTCCGGCGGCGGGCCGGGTTCTTGCCAACGAAGGCAGCAATCCCGAAGGATGGAGAACCATGGCAACCGAGAACATTCCTGCAAACATCCACCTCGGCGACGGACTCACGGTCAGTCCCCTCGGCTTCGGCGGAATGGCCCTCACCGGGGTCTACGGCGACATCGAACCCGCACAGCCACTCAAGACCCTGCACCATGCGGTCGACGCAGGCATCACCTTCATCGACACCGCGCGGATGTCTACGGCCAGGGCAGCAACGAAGATCTCATCGCGCAGCTGCTGAAGGATCGCCGCGACGAGGTCCAGCTGGCCACGAAGTTCGGCATCCTTGGCAATGTCCGCACCGGCTACAGCGAGGTCCGCGGCGACGCTGCTTACGTGAAGCAGGCCGCCGAGGACAGCCTGCGCCGCCTCGGCACCGACACCATCGACCTCTATTACATGCACCGCCGTGACCTCCGCGTTCCGATTGTGGAAACCGTGGAGGCCATGGCGGAGCTGGTCCGGGAGGGCAAGGTGCGTCACCTCGGGCTGTCCGAGGTGACGGCCGAGGAGCTGAGGGAAGCCAGCGCCGTGCACCCGATTGCCGCGGTGCAGAGCGAATGGTCCATCTGGAGCCGGGACGTCGAGCGCAACGTAGTCCCCGCAGCCAGGGAACTCGGTACAGGCTTCGTCCCCTACTCCCCGCTCGGCCGTGGCTTCCTCACCGGCACGGTCAATGCCAGCGACCTCGGCGAAGGCGACTTCCGGCACCGGATCCCGCGCTTTGCCGACGGCGCCATCGATGCCAACCAGGCCGTAGTGGCCGCCGTCCGCACCGTAGCGGACGAGCAGAATGCAACCCCCGCGCAGGTGGCCCTCGCCTGGCTGTTCGCGCAGGGCCGCCGCCTGGGCATCCCCGTTGTCCCGATCCCCGGCACGCGCCGCGCGGAGCGGCTCGACGAGAACCTCGGCTCGCTGTCCCTCGAGTTGAGTGCCGCCCAGCTGGACGCGCTCGACGGCGCCGCCTCCGCCGTCGTCGGGTCGCGTTCCGCTGACCCGAACTGGGTGTCGCAGGGCCGTGAGTAGCGTTCCGTAGAGTGGGTGGATGGACTCACTCATTCACTCCCTGCGGGACATCACCATCCGGCGGATCTCGGTCAGCGGGATGGACAACAACGTGTACCTGCTCACCGCGAAGGCGAGCGGGGCGCAGCTGCTGATCGACGCCGCGGACGACCTGCCGGCGATCCAGGCGATGCTGGCGGAGTCGGCGGCGGACACCACGGCCACGCCAAAGCTTGCCCTGATCGCCACCACGCACCAGCATTGGGACCACGTCCGTGCGCTGCCGGAGCTGGTGGCGGCCACGGGAGCGAAGACCTCGGCCGGAGTGGACGACGCCGCCGCGCTACCCGTGCCCGTGAACGTGCTGCTGGAGCACGGCGACGTGGGGAACTTCGACGGTTTCGACATCACCGCAGTGCACCTGCGCGGCCACACCCCCGGATCGATCGCCTTTGTGTACCAGGACCCGGACGGCCCGGCGCACATCTTCAGCGGCGACTCGTTGTTCCCCGGAGGTGTGGGCAACACGCAGAACGACGCAGCGCGCTTCACCTCGTTGCTGGACGATGTGACCGAGAGGCTGTTCAATGCCTACCCGGATGACACACTGGTCCACCCGGGCCATGGCAAGCCCACCACGTTCGGCGCCGAGCGCCCGCAGCTGCAGGAGTGGCGCGAGCGCGGCTGGTAGCTACTTGCGGGGCCTGCTTTACGTCCTTTGGCTTGGCCATTGGACGTAGAGCAGGCCTCACAACGTTGGGCTGGTGGGCCCGTTGGGCTGGTGGGAACTAGCGGCCGCGGCGCTCGTTCGACGCCGGAGCCGAGGCCCGGCGCGGACCGCTGCGGGCCGGGCGGCCGGAACCGGAGTTGCCGGAACCCGAGCCGTAGGAGCCGCCGGAGGTGCCGCCGCTGTTGGAGGACCAAACGGCCTTGTTGCCGGAGGTTCCCGCGGAAGCGCCGCGGGTGCTGGTTGCCGATGCCGAACGCGGGGCCGACGCCGAGCGGGAACCGCCGGCGCGCTGGCCGGTGGCCGGGCGTCCGCCGCGGCCGCCCTTGCCGGCACCCTGGCCCTGGGCGGCCGGGACATCGTTGCGGTGGCCGGAACCGTTGCCGCGGCCGCGCGGGTTGCGGGCAACGTCCTCGTTCGCTGCGGCACGTCGGTCGGCACGGTTCAGGTCCGTGCGTACGGGCTCGGCCGAAACCTTGCCGCGTCCGCCGCGTCCGCCACGGCCACCCGCGGTAGGAGCCGCCTGGCCGGAACGACGGGCCCGCTTGCGCTGGGCGTTGGCGCCGGTGGAGGTGCCGCCGCCCTGCGGCTGGGCCTTGGCCGCCAACAGGGCCGCACGGGTGCGCGGATCAACCTTCTCGGCGATGTCGCCCACGAGCTCGGCCACCAGCGGGGAGTTCGCGGTGACGCGCTCGAAGGAGACGTCCACGCCGGCCGCCTTCATGAGCTTCTTGACGTCCTGCTGCTGCTCGGGGAGCGTCAGCGTGACCACGGTGCCTTCGGAACCGGCGCGGGCCGTACGGCCGGAGCGGTGCAGGTAAGCCTTATGCTCGGTGGGCGGGTCAACGTGGATGACCAGTTCGACGTCGTCGACGTGCACGCCGCGGGCCGCGACGTCGGTGGCCACCAGCACGCGCACGTCACCGGAGGAGAACTCGGCAAGGTTGCGGTCGCGGGCATTCTGCGAGAGGTTGCCGTGCAGGTCGACGGCGGGGATCCCGACGTCGGTGAGCTGCTTGGCCAGCTTGCGGGCGTGGTGCTTGGTGCGCATGAAGAGCACGCGGCGCCCGGTTCCGGATGCCAGTTCGACAACCAGCTGTTTCTTGACGGTCTGGTCGTTGACCACCAGGACGTGGTGTTCCATGGTGGTCACGGCCGCCTGCGGGTCATCGACCGAGTGGGTCAGCGGGTTGGACAGATAACGGTGGACCAGCTTGTCCACACCGTTGTCCAGGGTTGCCGAGAAAAGCAGCCGCTGGCCCTGGGACGGGGTCATGTCCATGAGCTTCTTGACCACGGGGAGGAAGCCTAGGTCGGCCATGTGGTCCGCCTCGTCCAGCACGGTGATCTCGACACTTTCGAGGGTCACGATGCGCTGGCGGATGAGGTCTTCCAGGCGGCCCGGGCAGGCGATGACGATGTCCACGCCGGCGCCGAGTGCCTTCTCCTGGCGGGTCTGGGAGACGCCGCCGTAGATCACCGTGGTGTTCAGGCCCATGGCCTTGGCCAGCGGTTCCACCGTGGCGTTGATCTGCGTAGCGAGTTCGCGGGTGGGCGCCAGGACCAGGCCCATGGGGCGTCCGGGCTTGCGGAAGTACGCGGCCTCGCGCTCGGCCAGGCGGGCTACCAGCGGGATGGCGAAGGCGATGGTCTTGCCGGACCCGGTGCGGCCGCGGCCCAGCACGTCACGGCCTGCGAGCGTGTCCGGGAGGGTCTTGACCTGGATGGGGAAGGCTTCTTCGATGCCGTTGGCTGCGAGGGATTCGGCGATGGCTTTGGGCGTGCCAAGGGCAGCAAAAGTAGTCATGTGTTTCGTGGGTTCTTTCTGGCGGCGCCCGTCCGGGCATCGGCCCCCGACGCCGGTTGGGCCAGGGGTTCGCCGAGGAAAAAGTCAGTGGTCAACCGCCTGGCGGGAAGCCGGGGCCGGGACCGAACGCGTTCATCGACGCAGGATGTGCCTCTCACATGAACAAGGCCCGCACGCGCGGGCCTCCCATTGCACATCAAGTTCGTCCAGTCTAACAGGGGCCGGGCGCCAGGAATTCCACCGAGGAATTCCACCGCCAGCGGATTCCCGGGCTCCCGGGCCATTTGCGGGGCAAGATGGGAGCACGAACGAAAGGAAGCCAAGGTGGAACACAGCGGAACGCACACCTCCGGCGGGCAGCACGGCGACGGCGGAAACCACGACGGCGGAGCCCACACTTTCGGTGCCGGTGCCGGTGCCGAGAGTGCGGAGCAGCTGTGGGACGACAGGTACCGCGAGCAGTCGCGGATCTGGAGCGGCAGGCCGAACCCGCAGCTGGTGGTGGAAGCGGCCGGCTCGGTTCCCGGGCACAACGCCACAGCACTGGATCTTGGCTGCGGCGAAGGTGCGGACGCGATCTGGCTCGCACAGCAGGGCTGGGCGGTCACCGCCGTCGACGTTTCCGCCGTCGCGCTTGAACGCGCGTCCGCGCACGCCGCCGAGTCGGCTGTTGCGGAACGGATCAGCTTCCAACGGCAGGACCTGGCAACGTGGCGGCCGGATACGGGCTACGGGCTGGTGTCCTCCCAGTACCTGCATTCCCCGTTGCTGGACTGGCGCGCATCCGCGGCGACGGCGGCCGGGGCTGTGGCGCCGGGCGGGACGCTGCTGGTGGTGGGCCACTACCCGCAGGGCCAGCACCCGGCGCGGGAGACGTTCTACACGCCGGAGGAACTCGCCGCCGCTCTCGACGGCGTCCTGGACGCCTGGACCGTGAACGTCCTCGAAACCCGGGAACGCTTCGTCACCGGTGCCGACGGCGAAAGCAGGACGCTCGTGGACACGGTGCTGCGGGCCACCCGGAACAAGCGTTAGTCAGTTCCGGGCGAGGACCGTGGCCTTGGACTGCGGCGCGATGTCGCTGGCCCGCGGGGACACCAGCATCCCGATGACGGCGATCACCGCCGTCAGTGCGAATACCCCGGCAAAGGGCGTACCCGGCTGCGAGCAGGTTGAACACCATCCCCGCCATGGCCAGGGCCAGGGCGCTGCCAATGGAGTCGGAGATGGACAGGGCAGAGCTGTTGAAGCCCTGGGCGTCGGGCTCGGACAGGCCGATGGTCAGCGTGCTCAACCGCGGGAACATCAGGCCCATGCCGGCGCCGCCGAAAGTCCAGCAGATGATGGCCGGCAGGGGCGGCCAGGCGAAGAGCACGGCGGCAAGCTCCAGCAGCAGGACGGCGAGCACCACCCAGGTGCCGGTCCGGATGGCCACGGCGTTGCTGATCCGGCCACCCCAGCGGCCCTGGATTCCCGAGGACGTGGCCCATGCCAGCGCCGAGCCCGTGATCGCGAGCCCCGCAAACGCCGGGGAGAACCCGTAGCGCTCGGTGAGAAGGTACGGCATGTAGACCTCGGCGCCGAAGAAGGCCGCGGAAACCACGCCGCGCAGCAGGATCACGCTCGGCAGCCCGCGACCGGCGATGAGGGTGCCGCGGGGCAGTAGCGGCCGCGCGGCAAACAGTGCAACGAACAGGGCGACGATGGCCAGCAACCAGCCCGCCACCGGCACTTGCCCGGAGAGGTTCAGGCCGAGGACCGCGACGCCGGCCAGCACCGCCCAGCCGATCCGGCCCAGCTTCCAGGGCACAGGGTTGCTTGCGGTGCCTGCACCGTCAGCCGGCCCGCGCATCTGGCGCAAGGCCGGAACCGTCATCGCCACCGCCGGAACCACAAGGACCACCACACCAAGGAAGACCCAGTGCCAGCCGATCAACTCGGCCACCACGCCGGCGGCAAACGGCCCTACCATCGACGGAATCACCCACACGGCTGCGAACGCGGCGAACATCTTCGCGTGCAGCCGAGCGGGATACGCGCGGGCAATCATCACGTAGAGGGCCACGGTCATCGCGCCGCCGCCAAGGCCCTGCACGAAGCGGCCGGCGACGAACACCGGCATGCTCAGGGCCGTGCCCGCGATGAGCAGCCCGGCCGTGAACAGCGCCACCGAAGCATAGAGCGGCCCTGCCGGTCCACGCCGGTCGGCCCAGTTCCCGGCCACCACCATGCCCACCACGCTCGTGGCCAGGGGTGCGGCGAAGGCCAGGGCGTAGAGTTCAAGGCCGTCCAGTTCGAGGCCCACGCGCGGCATGATCGTGGTGACGGCCATGGCTTCGAAGGCGACCATGAACACCAGGGCACAGGAACCCACCGTGGCCAGGAGGTAGGGGCGGCGCAGGATCCCGGCCGAGAGGTCGTCGTGGGTCATTGGCCAAGCCTAACAACTTCGATGATTGTTTTTGTTGTTTTTTGGGAGGATACAAACAGCAGCAATCAGCGGCGGTAGCTACGCCGTCGGGTTCAGTTCGGCGACGGGGACGACGACGGCGCCACTCGCCGTCGTATCCGGGTTCAGCATCCAGCCGACGCGCTTGGCCGAGCTGAGGACCACCACGCTTTCCACCAGTTCGATGCCGGGAATACGTTGCTGCAGGGCGAGTTCGGCGTTCATCACGTCCGAAAGCGAATGCAGCCACATAACGATCACGAAGTTGGTACGCCCGGTGGTCGACGCGCTGAGCCGGAGGTTCCGGAAGCCGCGCAGTTCGGCAGCCGCGGCCTCGTGTTGGCCGGCCGGGACGTTGGCGAACCATTGGCAGGTCACGGGGTAGCCGGAGAACTTCTGCGCCACCTCGCAGCGGAAGGACAGCACGTGGCTGGCGAGCAGGCGGTTGAGCTGACGCTGCACGGTGGCGGGGTTGCGGCCCAGCGCGCGGGCCATGTCCGCCGCCGTCGCCCGGCCGTCCTGGGCGAGGAAGGGGATCAGGTCCAGGTGGCTCTGCGGCAGCTCCGGGCCCACGGGCGCCGCGGCCGCGGAGACTTCGGGGCCGGCGAGTGCCTTGAGCGCGGCCTGCTGCGAGCGGTCCAGCACGTTCAGGCGCCAGGCATGGCCGCCGGTGTGCAGCCGGGTGCAGAGGGAGGTGCGGTATTTCTGGAGCCCCTTGATCTCCTTGAACTGCGGCACCACCGTATCGGTGAACGCGGCAAGGGTGGGCGTGATGACCGTAAGGATGAGGTCCCGGTTGCTGGCGGCCTCCTCCACGGTCACCACTTCGGGGATCGCCGCCAATGCCGCGGTGACGTCCGCCCGGAGCCGCATGTCACAGTCGATATCCACCAGGGCCAGGCACATCTGCTTCGGGTCGCCGATCAGGTGGGCGGTGGTCCAGGCCGCGCCGGCCGAGCGGAGCCGCTCCCAGCGCGCCGCGAGGGTGGTGGCGTGGACGCCGAGCACTCCGGCGGCGTCGGACCAGCTGATCCGCGGGGCGATTTGCAGGGCATTGATGAGCCCCAGGTCCTCCTCGCTCAGTTCCATCGCCACTCCTACATTAATGCACGAATCCTGCATGAATCATCGCATTCTTGGATTTTTCCAGCCATTTGGACGGATGTGAACGGCATCACTCCACAATTGCTTGGAGAGTATTACCGACCATTCGGAAAGGCAGACCACGTCGCATGACCATCGCCGCAGACGCCCGGGAACTCCAGGAAGACATTGTCCGGTTCCGCCACGAACTCCACCGCGAGCCCGAAATCGGCCTTGACCTTCCGCGCACGCAGGAGAAGGTGCTCAAGGCGCTCGACGGCCTGCCGTACGAGATCACCCTGGGTGAGAGCACGACGTCGGTCACCGCGGTATTGCGCGGCGGCGCACCCGGCGCCGCTGACGGAAAACCAGCTGAGAAGCCGGCCGTGCTGCTGCGCGCGGACATGGACGCCCTGCCCGTGCAGGAGCGCAGCGGCGTGGACTACACCTCCACCGTGGACGGCGCCATGCACGCCTGCGGACACGACCTCCACACCGCCATGCTGGCCGGCGCCGCGACCCTGTTGGCCGAGCGCCGGGAGCAGTTGGCCGGGGACGTGGTGCTGATGTTCCAGCCCGGCGAAGAGGGATTCGACGGCGCGGGGCACATGATCCGCGAAGGCGTCCTGGACGCTGCGGGGCGCAGGGTGGACGCCGCCTACGGCATGCACGTCTTCTCCGCGATGGAACCGTACGGCCAGTTCTGCACCAAGCCGGGCGTGATCATGAGCGCCTCGGACGGCCTGTTCGTCACGGTGCTCGGCGCCGGCGGTCACGGTTCCGCGCCGTTCGCGGCCAAGGATCCGGTGACGGCAGCCGCCGAGATGGTCACCGCATTGCAGGTGATGATCACCCGGCAGTTCAACATGTTCGATCCCGTGGTCCTCACGGTGGGGGTGTTGCAGGCCGGGACAAAGCGCAACGTCATCCCGGAAACCGCCCGCTTCGAAGCGACCATCCGGACCTTCTCCGAGGCCTCCCGCGAGCGCATGATGAAGGCCGTCCCGGCGCTCCTCCAGGGCATCGCCGCCGCCCACGGCCTGGACGTGGATGTGGACTACCGCGGCGAATACCCGCTCAGCGTCACCAATGAAGACGAAACCACCACCGCCGAGAAGACCATCCAGGAAATGTTCGGCGAGTCCCGCCACACCCGCTGGGCCACCCCGCTCAGCGGATCGGAGGATTTCTCCCGGGTCATGGCCGAGGTGCCCGGCACGTTCATCGGACTCAGCGCCGTCCCGAAGGGGGCCGACCCCCAAGCCGCCGCCTACAACCACTCCCCCTTTGCCACCTTCGACGACGGCGTGCTGGCCGACGGCGCAGCGCTCTACGCAGAACTGGCCGTCTCCCGCATCGCCGCCCTTGCCGGCGCCCGCAACTGACCACTCCCCCGTTTGGAGCATGACATGACCACCACAGGCACCCCGGTTCCCGTCCAGGAACACAAGTCGCACCTGCGCACCCTCGTCGGCACCGGCATCGGCAACGCCGTCGAATGGTACGACTGGGCCATCTACGCCACCTTCGCCCCCTTCATCGCGAGCGCCCTGTTCAGCAGCGCCGACCCCACCTCGGCCATCCTCTCCACCCTGGCGATCTTCGCCGTCGGCTTCGTGGCCCGCCCGTTCGGCGGTTTCGTGTTCGGCTGGATCGGCGACCGGATCGGCCGCAAGACGTCCATGACCTTTGCCGTCGCCCTCGGTGCCTTCGGCAGCCTGCTGATCGGCGTCGCGCCCACCTTCGAATCGGTGGGCGTCTTCGCCTCGATCATGCTGCTGTTCGCCCGTCTCATCCAGGGCCTGGCGCACGGCGGCGAGCTGCCGTCGTCGCAGACGTATCTTTCGGAAATGGCCCCCAAAGAGAAGCGCGGCTTCTGGGCCACGCTCATCTACACCTCGGGCACGGTGGGCATCCTGCTTGGAACGCTCTTGGGCGCTGTCCTGTCCGCGGTGCTGACCAAGGCGGACATGGCCGCCTGGGGCTGGCGTATCCCGTTCATCCTGGGCGGCATCCTCGGCGTCTACGCGCTCGTGATGCGGGCCCGGATGAAGGAGACGGAGGCGTTCGAAGCCGAGACCGTCAAGGAGAAGCACGATCCGATCTGGCCGCAGATCTTCCGGCACCGCAAGCAGGCCCTGCAGGTCATCGGGCTCACCGTGGGCCTGACCGTCATCTACTACGTCTGGGGTGTCGTGGCCCCGAGCTACGCCGCCACCACCCTCAAGATGGACCGCGGCGCAGCGCTGTGGGCCAGCGTGGTGGGCAACATCGTGTTCATCGCCGCCCTCCCGTTCTGGGGCAAGCTCTCGGACCGGATTGGCCGCAAGCCCGTGCTCATCGCCGGTGCCAGCGGTGCGGCGCTGCTGCACTTCCCGATGACCTGGCTGCTGAAGGATTCCCCGTGGCAACTGGCCGTGAGCATGTCCGTGATGCTCTTCTTCGTGGCCGCGAGCGCCGCGATAGTCCCGGCCGTCTACGCTGAACTCTTCCCCACCAAGATCCGCACCGTGGGCGTCGGCGTGCCGTACTCCATCTGCGTCGCGGCGTTCGGCGGTACTGCCCCCTACCTGCAGAGCTGGCTGGCGAGCACCGGCCAGGGCAACCTGTTCAACGTCTACGCCGTGGTGCTGCTGGCCATCGGCATCGCCTTCGTGTTCACGATCCCGGAGACGAAGGGCAAGGACCTGACGCACTAGGAACTGTTTGCCACCAGCCGGACCGCAGGGGACATGTGCTTCCGGGATGGGGGCCGGATGTGTTGGAGAATGGCGCATGAACACCACCTCTTACGACGTTGTAATTGTTGGCGGAGGCCACAACGGCCTCACGGCTGCGGCCTACCTGGCGCGGGCGGGCAAGGACGTGCTCCTGCTCGAACGCGATGACCACCTCGGAGGGGCCGCCGTCTCGGCCGCCGCCTTCGACGGTGTGGACGCCCGCCTGTCCCGGTACTCGTACCTGGTCAGCCTGATGCCGAAGCAGATCATCGAGGACCTCGGACTGGACGTCGAACTGGCCCGCCGCCGCTATTCCTCCTACACCCCGGTGCCCGGCCAAACCTCCACCGGCTTGCTGATCGACGGCGGCGACGCCGAGGCGACCCGCGGTTCTTTCGAGCGCGTCACCGGCAGCGCCGCCGACTTCGACGCCATGCGGGAGTTCAACGCCGACACCGGGCGCCTGGCCCGGGCCCTGTTCCCCACCTTCTGCGGACCGCTGCCGAGCCGTTCCGAGGCCCGCAAGCTGCTCGACGACGACGCCCTGTGGGACGAGCTCATCGAAGAGCCGCTGGGCCGGGCCATCGCCCGGCGCTTCGGAAACGACGTCGTCCGCGGCGTCGTGGCGACCGACGCCCTGATCGGGACCTTCACTTCCCTCGACGACCCCTCGCTGGACGCCAACCGCTGCTTCCTCTACCACGTCGTCGGAAACGAAACAGGCGATTGGGACATCCCGATCGGCGGCATGGGCGCCGTTTCCCGGGAGCTCGAACGCGCGGCCCGCGAGGCCGGGGCGACGCTGCTCACCGGCGCGGAAGTCACCTCGGTTTCGGCCGACGGCGGCGTCCGCTACCGTCTGGCAGATGAGGGGTTCGGCGGCGCGGAGCACACTGCCGAGGGGCGGCACGTCCTGGCCAACGTTGCCCCCTGGGTCCTCAACGGCCTGCCGGGCAACTCCCCCGCGGACTCCGCGCGCCCCGAAGGCGCGCAGGTCAAGGTGAACATGTTGCTCGCCCGGCTGCCCAGGCTCAACGACGAGTCCGTGGCCCCCGAAGCCGCGTTCGGCGGAACATTCCACATCAACGAAGGCTACGGACAGCTCCAGGAAGCGTTCCAGGAAGCAGTCCGCGGAGCCATCCCGGACCCGCTGCCCTGCGAAATCTACTGCCACTCCCTGACGGATCCGAGCATCCTTTCGCCCGAACTCGCCGCGGCCGGGGCGCAGACGCTCACCGTGTTCGGCCTGCACGTTCCCGACCGCTGGATCACCGAGGAAAACAACAACGTCCGCCGTGCGGAACTCCAGGCGGCCGTGCTCGCCTCCCTGAATTCGGTGCTCGCCGAGCCGATCGACGAGCTGATCCTCAAGGACGCCAACGGCAGGCCGTGCATCGAATGCAAGACCACCCTGGACCTTGAACACGCCCTCAACATGCCCGGCGGCAACATCTTCCACGGCCCCCTGCAATGGCCCTTCCTCGACGACGACGCGCCGCGGAACACCCCGGCCGAACGATGGGGCGTCGGCACCGGCAATCCGCGCATCCTCATCTGCGGCGCCGGTGCCCGGCGCGGCGGCGGGGTGAGCGGCATCGGCGGCCACAACGCCGCAATGGCCGTCCTGGAAGAGCTGGCCGGGCAGGAAGGCTGACGACCCGGCCGAACTTTCCTGACCCTCTTTGGCGCGGCAAAGCCCGCGGCACTCCGTAGTTCACGGTGTGCCGCGGGCCCTCGCCGTTCAAAGAAGGTCAGGAGTTACGGCCTCCCCGCCGTTCCTGCGACTCACCCTCGTGAACGGCGAGCCTTTCCTGCGCCGCCAGCTGCCGCGCGGCCGCGGCGGCGAGGCGGCGGCAGAAACCCGGGTCCCCGCCCGGCAGAGCTTCGCCGACCAGTTCGTGCACGGCGCCGTCGTCGAACAGTTCGCGGGCGCCGATCCGCTGCTGCTCCGCCAGCTCCCGGGCATGCGCGGTGTTGCCGTGCACGATCAGGCTGGCGCCTTCGGGCGGCAGCGGCGCCAACCAGGCATGCTCCGCGGCCACGGTCCGGCGGGTGGCCGCGAGCGCCAGCGCCCCGCCGCCGGTGCCCTCGCCCATCAGGATCGCCACATTGGGCACCGTGAGCTGCAGCAGCCCTGCGATGCAGTCGGCAATGCCTCCGGCGATCCCGGCCTCCTCGGCCCGGACCGAAAGTTCGGCGCCCGGGGTGTCCACCACGGTGACCAGCGGGAGCCCGAGGTCCTGCGCCAGGCGCATGCCGCGGCGGGCCTGCGCCAGCCCCGCGGCATCCAGCACCGCACCGGCGCGTTGTGCCGCACGGTCCTGCCCGACGACGACGACCGGACGGGTGCCGTGACCGCCGGGTTCCGGCAGCTCTGCCAGCACGACGGCCGTACTCGCCGACAGCTCGCCGCGTCCCGTTCCGGACAGCCGGACAGTGCGGCCGAAACCGGCGTCGAGCAGTTCCGCCAGTCCCGGACGGCCGGGATCCCGGCTGCGCAGGACCGAGTCCCACACGGAACCCTGACGGGCGGGCCCGGCGCCGCCGTCGGGCGCTGCAAACAGAGCGGCCGCTCCGCTGCCCGCCAGGATCCCCAGCACCCCGGCGGCGACGTTCCGGAAGCCAGCAACGTCCAGGACGGCGTCGACGGTTCCGTGGGCGAGCAGGTGCCCGCTGGACTGGATGCCGGCGGGAAACTCCTCCCCCTTCAGCCCTGCGTAGACCTTGGGGCCGAGGAAGCCCACCAGGGCGCCGGGCTCGGCGACAGTCAGGTGGCCCAGGGAACCCCAGGACGCGAACACCCCGCCCGTGGTGGGATGCCGCAGGTACGCCATGTAGGGCAGTCCGAGCGCCTTATAGGCCGTGAGGGCTTCGGTGATCCGCACCATCTGCAGGAAGGCGAGCGTGCCCTCCTGCATGCGGGTGCCGCCGGAGGCCGGTCCTGCGATGAGGGGTAGTCGGCGCCGGCCCGCTTCCTCGATCGCCGCGACGATCCGGTCCGCGGTGGCCCGGCCGATCGAGCCGCCCAGGAAGGTGAACTCGCTGGCCAGCACGGCGACGGGGTGGCCGTCGATCAGTCCCTCGCCGGACAGCACGGCTTCGTCGGCGCCGCTTCGTTCGCGGGCCCGCTCCAGGTCGTCGAGGTAGGACCGCGCGGCGCCGGCCGGGACGGACGGCGGCCGGTCCCAGTTGCGGAAACTGCCGGCGTCGAGGAGCTGTTCCAACAGTTCGGCACCGCGCAGCCGGACGGGCCGGGTGCGCCCGCTCTCAAGCACCGCCGTCATGGTGTCCCCACCCCGGCGGCTCCGGCGCTTGAGGCGCCGAGCAGGGCATCCTCATCCAGCCATTGATTTTCGCCCAGCCAGGCCCGGATGCTTTCGTCGTGCTCGCCGAGCCGCGGCGGGGCGGCGTGCCGCAAGCGGGTGGTTTCGGCGCCGTCGCCGTCGAAGAAACGCAACGGGGAACCCGGGATCTCGATCCGGCCGAGCGTAGGGTGCTCGATGTCCAGGAGCAGGTGCTGGCTGCGCGTCTGCTCCCAGGCGAAGACCTCGTCCAGGGAACGCACCCGGCCGGCGGGAATGCCCGCAGTTTCCAGCCGGGCGAGCAGGTCCTCCGAACCGGCCTCCGCAAAGACGGCCTCGATGGCCTCAATGAGCCCGTCCCGGTTGGCCACGCGGGACTGATTGTCCTTCCAGCGTTCGTCCGCGGCGGGCAGCCCGAACTCGCTGGCGAAGCGTTGCCAGAGTCCTTCGGAGCCGACGGCGATCTGCACGGCCCCGCCGTCGCAGCGGAAGAGCCCATATGGCGCGATGGACGGGTGGTGGTTGCCCTGGGCCTGCGGCACCTGGCCGCCCACGGTCCAGCGGGTGCCCTGGAAGGCCAGCACGCCCACGATCGAGGAGAGCAGCGAGGTGCGCACCACTTTCCCGCGGCCGCTCCGTTCCCGTTCGAGCAGGGCCGCGAGCACCCCGTAGGCGCCGTGGATGCCGGCCAGGACGTCCCCGATCGGCACGCCCACGCGCTGCAGGTCCTCCGGGCCGGAGCCGGTGAGGGACATCAGGCCGGCCTCGCCTTGAGCGATCTGGTCGTAGCCTGCGCGGCGGCCTTCCGGTCCGTCGTGGCCGAAGCCGCTGATGGCCAGCACGATAAGCCGCGGGTTGAGTTCCTCGAGGGTGGCGGGGTCGAAGCCCAGCCGGTCCAGGGTGCCGGGGCGGAAGTTCTCGATCAGCACGTCCGCCCGGCGCAGGAGTTCGCGGAGGGTTTCCTGGCCGTCTGCGGATTTCAGGTCCAGGCGCAGTGATTCCTTGTTCCGGTTGCAGGAGAGGAAGTACGTCGACTCGCGGCCTTCCGGGGTGTCCACGAAGGGCGGACCCCAGCCGCGGGTGTCGTCGCCGCCGTCGGGATTTTCCACCTTGATGACCCGGGCGCCGAGGTCGCCGAGCATCATGCCGGCGTGCGGGCCGGCGAGCGCGCGGGAGAGGTCGACGACGAGCCTGCCGTCCAGCGGTCCGCTTGCGGCGCCCGTCATGCCTGGGCCCCTACCGCCGGGCGTCCCGGGAGCGAATCCGCGCCGTCGTCGGCGGTGTCCTGGACCGCCAGCGGGTTGCGGCGGCGCCGGATGAACTCCCCGATGACGAGGACCAGGAGGTTCGGGGCGAGGGCAATAAGGCCCGAATCCACGCCGCCCGTGGGGATGTTCCCGAAGGTGATGACGGCGACCGTGAGCGTGCCGACAATGATGCCCAGGTTGACCGGCACGGCTCCGACGCGCACCTTGCGGCCGATGGCAATCGCGACGGCGGGAGCCAGCTGCGTGAGGCCGCCGTAGGTGAGCAGGAGCAGCGCGCCGATGTCCGACTTCGCGAGGCCGAACACCAGGGCCAGGCCGACGGCGACGGCGACCACCACGTGGTTGATCCGGAACCGCAGCTTGGGGTTCTTGACCGTGAGCAGGTTGTTCGAGACCAGCGAGGAGATGCCCATGGCGATCGCGCCCGCCGGAACCATGGCGGCAGCCGCACCGCCGATCGCGATGACCGCGATGAGGGGTTCGGGCAGGGTGTGCTGGGCGACGCTCAGCAGGACCTGGTTGCCCTTGGTCTTCGGGTCGAGGATGAGCGTGGCGGCGATGCCGGCCGTGATGGGGATGAGCAGCAGGAACTGGTAGATGGCGAGCCACTTGACGTTGTCCCGGAGCACGGCGCCGCTCTTGGCGGCAAGGACCGGCGGCCACAGGTGCGGGAAGGTGTTCAGGCCGGCGCCGATGCTCGTGACGATCACCGAGGTCACCCAGAAGGTGGCATCGAAGCCGGGACGGGTGATGGTGAGGTAGTCCGGGGCCGTGTCGATGACCTTGGCGAAGATGTCCGGGATGCCGCCGATGCCTGCGATCACGCCGGCCAGGACGATCACGAGGGCCGCGAGCATGGCGAAGTCCTTGAAGATGGCCACCTTGGCCAAGCCGCGGATGCCCGCCCAGATGACGAAGACGACCACCAGGACGCTCGCCACGGCCATGCTGTACCCGCGGGCCGATTCACTGCCGGTGGCCAACTGGACGATCAGGCCGAGGCCGGTGATCTGCAGTTGCAGGTACGGGATCAGGAAGACGGCACCAACGAGGGCCACCGTCTTGCCCAGGGACTTGCTCTTGAAGCGGTCCCGGAAGAAGTCGGCCATGGTCAGGTAGCCGCGGTTTGCGCCGAGTTCACGCTGCCGCGGGACCACGAAGTACTGGAGGATGCAGGTGATGGTCAGGTAGGCGACCGCGAAGAGCGCGGCGACGCCGCCGCCGAAGGCGATGCCCGCCAGGCCGAGGAAGCTGAAGGTGGTCAGGGACTCGCCGGCCTGCAGGAACCAGGTGGTCCAGCGGGGCAGATCGCGTTTTCCGACCGTCCAGCCGGAGAGCTCGGTCTGGCGGCGGCGGCCCGCGATGCCGAGGGCACCGATGCCGATGATTCCGATGATGATGGCGACAGTAAGCATCAGTGGGCCTCCGGTCCGTTCACGTCGAGTGCAGCGCGCCGCTGTTCGGAAAGCTCGAGTTCGAGCCGGTCCAGCTCGGCGCCGCCTTCGCGCAGGTAGCTTCGCTCGATGATCTGCAACGCCACCACCGTGGCGATGATCATCAGGCCCATCCAGACGATCGCGGCGGGCAGGCCCAGCCAAAGGGTGGGGGATGAGACAAAGGGCAGGAACGGGGTGATGATCATGCCAATGACGGGGACGGCGGCGATGGCAAGCCGCTTGGGTGATGCGAGGGTGGTACTCATAGGACTGCAGCTCCTTGGGGGCGAACGGCTGAGCAGGATGAGAGTTTTTCGAAGGCCGAGGCCAGGCGGAGCAGGCGGACATCGCTGCCGCGTGCGCCGATCATCTGGAGGCCGACGGGAAGGCCCGACGGCGTGAAGCCGGCCGGGACGGACAGGGCCGGGAGTCCCAGCGGGGTGAACAGGTAGGGGGCGCGCATCCAGTCGAGGTAGCTCGTCAGCTGCTGCCCCTCGATTTCGGTGGGGTATTCGAGCTCCGCGTCGAACGGCGCAACTTGCGAGGCCGGCGCAATCACAAGGTCGTAGCGGTTGAAGAACTCCGCCGCCCTGCGGATGAGCCGGGTCATGCCTTCCTCGGCACGGAACACGTCGCGCCCGCTCAGGCCGGCGCCGTCGCGGATGTTCCCGGCGAGGAAGTGGTTGAAGAGGCCGGGGTCGGCGTCGAGCTCGTCTCCCCAGGCCGCGGAAAAGCTGGCTGCCCGCAAGACGCGGAACACTTCCTCCGAGCCCTCCAGGTCCGGGCAGTCGATCTCCACGTGGGCGCCGAGGCCCGCCAGCGCCTTGGCCTGGGGATCCAGCACGTCCAGGACTTCGCGGGCAACGGGGATCCGGCCGCCGAGGGTGGGGGCGTAGGCGATGCGCAGTCCGGCGAAGTCCCGGGGGGACGGATCTCCGGCATGCCCTTCCTCGGCCGGGAAGAAGGAGAAGGGATCGTCCGGGGTGGCACCGCGCATGGCCGAGAACAGCAGCGCAGCGTCCTCCGCGGTGCGGCCCATCGGACCGGCGACACCCAGCGGGAAGAAGACGTTGCCGCCGTCGGTGTTGGGGACCATGCCCGGCGTCGGGCGCAGGCCCACCACGTTGCAGAACGAGGCCGGGTTGCGCAGGGAGCCGCCCATGTCGCTGCCGTCGGCGATCGGCTGGAAGCCGGAGGCCAGGGCCGCCGCCGCTCCGCCGCTGCTGCCGCCGGCCGACTTGGAGGGATCGTAGGGGTTCCGGGTGGTGCCGAAGAGCCGGTTGAAGGTGTGGGAGCCGGCGGCGTACTCAGGCACGTTGGTCTTGCCCACGCGGATCGCTCCGGCGTCCAGGATGCGCTGCACGTGCAGGTCGTTGCTTTCCGGCACGAGGTCCGCGTGGCGCGGGTGCCCGAAGGTGGTCCGCATTCCGGCCGTGCGGGCGGTGTCCTTGAAGCTGATGGGCAGCCCGTGCAGGGGCCCGAGCGGTTCGCCTGCGGCGAGCTTGCGGTCGGCCGCCGCCGCGGCTGCGCGGGCACCATCTTCGTCGATGGTGACCACGGCGTTCACGAGCGGGTTGAAGCGGTCGATCTGGTCGAGGTGGGCTTCGAGCACCTCGACGGCGGATACCTCGCGGGAGCGCAGGAGCGTTGCGAGCTCCACCGCCCCGCGGTACACCAATTCATTCGTCATGATTCATTGAGCCTTTGTTTTATTTCCTTTTGAGCCGTTCATTCGCCTCAGTTGGAGTTAATGAATCACCATAGTGGTGCCAATCACATTTGGCTAGGGGTAGGGGAGAGTTTCTTTGGCGCGCGGAAGCGTCAGAGACGGCCAAGGCGCGGCGACCGTCCTGACCTTCTTTGACGCGGCAAGGCCCGCGACGCTCCGTGGTTCACGGCATGTCGCGGGCCTTCGCGTTTCAAGAAAGGTCAGGAGGGGCTGGGCCCCGGCGCCGCTCGCCCCGGGCGAGCGGCTCGTCAGGAGCGTTCGGGCATGCGCACGCCGCCGCGCTTGTACGCGCGGACGACGAGGGAGCTGCGCACCGCGAGGGCGCGCCCGGCCCAAGGCGACTCGAGCAGGAAGTCGCGCAGTTCATTCAGGCTCGGGAGGGTCACGTTGGCCATGATCTGGAACTCGCCCAGCGCCATGGCGGCGTAACGCACCGCCGCTTCGCCGCCGAGGAGGCGGCCGACCTCGGCAACGTCCGTAGGTGCTGTGCGGACCCAGATGACGGCCTCGATGGGCAGGCCGATGTCCGCCGGCTCGACAATGGCCCGGACGGTGAGGGTGTCCTGTTCAAACAAGGTATTGAGCCGGCGCCGGACGGCCGGGGCCGAGAGGCCCACGGCCTCACCGAGGTCGGCCACCGGGACGCGGCCGTCCTCGACCAGCAGCTGCACCAGGCGGGTATCGACGTCGTCGAGGATGGCGCTGGCACTTGGCCGGGTCACCGGCGAGGGAAAGTCCTGAAGGGCCGCGGTTTCCTCGGCGGTGACGGGGCCGGGATGCCATTCGGCCACGGTGCGGAAGTACTCCATGAGCGGCCAGGCGTTCACCTGGGTGACGCCGTCGAGCCCGGGAAGCTCCTCAAGCACCAGGCTGGAGAGCCGGCCCGGGCGGGCCTGGACTTCGAAGAGCAGTCGGGTGGGGCTGGTGAGGGCGTAAAGGAAGTTCGCGTCGGGGTCCTTGGCCAGCTCCTCCGCGATGCCGGCCAGTTTTGCCGGTTCGCACTGGACCTCCACCAGGTGGGTGGGGCCGAGCGTCACGAGCCCGGCAACCCGGACCGTCCCGGATTCCAGCAAGGCCATGCCGCGCCGGGTCACGGTACTGAAGGACTCCCCCAGCACCTCGGCGATGCGGCGCCAGGATGCACGGCCGTTGACCTGGAGGGCCCCGACGATCCGCCGGTCCAGCCCGTCCAGCTCGCGCAAGGGTGCATTCATGACCATCCACCCGATTATGCCGCCTTGCCGGCGCGGGCGTCGTACCCACGCTGCGGTAAGGTGCCGGGGGCCGGAAGGCCCGGCAGTTGAGCGGCTGCCCTAAAATCATATTTTCGGTGTGCCTAAATATTGGGTATCCTCGTAGCAGACGCCCTGACCGAAGGACCCTTGATGGCTACAACCGCCACCCTCCAAACACGCACCGGACCGGCAAAGGTATGGTCCCGCCTCCTGCTGCTTGGGCCGGCCTTCGTGGCGGCCATCGCCTACGTCGATCCGGGCAACGTCGCTGCGAACCTCACCGCCGGCGCCAGCTACGGCTACCTGCTGGTGTGGGTGCTGGTCATGGCCAACGCCATGGCGGTGCTGGTGCAGTACCAGTCGGCGAAGCTGGGCCTGGCCACCGGCATGAGCCTGCCGGAGATCCTCGGGAAGCGCCTCGGCACCAAGCGGCGCCGCCTGTACTGGGCCCAGGCCGAGATCGTTGCGGGGGCGACGGACATGGCCGAGGTGATCGGCGGTGCCGTGGCACTGAACCTGCTGTTCGGCCTCCCGTTGCTGGCCGGCGGCGTCATCATTGGCCTGGCCTCCATGGCGCTCCTGGCACTTCAGTCGCAGCGGGGGCAGCGGACCTTCGAGTACGCGATCCTCGTGCTGCTGGGAGTCATCGCCGTCGGGTTCATGTCCGGCCTGTTCGTCAACGCCCCCGACGCCGGCAGCGCCCTGGGCGGTCTGCTTCCCCGCTTTGAGGGCACGGACACCGTCCTGCTCGCCGCGAGCATGCTGGGCGCCACCGTGATGCCCCACGCGATCTACCTGCACTCGGCGCTGGCCCGGGACCGGCACGGCTTCTCCGAGGACCCGGCGGTGCGGACCCGGCTGATCCGGGCCACCCGCTTCGACGTCGTCGGAGCCCTGCTGCTGGCCGGCGTCGTGAACATTTCAATGCTGCTGCTCGCCGCCTCAAGCCTGCGCGGCATCGAGGGAACCGACACGATTGCGGGTGCCCACGCGGCTGTCACCTCCGCCCTCGGACCGGCAATCGGCGTCGTCTTCGCGATCGGTTTGCTGGCGTCGGGCCTGGCCTCGACGTCGGTAGGCTGCTACGCGGGCGCCACCATCATGGGCGGGCTGCTGAAGGTCCGCATCCCGTTGCTGGTCCGCCGCGTGATCACCCTGATTCCGGCCCTCATCATCCTAGGCGCCGGCATCGAACCGACCCTCGCGCTCGTCCTCAGCCAGGTGCTGCTCAGCTTCGGCATCCCCTTCGCCCTGATCCCGCTGATCCGCCTGACCGGCAACCGCCGCGTCATGGGCACCCACACCGACTCCAAGGCCCTGAAAATCGCCGGCTGGACCAGCGCCACCCTGATCGTGGGACTGAACTGCGTGCTCATTGCCCTGACGGTGACCGGCCAGTCCTGATTCCAGGGCCCGGCCGGTCCCGTAGCGGCTTAGGGTTCCACCGGCACGGGTGCCAGCAGCGCAGCCATCAGGTGCGGCGCGAAGTCCTCTTCGAGTTCCAGGACCACCTGGCAGTGGGCACCGGCCTGCTCCGGGAATCCGAGGTGCACACCACGCAGGTCGCAGAGGGTCTGCCCGCGGCCCGGGCCGTCGCCGGCGTCGACCTCCACATGGACCACCGGCGCGATGCGCAGGGCGACGGCGTCCACGGCCACCGCGGCAGCGAGGGGATCGTGCATCGCCGAGCAGGCGCGGCCGAAGATGCCCTCGTAGAAGCGGTAGTAGTAGCCCAGCATCTCACCCAGGGCACGGGCCAGCGGGCTGTCCGAGGCGAGCAGTTCGAGCCGGTGTTCCTCTTCCAGCACGTTGCTCATGGTCACGTCCAGCGGCACCAGCTTGATGTTCCACGGGGCGGCGAGGACCTCGCGGGCCGCCTCGGGATCGTTGCCGATGTTGGCTTCGGCCACCGGGCTGATGTTCCCCGGAACCATGGCGGCGCCGCCCATGATGGTGACCTCGGCGACCAGTTCGGGTAGCCGCGGTTCCAGGCGCAGGGCCTCGGCGATGTTGGTCAGCGGGCCGATGGCCAGCACGCGCAGTTCGCCTGGGTTTTCGTAGGCCAGGCGGACCAGCATTTCAGCGGCGGTTTCGGCCAGCGGCGCGGCGTCCGACTTGGGCAGCGCCACCCCGCCGATGCCGTTGGCGCCGTGCACGTGGGGAGCACCGCCGTCGAACGCCCGGGCCTGGAAGTCATGCGCCCCCACCGCCACCGGGATCTCCGGCCGGCCGGCCAGGCGCAGGAGGTCAAGCGTATTCACGGCGCCGGTGGCGGAGGCCACGTTCCCGCTGACGCTGCCGATGCCGAGCAGCCGGGCCTCCGGCGCGGCCAGCAGGTAGGCCAGCGCCAGGGCGTCGTCGATTCCGGTGTCGCAGTCCAGGTAGAAGGGCAGCATGTCTGGGTATCGCTTTCTGTTGTGAGGTGCGGGCTTAGGCGGAGGCGTCGGGGGCGGGGACCAGGAGGCTGACCAGCAGGGCCGCGGCGGTGATGCCCACCGAAATCCAGAGCGCGACGCCGTAGCCGCCCTGGGTGCCGAGCCCGGCGAACGGTGCCACGAGGACGACGCCGAGGCTCGCCCCGGTGCCGAAGGAGGCCCCGTTGATGCCGGGCAGGGAACCCGGGGCTTCCTTGGGCGAGAGGAGCACGGAGAGTCCGTTGATGGCGGTGAGGAAGAAGCCGTTGTAGAAGATGCCGAGGGCGGCGACGGCGGCCAGGACTGCCCACTCGTTTCCGGCGAAGAGGGCGGCTGCCACGGCGCAGGCCAGGCTCAGTGCGGTGCCGATGCGCAGCGTCCTGATCCAGCCCATCCGGCCCGTCAGCCAGCCGGCCAGGGGCGCGGCGAAAACGCCGATGAGGGCGGCCGGGGTGAGGAAGAGCAAGGCCGAAAGGGAGGCGCTGAAGCCGAAGCCGTTCTTGCCGTCCTGGCTGAGCAGCACCACGGTGAAGTTCATGATCGCGAAGATGCCGGCGAGGGTAAGCACGGTGGTGGCGATGACGGTCCAGACCTGGCGGGAGCGCAGGTGGTGCACGGCGATCAAGGGCGAGCTGCGGCGCTTTTCCGCCGCGCAGAAGGCGATGAACGCGGCCACGGTCCCGGCCAGCAGGGCGAGCGCGGGGACGGACGTCCAGCCCGCGGAGGAGCCGGTGCTGACGAAGTAGCTCAGGCAGACCAGGAACGCCGAGAGGAGTGCCGCTCCCCACCAATCCATGCGGCCGCTGGCAGCTGCCGCACCGCCGGCGGGGACGAAGCGGATGATGCATACGGCGGCGACCGCGGCGAGGCCCAGGACCACGAGGAAGATCGACTGGAAGCCGAAGGCCTCGGTCATCAGCCCGCCCGCGTAGCCGTCGAACCCTGCGATTCCGCCGTTGACCGCGGCGATGATGCCCACGGAGGTCCCGAAGGAGCGGGCATCGAGGTTTTCCCGGAGCACGATGTAGGCGAGCGCGAAAATGGCGCTGGAAACGCCCTGGAGGAAGCGGCCCACGACCAGCAGCGGAAGGCTGGGAGCGAGCAGGCACAGCACGGTGCCCACGGCCATGACCCCGAGCACCAGCAGGAGTGCGCGGCGGCGGCCGATGAAGTCGCTCCAGCGGCCCATGATGGGGCCGGAGATGGCGCCGGCCAGGAAGAACATGGACTGCACCTGGGCCACCGCTCCGGCGTCGGCGCCGAAATGCGCGCCGATCTGCGGCAGCGCCGGGGTGACCATGCTGGCGTTGAGCTGGAACGACAGCACACCCAGCAGGAGCGTGGTGATGAGGACGGCGGCCTTGGGGCGGCGGCCGGCGGGCTGCGCGTCGGCGGGGCCGTGTTGGGCGTCGGCGGCAGGCGCGTTGGCGGCAGGCGCGTTGGCGGGTGAGGAAATCACAACAAACTCCCTTGTTCGTCGGGCAGTGTTTCTGGGTCGGGGTTTCTCGGGTTGGGGTTTCTCGGGTTGGGGTTTCTCGGGTCGGGGTTTCTCGGGTCGGGGTTTCTCGGGTCGGGGATGACGGAACCCTCGGTGGATTCGAGTTGTTATACAAGCACGTATTACGAGCAAGTACAACATTTAAGTGTGAAAATGACTACACTGTCCCCCATGACTTCTTCGATCCGGCCTGTGCCGAACCGCCGCGCCCTCACCGTGCTCGGCAGCATCAACCTTGACCTCATCGCCACCGCGGAGCGCCTCCCCACGGCAGGGGAAACCATCGGCGGCGGGGCATTGAGCAGGCAGCCGGGCGGCAAAGGCGCCAACCAGGCCGCCGCTGCAGCCCGCCTCGACGGCTCCGCCCGGATGATCGGCGCCGTCGGCGACGACGACGCCGGCCGCGAAATGATCGAGGCGCTCACCGCCGCGGGCGTGGACGTGGCCGACGTCGCGCACCGCAGCACGCCCACCGGAACCGCACTGATCGTCGTCGACAGCGCCGGCGAGAACCAGATCGTCGTGTGCCCGGGCGCCAACGGCGAGGTGTCCCTGGACGGCGTTGCCTTCGCCGAAGACGAGATCCTTCTTTGCCAACTCGAGGTGGGCCTGAACGTCGTCATCGAGGCCTCCCGCAGGCACCCCGGCTTCTTCGCCCTCAACGCCGCCCCGGCACAGCCCCTGCCGGCGGAACTGGTGCAGCGCTGCGACCTGGTGATCGTCAACGAAACCGAATACGAGCTCATCCCGGAACTGGCGCAGGCCCGCTTGGTGGCCGTGACCTACGGGAAGGACGGCTCGGCCCTGTTCCGGGACGGCAAGGAGGTGGCCCGCGCCGCCGGCCGCCGCACCGCGGTGGTCAACACGATCGGGGCGGGAGACGCCTTCTGCGCCGCCTTTGTGCTGGGCCTGCGCAACGGCCTCAGCGACGAGCAGGCGCTCGCGGCCGCCAATGCGGTAGGGGCCGACGCCGTGGGGCAGCACTCCTCGCAGCCGGAGCTCGGCCGCCTGGATTCCTACGTCGGGGCTGCGTCCGCGTGACGGTGGCTGATACAGGCACCGCCCTCCGCATCCGGAAGGCCGAGGCAGGCGACTTCGCCGAGATCCGGCGCATCACGCTCGCGGCCTACCTCGACGCCGGTCACCTCACCGAAGGCCACCCCTACCTGGCCATCCTGGGCGACGTGGAACAGCGGGCCAGGCACGCCGAGCTGTGGATCGCCGAATCCGGCGGCCGGGCCGTGGGCTCGGTGATGCTCACCCATCCGGGCCGGAAATACACCGAGGTTGCGCTCGACGGCGAGATCGAGTTCCGCATGCTGGCCGTGGACCCGGCCGCGCAAGGACTGGGCGTGGGACGGGAGATCGTCCGGCGGATCCTGGACCACGCCCGTTCGCTGGACGGCGTGGACGCCGTGGCGATCACCAGCGGCGCCTGGATGACGCCGGCACACCGGCTCTACGGATCGCTGGGTTTCGTGCGGGTTCCGGAGCGGGACTGGAGTTTCGACGGCGGCCCGAAGGACCTCTGGGTCTTCCGCCACGTGCTGTGAGGCGGCCTCAGCCCTCCACATACCGGTTCCGGCCGGCGCGGTAGCCGAACACCGCCGCCAGCGCACCGACCACCAGGAACAGGATGCCCGCCGCCGCGAAGCCACCCGTGGCCTGATGCAGTTGGCCCACCAGCAGGGTGCCGGTAGAACCCAGTCCGTAGCCGAGCCCCTGCATCATGCCCGACAGGTGCGCCGCCGTGTGCGCTTCCCTGGTGCGCAGCATGATCATGGTCAGGGCCACCGCGGTGAGGCTGCCCTGGCCCAGGCCCAGCAATCCGGTCCACAGCCACGCGAGCTCCACGGGGCCGAAGATGCTCAGCGCAAAGCCGCCGCCGGTCATCAGGGCCACCACTACGTTGATGGCGCGCTGGTCCGTGAACCGCGCGGCCAGGCCCGGGGCGAACAGCGAACCAAGCATCTGAAGCGCAATCGAAACGGACACGATCAGCCCGGCCGTGCCGCCGTCGATCCCCCGCTCGCGCAGGATCGGCGCCAGCCAGGCGAACACGCTGAAGGACATCATGGCCTGCAGCACCATGAAGACCGTCACCTGCCAGGCGACGGCGGAACGCCACACGTTCACGCCCTGCACCTGCAGCTGGTGCCGGACGGCGGGCTGGCGGAGCGCCAGCGGCAGGAACAGCAACAGCACGACGGCGGCCGGCAGCGCCCAGAACCAGAGCGCCGCAGTCCAGTGGCCGGCTGCCCGGAACACCGGATAGGTGAAGCCGGCACCGAGCGCAGCGGAGGCGCAGATCGCCGTCGTATACAAACCGCCCATGAGTCCCAGGCGGTGGGCGAAGTCGCGCTTCACCACGCCCGGCAGGAGGACATTGCACAGGGCGATCGCAGCACCGCAGGCGGCAGTTCCGGCCAGCAGCGCGGGCAGGTGGCCGGCAACCGGGAAGTCGACAGGACGCAGCAGGAGTCCAAGAGTCAGTACGGCCATGGCACCCAGCAGCACCCGCTCGGCACCGAAACGCCGGGCCAGCACCGGAGCCAACGGCGCGAACACGCCCAGCAGGGTCACCGGCACCGTGGTGAGCACCACCACCGACCAGCCCGGCAGGCCGGCGTCGGCGGTGATTTCCGGAAGCACCACGGAAAAACTGGAGAACACCGTGCGCAGGTTGAAGCCGATCAGCACCAGGCAGATGCCCAGGTACACGAGGCCCTTCTTGGTGGAGACCCTTGTGGGTCCGGCCGCGGGGACCTCGTCGATTTCGGCATCGACCAGCAGTTCGGGGTTCTCGGGGGCGTTCGGTGTCACGCTCCGAAATTTACACGCCGCCGCCATATCGCCGTTCATTTCCCAGGCCTAAAGTTGTGCCAGCAACACAGGTCTCACCACCCGCAGCTGATCACCAGCGGCGGCCCTCCGTTCAACGCCACCACCCAGGAACGCGCCAAAGATGCCGCGCCCCCGGGGAAGGCCCTCTGCGATCCGTCATGTCGCCGGACTAGTGCGGATGACCCTGCGGGATCCCACTGTGAAGTCCCGGTGTCAGTGTGAGAAGTTTGCTGAGATCTCGGCGAGGGTGCGGCCCTTCGTCTCAGGTGCGAGCCATTGCGAGAGGACTGCGCCGAGTAATGCGACGGCGGCGGCTACGACCATGCTTGGACCCATGCCGATGTTGCTGATCGCCCATGGCAGGGCGAAGGTGCCGAGTGCGGCTCCGATGCGGCTGAAGGCCGCGGCGAAGCCCATGCCGATGCCGCGCAGGTGGCCGGGGAATACCTCGGCCGGATAGACCTGGGTCATCGTGGTGTAGCCGGCATTGAAGAAGGAGAAGGCGAGAAACAGGCCGAGCACGAGGATCGCTGGTGCGTCCGCCCAGACTCCGATGATCAGCAGGATGCCTGCGCAGAGCCACTGCCCGGGCACGGTGAGGATTCGGCGGCCGAGCTTGTCAATCAGAAGCACGGTGGTGACAACACCCGCGGCCGCAAGTGCGGACAGGCCGACTCCACCGGCCCAGCCGCCGCCGAAGCCGAATTGGTTGAGCACCTCGTCGGCGAAGGTCGCGATCGCGAAGTACGGAGTGACCGCGCAGAACCAAAAACCTGAGGTGAAGAGGGTGGTGCGCCAGTACTGCCTTGAGAACAGCATTCCGAAGGAGGCACTCTTGATTTTGGTCCTACTCTTTGCGGCTTCGGCTTCCTGGATCATCCTCAGATCGATCTCTTCGGTGATGCTGTTGTGCATCTGGGGCGATTCGACGTATCTGCGTGCGATCGCGAGTGCTTCCTCACGCCGTCCCTTCGTAATGAGCCAGCTCGGCGATTCGGGGAGGCCGATTCGAGCGACGAACAGGATGAGCGCCAGTATCGTGCTCGTGCCGATGACGATGCGCCATGGTGCTCCGGCGTCGTGCAGGAGGGTGCCGATGATGAACGCCATCATGAAACCGACGTACCAGGCGATCAGAGTCAGGCCGAGCAGCCGCCCGCGGAGCTTGGGAGGGGAGAACTCCGACAGCAATGGCCCGCCGATTGAGTACTCGCCGCCGATCGCGACGCCCATGAAGAACCGGATGATGGCCAGCTGGATCACGGCCCCGTCTCCGGAGGTTACGAAGAACTGGGCCGCTGAGGCGAGCAGGAACAGGCCCATGTCCACGAGGAACATGGGTTTGCGTCCGAACTTGTCGGTAGCCCAGCCGGCCAGCGGGGAGCCGACGAAGATACCCACCAGTGGGCCGGCAGCGATCATGCCCAGGGACAGAGCGTCCAGCTGGAGGTCCGACCGCATGAGTCCGGTGACGGGGCCGATGATTCCGAGGATGTAGCCGTCGAGGAACATGCCCCCGATGAACACGGCGACGAGCCGTACCATGAAGCGGCGTTTGAACTTGGAGCTGGTCTCTTTTGATATGGCGGTGTCGACGGAGGCCGTCGTACTTGTCGGTTGGATCATGGAGATTTGTTCCCTTCTGGTTTCAGCGCAAACCGCTGACGGCACCCGAGCGCCGTTTCCTAGACGCACTGACAGCCGCAGCCCTTGGCGACCGGTGGACGATGCCGGCTGGCTCGATGCCAGCCGGTGTGGCCGCGCAGGACTCGCGAGATGATTTCGGCGTCGTCATGCATCACTGCTCTTCGAGATGGCTACGGCAAGGCCCTGGTTTCCAGCACCCTAGCGCCGGCCCCTCGAGATGAAACCCTCGAGTCGGGATCGGCAAATGTGATATATGACTCATATATCAGAACCCTAAGGGTGTGATCCGCCCCGGTCAAGAGTTGATATGTTAATTGGTTGTAGCCGGCAACTCACCGGAGTCTGTCTGAACCGGCACAGGTTCCGTTCCTAGGCCCGAAGAGTAGTTGAGCCGCACGGCCACAGACCTACACCGTTCTGATACTTGTGACTGCTAAAGGTTGGCGTCGCTGCATTTGCGCTGGTTGCTGGCAGCAGGCCAAGCCCCGCCCTCCTGCCGCCCCGCTATCCTGAAAGGGATGAGCACCCCCGATATTCCGCAGTCCCCGCTGCCCGCAGCGCAGTCCCCCATGCCGCGTCCCGTCACCCCCGGCAGCCAGGCCTCCTTCGGCACC
Organism: Arthrobacter sp. TE26545; assembly: GCF_056279005.1. Next base: position 3,454,620 of record NZ_JBWBQM010000001.1, read on the forward strand.
TACGGCGGCCGTCCGGTCAGCTTCGTGCGCCGCGGAACGCGCCTGCAGGGCCGCAGGCAGCAGGCCTGGGACGAGCACGCGGACCGCTGGGTGCTGGACGTGCCGCGGCACGTGGCCAACACCTCCGTCCACCCGGATTACGTGTTCGACGCCGAGTCCGAGTTCGGGCGCAAGGCTCCCTTGGTGGTGGAAATCGGCTCAGGCCTGGGCGAGGCCGTCTGCCACGCCGCCGAAGAGAACCCGGACAAGGACTTCCTGGCCGTCGAGGTCTACACCCCGGGCCTGGCGAACACCCTGATCAAGATCGCCAGCCGGGGCTTGGACAACGTGCGCGTCGTGGAAGCCAACGCCCCCGAGGTCCTGGCCACCATGCTCCCGGCCGGCTCCGTCAGCGAAGTCTGGGTTTTCTTCCCGCGGACCCCTGGCACAAGTCCCGGCACCACAAGCGCCGCCTGATCCAGGCGGAGTTCGCCGCCCTCGTGGCCCGCGTCCTCGAGAAGGGCGGGCTGTGGCGGGTCGCCACCGACTGGTCCAACTACGCGGTCCATGTCCGGAACGTCGTCGCCGCTTCGGCGGACTTCGAGAACCTGCACGACGGCGAACGCTCCGGTCCCGAGAGCCCGCTCACCAAGGTGTGGGAATCCGGCGTCGAATCCGTGGTGGGCGGCGCGCCCGTCAAGGAGGGCCGCGCGCCGGTCAGCACCGAACACACCGGCCCGAACGAAGGCGTGGACCATGTGGGCGGCTGGGCCCCGCGCTTCGACGGCCGCATCCGCACCAGCTTCGAGAACAAGGCCCACGAAGCCGGCCGGATGATCTTCGACCTCTGCTACCGCAAGGTCTGAGCGGCACAAACATTGGGGGAACAAATGAGCCAGCCGGTACCTACCTACATTCCGCAGCGGCCGCCGTCGGACACCCGTGGTCTGGCTGCAGGCATGACAAGCATCATCTGCGCGTTGCTGGGGCCGGTGGTGGTTCTTGTGACTGCCCTTGCATTTATCGCCTGGGGCCCATTCGGGCACCGGATTCCATATGAGGTATTCGTAACGGTGGCCCGGCTGCTGGAACTGCTCGCAATCGGCTACGGGGTGCTGGCCATCCTGCGGGCCGGGCGCATGAGCGCCGGGCGCATCACGGGAATCACCGGAGTGGCCATTGCGGGCCTGGCCGTTGCCTCATGGGGCCTCCTACACCTCATCCAGCATGGTGCAGGCTGATGCCCCAGGTGCGCGCGGAGCGCTTCATCCGGCTCGACCCCGAAACCGCCTTCGCCATGTCCCAGACCACCGGGGCATTCCGCCTGAAATGGGACCCCTTCATTTCCGGTCAGTCCTTCGTGGATGGCGCCACCGCGGCCGGCAAGGGCGTCCGCACCCGCACGGTGTCCCGCATGGGCCTGCGCATGGTGAGCGAATACGTCTCCTACGCCCCGCCGAAGAACGTGGGCATGACCATGGTTTCCGGGCCGTGGTTCTTCGAGAACTTCGGCGGCGGCTGGCGCTTCACCCCCGACGACGGCGGCACCCGCGCCGTCTGGAAGTACACCTTTTCCTGCCGCCCGGCTTTCCTGAAGCCGCTTGCCGAGCGGATCGGCGGCTGGCTGCTGGGGCGGGAAATCGAACGGCGGATCGAGGCGTTCGCAAAGGCCTGCGAGGACCCCGAACTGCTCGCCGAGTTCCGGGAGAACGCGGGCAAGCAGGGTTACTAACACCGAGTTCGCCGGAACAGTGCCGAGTCGCTGGAACGTTCCGGCGACCCCGCAGGGCTCCGGCGAATCAGCTGAGACAGTTCGCATTCAAGCCTTTGATCGGCCACCGTGCTTTGCCCGGGCTGCCCCCGGCCGGTACCCTGTGAACGTGCCGCCCCGTGGCGGCACGCGCTTATGATCTGCGGCGGGAGAGTCCTGCCGGTACATCCACCAGGCGCCGTAGGAGCAAACCCTCCCCGGGAATCTCTCAGGCCCATGTACCGCCGCGGCAAGGCACCTCTGGAAAGCAGCCCGGCTGGACCCACAGTCCGGGCTCACCGACGGGGCAAGCGCCTCCTGCAGCTGCGGGAGCGCGGAATCTCTCAGGTCCAATACAGAGCGGGGAGGAACCCACCTCGTCGTGGCGCCCCGCGCCACCTGGATCCTGGAGCTCCCCATGAGCGTGCACCTGAACAACCCTGCACCTGAAGGCCGTAAGTTGCTGCGTGTTGAGCAGCGCAACAAAGCGGTACCGGTCGAACGCAAGCCCGAGTGGATCAAGGCCAAGGTCCAGATGGGGCCCGAGTTCGTGGGCCTGAAGAACCTCGTGAAGCAGGAAGGCCTGCACACCGTCTGCGAGGAAGCCGGCTGCCCGAACATCTTCGAGTGCTGGGAAGACCGGGAAGCGACCTTCCTGATCGGCGGCTCCGAATGCACCCGCCGCTGCGATTTCTGCCAGATCGACACCGGCAAGCCCTCCCCCCTGGACCGGCTCGAACCCACCAAGGTCGCCCGCTCCGTCCAGTCCATGAACCTGCGCTACGCCACCGTGACCGGCGTGGCCCGCGACGACCTGGCGGACGAGGGCGTCTGGCTCTACGCCGAAACCGTGCGCAAGATCCACGAACTGAACCCCGGCACCGGCGTCGAGCTCCTCATCCCGGACTTCTCCGGCAACCCCGAGCACATCGCCGCGATCTGCGACTCGGCCCCTGAGGTGTTCGCGCACAACGTCGAAACCGTGCCCCGGATCTTCAAGCGCATCCGCCCCGCGTTCCGCTACGAACGCTCCCTGGACGTCATCACCCAGGGCCGCAACCACGGCATGGTCACCAAGTCCAACCTCATCCTGGGCATGGGCGAAACCCGGGCCGAGATCTCCGAGGCCCTGAAGGACCTGCACGAGGCCGGCTGCGACCTGGTCACCATCACCCAATACCTGCGCCCCCTCCGAACGGCACCTGCCCGTGGACCGCTGGGTCAAGCCCCAGGAATTCGTGGACCTGGCCGACGAAGCCGAAGAGATCGGCTTCCTCGGCGTCATGTCCGGACCCCTGGTCCGCTCCTCCTACCGGGCCGGCCGGCTCTGGGCCACCGCGATGCGCAAGAAAGGCCGCGACATCCCCGCGCACTTCGACCACGCCGCCCACATCGCCGAAGGCATCCAGGACTCCGGCACCACCCGCCAGGAAGCCCGAACCCTCCTCACCGCGGGTGCAACAAAAGCGGGTCCGAGCAAAGCAACCGGCGCGTGAGGCGGATACAGATGTTTCCCACCAGAATCGAAATCATCCCGTCTGCGGGCATCGCCGAGAAGCTCGTGGCCGCCGTACCGACGTCCACGACCCTGACCATCACCTGCCTGCCGCACCACGGCATCGCCCGCACCATGCGGTCGGCGCTCGAACTCCGGGAGCTGGGCTACGACGTCGTTCCCCATCTCGCGGCGCGGGCGCTGGAAAGCCGCGAGCAGCTGGCCGGGATCGTCCGCGACTGCGAAGCGGCGGGGATCACGGAAGTCTTCACGATCGGCGGCGACGCCCAGCAGCCGGCGGGACCGTATGCGTCCTCCCGCCCGCTGCTTGAGGACATCGCAGAACGTTCCGGCGGCAGGATCGCGGCCGGCGTCGCTGGCTACCCCGAGGGGCATCCCGCCGTCGGGAGCCTGGAACTGCTGGATGACCTGCTGGCGAAGCAGCACCTCGCTACCCGGATTGTCACGCAGATGTGCTTTTCCGCGCCGGAGATCCAGAACTACGCCGCACTGCTGCGCCGCGAAGGCGTCCACCTGCCGGTGTGGGCCGGGGTGGCCGGGGCCGTGCCGCGGGCCAAGCTGCTCTCCCTGGCAACCCAGATCGGCGTGGGCTCGTCCATGAAGTTCCTCGGCAAGCAGAAGACGCTGGCCCGCAAGCTGTTCCTAGGGGACCGCTACTCCCCCGAAAACCTCGTGGCGGATCTGGCCGGCCCGGCCGGGACCATCGCCGGCATCCACCTCTACAGCTTCAACAACGTGCAGTTGCCGGGGTGGATGGCCGGCGCGGCGTAACGCCAAGCGCAGGATCGCTAGCTTCCGCCCGCATTCTGGTCGTAGAGAGCTTCGGCGCTCAGCGGCTTCGTGGCGCGGTGCGGCAGAGCGAAGAATGGCATGAGCCACTGGACCAGTGGACCGATCAGGAACGCCTCGGCAATGGTTCCAATCCCGAGGGTTCCCCCGAGCAGCCAGCCTGCGCCAGCGACCGTGACTTCGATCAAGGTGCGGCACAGCCTGATCGACCAGCCGGTTCTCCGGGCAAGGCCTGTCATCAGGCCGTCGCGTGCCCCCGGGCCAAACGCGGCACCGAGATAACAAGCACTGGCCACGGCGAGCAGGAACAGCCCGCCGGCCAGGAAGACGATCTGCCAGAGAATCCCTTCCGCCTCAGGCAACAGCGGCATCGACAGGTCCACGAATGTACCGATGAGCACGGCGTTCGCCAAGGTCCCCCAGCCAGGACGGATTTTCAGCGGAATCCACAGAAGCAACACCAGGAAACTGACCCCGACGATGACAGCGCCAATGCTGATCCCCGTCAGCCTCCCGAGACCCTGGTGGAAGATGTCCCAAGGTGAAATACCGAGCCCGGCCTTGATCAGCACCGAGATGGAGAACCCATACAGCGCCAGGCCCGCGAACAATTGAACAATCCTGCGAAGCATCATTACGCCAGCTTCGTCGAAAGTGGACCCGAAATATGTAGCCAGTTCCAAGTACTGGCTACCGGCGCCGGGCGCCGGAGAACAGCTTGCAGTAATTCTGAAGTGTCTGGCCGGTGCAGCGCCGGAAATGAGAGCGCAGTTTGGGCCCGGCCGGCAACCCGCTGCCGGGTCCTCCGTCATCATCGGCACGTTCCGCGAGGCGAAGCATCACGGCACCGAAACCGCAGCCACCGTCTTCCTTGCTTCGTCGCGCAGCTCCACACCGGAAATCCCGGCGAGCTGCACCGGCGTCGCGCCCGTGACCTTGATGCGCCCGCTCGGGGTCGCGGTCCAGCCGCAGGCGAGTTCCTCGCCGCCGTCGCGGTCCTTGACCCACAGGTACAGGGTGCCCTCGAGCGGCATGCTGCGGCCTTCGAGTTCGAGCTCGGTGCCCCACGTCTTCTTCACCAGGCCCACGGTCAGCTGCATTCCGTTTTCGGCCTGCAGGGAGTAGCTGGCATCCGGTTTGGGCGGCGGGTTGAGCAGCCCGCCCACCACCGGTCCGGCCAGGACCCCGGCGGCGAGGCAGGCTGCGGCGACCCCCGCCACCAGTGCGGCGCGCCACCGCCGGGACTTCCGACGTCGGGCGGCAAGTTCCAGCAGCACGGGCGCACCGGCTTGCGGTTCGGCGCTGTCTGCAGGCCGCCGGCCGGCGGAAGCGGCGAGCGCGACGGCGTCAGGCACCGGAACGGCGTCGAGCAGCGCCGGCAGGCTCTCCAGCTCGGCGAGTTCGCTGCGGCAGGCGGCACAGCCGGCGAGGTGTTCCTCGAAGGCGAGCGCCTCGGCCGGTTCCAGCCCGCCCAGCAGGTAGGCGCCCAGGAGCGCATGCTCGTTCATCGTTGCACGCCCATTTCGTCCAGGATTGTGCGCAGGGCGCGCACGGCGTAGAAGGCCCGGGATTTCACGGTGCCGGCGGGAATGTTGAGCCGCAGGGCGGCCTCGTTGACCGTGAAGCGCTGGTAGTGCAGAGCCACCAGGACCTCCCGGTGTTCCCGGCTGAGCCGCAGCAGGGCCTCTTCCATGAGGACACGGTTGAGCAGTTCGTCCACCCGTTCGCTGCTCTCGGCGAGTTCCAGGGCGTCCGGGCCGGTTTCCGCCGGGCGGCGGCGGGCCTTGCGGTAGTTATCGATGATGACGTTCCGGGCGGTGCGGAACAGGTAGCTGCGCAGGCTTCCGGTGATCTGCGGCGCGTGCTGCCAGACCCGCAGCACCGTTTCCTGCACGACGTCGTCCGCCAGGTTTTCGTTGCTGGTGCAGCTGAGCACGAAGCGGCGCAGCGCGGTGCCGTGGTCGCGGTAGATCGCGGCCACCACGTCCTCGTCGCTCATGTTGCCGTCCAACGGCATCGCTGCCTCCTGGTTCTTTTCCCGGCTGCCTTCGCTGTTACGACGCCTGCCCGCCCGAAAAGGTTCAGTTCCCCGTGAACCATTCAACACCTGCGGGCGTCGTACCGGGTGAGCGTCCGGCCGGTCCAGGCCGGCCCGACGAAGGAGCGAACCCATGAAACGCCTGCACCCGATCAGCGGACTCGGCGCACTGGCCCCCGTGGCTGCACTGGTCCTCGCGGTTACCCTGAGCGGCTGCGGCGGCAGCCCCGGCAGCTCGCCCACCAGCACCTCGCCCACGAACGCTGCTCCGGCCTCGAGCGCACCGGCCTCCAGCGCACCGGCCTCGAGCGCGCCCGCCTCGAGCGCGCCCGCCGCCGGGCCGGAGCTGAAAACCGCCAGCTCCAGCGCGGGCAACATCGTGGTGGGCGCCAACGGCATGAGCGTCTACTTCTTCACCAAGGACGTGAAGGACTCCGGCAAGAGCGCCTGCGAAGGGGCCTGCGTGGCGCTCTGGCCTGCCGTGACCACCACCTCCGACAAGCCCGCGGTTGAGGGCGTGAGCGGAACCATCGGCACCATCCCGACGGCGGACGGCAAGAAGCAGGTGACCATCAACGGAATGCCGGTCTACTTCTTTGCGCAGGACACTGCCGCCGGCGAAGTGAAAGGCCAGGGCTACGGCAACGTCTGGTATCTGGTGAGCCCGTCCGGCGACATGATCAAGCAGGATTCGGGGATGGGGTACTGACCGGGCTTCGTTACGATCGGGGCATGGCCTCCGCACCTGATCTGAAGAACGCCGGCACCTGGCAGCTCATGCTTCTGGCGGGCGTCGGAGCGCACCGATTCGCGGGAGGGTTGCCGGGTCGCCGGAACGATCCAGCGACTCCGCAGCCTTTCCGCGACCCCGGGGTTTTCCACATAGCATCGATGGTCCCTGTCACTGGGCGGAGGACGCGCCAAGGCTTGGTAGATGACAAAACCGCAGCTTCCGGCACCCCCGGCCCTTCCTGAACTCCCCGCAACCGGATCCCTGTGGCGCACCGAACAACTGCACTCCGCGGGCTTGAATTCCCGGGCCATCGCGGTGCTGGTCCGCCACCACGAACTGGTCCGTCTGCGGTATGGCTGCTACATCCGCGCCACCCTGTGGGAAAGACAGAAGCCGTCCGTGCGGAGCAAGCAGCTGATACTGGCGCACGCCCACGGAACGCGGACGACGTCGGACGGCGCCTTCGTTTACAGCCACATTTCCGCCGCGCGCCTGCACGGCTTGTTCGTCTGGAATGCCGATAACGCAATCCACGTCCTTCTGCGCACTCGACCGTCGAGCGGCCGTCTGGGAAAGGATGTCCGCGGGCATACCCGGGCATTCACGGAGGCCGATGTCGTGGCCATCCGACGGCTCAGAGTCACCTCCTTGGAACGGACGGTGGTCGATTGCGCCTTGATGCTGGATTACCGGCGAAGCCTGATCATCATGGACAACGCTCTCGGACAGGGCGCAAACCCGGCTCTCATGCGGGCCATGGCAGATGGAATTCCAGGCAGGCGCGGCGTGAAGAATCTCCGCCGGGTCCTCGAAAACGCAGACCCACGCTCCGAATCGGCGGGCGAAACCCTGACCCGCGAACTCCTGCAGCGGCTGAAGATCCCTATGCCGGAAATCCAGTTCGAGGTCACTAGCAGGGCAGGGCGTCACCGGATGGATTTCGCGTGGAAAGCGAGGAAGATCGCACTCGAATTCGACGGAAAAACGAAGTACTTCGACTATGCGCCAACGGACGAAGTCCTCTACCAGGAACGCCAGCGGGAAAACGCCCTCACGGAAGAGGGTTGGATGTTTCTGCGGCTCAAGTGGCAGGACCTCTTCAACGAAGGAGAATTCAAAGACAGAATCCTGGCGGCGCTGCGCCGCAGGCCGGAGCCCCGTGCTTGCTAAGGCAGAGAGCCGTCGCGCTGCGGGGTCGCCGGAAAGCTGCAGGGTCGCCGGAACCTTCCAGCGACCCCGCAGGTCTCCCGCGACCCGGGGCCCGAGCCGTTGCAAAACCGGGCGGTTACGCCTCAGCGCCCTCGAGCTCGTCGTCGTCCTCGAACTCCACGGCCGCGATGATTTCCTTTGTCTCCGGGTGGATCATGAAGGCTTCGTCGTCTTCCTCGATCATGAGGTAGTCGCCGTGGTCGGTGCTGAAGTGCCAGGCGAGGGTCTTCCCGCCGTCGTGGATGTAGTTCGGATCGCCCAGGGTGATCTTTTCCAGGGCGTAGCCGGCCACATCGCAGAGTTCGCGGATGATGAGCTCGAACTCCGGCGCGTCGAGGAGCTCGGCTTCGGCAGCCTCGGCCCGGCGCTCCTCCAGGTCCGGTACCAGGGCGACGCGGGCGGCGATGTGGGCCTCGAGCTGCTCACGGTCGAGGTACAGCACGCCGTCCTGCCCGCGGAGCCAGGCCGCGTTGAGCTCGATGATGTCCTCGGTTTCCAGCAGGGCTTCGAACTCGCCGTCCAGCTCCTCCAGTGCCGTGACAGCCTCGGAAGGAACCTCGGATTCGTCCAGTTCGCCGTCCATGTACGCTTCGGCTTCCTCTTCGGACAGGGCGTCGAAGGCCTCGGCCGTGCGGTTGAAGAGGTCCAGGTGGGCCGTGGCGCCCATGCCCTCGAGGCCTTCGCGGACCAGGACGTCGACGTCCTCGCGCTCCGGAACCGTGAACACGTACTGGGCGAAGCCGCCGGACAGGGCCTGGGTCAGGTAGTAGTCCACGTAGTAGCTGCGCAGCGCGTTGGGGGCGATCTCGTCATGGTTGAGCAGTGCTTCGTACATCTCGTTGACCACGGTGACATTGGCGTCCACGACGTCCGCGGCGTTCGCGTCGATGCTGTCCTTGGTCAGGACTGTCGGGTACCCAGGGGTGGATTCGTTGCTGGTCATGGGATTCCTCACTGCTTGAGGCGGGTGGTGCTCCGGACGCTTTTCACGCTACGCGCGGGCCGCGCGGCACAAGCCGAGGACAAGATGAACGTCCGGCGAATATTGATGCACCGTTCCCCGGCGGTCAGGTCATTCCAGAAGAAACCCACAAGAGAAGGACGGCCGCCGGAAGAACCAGCACTGCGGTGACGAGGCCGGCCACGGCGAAGCCGCTCCAGCGAATGCTGACGTTGAGCGCCTGGAGGCGTTCGTGCCAGAGGAGTGTGGCGAGGGAAGCCCACGGAGAAATGAGTGGCCCCAGGTTCACCCCGGCAAGGAGCGCGGCCAAGCGCACGGGCGAACCGGCCACGGGTTCCAGCGCAAGATAGGCCGGCAGGTTATTTGCGGCGTTGGCAGCCAGCGCACCGGTCCCCGCGAGCTGCAGCAGCGCGGGCAGGCTTTCACCTCCGCCCGCGACACGGGCCAACAGCGCAGCCAGCCCGTTCGCGTGCAGGGCCTCCACCACCATGAAGAGGCCGACCGTCAGCATGAGTGGCCGCCACGGGATCATTGACCATTTCAGCGCGGACGGTCGTTTCCAGGCGAAGGCGACAAGCAGGAGAAAGGCCGCCACGAGCGCCGGGAACTGCACCGGGATCCCCGAGACAAGGGCAGGCAGCAGGAACAGCAGGATCACGGCGGATACCACCAGCAAGGGGCGGTCCACCACTTGGTGCCGGGGTTGCGGGCCGTAGCGTCCCCGCAATTGCCTGCGGAACGCAACACCGATGATCAGCAGCGGCACAACCACGCCAACGAGCGATGGAGCCCAGACCAGCCTTGCATACTCGAGGGGCGACATCGCCAGCCGGTTCTGGGCCAGAAGGTTGGTCAGGTTGGAGACAGGCAATATCAGGGACGCGGTGTTCGCCAGCCACACAGTGGTCAGCGCGAAAGGCAATGGCGGGATTCCGGCGTGCACGGCCAGCAGCACAACGAGCGGAGTCACCAGCACCGCCGTGGTGTCCAACGACAGGAAAATCGTCGACATTGCAGCGAGGGCGACGATCAAGAGCCACAGCAGCCACACCCGCCCACGGCCCAAGACAGCGATCCGGTCCGTTACCACCTGGAAGAGGCCCGCTTCGGAGACCAGTTCGGTCACCACGGTCATGGCCACCACGAACAGCAGGATCGGAACGGTCCGAACCGCCAGGGCCTGGAACCCCAGTCCCGACAGGAAGCCGGTAGCCAGGCAAACGACGCCCGCCAGCAGAATCCCCGACGGAAGGACGTAACTGCGCACTTTCGTCAACCATGTCCCAGCCATCACTGCCTCATCGTAGTGCCCGTGGCGGTGGACGTGCCCCGCTGCGGCCGTGCCCAAACATGGCGGCGAAGTTCGGCGGCGGCCCGGGCCGGGCCGGGCCAGTAGGATTCATAGATAGCCCCGAGCCGAAAGTAGCCCTCCCGAATGCCTTCCCACTCAGACGATTCCTGGGATCTGGCGATTCAAACTCCCGCCATCAACGACCGCTCCTTGGCGGCCGGCCTGGCGTACGCAATGGGCAGCCGGGTCAGCAACATCACCTTCGACGCCGGCACGGGCCTCATGCTCGGCAAGGTCCGGGGCAGCGGCGCCGCACCCTATTCGACCTCGGCCAAGCTGGTCCGCAAGCCGTCCGGCTGGAGCTGCACCGTGGGCGTCTGCAGCTGCCCGGTCCGCAAGGACTGCAAGCACGTGGCCGCCCTGCTGTTCGCGGCGGAGGACCACCCCACCGTGCGGGCGCAGCTGCTGAGCGTGCCCGCCCCCGGCCAGACCTCCCGGAGCACGGTCCCGCTGCAGCGCCCGGCCTGGGAACGCGCCCTGGACCGGCTCATTTCGGGCGGCGGAAACGCCGCCCAAGCAGGCCGCGGACTGCCGTTGGCCCTGCAGTTCGAGGTGGAGGAACCCGCCCCGCACTTCGCCTACACCGGCCGGCGGGACCCCATCCGCAGCATCCGCCAGCTCAAGGCCCGGCCCGTGATGATGGGCGCCAAGGGCAAGTGGATCAAGGGCGACGCCTCCTGGTCCAACCTGAACTACCTGGGCTACAAGCGCGAGTTCAACGAGGCCCACCTCCACTGGCTGCAGGAACTCCTGGCCGGCCATTCCAGCAGCGAGCACCGGAACTTCGGCTCCAACATGTGGCTGCTGCTCAACGACTATTCCGGCAAGAAGCTCTGGGACCTCTTCGCCGAGGCGAAGGACATCGGCCTCGAATTGCTGCACTCCGGCGGCACCGAGCCGGTCCGCATTGCCGCGGAGCCCGCCGTCGTCGGGCTCGACCTCAGCCGCCAGGCCGGCGTTACGGACAAAGCGCACGACGGCGGACTGGAGCTTGCGCCGTCCGTCACCGTCGGCGGGGACGCCATTGATCCGGCGTCGCTGGGGCTGATCGGGCGCCCGGCACACGGGCTGTTCTTCACCGGCGGCGCAGCGGAGGTACTCCCCGGGGTGCCCGAGCCCCAGAACCTCATCACCCTGGCACCCCTTGCCGGTGGCGAATCGCAGGAGTTGCTGGACTTCGTATCCGAGGCCACCCGGCTGCAGATCCCGGCTCAGGACGAGGAACGCTTCCTCACGGCGTTCTACCCGAAGCTGCGGCAGAGTGCGCGGCTGACAGCGAAGGACGAGTCGGTGGAGCTGCCCGTGCTCGCGGTCCCCACCTTGTCCCTGCTGGCCAACTACGGCGCGGACCACCGGGTACGGCTGCACTGGGAATGGCACTACACGGCCGGGAAACTCGTCACGGCGCAGCCGCTCTGGCGACACCCGGACGACCACGGCTACCGGGACGACGCCACCGAAGCCCGCATCCTGGAAAGCCTCGGCCGGCCGTGGGACGTGGTTGCTCCGCTTGGCGAGTCCTCCAGCGGCGGCTGGGGTGCGCCGCGCCTGGCCGCGGCCGTGGAACTGGATGGCCTGGACACCTTGGCCTTCACCGAAGAGGTGCTCCCCCGGCTGCGCGAGCTGCCCGACGTCGTGGTGGACACCAGCGGCGAGATCGCCGACTACCGCGAGGCCTCCGAGGCGCCCGTGGTGTCCATCTCCACCAAGGCCACGGACAGCCGCGACTGGTTCGACTTGGGCATCGTCATCACCCTCGAGGGCGAGCCGGTGTCCTTCGCCGCCGTGTTCTCCGCCCTGGCCGCCGGGCAAAGCCGCATGCTGCTGCCCAGCGGCGCCTACTTCTCCCTGGACCTGCCCGAGCTGCACCAGCTGCGCGCCCTGATCGACGAAGCCCGCGCCCTGCAGGAACACCCGCACAAGGACGGCACCCTCCAGATCAGCCGCTTCCAGGCGGGGCTGTGGGACGAGTTCGCGCAGTTGGGGATCGTGGATGAGCAGGCGGCCGCGTGGCGCGAGTCCGTGGGCGGACTGCTCGACGACGGTGTGACCGGACTGCCGCTGCCGGCCAGCCTTGACGCTGAGCTGCGTCCGTACCAGTTGGAGGGCTTCAACTGGCTGAGCTTCCTGTACAAGCACAGCCTGGGCGGCGTGCTCGCGGACGACATGGGCCTGGGCAAGACGGTGCAGGCGATCGCGCTGATCTGTGCTGCCAAGGAAAGTGCCGCCAAGGAGAGTGCCGGGTCGGCCGGCGCCGCCCCCTTCCTCGTCGTCGCCCCCACTTCGGTGGTGGGCAACTGGGCCGCGGAGGCACAGCGTTTCGCCCCCGGGCTGAGCGTGCGGACCATCACTGAAACCTTCGCGAAAAGCGGGGCGGCGCCGTCGGACGCGATGGCGGAGGCCGACGTCGTCATCACCTCCTATGCGCTGTTCCGGATCGACCAGGAGGCGTACGCCTCCCGCGAGTGGGCCGGGCTGATGCTGGACGAGGCGCAGTTCGTGAAGAACCACCAGTCCAAGGCGTACCAGTGCGCGCGGAAGTTGCCGGCGGCGTTCAAGCTGGCCATCACGGGTACGCCGCTGGAGAACAACCTCATGGAGTTCTGGGCGCTGACCTCGATCGTGGCACCGGGGCTCTTCTCCTCACCCAAGCGCTTCGCGGAGAACTACCAGAAGCCGGTGGAGAAGAACGGCGACTCGGCGCAGCTGGACAAGCTCCGCCGCCGGGTCCGCCCGCTCATGATGCGCCGCACCAAGGAACAGGTCATCAAGGACCTGCCGCCGAAGCAGGAACAGGTCCTTGAGGTGGTGCTCAATCCCCGGCACCACAAGGTGTACCAGACCCACCTGCAGCGGGAACGGCAGAAGATCCTGGGCCTGATCGACGACGTCAACAAGAACCGCTTCACCATCTTCCAGTCGCTCACCCTGCTGCGGCAGCTGAGCCTGGACGTTTCGCTGGTTGACGAGTCCCTGTCCGCCGTGCGTTCCTCCAAGTTGGACGTGCTGTTCGAGCAGCTTGAGGACATCATCGCCGAAGGACACCGGGCCCTCATCTTCAGCCAGTTCACCGGCTTCCTGGGCAAGGTCCGCGAACGGCTCGATGCCGAGGACGTGGAGTACTGCTATCTGGACGGCAGCACCCGCAACCGGGCCGACGTCGTGAGCGAGTTCAAGAACGGCACCGCACCGGTGTTCCTGATTTCCCTGAAGGCCGGCGGCTTCGGACTGAACCTCACGGAGGCGGACTACGTGTTCCTGCTGGACCCGTGGTGGAACCCGGCGTCCGAGGCACAGGCCGTGGACCGCACGCACCGGATCGGCCAGAAGCGGAACGTCATGGTGTACCGCCTCGTGGCCAAGGACACCATCGAAGAAAAGGTCATGGCGCTGAAGGCGAAGAAGTCGCAGCTGTTCGCCGACGTGATGGAAGGCGACGCCCTGGCCGGCGGCTCGCTCTCGGCCGAGGACCTGGCGGGGTTGTTCAGCGAGTAGCTGTTTGGGAGCAGGACGCAGAGGGCGCCCATCATCAGGATGATGGGCGCCCTCCGACATTCCGCCGACCGTCAGACCAGCACTTCGCCGTCCCGGGCGACGACGCGGCCTCCGGAGACCACGAGGCGCCGCTGCGGGCAGCGCACGAGCACGTCCGGCACGTTCTCGGCGTCGAGGAGGACAATGTCGGCGCGCGCACCGGCGACGATGTCGTGCTGCTCCCGTCCGACAAACGGTGCCCCGTGCTTCGTCGCGTACTCGACCGCGGTGGTGAGCTTGTCGTCGTGGCGGAACCCGTGCAGGCGCGCGAAGGCGAATGCCACGCGCAGCAGGTCCCCGTCTCCGAACGGCGACCACAGGTCGCGGATGCCGTCAGTGCCAAGGCCCAGCGGAACGCCACGCTCCCGCATCCGCTGCCAGGGCAGCGGCGCGGTGCCGCTCATCGCGACGGTGGTCCACGAGATGCCCGCCTCTGCGAGGCCCTCGATGATCTCCTCCTGCACACCCTGCTGCAGCGTGCCCATGGCGAAACCGTGCGAGATGTTCACCCTGCCCTGCAGGCCGGCGTCGATGGTGCGGCGGATCACCTGGCGGTACTCGTACGCGCCGAGCGAGCCGAAGTCGTGCAGGTGCAGGTCGAGTCCGACGCCCCGCTCGACGGCGATCTGGAACAGGCCGTCGAGCTGGCCCTCGACGTCGCCGTCGATCGTGCCCGGGTCGAGCCCTCCGATGCTGTCGGCCCCGGCCTGGGCGGCCTCGTCGAGCAGCCTCATCACGCCCGGCCGGCGCAGCACGCCGTCCTGCGGGAACGCCACCGTCTCGACCTGGATCGCACCGTCGAGCTCGGCGACGGCGGCCTGCACCGTCTCGAGGCCCTTCAGCCCGATGCCGAGGTCGACGTCGATGTGCGTGCGGGTCGCGGTGGTGCCGTGGCGGAGGAACTCGCGCAGCACTGCGGCGGCCGAGTTCGCGTTCGGGATGTCATAGTTCCCGCGCTGGGCGCGCTCGTTCGCGATCCAGCCCTCGACGGTCGGCTGGTCGGAGTAGGTGTACGACACCCACGGCTTGCCCCACCAGCTCTTGTCGACGTGGGCGTGTGTGTTGATGAACCCGGGAACGGCCAGCAGGCCGCCGCCGTCGATGTCTCCGGGTTCGAACACACCCGAGGCGGGTGCCACCTGCGTGATGACGCCACCGCTGATAGTGACATCCGCGGCCTCGGCGCCCCACGGGCGCACGTTCCTTACGGTGAGCTTGTCAGTCATTCTGTTCCTTCTTTCTTGGACTCAATGCGCTGGGACTCAATACACGCGGGACTCAGTGCACGCGGCGGAGGAAGGAGGCTGTGCGCTCGTGCCGCGGGTTGTCGAGCACCTCCCGCGCCGGGCCATCCTCGAGCACACGGCCCTGGTCCATGAAGACCACCCGGTCAGCGACCTCGCGGGCGAAGCCGATCTCGTGCGTGACGACGATCATCGTCATGCCCTCCTCGGCCACCTGACGCATGGTCTGCAGCACCTCGCCGACCAGCTCGGGGTCGAGCGCACTCGTCGGCTCGTCGAACATCATGAGCCGCGGTTCCATGGCGAGCGCCCTGGCGATCGCCACGCGCTGCTGCTGGCCGCCCGATAGCTGGCTCGGGTATGAGGCGTCCTTGTCGGCCAGGCCGACCTTGGCCAGCAGCTGCCGCGCATGCGCCACGGCCTCCTTGCGCGGGCGGCCCAGGACCCTAGTGGGTCCGTAGGTGACATTGTCGAGGGCCGTGATGTGGCCGAACAGGTTGAAGTGCTGGAACACCATGCCGATGTGCTGGCGGGCCTTGGCCACGCGGCGTTCGCTCTGCTCGAAGAGCTGGCCGCCGTGCAGCTCGTAGCCGACGCGCTCGCCGTTCACCTCGATGATGCCGCCGTCGACGGGGTCGAGGTGGTTGATGCATCGCAGCAGCGTGCTCTTGCCCGAGCCCGACGGCCCGAGGATGCAGACGATCTCGCCCGTCCGCACCTCGATGTCGACGCCCCGAAGCACATGGTTGTTCCCGAGCCACTTGTGTACGCCGTCGATGCGCAGCATCGTGTCGCTCGCGGGCCTTGCAGGGAGTACTTGCGTCACAGCGCACCTCCGGTAGTGGTCCGAATGGTCGTGGTCTTTGTCGCCGGGTCGCCCGGTGTGCGCCTGCGGGGCTTGCGTGACCCGGGCTGCGAGGCGTTGAAGCGACGTTCGAGGAAGTGCTGGCCGATACCGGCGATGGTCACCAGGATCAGGTACCAGAGCACCGCCACGATGAGCAGGGGCAGGATCTTGAAGTTCTGCCCGTAGATGAGCTGCACCCGTGTCAGCAGGTCGCTGCCGCCGATGACCGAGACGAGCGAGGTCGCCTTGAGCATGCCTATGAACTGGTTGCCGGTCGGCGGGATGATCACCCGGATCGATTGCGGCAGCACGATGCGTGCCAGCGCCTGGTTGCGGGTGAGGCCGATGCTCACGCCCGCGTCGGTCTGGCCCGCGGGCACCGAGATGATGCCGCCGCGGATGATCTCGGCCATGTAGCCCGACTCGGCGAGCGAGAGGGCGATGAGGCCGGCTGTGAAGCCCGAGATAAGGGTGTTCGTGTCCTGCCCGAGGATCCTGGGGAAGAGCACCGCGAGGTTGAACCAGAGCAGCACCTGCACGAGCATCGGCACGCCGCGGAAGAACCAGACATAGGCGCGGCCGATGACGCTCGCCACCTTGTTGTTGCTCTGGATCATCAGGGCGATGACGAAGGCGAGCACAATCGAGATCAGCATGGCGAAGATCGCCAGCTGGATCGTGACGCCGACGCCCTGCAGGACCACCTGGTTGAACATGTACTCCCAGGTGACGCCCCACTCCATGTTGGGGTTCTGCGCCTGGGACTGGATGGCGAGCGCGAGCAAGGCTATCGCGACGAAGCCGGTGACGATCTGACCGTACTTGGGGCGCCGTTTCGCGCGTACCGGCGCCTCCTGCACAGGCGGCTCGTCGCCGGGGAGGCGCACGTAATGCGCCGGCCCGGTCAAAGCCGGGGAGGACGAGGGGTTCAGCTCCGACATGATCACTTCTGCGCCAGGTTGATGCCGGGGGTCTTGAGGTCGATGAC
The DNA here is from genome assembly GCF_056279005.1 of Arthrobacter sp. TE26545. The sequence goes on from NZ_JBWBQM010000001.1 coordinate 3,471,559, forward strand.
CTCAACATGCCACTTTTTCAGGACCTCGTCGTAGCTGCCGTCCTTCTGGATCTCCTTGAGGGCGGTGAGGAAGGCGTCGCGGAGCTTGGTCTGCGCCTTGTTGAAGGTCATGCCGAGGTAGACCTTCTCCTCGAAGTCGACGGGGAGCGACTCGAGCTTGTCGCCGGTCTCGCGCTGGATGACCGAGACCGCCATGTCAGGCCAGAAAATGGCGTCGATACGGCCCGAGGTGAGCGCGAGGTTCTTGTCGCTCGAGTTCGGGAAGGAGATGAGCTCGGTGGCGGGCTTGCCCTGGGCGACGCACGCCTTGGCCATCTGGTCGACGAGGCGGTTGGCGTCGGAGCCCTTCACGTCGCCGATCTTGGCGCCGCAGCCGCCGTCGACGGCGCTCGTGATGCCCTTGGGGTTGCCCTTCTGCACCATGAAGACGGTGCCGGCCCACTGGTAGTCGATGAAGTCGACCTGCTCCTGCCGCTTCTTGCGGTCGGTCATGCCGGCGATCGCCGCGTCGAACTTGCCGCTCTGCATGCCGATCAGGATCTGGTCGAAGGGCACCTTCTCCCACTTGACCGGGATGCCGAGCTTCTTGGCCATCGCCTCCATGAGGTCGACGTTGTAGCCTTGGATGCCGGTCGAGCCGGCGGGGGTGAAGTTGGCCGGCTCGAAGTCGGGCTGGGTGGCGACGGTCAGCACCCCCTTGTCTTTGACCTCCTGCGGCAGGAGGTCAAAGAGGGGCGCCTTCCCGTCGACTGCGGCGGGTTTAGCCGATCCCCCGGCGGCCGTGGCCGAGGAATCGGAGACGCCGCAGCCGGTGAAGGCGAGCACAGCGAGTCCGCCGGCCGCGAGGGTGGCCGCAGCGCGGCGTGCGAAGGTGATGCGGGAGAACGACATTGTTCTTGCCTTTCGGGGCGAGGTTCCGCGGGATGCGGAACGGGTTGGGGAGAAGGCGAGCGGGGTCCCGCTCGCCGAGGCCAGGGTCAACGCGCATGCACCGGATTCCCGAGGCGCGCGACGACCTTGCCGCGTTTCAGCACGAGCCGCCGCGGCGGCCGGGAGGCGACCGCCTCGCCGATGCTCGCGGCGTCGATGAGGAAAAGATCCGCGGGTGCACCGGGTTCGATCCGGGCGGGTTCCCGCCCGAGGGCGATCGCCCCGCCACTGACGGCCACGTCGAAAGCCGCGGCGATCTGCTCGTCAGTCCTGAAGCCGTTGCGGTATGCGAGGTGGAAGGTGCGGTCGAGCATGTCGCCGTTTCCGTACGGGCCCCAGAGGTCCCGCACGCCGTCGTTGCCTGCGCCGATGTTGACCCCGCGCCCTCGCATCTCGGCGACCGGCAGCACAGGAGTGTTGTAGACCGTCGCCGTCAGCAGGGAGATCCGCGCCTCGGCGAAGCCCTGCAAGATCCGTTCGGACTGGGCGCCGTCGACCTCGACGATGGCCACGCCGTGCGAGATCGCCACCCGGCCCTCGAGCCCGTGCCGCAGCACCCGCTCGATGATGAGCTCCATCGTGTGCGCACCGAGGGTGCCGCGCTCGTGCAGGTGGATGTCGAGCTTGGCGCCGTAAGTCTCGGCGAGCCCGAAGATCAGATCGAGGTGTCGCACCGAGTCGCGCTCAAGCGCGGCGGGGTCGATGCCGCCGAGGCATCCGACCAGCCCCTGTTGAAGGGCCGACTCGAGCAGCTCGGCCGTGCCGGGGCGCGTCAGCAGCCCGCCTTGCGGGAAGGCGACCTGTTCGACGTCGATCATGTCTGCCAGCTCTTCGGCGACGCTCGCGACGAGCTCGAGACCGCGCAGCCCGATTTCGGGATCGACGTCGGTGTGCGTGCGGGCGAGGGTCGTCCCGGTGGCGGCCATCTGCCCAAGCAGCGCGTGCACGCCGTCGCGGCTCGGCAGGCCGAGCTCCGCGCGGCCCCGCTCGCCGTTCGCGATGCGGTCCTCGAGCACGGGCCCCGCGGAATGCGGTACCCAGCTGCGGTTCCAGAGCGTCTTGTCGACGTGGCAATGGGCGTCGACCATTCCCGGCAGCGCGAGCGCGCCAGCGCCGTCCTCGCGTACTGCCCCGCCGGCATCTATGACGCCGGCCGGCTGGATCTGCCCGATGCGGCCGTCCTGGATGAGCAGGTCGACAGGCGGCCCTTCATGTGCCAGCCGCACGCATTCAATGAGCGTGTCCCGCATCCCACCTCCCGTTCTTGTGACGATCGTCACCTTGTCTCGATACACACAGAGTAATTGACTTTGGTATTCCAAGGCAATACCCCCGTGGCCAAATGCCGATAATTTCCACAGACTAAGCGCGGGTTTACCGCCCGGGAGCTCAGGGGGCATGCCGATTGGCATACCAAAGATGGGTTTTGGATCGCGAGAGGATTCGTTTGCCTACGCGAAACTCAGGGCCGGGCCCCGGCTGTGGCGCACATCGGGCACACAAGGAGCCAGCCATTTCACAGCTGGAGGGAAGCTACCGGCCCGCCGGCTCACTCCGGACGCACGAAAGCTGACCCAGGCCCGCTACATCCGGGCAGCAGTCACCTGCGCAGGCTTTCAGAGGGCAGTTCGCCGAATGTTTCCAGGTACATGGCCGAGAAGCGTCCTTGGTGCGAGAAGCCGCAGCGCTCCGCGATCGAAACGATGCTCTCCTGGCCAGGCTCCGCTTCAAGAAGCATTGCACGGGCGCGATCCAGCCGGACCCGCCGAAGCAGTTCCGAAGGGGTTGCCCCGACTTCGGCGCGCAGTGCCATCTGGAGGGTACGGACGGAGACACCAAGGTTTTCCGCCATGTCCGGCACCGCGAGTTCCTCTGATGCGTGCCGATCCAGAAGCTCGCGGAACCGCCGGATCAATTTGCTTTCAGCATTCGGATTCCGGACTTCGCCTTCGGCAGGCTTGTTCTCCATGGCCATCAGCAGCCGCGACAGCATGGTGTCCACGAGAAGGTTTTGGACAAAGACGGGAGCCGCACCTGCCGGCTCGCTGATCATGTCGTCGTGGAGTTCGACGACGGACCTCATGAACGCGCGACCCAGGGGGCCATTAAGGTCCATCGCGTAGCCCAGGTTGACGCCATCCTTCGGGCTTTCCCCATAGAGCTGCCCTGCCACTGAGGCGAGTGCCAGGCGCCGCACATAAACAATCAAATGCGGTGTTCCGGCATCCCAAGTCATCGAGAACGGGCGGTCGAGCGGTGGAACCGTGGCAAGCTTTGGGCTCGATTCAACGACGTCTTTGCCCACTTGCATGAGGGCGTGGCCGGACAGCGGAATCTGGACCAGGTGGAAGTCCTCCAGACCCTCCGGATTGATGCGCACCTCGGCACCGTAGTCGAGGTACTCAATCCCGACGTCCCCACGATGAAGTGACCGCAGTTTCATGTCCACGGATGCGCCCCGCGCTTGCGGCACGAGGTCATGCCTGCAGAACAGCTCAGCAATCTTCTGATGTGCGTCGTCGACATCCGAGGTGGTCACCGTTGGGCGTCCCCTGAGGACGTCACGAGGAAGGATCCTCACCATCGCGCACCTGACTTCCAGGGGTTTCGCTTTTCGGATGAGCCCTGCGCCATGTGGATATACCGGCTTTCAGGGTGTGAATAGAGTCACTTTTAGAACAAGTATGACGCAGGTCATAGAAGTGCAACAACGAAGTCAGAGGGAGGTGGGCAGCGATGAAGAACATCAGGCTGGTACACGAGCGCCGGCTGGAATGGGAACGGACCCATCCGAAGCCCGCACCGAGGCCCGCGGACAAGTAGCACCTCCCGCACGACAGAAGTCATGCACAAACAAGCGTTGATCATTCACCACGAAAGGTTTGGCCATGTCAGCACTCTCAGGCAGGACAGCGATCGTCACAGGCGGAGTAACCAAGATCGGCCGGGGCGTTGTCACAGCGCTCAGGGAGGCAGGCGCCACGGTTGTTGTAGCGGATATTGATGCCAATGGAGGCGCACAAATCGACGCCCTGGGCAAGGGCATCAGCTTTTCGCACACTGACATCACAGACGACGCGGCAGTGTCCCGGCTGGTTGGCGACACCGCAGCGTTGCACGGCGGAATCGATATCGTCGTCAATCTTGCCTGCACCTACAAAGACGAAGGCGCAGGATCCAACCGTAGCGACTGGCTTGAAGCCTTGAACGTCAACCTGGTCAGCGCAGTCATGGTGAGCGCGGCCGCACGCCCCTATTTGAAGGCCTCCCGGCATGGCGCCATCATCAACTTCACCTCGATCTCCAGTTCTGTTGCCCAGACCGGACGCTGGCTGTACCCGGCCAGCAAGGCGGCGCTCGTGCAGCTGACCCGAAGCATGGCCGTGGACTTCGCCGAAGACGGCATTCGAGTCAACTCAGTAAGTCCGGGTTGGGTTTGGAGCAACATCATGGACTCCCTCACGAACGGAAACATCGAGAAAACGGATGCGGTGGCAGCCCCCTTCCACGTTCTGAAGAGGGTCGGCCGGCCCGAAGAGATCGGGGATGTCGTGGCATTCCTCGCCAGCGACCGGGCAAGCTTCGTTACAGGTGCCGATTGGGCCGTCGACGGAGGCTATTCCGCCTTGGGTCCCGAGCGCGCCGAAGAAACCATCCCATTGCTCGCTGCCGAACCGAGGTGAGGACAGGTGAACGACGTCAGGGTCGTACGCATGACCCTCGTACACATGGGCCTCCTTGGGTGCGAGCGAATCCACCCCAAACCAAACCCCAGGCCAAGCCAAATAAGCGCCGCCCAACCCGTCCACGGATGCCGGGACAGTAACAAGACAAGGACAACAACATGACACAGCGCCACATCACCATAGTCGGAGCCGGCCAGTCAGGTCTGCAGCTGGGAATCGGCCTGCTGGACGCGGGATACCACGTGACCACGGTCTCCAACCGCACCGGCGAGGAAATCTACGAAGGCAAAGTCTCGTCCAGCCAGTGCATCTTTCATGACGCATTGGAAAACGAAAGGGAACTCGGGCTCGATTTCTGGCCGGAAGCACCGACCGTCGACGGGATCTCTTTCACCATCCCGCATCCCGAAGTCCCCGGGCAGAAGGCCATCAACTGGGCATCCGGCCTGGAAAACCCGGCGAAGTCCATCGACCAGCGGGTTAAATTTCCCAGGTTCATGGAGGAGTTTGTGGCTCGTGGGGGCGAGCTCATTTTCGAAGACGCCGGCGTGGAGGACCTCGAAAGGTACACCCTGAACTCCGACCTGGTAATCGTAGCCGCGGGAAAGGGCGAAATTGCCCAGCTTTTCACCCGCGACGCGGCTCGCAGCTTCTACGATGCTCCGCAGCGCGCCCTGGCCCTGACCTACGTCAACGGGCTGGAACCCAGGCCCGAGTTCTCAGCCGTCTCCTTCAACCTCATCCCGGGGGTCGGCGAGTACTTCGCTTTCCCCGCGCTGACCAAGACGGGTCCCTGCGAAATCATGGTTTTTGAAGGGATCCCCGGGGGGCCCATGGACTGCTGGAAGGGCCTGTCCGCCGAGGAACACCTGGAGACATCCAAGGACATCCTCAAGACATTCCTGCCTTGGGAAGCTGCGCGTGCCGTGGACGTTGAATTGACCGACCCCAATGGTTTCCTGCAGGGCCGGTTCGCTCCCACGGTCCGCCACCCCATTGCGACGCTGCCCAGCGGCAGGCAGGTTCTTGGCCTGGCAGACGTCGTCGTCCTGAACGATCCCATCACGGGGCAGGGTTCCAACAACGCCAGCAAGTGTGCAGCCTCGTACCTGCAGAGCATCAAGGAGCACGAGGAAGGAGACTTTGACGCGGAATTCATGCAGGCAACCTTTGAAAAGTACTGGAACTACGCCCAGCATGTTGCGCAGTGGACGAACGCCCTCCTTGCTCCCCCGCCGCCGCATGTTCTCCAGCTCCTTGGTGCTGCCGGGCAGTCCCCCGAAATCGCCAGCCGCTTCGCCAACGGCTTCAACAACCCGCCGGACTTCCAGGAATGGTTCATGTACCCGGACAAGGCTGCGGCGTACCTGGAAAGCGTGAACTCCGTCGCGACGCGCTGACGCCCCATCCCCATCGTTCCCATCCCGCCACAAAGGAATCCCAAGATGCGAAAGATCGCAATAATCGGAGCCGGTGAATCCGGTGCACAGCTGGCCTTGGGCCTGCAGCGTGAGGGCTACGCGATCACCCTGCTCTCCGACCGCTCGGCAGCCCAAATCCGCACGGGCAAGGTCATGTCCAGCCAATGTATGTTTTCGACCGCCCTCGCTGCGGAAGCGCAGCTGAGCCCGGCGCTGACGGGCCTTTACGAGGATGGGACCGTCCCCGGGATCAATGCATTGACGTTGCATGTTGCCGGGGGTCCAAGCGACGATCCGATCGAATGGGAAGCTCCCCTTCAGGGTACGGCCCGCTCAATCGACCAGCGGATCAAGAGTGCTGCCTGGATCGAGGCTTTCGTGGCCGCCGGCGGTGACTTCCGGATAGAGAAGGTCACCCCGCGGATGCTCGAGGAGCTCACACGCGACTATGAGCTCGTTATCGTCAGCACCGGCAAGGGGGAAATCGGCCAGATTTTCCCCAAGGACAAGTCGAAGTCTCCCTTCGACCGGCCACAAAGGGTCCTCGCGCTCAACTACGTCACGATCGGTTCGGCCACTGCCGGGCAGCCCGAGCAGCGCGGTGACAGTATCCGCATGTCGGTGGTGCCCGGCGTCGGCGAGTTCTTTACCTTTCCTGGGCTGTCGGTGTCCGGACCGTGCCAGATGATGGTCTTCGAAGGTGTTGTTGGCGGCCCGATGGACCGGTGGGCAGACGTGGGCACGCCCGAGGAACAGCTAAGGCGCTCACTGGAGATCCTGGACGAGTTCTTCCCCCACGAGTCGAAAAACTTTTCAGAAGCACGGCTCACGGATGACGGCGCAACCCTCCTGGGCCGGATCACTCCAACGGTTCGCTCCGCGGTTGGCGAACTCGGGAACGGAAAGCCGGTGTTCGGGCTGGGAGACGCCGTCCTCCTCAACGACCCACTCACCGGCCAGGGATCAAACAATGCCACCCTGGCTGCCCGGTATTACCTCGACTCCATCGTTCGCAGGGGCCAGCAGCCGTTTGACAGGGACTGGATGGAACGGACCTTCGACGAGTTCTGGCGCGGGTGGGGGCAGTGGGCCGTGGCCTGGACCAACGACATGCTCAAGCAGCGGAGGGACCACCAGCGACTGGTGCTGGCCGAGGCTGCGGCCCATCCCGCACTCGCCTGCAGCATCGCCGAGGGCTTCGATGATCCCCGTACCTTCTACCCCTGGTGGTTCGATTCCGCCGCAGCTGCCGAGTTTGTACAGGCCCAGAAGGAAGAGGATTCGGCGGTCTTCGACCTGAGGGACTTCAGGAGTGCACTGGGACAATTCGCCACCGGCGTTACCGTGGTTACCACCCTCGGCGCTGACGGCCGGAAGGTCGGCATGACGGCCAACTCCTTCACCTCCGTTTCGATGGAACCTCCCCTGGTCCTCTGGTGCCCCAGCAAGAAGACGCCCAGCCTTGTGGACTTCGAGGAATCCACCCATTTCGCCATCAACATCCTCGCCAGCGACCAACACGTGTTGTCACGGCAATTCGCCACACCATCAATCGACAAGTTCGCCGGAGCGGAAACTTCGGAGGGCATTGCCGGAATTCCGCTGCTGGAGGGTGCGGTGGCCACGTTCCAGTGCAGGACCGTGTCCCGCCATGACGCCGGCGACCACGTCATTTACGTCGGCGAGGTGGAGAAGTACGACAACCCTGGGGGCGCGCCCCTGGTGTTCCACAGTGGCAAGTACCACGCCACCGCCAGCCACCCGGACTTCTGACGGAGAGGAGCACCCCGATGGACGCTTCCACTGAGATTGCGATTATTGGTTCAGGGATCAACTCCTTGGTGGCTGCCGCGGAGTTGGCGCTCGCAGGAAAGAGCGTCTGCCTCATCGAACACAAGGACAGGCTCGGCGGCTTCATCGACTCTGCGGAACGGACCCTCCCCGGGTTTGTCCACGACACCTTTTCCTCGTGGCACCCCCTGTTCGTTTCGGGAGGGGCCTACGAAGTATTGGGGCGGGAACTTCATGACCGTGGCCTGGAGTACTGCAATACCGAGGGTGCCGTGACAGCCAGCGTGGCTGCCGACCCACTGACCGGAACGCCGCGGGTCGCCATTGCCCATCGCGATCCCGCGCTCACGGCCTCCGCCCTGCAGACCCCGGGCGATGAGGCCGCGTATCTGGCAATGCTGGACGATCTCGGCACGAACGCCGGCACTATCTTCGGAGCCTTCGGGGCCGAGCTGCGGTCCTTGAAGGAGGTCCTGCGCATCGCCTTCGGCGCCATCAGGCGCGGAACATTCAAGGGCCTCGAAGCCTTCGCGCGTGACGCCGTCATGAGCGGCCGCAACTACCTCCGGAGCCGCTTCGACGGCTGGGAGACCGATCAACTCTGGTCGCCGTGGCTGCTTCATGCAGGTCTTGGCCCCGACCAGTCAACGGGAGGTGTCATGCTGCCGGTCATGGCCTTGAGCATGCATACTCACGGGCTTCCTGTGGTGAAGGGCGGCGCGTCCAACTTCGTACGGGCATTTGAATCCCTTTTGCGGGACAAAGGTGTTCGGATTCTGTTGGACACCGAGGCCCAGGAGATACTCGTGGACGCCAAGGGGGTGTCGGGCGTGCAGACTTCCCGCGGCGTTGTGCGGGCACGGACTGTTCTGGCCAATGTATCTCCACAGGCCCTCTATTCGAGGTTGCTGCGAGAGCCGCCGGCCGGATCGGCCGAAGCAGCGGCGCGCTACCAGAATGGTCGGGGTGCGATGCAGATCCACCTTGCGCTGGACAAGCCCGTTGCATGGCTGGATCCGCGCTTGGATGCGGTTCCCCTGGTGCACCTGAGCAACGGCTCGAACAGTACCGGCATCGCGTGCGCCCAGGCCGAGGCCGGGCTGCTGCCCGCGGAGCCCACCGTCGTCGTCGGTCAGCAGTGCGTCCTCGATCCCTCACGGGCGCCTGCCGGGCAGGCGACCCTCTGGCTGCAGTTGCAGGAAGTACCCTTTGATCCGCTGGGGGATGCCGCCGGCCAGTTCTATGTTGACGGCGGCTGGACCCAGGAGCTCAAGGAACAGTTCATGGAACGTGTACTGGCCCGGATTGACCAGTTCGCCCCCGGCATGCGGGGCTCGGTTCTGGCCTGGGACATCCTCGCACCGACCGACCTCGCGGCCGAGAACCCTAATGCCGTCAGGGGCGATCCCTACGGCGGGTCCGCGGAACTCTTCCAGAACCTCCTTTGGCGCCCGTTCCCCGAGGCCGCCAACCACAGAACCCCGGTCAAGGGGCTGTGGCACATTGGGGCGTCAACCCACCCCGGACCCGGCCTGTCCGGCGGATCTGGCCATCTGGTGGCCCAAAAGCTGAACTGAACCCACATCAAACCCGACAGGAGAACTATGTCTGTTCTACAAGGGCTGGTTGCAGCCCTATCAGATGGCTCCGTGCAGGTCATCGACCTCACCACGCCCCTCAGCGGTGATACGCCGATCCTGAACCTGCCCCAACCCCTCGCCAACACCGTTGGCCTCTCACTGACACCAGTGAGCAATTTCGACGACGCCGGACCTGCCTGGGCCTGGAACGACGTCACCGTGGGTGAACACGCCGGCACGCATCTTGATGCTCCCGTTCATTGGATTACAGGGCGGGACGGAAAGTCCGTGGACGAGATCGAGCCCTGGCGCCTGGTTGGCCCGATTGTCGTCCTCGACAAGAGTGCCGAGGCCGCCCAGGACCCCGACTTCCTGCTGGAGCCTGAACACTTCGAAGAGTGGCAAAGGGATCACGGGCAACTGCCCGAGAACTGCTGGGTGATCTTCAGAACCGGATGGTCCGCCCGGGGCGGCAACGCTTCCGAATTCGTCAATGCTGACGAGAACGGACCGCACACCCCTGGGGTCTCGGTTGCTGGCGCGAAGTGGATTGCTGACAACGACAGGATCAGCGGGTTCGGGGTCGAAACCGTAGGAATCGACGCCGGTCAGGCCGCCACCATGGACCCGATGTTTCCGGTGCACTCGTTTCTTCTCGGTGCGGACAAGTACGGGCTCACCTCGCTCCGCAACATTGAGCGGCTTCCCGCCACGGGAGCGACAATCCTGGTCGCGCCCTTGCCGATTGTTGGTGGCACCGGTAGCCCCGCCCGCGTCTTCGCCTTTGTGGAGGGGGCATGAGCAAGGAAGTACAAGTAGCTGGCATCGTCGGCAGGACGCTGGCCAGGCTTGGAGTCGGCCACGTCTTCGGAGTTGTTGGCAGTGGAAACTTCGACGTCACCAACGCCCTCATCAAGGAAGGCATTCCCTACACCGCCGCCCGGCACGAAGGCGGCGCGGCGACCATGGCGGATGCCTATTCAAGGATGTCGGGCAGGGTTGGTGTGGCGACTACGCATCAGGGCTGCGGACTGAGCAATGCCATCACAGGAATCGGCGAAGCGGCCAAGAGCCGTACCCCGCTCATCGTCCTGACCGCCGACACGCAGGGCGCAGCCGTCCGCTCCAACTTCAAAATCGACCAGGATGCCCTCGTCCGAAGCGTTGGAGCGGTTCCCGAACGGATCCACTCAGCGGAAACTGCGATCGCCGATACCGTCAGGGCATTCCGTACTGCGGTCAACGAGCGCCGGACCGTGGTCCTCAGCCTGCCCTTGGACGTGCAGGGCGCAACAGCTCCGGACCTGGTCCACACTGTCGAGGTGCAGGAACCTGCTCGGATCCGCCCTGATTCAGTATCCGTGGAGAAGCTTGCTGCCCTAATTTCCAAGGCCCAGCGCCCGGTGTTCGTCGCAGGACGAGGAGGAAGGGGCGCCCGCGAAAGCATCCTGGCCCTGGCCCGGCATGCCGGAGCGCTCGTTGCAACCTCGGCGGTGGCCAACGGACTGTTTAACGGCGACTCGCACAATCTCGGAATATCGGGAGGGTTTTCCTCGCCGCTGACCGCGGAACTCATCACGGATGCCGATCTCATTGTCGGCTGGGGATGCACGCTGAACATGTGGACCATGCGCCACGGCAGGCTGATTTCTCCCGGCACAACCGTGGTCCAGGTCGACGTCGAGGTCGCCTCGTTGGGTGCCAACAGGCCAATCTCCCTCGGCGTGCTGGGCGACTCCGCCCTCACCGCTGACGATGCCTTGGAGGCCTTGCGCACAGTCCAGCCGGCCCCGGCGGCAAAGTACCGCACGGAGCAGATCGCCCTCGACATCAAGCAGGGCGCACGGTGGCGGGACGTGGAAACGCCGGACCTGTCCACTGCGACATCGATCGACCCGCGCGTGCTCAGCCGGGAACTCGATTCAATCCTCCCCGCCAACAGAATCGTCGCTGTCGATTCCGGAAACTTCATGGGCTACCCCAGCCAATACCTGGCGGTCCCGGATGAGTTCGGATTCTGTTTCACGCAGGCTTTCCAGGCCATTGGCCTGGGACTGTACACCGCAATCGGCGCAGCCATTGCGCAGCCTGGCAGGCTGCCGGTCCTCGGCGCCGGCGACGGCGGGTTCCTCATGGGCATCAGCGAACTGGAGACCGCCGTCCGGCTCAAACTGCCGCTCGTCTGCATCGTTTACAACGACGCCGCATATGGCGCGGAAGTCCACCATTTCGCCGAAAACCACGGCCCGGAGGACCTGGCAAGCGTGTCATTCCCCGAGACTGACTTCGCGGCGATTGCCCGCGGGTACGGTGCTGAGGGGGTTACTGTCCGGACGCTTGAGGACCTGCGGCCGGTAAGGGAATGGGTTTCGGTCCTGCGTGACGGATCCCAAGAGCGGCCCCTGGTAATCGATGCAAAGATCGCTTCCGACGGCGGCGCGTGGTGGCTGGCAGAGGCCTTCCAAGGTCACTGACACGGCCGATTGGGGATACGGAAGGGTCCGGGACCCGCGCAAGCGAGCCCCGGACCCTTCTGCTTCAAGCTTTAGTTTGACCCCACGACGGACATTGCGTAGCGCCGCGCCTTGGGGCCAAGGAGCGCATGCATCCTTGCGAAGAGTTCTTGCGCGGCCAGGCCATGCCAGTTTGCGGGGAGGTATTCCTCGGGAAGGCCGGGATCCATGTAGGGGAGCCTCCGCCATTGGGTAACCATTGGAACGTAGTCCGCGAAGGCCTGCCTCAGGAGGTCAGTGGATTCCGGAGCGTCGGCTTCGAGCTGTTCCCATCGCTGCAAGACGGGTTGGTGCCGTTCCACGAAGTCCCGGTACAACGCCTCCAGCGAAGGCAGATCCCACCATTGGCCGACCTTTTCACGGATGTGGCTTTCAGTGAGGTGGGTTGCCTTGAACAGGTCCACGTAGTCCATGAGTCCGGCGCGTTCAAACTGCTGTTCCACCTCGCGTGCCAGGTTTCCGGGAGCGATCCATAGCCCGGGTGAGACCTGGCCGCAGCCGGCGCGGGTCAGAATCGTGCGCAGTTTGTGCCTGAGGTGCCGTTGGGACTCGGGTACCGAGAAGGACGCCAGGAGCCAGGCATCACCCTTCTTGGCCCGGCGCGGAGCGAAGATCCGTTCGTCACCGGCCGTGAAGATATCCTCGAGGTCCGGCGAGAGCTTATAGGCAGCCAAACCATCGCGTTTCAAACTGACCAGAACGCCACGTTTTTTCAGCCGCGACACCGAGGAACGCACGCCTGCGGATTCAACTCCCAAGTCGCCGAGCAGCTGTATTAGGTCCGAGACGGCAAAGGTGCCGTCCTGGTTGCGGGCGTACAGGCCATAGACAGTGACAATCAGGTGTTGATGGCGGGGCATCGGGGCAACGTCGGGGACGACATCGGCTGTGGCCATTCAGCGCTACCTCAGACTGTGGTTTTTCGGGATTCCATGACAGTCCTAGGCTACATCGCGGACCGCTTGCGGCATCCGCGGCATTGTCCGGGCGGAGCGATCCTCAGACGTAGATCAGGCCTGCCCACGGTACGGCGACAGGTTTGGTACCACCGAACACTGACTTGAATTCTTCCTCGAGCAAGGCGCGCATCGACAGCTCCTGTGTGTCTTCCTTGCTTTCATCCGAGTATGAAGCGGACATCTTTGTCTCCTCGTATCGAGCCCATGGATCGGGTCACGGGATGTGTCCGACATACATGTGGCAGGACTCCAGTATATTGCGCTCTTGTGACGCTCGTAAATAGTACGCAAGAAGGTTTATGATCTTCTTGCCATGAGCGTCACAGGCCCGCCATACCCTGCAGTTCCATCCCAAGACCTGTAGTTCCATCCCAAGAGAGGAGGCCTGCTGTGGTCCGTCTAACTGGAACGCATCCCCAGGCCAGCATCGAGCGCACTGTGGAATGGGTGGACACGGACGCGTCCGGCCACCAGCACAATTCAGCGATAATGCGTTGGGTTGAGGCCGCCGAGGCCGAACTGTTCCTGCGCAGCCTCGGCCTCCACAACTACTTCCCCGTCGTGCCGCGCATCCACCAGGAGATTCATTTCAAGGCCAAGCTCTGGTTTGGGCAGCGGATCACCGCCACCGTTGGCGTTTCCAAGCTGGGCAGGACCTCGATGACATATGCCTTTGAAGTCCAGGGGCATGCCCACGACGGGCAGCCCGGCGGCCTTGCCGCTTACGGGACCGTAACGGTGGTCCATGTGCCGCTGGGGTCAGCAAAAGCCCAGCCTTGGCCTCCCGTGGTCCTGGACGCGGTGAGGCCTTTGCCAGCCACAAAGACCCCGACCCCCTCCGGAAACGGCAATCCGTCCAGCACAAGCGAATCCTGAGCCCTTAGCGCCCCTGCCCACCGTTCAAGGCGTACAGCTCCCGGGGCGTGCTTCCGGCGTGCAGCGCAGGCGACGTGCAGCGCAGGCGACGTGCAGCGCAGGCGACGGGAGACCCCTGCTCCTCGTGACGCTCAGCGCTCTTGAATAACAGCGATGCCCTGGATCTCGATCATGGCTTCCTTCTGCCACAAGCGGCTGATTCCGATTCCAGCCATTGCGGGATACTCCGAGCCGGCCATTTCACGCCAGATCCGCCCGATCTCCTTGCCGTTCGCCATGTAGTCATCTACGTCCGTCAGGTAGATGGTGACGCTCACCAGGTCTTCCGGCCGGCCTCCTGCTTCCGCCAGGGTGACCAGGACGTTCGAAAAGGCCTGTCGGAATTGATTCACAATGCCACCCGGCACGATCTGCATGTCCGCGTCGAGCGCGGTCTGGCCGCCCAGGTACACCACATTCCCGGCAAGGATGCCGTGTGCGTAACCAGACGGTTTGGGCAGCGAAGAGGGGTTGACGGTCTTCTTGGTCATGATGGTCCTCCTTGAAAGCGGTATCCGATCGCCGTGGAAAAGACTCTTGTTGGGCCGTTTCCACCGTGCTACCTTGAGGATATGTGACGACCGTAAAAAAGTCGACATATCCAAAGTTTGGGAAGGGAATCCCGGCTCGGTTCCTTCGAGCCGGTTCCTGCAAGCCGGACGCAGCAGACGATCCGCGCAATCCCGTCGCTCCGCAACCATCAAGGAGTAATGACCATGACCGACTTGACCGCACCCACCACGTACCGCACGAATGGGGACAACTCGATCTATGCCGGCGCAGACGGCAAGGTCGTCCCTGTTGTTACCCGGGCCGGGCAGGAAGATGCCAACACAGCCCAGTCAGGCGACTGCATCCGAGTGTCCGGCGTGTCCATCCAGCACACTCCCGCCACGAAGATCTGGTTCGGCCAGGTTTCAAATGTTCCCGGCTATCGCTCACTGCCGCACCACCACGGGGAAGCCGAGACCGGCGGCTACGTCCTTCGTGGCCGTGGTCGCATCTACTACGGCGAAAACTACTCCGAGTACAAGGACATGGAAGCCGGAGACTGGGTCTTCGTGCCGCCATTCATGCCCCACGTCGAGGCAAACATGTCCGTCACCGAAGAACTCGTCTGGTTGACCGCCCGCACACCGGAGAACATCGTCGTCAACCTCACTGACGTTCCAGACGGAACCCTCGCAGGCTACCGGCGGGCATAGCTCATGGACGCCCCAACCCTGGCCAGCATGCAATCAGCTGCGGCGATGACTTCACAAGCAAGAACCAAAGAAGGAGGTGCCATGAGCACATCGGCCCATGTAGACACGTTTACGCGGGACCACCTGCCACCGGCCGCGAGCTGGCCGGCCCTCGAGTTCGCCCTCCCCGAACTCCAATATCCCGAACAACTGAACGCAGCTTGCGTGCTGATCGACGACGCGGTGGCCGCCCACGGTGCCGAGCGGCCGGCCCTGCGCACCCCCGACGGCGAGGTCTGGACTTACGGTGAACTGCAACTCCGGTCCAACCAGGCAGCCCAGGTGCTCACCGAGGATTTCGCTGTGGTTCCGGGCAACCGGGTCCTGCTGCGGGGGCCGAACAATCCCTGGCTCGTCGCGGCCTGGCTGGGCGTGCTCAAGGCCGGGGCCGTCGTCGTGACAACCATGCCGATGCTGCGGGCCGGGGAAATCGCCACCCTGATCGGGCTGACGAAACCCGTCCTCGCGGTCTCCGACCACCGCTTCCTCGGTGAGCTGGCCACTGCGGCGGGTGACGACGTCATTGTCCTCAGTTACGGTTCGGACGACGCCGGCGACCTGGCCGCCCGCTGCGCCGCCAAGAGCGGTGAGTTCACCGCGGTGGAAACCGCGGCCGACGACGTCGCGCTGCTCGGTCCGACGTCGGGCACCACCGGGGTGCCCAAGGTGACCATGCACTTCCACCGGGACATCCTCGCTATCGCTGACACCTTTGCCCGCCACATCCTGCAGCCCACGGAGGATGACGTCTTCGCCGGCTCCCCGCCTATCGCCTTTACTTTCGGGTTGGGCGGGCTGGTCATCTTCCCGCTGCGGTTCGGCGCCTCAGCGCTGCTGACTGAGCGCGCGACGCCGGTGGAGCTGGCCGAGCACGCGGCGGCATCCGGAGCGTCAATCCTCTTCACGGCTCCCACGGCCTACCGCGCCATCCTCAAGGCGGAGCGCGGCGATCTTCTCAGCCGTTTGAGAATCGCCGTCTCGGCCGGAGAGCACCTGCCGAAGGAAACTTGGCAAGCGGTCTATGACGCGACCGGCGTACGGCTCGTGAACGGAATCGGAGCAACCGAAATGCTCCACGTCTTCATCTCCGCCGTCAGCGAAGACAGCCGGCCGGGCGCAACCGGGAAAGTCGTCCCGGGGTTCCGCGCCACTATTTTGGACGACGCCGGCTCCGAACTGGGTGCCAACCAAGCCGGACGGCTCGCCGTCGTCGGCCCCACCGGCTGCCGTTACATGGATGACGACCGCCAAAGCAAGTACGTCTCCCAAGGGTGGAACATCACCGGCGATACGTTCGTCCGGGACGAGGACGGCTACTTCACCTACCAGTCGCGCTCCGACGACATGATCGTCTCTTCCGGTTACAACATCGGCGCCCCTGAAGTGGAGTCCGCGATCAACCAGCACCCCGACGTCATCGAGAACGCGGTCGTGGGCAGGCCCGATCCCGAGCGTGGCAGCGTGGTCTGCGCTTTCATCGTCCTGCGGGAAGGCGTCGAGGGCGGTGCGGCGAAGCGGAAGGAAATCCAGGACTTCGTCAAACAGACCATTGCCCCGTACAAGTACCCGCGCGAGATCCGCTTCGTCGATGAACTCCCCCGCAACCCCAGCGGCAAGCTGCAGCACTACAAACTGCGGCAAAGCCTCGAAAACACCAACGACCAGCTGGCCCACGCGGCAGCGCCCCAAGCCTAGAAGGGATCCTTACATGAAGATCGCAATTGTCGGAGGCGGCCCGGGCGGCCTGTACTTCGCGGCACTGATGAAGCAGCTCGACCCGTCCCACGAGATCACCCTGTGGGAGCGCAACGCCGCCACCGACACCTTCGGCTTCGGCGTCGTGTTCTCGGATGAAACCCTGGGCGGCATCGGCAACGCCGATCCCGTCGTCGCGGAGTACATGAGCCGCCGCTTCGCGCGCTGGTCCGACATCGACATCCACTTCCGCGGCGAAATGATCACCGTCGGCGGCCAGGGCTTCGCCGCGATGAGCCGCAAGGAACTGCTGGAACTGCTCCAGCGCCGCTGCCTCGAACTGAATGTCGACGTGCGGTTCAGCACCATGGCACCGCCCATCGAGGAACTCGAAGCGGGCTACGACCTCGTCCTCGCCGCGGACGGCGTGAATTCGCAGATCCGCGCCAAGTACGCCGACTCCTTCGGACCGGACCTGGACCCGCGCACCAACAAGTACATGTGGCTGGGCACCGACCAGGTGTTCGAAGCCTTCAAGTTCTTCGTCAAGGAAACCGAATGGGGCGTGATGCAGATCCACGGCTACCCCTACTCGGACGAAGGCTCCACCTTCATCGTGGAGATGCATGAGGACGTCTGGCACGCCGCGGGCTTCGACGAAACCGTCAACGATGTTTTCCCTCCCGGCGTTTCCGACGAGAAGGCGATTGCCAAGGTCCGCTCCATCTTCGCGGAGGAACTGGACGGCTACGAGGTCCTGTCCAACAACTCCAAGTGGCTGAACTTCAACACCGTTCGCAACCAGAGCTGGCGCCACGGCAACGTCGTCCTGCTCGGCGACGCCGCCCACACAGCCCACTTCTCCATCGGCTCGGGCACCAAGCTCGCCATGGAGGACTCCCTGGCCCTGGCCGCTTGCCTGCACGAGCATGCGGACGTTGAAGCCGCGCTGGCTGCCTACGAGGCCGAGCGCCGGCCCGTGGTCGCCTCCACGCAGCGCGCCGCCCAGGCGTCCCTGGAATGGTTCGAACGCATCGGCCACTACAAGGACCAGGACCCCACCCAGTTCGCGTTCAACCTGCTCACCCGTAGCCGCCGGATCACCCAGGAAAACCTGCGCCTCCGCGACCCCGAATTCGCCGACGCCGTGGACCGCGCCTTCGCCGAGTCCCAGGGCCTCGCTGAGGTAGCTCCGGCTATGTTCCAGCCCTACAACATCGGCGGCTTGGAGCTGAAGAACCGCATCATCGTCTCGCCCATGGACATGTACTCCGCCGTTGACGGCATCCCTGGCGACTTCCACAAAGTCCACCTCGGCTCCAAGGCCCTCGGCGGCGCCGGCCTGGTCATGACCGAAATGGTGTGCGTCTCCGAAAGCGGCCGCATCACCCCCGGCTGCACCGGCCTCTACACCGACGGCCAGCGTGACAGCTGGAAGGAAATCGTGGACTTCATCCACGGCAACTCCACCGCCAAGATCGGCGCCCAGCTGGGCCACTCCGGCCGCAAGGGTTCCACCAAGCTCATGTGGGAAGGCATCGACGAGCCCCTCGAGTCCGGCAACTGGGCCACCGTTGGTCCGTCCGCACTCCCCTATGGCCCGGACAACCAGACCCCTGCCGAACTGGACCGCGCCGGCATGGACGCCATCAAGGACGAGTTCGTCGCCGCCGCCCGCCGCGCCGAGCAGGCAGGCTTCGACCTGCTCGA
Source organism: Arthrobacter sp. TE26545 (assembly GCF_056279005.1). The sequence continues at coordinate 3,490,003 of NZ_JBWBQM010000001.1, forward strand.
AATCCACGCCGCCCACGGCTACCTGCTCTCCTCCTTCCTCTCGCCCGTTTCCAACCGCCGGAGCGACGAATACGGCGGCAGCTTGGAAAACCGGCTGCGGTTCCCGCTGGAAGTGTTCGACGCCGTTCGGGCGGTTTGGCCTGCCAGCAAGCCGGTGACGGTACGCATCTCCGCGACCGACTGGATCGAGGGCGGCAACACTTCCGACGATTCGGTCGAGATTGCCCGGGCCTTCGTTGCCCACGGTGCAGCCGGCCTGGACGTTTCCACCGGCCAGGTAGCCAAGGAGGAGAAGCCCGCCTTCGGCCGCAGCTACCAGACGCCGTTCGCAGACCGCATCCGCCAGGAAGTTGCCGCTCCCGCAGGCGTGGCCGTGATCGCTGTCGGCGCCATCTCCAGCTACGACGACGTCAACTCCATCCTGCTCGCCGGGCGCGCCGATCTGATCGCCCTGGGCCGCACGCACCTCTACGACCCCCAGTGGACCCTGCACGCCGCAGCCGAGCAGGAATACCAGGGCCCCGGCGCACAGTGGATTCCGCAGTTCCGTGCCGGTCGCCGCAAGCCACCGAGCTCCCGCACCGATGCTGTCCGCCCGCGCCTGTCCCTGCTGAGGGAAGCGGAGTCCGACACCACCACCCATCTGCGCTGGACACCGGTCACCGAGGCCAGGGAACCCATCCCGGCTTCCAGCTGGTAGCAGGCCTGTGCAGACCATTCCCATCGTGCTATCTTACGATTGTGTGACGATCGTAAAATATTCGACATATCAAAATCCGCGGAAGACCGCGGGGAAGCAAAGGACAGACGGATGAGACTTGCCACCTTGCGCACGGACAGTCCGCGCACGGGCGGCCACCGCACGACGGCGGCACTCGCTTTGGGCGGCGACCGCTACCTGCCGCTGCCGGCCGCCGACGTCGGAGCCCTTCTTGCCGCCGACGGCTGGCGGGCGCTGGTACAGGACGCCATGGCGGCCGACGCCGCGGCACCGGAGTCCGCCGTCGTCACGGTGCCCGCGAGCGGGCTGGCGGCACTGCTGCCCGGAGCAGGAAAGGTGGTCTGCTGCGGCCTGAACTACGGCGACCACATCCAGGAGATGGGCCGTGAGCTGCCCGCCTACCCCACCCTGTTCGCTAAGTACGCGGACACCCTTACCGGACCGGCGGACACCATCCAGGTCCACGGCAGCGAGCGGGTCGACTGGGAAGCCGAGCTCGCTGTCGTGGTGGGCGCGGAACTGTTCCGCGCGGACGAAGACGAGGCGCGGCGGGGCATTGCCGGTTTCACGGTTGCCAACGATGTCTCCATGCGGGACTGGCAGAACCGGACGTTGCAGTGGTTCCAGGGCAAGGCCTTCGACGCGACCACCCCCGTTGGGCCGGTGATGCTCACAACGGATGAAGCCGAGGGCGACTTCGAGGTCCGCGGCTACGTCAACGGAGAACTCGTGCAGCGCGGCAATACCTCCACCCTGGTGTTCGGCCCGGCCCGGCTGCTCTCCTACATCTCGCAGTTCACCGTGCTGCGTCCGGGCGACCTTGTGCTCACCGGCACGCCCGGCGGAGTCGGCATGGGCATGGTCCCGCCGCGCTTCCTGCAGGACGGCGACGTGATCACCACCGAAATCGACGGCATCGGGCGGCTGGAGAACACCGTCCGCATCCATCCCGCCGCGGCCACCGCCGCAGCTCCACAGGCCAGCGCCTACGCAAGCACCAAGGAATAGAACCATGAGCGAAACCATCACCGATTACCGCCTTGAAGGCGACAACTCCATCTACGCCCAGCCCGACGGCAAGGTCATCCCCGTCGTCACCCGCGCCGGCGAAGAGGACACCAACACCGCCCAGTCCGGCGACTGCGTGCGGGTTTCCGGGGTCAGCATCCAGCACACCCCGGCCACGAAGATCTGGTTCGGCCAGGTCTCCAACGTCCCGGGCTACCGGTCCCTGCCGCACCACCACGGCGAAGCGGAAACCGGCGGCTACGTCCTGCGCGGGCATGGCCGCATCTACTTCGGCGAAAACTACTCCGAGTTCCTGGACATGAAGGCCGGGGACTGGGTCTTCGTCCCGCCGTTCATGCCCCATGTGGAGGCGAATATGTCCGTGACCGAAGAGCTTGTCTGGCTGACCGCGCGCACGCCGGAAAACCTCGTGGTCAACCTCCCCGACGTTGCCGACGACACCCTCGCCGGCTTCCGCAGGGCCTGAGCACATGGCCACCGGAACCCTGACCTCCCAGACCTTCCTCAACGCGATCGCCCTGACGGCGGTCCCGGCCCTCGTCCACGACGAAGCCTACGAAGCCACCACCCAATACGTCCCCTGGCCCAAGGCCTACGGCGGCGACATGGTGGCCCAGGCCGCCGCGGCCATGATGCATTCAGTGGATACCGACCGCTCCCTGCACTCCATGCACAGCTACTTCATGCGCCCGGTCGACATCGGATCGACCGTGCGCTACGAAGTGGAGCGGCTGCGCGACGGACGCGGCTACTCCACCCGCAGCGTCCGCGGCTACCAGAACGGCAAGGCCGTCTACACCGCGATGGGTTCCTTCCAGGTTCCCGAGGACGGCCCGGACTTCCAGCCGGAGGCGCCGGCCGCCGTCGAGCCCGAATCGCTCAGGAGCGCCGCGGACGTGCTGCAGGGAATCGAAGGCCCCGCCGCCGGGTACTGGTCTTCGGGCCGGAGCTTCGACATGCGCCACATCCCCGGCCCGGTGTACGTGGAGCTGGAGGGCGGAGCCGTTCCGCAGCAGGCCATCTGGGTGAAGGCCTTCGACCGGCTGCCCGAGCTGGCCGATGACCACGCCACGGCCGATCTGCACCGTGCGGCGCTGGCGTACGTCTGCGACTACACCATCCTGGAGCCCCTGCTCCGGGTCAACGGTCTGCACTGGTCCAGCCCGGGCCTCACCACCGCGAGCCTGGACCATTCCATGTGGTTCCACCGGGCCGGCCGCGCCGACGACTGGGTGCTGTACGCCCAGGAGGCCGTTTCCGGGCAGAGCAACCGGGGCCTGGCCATGGGCCGCTTCTTCGACAGGCAAGGACGCCTGCTGGCAACGGTTGCCCAGGAGGGAATGATCCGCGCCTGATCCGCGACGATACTTGGATTATTGAAAGGAACGGCCATGGCAATGACGACGTCGGCCCACGAGGACAGCTTCACCCGTGACCACCTGCCGCCCGCCGGCACGTGGCCCACCCTCGAGTTCACCCTGCCGGAGCTCCAGTTCCCGGCGAAACTGAACGCCGCTTGCGTGCTGATCGACGACGCGGTGGCCGCCCACGGTGCCGGGCGGCCGGCCCTGCGCACCCCCGACGGCGAGGTCTGGACCTACGGTGAACTGCAACTCCGGTCCAACCAGGCAGCCCAGGTGCTCACCGAGGATTTCGCTGTGGTTCCGGGCAACCGGGTCCTGCTGCGGGGGCCGAACAATCCCTGGCTCGTCGCGGCCTGGCTGGGCGTGCTCAAGGCCGGGGCCGTCGTCGTGACAACCATGCCGATGCTGCGGGCCGGGGAAATCGCCACCCTGATCGGGCTGACGAAACCCGTCCTCGCGGTCTCCGACCACCGCTTCCTCGGTGAGCTGGCCACTGCGGCGGGTGACGACGTCATTGTCCTCAGTTACGGTTCGGACGACGCCGGCGACCTGGCCGCCCGCTGCGCCGCCAAGAGCGGTGAGTTCACCGCGGTGGAAACCGCGGCCGACGACGTCGCGCTGCTCGGTCCGACGTCGGGCACCACCGGGGTGCCCAAGGTGACCATGCACTTCCACCGGGACATCCTCGCTATCGCTGACACCTTTGCCCGCCACATCCTGCAGCCCACGGAGGATGACGTCTTCGCCGGCTCCCCGCCTATCGCCTTTACTTTCGGGCTGGGCGGGCTGGTCATCTTCCCGCTGCGGTTCGGCGCCTCAGCGCTGCTGACTGAGCGCGCGACGCCGGTGGAGCTGGCCGAGCACGCGGCGGCATCCGGAGCGTCAATCCTGTTCACCGCCCCCACCGCATACCGGGCCATCCTCAAGGAAGGCAAGGGCGCCCTCCTCGGGGGACTGCGCCTGGCGGTTTCTGCCGGCGAACACCTGTCCAGGGAGACCTGGGAAGCGGTCCGGGAAGCCACCGGCCTGCGCCTGGTCAACGGCATCGGCGCCACGGAAATGCTGCACGTCTTCATCTCGGCCGCCGGCGACGACATCCGGCCGGGCACCACAGGCAAGGCCGTGCCCGGCTACCGGGCGACGATCCTCGACGACGAAGGCAAGGAACTGGGCCCGAACGAGCCCGGCAGGCTGGCCGTGGCCGGCCCCACCGGCTGCCGCTACCTCGACGACCCGCGCCAGGCGAACTACGTGGTCAACGGCTGGAACGTCACGGGCGACATCTTCACCAGGGACGAGGACGGCTACTTCAGCTACCAGGCCCGCTCGGACAGCATGATCGTCTCCTCGGGTTACAACATCGGCGCCCCCGAGGTGGAAGCCGTGATCGACCAGCACCCTGACGTCATCGAAAACGCCGTCATCGGCATCCCCGACGAGACCCGCGGCGCGGTGGTCTGCGCCTTCATCGTCCTGCGCCCCGGCGTTCCCGCCGACGCGGCGAAGCTCAGGGAGATCCAGGACTTCGTCAAGCAAACGATCGCCCCGTACAAATACCCGCGCGAGATCCGCTTCGTCGATGAACTCCCCCGCAACCCCAGCGGCAAGCTACAGCACTACAAACTGCGCGACCGCCTTAACCGCGACCGCCTTAACAACGACCCCAACGAAGCAGCACTCGCCACCTAAGCCGCGCCGCTTCCGCCACCCAATTCTTCTTTAACCCCTCACTTGACGGCGCCCACACATCTTCCAATATCCTATAGGAAACATGTTCGTGGCACTCGACGATGAGGAAACCTGATGACCCGGCTTTGGAACGACCCCGCTTCATTCGCTGACGACGTGGTGGACGGTTTCGTCCGGGCCAACGGACGCTGGGTCCGCCGCGTACCGGGCGGAGTCTCCCGCTCCACGCGTTCCGTGGATCCGGAGGTGGCGGTCGTCATCGGCGGCGGCTCGGGCCATTACCCCGCATTCGGCGGCCTCGTCGGCCCCGGCCTTGCCCACGGCGCGGCGATGGGCCAGCTCTTCGCCTCGCCCTCCGCGCAGCAGGTCGAATCGGTGGTCCGCGCCAGTGAGCAGGGCCGCGGCACCCTCCTCACCTTCGGCAATTACGCCGGCGACGTGCTGCACTTCGGCGCCGCGCAGGAGGCCGTGCGCAAGGACGGCATCGACTGCCGTACCGTCGTCGTCACCGACGACATCTTCAGCGCCCCGCCCGGCGAACAGCACAAGCGCCGCGGCATCGCCGGCGACCTCACCGTCTTCAAGGCCGCCGGTGCCGCTGCCGCGGCAGGGTACGGGATCGACGACGTCGAACGGGTCGCCCGGGCCGCAAACGCCCGCACCCGCACTATGGGCGTTGCGTTCTCCGGCTGCACACTGCCCGGCGCCGGTTCCCCGCTGTTCACCGTGCCCGAAGGCCGGATGGCCATCGGCCTCGGCATCCACGGGGAACCGGGAATCGAACTGACGGACATTCCCAGCGCGGCGGGCCTGGCCGAACTGTTCATCCGGCACCTCCTTGGCGGCCCGGAGCTCCCCGAGGGGGTCCAGGCCCGCGGCGCCCGCGTGGTTCCGGTGCTCAACGGGCTCGGCTCGGTCAAGAGCGAGGAACTCTTCGTGGTCTTCTCCCGCGTGGCCGAACTCCTGGAGGAAGCAGGCGTGGAGATCGTGGACCCGCAGGTGGGCGAATTCTGCACGAGCTTCGACATGGCAGGGGTTTCGCTCACCCTCTTCTGGCTCGATGAGGAACTGGAGCGCCTCTGGCTCGCTCCCGCGGACACACCCGCCTTCCGGACCGGCGCCGTTGACGCCGGTTCCCTCCAGACCGTGGCCGACGATGACGGCGCGTGGCCGGCTGAGGAGGACACCCTTCCGGAATCGAGCGAGGACTCCCGGCGTGCGGCCGCCCGGATCGCGGCGGCCCTTGGGGAGATGCGCACGGCAATCGACGAAGCAGCCGAAGAGCTCGGCCGGATCGACGCGATCGCCGGCGACGGCGATCACGGGATCGGCATGCAGCGCGGCACCGCCGCGGCCTCCGCCGCCGCGTCCGGCCTGGCCGCCCGCGGCGCCGGGGCCCAAACCGTGCTGGCCCTGTCCGGCGATGCCTGGTCCAACCGGGCCGGAGGAACGTCGGGGGCAATCTGGGGGTTGATCCTGCGCACCGTCGCCGGGCACCTGGGCAACACGGAGCCTGCCACCGCGGCCCGCGTTGCGGCAGGCATCACCGCCGCAAAGGAGGCCGTGATGGCCTACGGGAAGGCCTCCGTGGGAGACAAGACCCTCGTGGATTCGCTCGTGCCGTTCGCTGACACCCTCGCCGCCCGCGCCGCCGCCGGGAACAACCTTGCCGACGCCTGGCTGGCCGCCGCCGAAGCCGCGACAGTGGCCGCCGAGACGACCGCAAATCTCCTTCCCGGGATGGGCCGGGCCCGCACCCACGGCGAAAAGTCGCTCGGCGTCCCGGACCCTGGCGCCGTCTCCCTCGCGCTCATCGCCCGGCGCGTCCACGCGGTGCTCGAAACCGCAGCCGTCACGGCCTGAATACAGCTTCCAACCCAAGGAGAAACATGACCCCCTGGCGCATCGTCGTCGGCTCGGACGACGCCGGATTCGACTACAAGGAAATCATCAAGCGCGACCTCGAAGGCAACGAGGCTGTGGCCGCGGTGACCGATGTCGGAGTCGATGCCGGCTCGCACACCAACTACCCGGCGGTCGCCACGGCGGCGGCTGAGATGGTGGCCCGCGGCGACGCCGACCGGGCCATCCTGATCTGCGGCACGGGACTTGGGGTCGCGATCGCGGCGAACAAGGTCAAGGGCATCCGCGCGGTCACAGCCCACGACAGTTTCTCGGTGGAACGGAGCATCCTCTCCAACGACGCCCAGATCCTGTGCATGGGCCAGCGGGGTTGTCGGCATCGAGCAGGCCCGGCGGAACGTGCGCGAATGGCTCGGCTACGTCTTCGACCCCGCCAGCGCCTCCAACGACAAGGTCCGCGAGATCTGCAGCTACGAAGGGGCCTGAGGGTGCGGGAATTCCCACGCTTCCTCATCGGTGCAAGCACCAAGATGTACTTCAACCACGCCCGGACCATGGAATGGTGCCGCGCCGTGGCGGCCATCGCGCGCACGCATCCGGCCGTCCGGGCGGGGGATGCCGCCGTCTTCGCGGTGCCCGGCTACCTTTCGGTGCCGGGAGCCCTGGAGGTGTTCGACGGCGCCGCGATGGTCGGGGTGCAGGACCTCGCCGCCGAGGATTCCGGGGCGTTCACGGGGGAAGTCAGCGGCCCGCAGGCCGCCGAGCTCGGCTGCGAACTGGCGGAGATCGGCCATGCCGAGCGGCGCCGCTTCTTCGGTGAGGACGACGCCGTCGTCCGGGCCAAAACCACGGCAGCCCTGCGCGCGGGGCTCGTTCCCCTGCTCTGTATCGGCGAAGCGAAACGCGGCGACCCGCCGGCAGCCGCGGCAGAATGCCTCCGGCAGCTTGACGACGCCCTGGCCTCGGCCGGGGCGTCCGGCTTGTCAGGCCGGATCGTTGTCGCCTACGAACCGCACTGGGCGATCGGCGCCCCGGAGCCGGCGGCGCCCGAACACATCGCCGCGGTCTGCTCGGCCCTGCGTGACCACATTCGAGGCCTGCCCGCCCATGTGGGATCCGCCGTCATCTACGGCGGCAGCGCGGGGCCGGGGCTGCTCAGCCTGATCGGACATAGCGTGGACGGCCTGTTCCTGGGCCGTTTCGCCCACGATCCGGCCGCCGTCGCCACCATCCTCGACGAGGTGACGGAAATCGCCGGTCACAAGCCGTCCGACGCCGGAACCGGCAGCAAGGCCGCTGATAGCATCGGTGCAGGAGGAACCGATGTCTGAGACCGTATATCCCCTTGCGGGAGGCACCCCGCAGCGCAAGGGGTTGCGCGACAGCGTCTACGAACTGATCCTCAACATGCTCATGACCTCGGACATCGCCCCCGGTACCCGGCTTTCGATCGACGTCATCGCACGCGACCTCAAGGTCTCCCCCACGCCCGTCCGTGAAGCCCTCGTGCAGCTCGAACGCACCGGCCTGGTGACGCGTGAGGCCCTCAAAGGCTACCGGGTTGCCCCGCCGATCCACAGCGGCCAGCTTGAGGCCCTGTTCGATGCGCGGCTGGTGCTCGAATGCGGGGCGACCGAACTGGCCGCCGGCCACGCCGCCACCGTTGTGCCGGAGCTCGATGCCACCTTGGAGAAGCAGCGCGAGCTCGGCGAAAAGGTGCGCGGGGCCTTCGAAGCCGGCGGACCTGCGCCGGTGGACCTGCTGAGGGAATACTTCGCCGTCGACTGGCAGTTCCACCACCTCATTTTCGAAGGCACCCGGAACCCGTTCCTGCTGGACATGTCGGAGGCGATCTCCATCCGCGTGCACCGCATGCGCCAGACAGTCAGCTCGGGCGTCAGCGACGCCTCTGACGCCGTCATCGAGCATGGACTCATCCTTGACGGGCTTCGCCGCGGCGACGGGGAAGCGGCTTCCGCCGCGATGCGCGACCACATCGAGAAGGTCCGCTACCGCGCCCGCCTCGACGTTGCCTCCCGCTGAACCTCCCCTGAAGCACACGCGAAGCGGCCGGCCACCCGGGGGTGACCGGCCGCCGTCGTAATTTCAGTGGCCGACCGTGGAGTTGTCTAGCAACCGGTCAGACTTGGCGCCCTTGAAGTACTTCGTGGCGAACAGCATGGCCGCTGCGAGGAAGGCGAACACCCCGAGGGAGACGACACCCCAGGCGCCGGACGGGGTGGGCACCGATGCGTTGATGTTGGTGCGCATGATCGGTGCGACGAAGCCGCCGAGGTTGCCGAGGGAGTTGATCAGGCCGATGCCCGCTGCTGCCGCGGAACCGGTGAGGAACGCCGTGGGGTAGGCCCAGGTGATCGGGCCGACCGTGAGGAAGCTCGCCACGGCGAAGGTGATGCAGGCGATGCCGAGGATCGGCTGGCCGTTGGCGCCGGCCCACGCGGAGCCGAGGATGAAGACGCCGGTCATCAGGTAGCAGAGGGTGCCCCAGTTGCGGCGGCGCAGCACGGTATTGGCGGCACGGCCGGCGAAGTAGCAGACGAACAGCCCCACCAGCCACGGGATCGCGGAGACCACACCGACCTCCCAGCCGACCTTCTTCCCCAGCAGCGAGGCGACCTGCTGGGGGAGGTAGAAGGTGGTGCCGTACACGGCTATCTGGAGGCAGAAGTAGATGACCGTGAAGTACCAGACCTTCCAGTTGGCCATCGCGGCCCAGATGCCGTTGGGGCCGTCCTCGGTGCGTACGGCGTCCTCAGTGGCCATGACGGTTTCAAGGGCCTCCTTCTCCTCGGCGTTGAGGAACTTCGCGTCCTGCGGCGAGTTGATGAGGAAGTACAGTGCGGCAACACCGGCGACGACGGCGAGCATGCCTTCGACGAAGAACATCACCTGCCAGCCGTGCCAGGCGGTCGCGCCGCCGAGTGCGATGAGTCCGCCGGAGAGCGGGGCGCCAAGCATCTGCGAGAACGGCTGGGCCAGGTAGAACAGGGCGAACATCTGCACGCGCACCTTGTTCGGGAACCAGGCTGCGAGGTACATGATGACACCCGGGAAGAGGCCGGCTTCCGTCACGCCGAGCAGGAAGCGCAGGATGATGAACATTCTCTCGTCGGTGACGAACGCGAAGGCAGCCGCAGTGATGCCCCAGGTGACAGCGATGCGGGCCAGCCAGAACTTGGCGCCGAACCTTTTCAGGAGCAGGTTCGAGGGAATTTCAAAGAGGGCGTAACCGATGAAGAAGATGCCGGCGCCGAGGGCGAAGGCGCCGTCCGAGACACCTCGGTCGACCTTGAGCGCGGCTTCCGCGAAGCCGACGTTGGTGCGGTCGAGGAAGGCGACGAAGTACAGGATGATGAGCATCGGCATGAGATGCTTCGCGGCCTTCTTGATGGCTGTCTTGAGCACGGGACTCGTGCTGAGCACGTCGATGACCTGCGTGGGTGAGGACATGTCCGCTCTCCTTTGAGTGGATGCGTGGATGGGTGTGGGTGTGCGAAGGATCAGTGGAAACGGGCTACCGGAAAAGGGCTACTGGAAAATGGCCGGGGCGATCTGGGCGACGCCGAAGACAACCAGGGCCAGGCCGACAAGGAGGAAGACGATCCTCCCCGCCGACCAGCGGCGGGCGCTCATCCGTGCATGTAGAGGCCGCCGTCAACGTTCAGGGTTTGGCCCGTCACGAATCCGGCGTCCTCGCCGATGAGGTAGTGGATGGCTGCGGCGATGTCCCGCGGGGTGCCGATGCGCGGCAGCACGCCGTCGGCCGCCATCTTCTCCTTGCGCTCATCCGTGAGGGTGCCGCCCATGATGTCGGTGTCGATCGGACCCGGCGAGACAGCATTGACGGTGACGCCCTGGTGGCCGAGTTCGCGCGCCAGGCTGCGGGTCAGGCCGAGGACGCCGGCTTTGGCTGCCGAGTAGGCGGTCTTGCTGAAGGTGCCGCCGCCGCGCTGGGCGGAGACGGAGGAAAGGTTCACCACGCGGCCGACCCTGTTGCGCACCATGGTCTCGACCGCGCGTTTGGTGGAGTGGTGGACGCCGTGGAGGTTGATGTCGATGACCCGGGTCCATTCTTCCGGGGTGACCTCGAGGTAGGGCACCGGCGAGGAGACACCGGCCAGGTTCACGACGGCTACAAGCTGCGGCAGGGCGGCCTCGAGTTCGTCGAACGCAGCCCGGACCTGTGCTTCGTCGGCAACGTTCGCGCCGGCGCCGGCGGCGGTGACCCCGTGCTTCGCGGCGATGTCGGCGGCAACTGCCTTGGCGGCGTCGGCGTCCAGGTCCAGGACGCCGACATTCCAGCCGCGCTCGGCGAGGTAGTGCGCGGCGTAGCGGCCGATGCCGCGCGGTGAAGCGGCGCCGGTCAGGATGACGCTGCGCTCGGCGGGGAAAGCGGGGCTTGGTGCGAAATCGTCCATGGGGTCCTTCGTTCAGGTTCGTTCAGGTCAGTTCAGTTCAGTTCAGGTCAGAAGAGACGGGGGCTGGGTGGATCGGGGCGGGACCGAGATCATCGAGCAACTGCTTCATGGCCGCATAGGCCCGGTTCCGGTAAGCGAGCAGCTCCGGGGTCCGCTCCGCCGGAACGTCCAGGTAGCCGGCACCGGTCTTGGTGCCGAACTTCCCGGCGTCGACAAGGCCGCGGAGGGATTCGGGAGTGGCGAAACGTTCCGGCCAGCGGGTCTGCAGCGACGCGTAGCAGAAGGAGTAGACGTCCAGTCCCGCCATGTCAGCGATGGCGAACGGACCGAAGAAGGGCAGCCGGAAGCCGAACGTCGTACGGACGATCGTGTCGATGTCTTCCGGGGTTGCGATGCCTTCTTCAACGATCTGGGTGGCTTCGTGGAAGAGGGCGTACTGCAGACGGTTCAGCACGAATCCGGTTGCGTCCTTGACCCTGGCGCTCTCCTTGCCGGTGGCGGCCACAATGCGCTCCACGAACGGCAGCACTGATTCGTCCGTGCCAGGGTGCGGGATCAGCTCGACCCCGGGGATGAAGGGCGCAGGGTTGGAGAAATGGACGCCGAGAAAGCGTTCCGGGCGTTCGACGGCCTCGGCCAGGGATGCGATGAGGATGGTCGAGGTGTTCGATCCGATGATGGCATCCGGGCGGGCTGCGGCGCTGATCCGGCGCAGTGTCTCGTGCTTGATCTCCAGCTTCTCCGGCACGGCCTCCTCGATGAAATCGGCGTCCGTCACGGCTTCCTCGATAGAAGCGGCGGGCGAGAGGTGGCGCTCAAGGCGCTCGACGGCGTCGTCGGGGAAAAGCCCGTCGGCAACGAACTGACGGGCTTCCTCGAGAAGGCGCTCGTAGTTCTTTCGCGCCACCTCCTCGGAGATGTCTGCGATCCGGACGGTCGCGCCGGACAGGGCGAGCACCTGCGCGATGCCTCCGCCCATGTATCCCGAACCGACGACGGCGATGGTTGGCTCACTCATGGTGCCTCCTAGGCTTTGGGGAGCAGTGTGCGGATGTATTTCTGGTTGGTGGCGCAGACGCCGAGGCTGTCTCCGCCGTAGTGTTCGGCGAGGATGATGCCGTTGAATCCGGCAGCCACTGCGTCACGGAAGACCTGGCGGTAGTTGATCAGGCCGGCCTCCATGGTCGAAGGCACGGAGGTGGCCCAGCTCCCGTCCGCACGCTCGTCCCGGGTGTAGTTCTTCACGTGCCAGTAGTTGGCGTACGGGAGGGTCTTGTCGTACAGCTCGCGCCAGTCTTCCACCGGGCGATGCAGGCGGATGAGGTTGGCGACGTCCGGGTTGAGGCCGACATTCTCAAGCCCCACGTCTTCGATGAAGCGCACTGCGCTGTCGGCCGTGCCAAGGTACGTGTCTTCATACATTTCCAGGGACATGATGAGTCCGAGTTCGGCGGCGTGCTTGCCGAGTTCGCGGATGCGGCGGACGGCGGTGTCCCACATCTCGCGGCTGTCCGGGTCTTTGGGTCCTTCGGCCGTCCAGAACCACAGCGCCTCGCGCTGCGCCTCGCTGAAGGGCTGGTGCAGTCCGGTGGAGAAGACCTCCATACCCCACTCGGCGGCGGCGTCGATGGTGCGGTGCGCGTATTCGAGGTTGCGTTCCTCCTGTCCCGGCATGATCACGCTCTGCCGCTGCAGGTGCACTGAGGGGATTCCGACGCCATGGGACTGCGCGACGGCAAGGAATTCGTCGCGCCTGGATGGTTCCAGGTCGGCGGGACGGACGTGGCTGTCGGCAAGCTCCGCGAGGGTGAAGCCGACGTCGGCGACCTGGGCGAACATGTCGTCCCAAACCTCGGCGGGGGCGTCGTGCATGGCGGTACCGTCGCGGCCGACAGCGCGGAACCCGTGCAGGCACGTGGCGATGGGCCAAGTCTCGGCGGTGTAAGGGGGCTGCTCGATTGGCATAGTGCTCCGTTGCGCTTGTGGATCGGTGGGCTATGTGATGCAGCCCATAAAAGATCCTATAGGAAATAGAGATTGCGTCAACCGTGACTTTTCGGTGCTGTTTTGGGGCGCGGCTTCCAAGGGCCGGTCGCGGGGGCGGTTGCGGGGGGCGGTTGCGGGGGGCGGTTGCGGGGGGCGGTTGCGGGGGCCGCCGAAGGCCAGGTTTGCGGGGGCACCGCTGGCGCCGGTTAAGAGAAAACTCCCCGCCTCGTTCGAAGACGAGGCGGGGAGTTTTCCGTGTGCCGGTCATTTCCGGCGGTCAGAATCTACGGTTCAGGCGCCGCTGCAGAGCTCGCTGAACTTGGCGCCTGCCTTCTGGTACTCCTCGGTGAGGCCAGCGAGCTTGTCCTCGTCGGGGTTCTGCTTGGCAGACTCATCGGCGAACTTCAGGAGGGCATCCAGCGACGGCTGCAGTTCCTCGGAAGCCACGGCCTCGAGGGGGCGAAGGGCGTTGGCGATGCGGTTCATCGACGCCTTGCTCGCCCCACCCGGGCTCGACACAACAAGGTTGAGGCGCTCGCAGGTTTCCTTCGTGGTCAGCTTCGGCGCGGTGCAAGCGGAGGCCGAGACGAGAAGTCCGGCGGCGAGCAGAACAGTGGTGAGTTTTTTCATGGTCCCTCAGTTGTCGGTTTCAGTCGATTGTACGCAGGGATGCCTGACGGAGTGCGAACGCCCCCCGCCGCGGGGGCCACGACTGGAAACCGCGCCTCAAAGGCCAGCAATGGCAAACGGACGTACCCACTGCGGCGCGTGGCCCGCCCAACGCAGCTTGGCCTAGGCTGATGCCATGGCGATCCTGCATAAAGCGACCCTGGTTCCTTCCAAACTCGAACTCATCGCAAGCTACCTGCCGCAGCAGCCATGGTTCGTGCCCGGCGACCCTGCGCAGCCGGTTCTCGTGGGCGCCTATCGCTTTGACGATCCGGCCGGTGAAGTCGGGATGGAGACACACCTCGTGTCCCACGGCGGAACCGTCTACCAGGTCCCTTTGAGCTACCGCGGCGCCCCCTTGCCCGGCGCAGAAACCTGGCTCGTAGGCACAACGGAACACTCAGTCCTCGGCAAGCGCTGGGTCTACGATGCCTGCGCCGACCCCGTTTACGTTTCCGCGCTGGCGACGGCGATCCTGACGGGCCAGCAGGAGGCTGAACAGTTCGTCGAGGTCGACGGGAAACTCGAACCCCGCCCCGGCACGGCAGCAGTGAAGGGAAGCGGAACGCCCGACGGCGTGATCCCGCCTTTGGAGCCACAGCCTCCCGTCACGGCAGGCGGCGTCACTGTCATCGACGCCGGGGCCCTCCGTCTGGAGATTGCCCGGCGGGTGGCCCCCGCCCGGCAGCCCGGACAACTGACGCTGGACGGCACCTGGGCAGGCCGGGAAGTCCCGGTCCGGCTGGCTTCGGCCGAGCGGCTGCCCTGATGGTCGCCGTCCTCGAAACTGCACGGCTCCGCCTGCGCCCCATGACGGACGACGATCTGGAAGAAATGTCCGCGATGCTCGGCGACCCCGAGGTGATGCGCTACTACCCCGCCCCGAAAACCCGCGCCGAGGCACAGCTCTGGATCGACTGGAACAAGCGCAACTACGCAGAGTACGGCTTTGGGCTCTGGGTCATGGAAGACCACGAAGGAAAATTCATTGGCGATTGCGGCCTGACTATGCAGATCGTGGATGGCACCGCGGAGGTCGAAGTGGGCTACCACGTCAGCACTGCCCGCCAGGGCAATGGCTACGCCACTGAAGCCGCCGAGGCGTCCCTCCGGTTCGCGGCCGCCCGGGGCATCAACCGGGTCATAGCCATCATCAATCCAGCGAACATTCCGTCACAGCGGGTGGCCACGAAGGCAGGCCTTCACCTTGAGAAGATGGCCATCAAGGGCGGTACCGAACAGCTGATCTTTGCGAGCG
This sequence comes from Arthrobacter sp. TE26545, assembly GCF_056279005.1. The sequence goes on from NZ_JBWBQM010000001.1 coordinate 3,505,021, forward strand.
AAAAACTGGTGTAAGCCAGCCCAGTCAGTCCCGCGGGCGCCAGACCACCACGGCCTGCGACCGCGGACGGGGACGCTGGCCGCGGGCCAGGCTGACGACGTCGCCGGCCGCACCTGCGGCGAAGATCCGCGCGTCCAGGGGGTCCCGGCGTCGGGCAAGTTCCTCCGTCAGCTCCACCACGCGGCCCTGCAGCGCAGCCACCTGGTTCTCCAACTGCATGATGCGCTTGATGCCCTCCAAGGAGACGCCTTCATGCGAGAGCCGTTGCACTTCGCGCAGGCGGTCGACGTCGCGCTGGGAGTAGCGCCGCGACTTTCCGGGCGCACGGCTCGGCGAGACGATGCCCAGGCGGTCGTACTGGCGCAGCGTCTGCGGGTGCATGTCAGCCAGCTCCGCCGCCACGGAAATGACGAAGATCGGCTGGTTGACGTCGATACCCATGGCAGGCTCCTACAGCCTGGCCTTGGCGGCCAGGTCCCGGCGCGGATCGGCGTCCGCAGTTGCTTCGGCGAAGGCCTTCACGGCCTCCTGCGCGCCCTTCGGCAGGTTCTGAGGAACGACGACGTCGACTGTCACCAGGAGGTCACCTTCCCCCTTGGAGGTGTGGACGCCGCGGCCCTTGACCCGGAGGGTACGGCCGGAATTGGTGCCGGCGGGGACACGGAGCTTCACGTGGCTGCCGTCGAGCGTGGGGACCTCGATCTCGCCGCCGAGGGCTGCTTCCGGGAAGGTGACCGGGACGTGGACCCGGATGTTGTCTCCGTCGCGGATGAAGAAATCATGGGGTTTGACGTTAACCGTGATGATGAGGTCGCCGTTGCCTGCCGCGCCGGGGTTGCCCTTGCCGCGCTGGCGGACCTTCTGGCCGTCCTTGATGCCGGCGGGAATCTTGACGTCGATGACGTTGCCGTTGTTTTCGCGCAGGCTAACCGTGGTGCCCTGGATGGAGCCCTTGAACGAAATAGTGGTGGTAGCGGTGCGGTCCGAGCCCTTCTGGGGCGTGCGCTGGAAGCCGGTCTGGCCGCCGAAACCGCCACCGAAGAGATCGGCGAACTCAGGCGGGATGCCGCCCGCTCCGGCGGGCTGGCGGGCACCGCCGCCGAACAGGCCACCGAAGAGGTCCTCGAAGCCACCGTTCGCCGGGCCGCCACGGCCGCCCGCCCCGGGAGCGAAGCGCGCGCCGCCCATGGCCCGGATGGCGTCGTACTGCTGGCGGTCCTCGGCGCTGGAGAGTACCGAGTAGGCCTCGGAGATGTCCTTGAACCGCTTCTCCGCAGCGACATCCCCGGCGTTGGTATCCGGGTGGTATTGGCGCGCGAGCTTGCGGTACGCCTTCTTGATATCGGCGTCGGACGCGTCCTTGGCGACACCAAGGATCGCGTAGAAATCCTTCTCAACCCAGTCCTGGCTTGCCAAGTGTGTGTCCTTTCAAAACAACTAAAAGCGTCTAAGGCGAGGTTACCGCCTGAGCCGTAGCGGATGAGGGGGCCCGGGAGCGGCTTCGGGCCTGCCGGAGCGTGGGCGGCTCAGGTCCGTAAGGACCGAGCCGCCCACGCGGAGGGGCGGGGCCCCCTCATCCGCGAAGGCGCGGTGAGGCGGTGCTTACGCAGGCACAGCCACGATCACCTGTGCCGCGCGCAGGACGCGCTCCTTGGAGCGGTAGCCCGAGCGCAGCACCTGGCTGACCGTGTCCACCTCGACGTCCTGGCCCGGCTGCTGGATGAGGGCCTCGTGGATGGTGGGGTCGAACTCCACGCCGGTGGCGTCGATCCGTTCCAGCCCGTAGGTCTTCAGCGAGTTCTCCAGCTTGGCTGCAATGGCGGCGAAAGGGCCGTCCTCGAGGTCGCCGTGCTGGCGGGCGGCGTCGATGTCGTCCAGTACCGGAAGCAGGGAGTTCAGGACGCCGATGACGGCCATTTCCCCGGCGACGGCACGGTCGCGTTCGACGCGCTTGCGGTAGTTGACGTACTCGGCCTGGAGGCGGAGGAGATCGTTGCGCAGTTCCGCGGCTTCGGCCTGGGCCGAGGTACCGGAGGCCACCGACTCTTCGGCCGGAACCTCTACGCCGTTGAGGATCTCCTCGGCCTGGGACAGCGCATCGCCCTCGGCACCGGCGGCAGCTGCGCCTTCCGCACCCGTGGGGGTGCCGGCGTCGTGCTTTGCGTCGTGCTGCGGATGCCGGGCGGCACCGGTCTCCGGGTCAACCTTGCGATTGTCCCGGATGACCGGCTTGCCCTGCTCCGAATCCGAGTGCTCTGATTCGTTGCCGTGGTGGGGCATGGTTACTTCTTCTCGTCTTCGTCGATGATCTCGGCGTCGACGATGTCCTCATCTGCAGCCTTCTCACCGGCGGGAGCTGCACCCTCGGCGCCTTCGGCACCGGCGGCTGCGGCCTGCGAGTAGATAGCTTCGCCCAGCTTGGTCTGGGACTGCTGCAGCTTCTCGAACGCCGTCTTGACGGCGGCGTCGTCGGTGCCTTCCAGCGCCTTCTTGAGGGCGTCGACGTCGGCCTTGACCTCGGTCTTGACCTCTTCCGGCAGCTTGTCGTCGTTTTCCGACAGCAGCTTCTCGATCGAGTAGGCGAGCTGCTCGGCGGAGTTGCGGGTGTCCGTGGCTTCGCGGCGGGCCTTGTCCTCGGCAGCGTGTGCCTCGGCGTCGGCGACCATGCGCTCAATGTCTTCCTTGGACAGTGCCGTGCCACCGGTGATGGTCATGGACTGTTCCTTGCCGGTGCCCTTGTCCTTCGCGGAGACGTGCACGATGCCGTTGGCGTCGATGTCGAAGGTGACCTCGATCTGCGGAACGCCACGCGGAGCCGGAGCGATGCCGGTCAGTTCGAAGGTGCCCAGCGGCTTGTTGTCGCGGGTGAACTCGCGCTCGCCCTGGAAGACCTGGATGGCCACGGACGGCTGGTTGTCGTCAGCGGTGGTGAAGGTTTCCGAACGCTTGGTGGGGATGGCCGTGTTGCGCTCGATCAGGTGCGTCATGACGCCGCCCTTGGTTTCGATGCCGAGGGAAAGCGGGGTGACGTCGATCAGCAGCACGTCCTTGCGCTCGCCCTTCAGGACACCTGCCTGCAGGGCTGCACCGACGGCGACAACCTCGTCCGGGTTGACGCCCTTGTTGGGCTCCTTGCCGCCGGCCAGTTCCTTGACCAGGTCAGAGACGGCGGGCATACGGGTGGAGCCACCAACGAGCACGATGTGGTCGATGTCCGAAACCTTGATGCCGGCTTCGGCGATGACGTCGTGGAACGGCTTCTTGGTGCGGTCAAGCAGGTCCTTGGTGAGGTCCTGGAACTTGGCACGGGTCAGCTGCTCGTCCAGGTGGACCGGGCCGTCGGGGGTGACGGAGAGGTACTGGAGCGAGATGTTGGTGCTCGTGGAGGAAGAGAGTTCCTTCTTCGCCTGCTCTGCGGCTTCGCGGAGGCGCTGCAGGGCGATCTTGTCCTTGGAGAGGTCGATGCCCTTGATCTTGAGCTGGCTGAGCAGCCACTCGACCACGCGGTTGTCCCAGTCGTCGCCGCCGAGGCGGTTGTCACCGGCGGTGGCGCGGACCTGGATGGTGGAGAAGCCGTCTTCGTCCTTGCCGACTTCCAGCAGGGAGACGTCGAAGGTGCCGCCACCGAGGTCGAAGACCAGGATCAGTTCGTCTTCCTTGCCCTTGTCCAAGCCGTAGGCGAGGGCGGCCGCGGTGGGCTCGTTGACGATGCGCAGCACGTTCATGCCGGCGATCTCGCCGGCTTCCTTGGTGGCCTGGCGCTCGGCGTCGTTGAAGTAGGCCGGAACGGTGATCACGGCGTCGGTGACCTTCTCGCCGAGGTAGCTTTCGGCGTCGTTCTTCAGCTTCATGAGGATGCGCGCGGAGATTTCCTGCGGCGTGTACTTCTTGTCGTCAATGTTGACCGACCAGTCGGTGCCCATGTGGCGCTTGACCGAGGCGATGGTGCGGTCGATGTTGTTGACGGCCTGGCGCTTGGCGATTTCGCCGACCAGGACTTCGCCGGACTTGGAGAAGGCAACGACGGACGGCGTGGTGCGGCCGCCTTCGGCGTTGGCGATAACGGTGGGCTCGCCACCTTCGAGAACAGAGACAACGGAGTTGGTGGTTCCGAGGTCAATACCTACTGCACGTGACATATGTGTTGCTTCCTTTCACTGCTTTCAATGCCGATGTTCGAGACTGCACCCCGGCCCATTTCCTCGCGGATCCTTGCGGACGGCGGATCCTTGCGGACGGGAGCCAGGGACCACTCAACAGTCGGCTAGTTGAGCGTTCTGCACTCAACTGTACTCGCGAGTCGATTTAAGTCAACCCAAAGTTGAGTGAAGTTCGCTCAACTTTGCATCGTGGCCGGAGTTTTACTTTGGAATGGCACGGTTCCGGGGCGTTTCGCCGTGGGAGAACGCGGGTTTGTCCTCGAATTCGCGGGAGAGCTGCGGGGTCGCCGGAGCGCTCCAGCGACCCCGCAGCTCTCCCGCGACGCCGGCGCGAACACGGTCTTCTGGTTGAGGGCTAATGCAGGGAAGCAGACAGTGGCGCACTGTCGCCATGGAAATCACAGGATTCATGCAGCCGGACGAATTCTGGGCCGCCTTCCCGAGCGATGCCGTTGCCTTGGTGGCTATCACAGACATCGAGCCGTTGCTTGACTCCCGCCGTGCGATGCTGAGGCGGATGCGCGGCGAAGGCTGAATCCCAGACCTCTCCGGTGACTGGAATGGACCACTTTTCGGCAAGCCGGGCAGGTGTTTTCGCAGCGGGCAGCCGCCGCTCAACCCAAGAACCGGGCCGGTTAAGGCCCAGCGCTTTCAGCGCGGAGAATCCCGCGAAGCCTTGCCTGCCGCAGTACCCGAAGGAGCAGCGGATTCAGGGGGCGCCGCCCGAAGCACTTCGCGTGCGGCGGACCCCCGGGGTACTGCCCTCCGCACGGGTTCATCCGGCGGCACCGGCTTGTAGACCCAGGCCACCAGCACCACGGAGATGATCATCAGCAGGAACCAGGAGAGCAGCTTGTCCGGGGAGACCATGTGCCAACCGTTTACTTGGCTCGGGTAAAGCCAGGCATGGGACCAGGTTGCGATGTTCTCGGCAATCCAGATGAACAGCGCCACCAGCAGGAACGACACCAGCAACGGCATCCGGAAGCTGCGCCGGAACACCCTGAAGTGCATCACGCAGCGCCCGAACACCAGCGCTACCGCCGCCAGCAGCACCCAGCGGAAATCGAAGACGAAGTGGTGCGAGAAGAAGTTCACGTAAATGCCAAGAGCCACGATCGCGGTGATCCAACGGCGGGGATAGCGGGCGAAACGGAGGTCGAAGAGCCGGTAGACCCGCACCATGTAGGAGCCGACCGAGGCATACATGAACCCGCTGAACAACGGCACCGCGCCGACCCGCAGGAAGCCCTCGGCCTCGTAACTCCAGGACCCGACGTCGGTCTTGAACAGTTCCATGACCGTGCCCACGAGATGGAACAGCACAATCACCCTGAGCTCGCGCAGCGTCTCCAGTTTCGTGGCGACCATGACAACCTGGATCACGACGGCGGCGATGGTCAGGAAATCGTTCCTCGCAAGGGCAGCGTCCGCCGGGTACCAGAGCCTCGCCCCGAAAATCACGGCCAACAGCGAGGCACCGAAAATGCAGGCCCATGCCTGCTTCAGGCCGAACACCAGGAATTCGGCGAGCTTCCAGCGCAGGCCGCCGGCGGGCGCCCGCTCCAGCAAACGGTGAGCGCGTTCGTGCAGAAACTGCTCGACGGCGGTCAGGCTATGCATCGATCCGGCTCCGCACCCCGGACACATCGATCCGGCCAAGGTAGTAGTCCCTCGGACGGTGCCGGATGCGCCGGGGAAGCCTCGGATACACGGCGCCAAGCACCCGGATCAAAGCTTCAAAGCGCCGCTGCCGGCGCGGACCCCAGGGCAAGCCGTACTCAGCGCGAAGGGACTCCGGCAGCAGCCCGGCCGTGAGCAGCCGCGCCACCGGCATGACCAGGCACAGCCACACTGGTCCTACGGCAGGATGCAGCAGATCACAGGCCACCCGCACGGCTTCGGGGGCGGGAGCCAGCCCCGCCAGGCGTTCATTCCAGTACTCGGCAAAGGCCGCACGGTCCGCGGGCCAGAACTCCGCCGGAAGCTGCAGGGCCGTCCCGATCCGCGCATACTCGCGGTAAACGCGGTCCGCCGTTCCGGCGTCGAGCGTTCCATAGACCCGCTCGTAAACGTCCACGGCGGTGTTGTACAAGGTGGCAACCACCCACAGCTGGGATTCCGGATCGAAGGCGTTGTAGCCTGCGGAGGCACCGTCAGGCTGCCTCCGGACCGGCGCGTGGGCACGGTTGACGGCGCGCCGCATGGCGGCGAGCTGCTCCTCGGAGCCATAGACGACGGCGTAGACGTAGCCCATCGTGGCCGCGAGCCGCTCGAGCGGGCGTTCGCCGAAATCGCTGTGTTCGGCGACGCCGCGGCCTACCGCCGGATCGGCGATCTGCAGCAGGACGGCGCGGCCGGCTCCGGCGAGCAGCACCGCTTCCGCCCCGATGTCTGCCAGCCCGCCAACCATGCAGCCACCCTACTCCTCGGGCCGATGATTCAGGCCAGGCCGATGATCCCGGCGAGCAGCCCGAGCTGGTGCGCGAACAGTTCCTCCCGGGCCGCGAAGGTGTCCGCGCCGTACTGCCCGAACACCTCGAAGCTGACGGCCCCGAACAGGGACGTCCAGATCAGCACGCCGCGCGTCACCAGCTCTTCCGGCACCTCGAGGCCGAGCTCGGAGCGGATGGTGGCGAGGTCGCGGGAAAGCGCTTCGGGAACGACGACGGCGGGTCCCCCCGCGGCGGCCAGCGCACCGGCCCGGTGGGCGGCGTCGAAATTGTGGACCAGGCGGTATACCACCCGGGTTCCGGGCACGATGGTCCGCTCCCCCGGCGCCCGGTACCCGGGGACCGGGCTGCCGAAAAGCAACGCGTAGCAGGCGGGTTCGCGCAGCGCCCAGTTCCTGACGGCGTGCCCCAGGGCGTGGAAGCGGCCGGCGAAGTCGTCTTCCGGGAGGGCGTCGACGGCGGCGTCCACGGCGTCGCCGAGCTCGTTGTAGGCGTCGATCAGCAGCAGGGTGAGGAGTTCATCGCGGTTCTCGACGTAGCGGTACACCGCGGAGGATACGACGCCGAGGTCCCGCGCCACCGCCCGCAGGGACAAGGCCGCCGCGCCGTGGAGGGCAAGGTGTTCGCGGCCGATCCGGACGATGTCGGCGATGGTCTGAGCACGGGCCCGCTCCCGCGGCGTGGGAGCTTTGGCCTGCGGCTTCGTGGTGGACGGCATGCCTCCAGCATGCCACAAAGGAGAGCGGCGTCAACAAAAGAGAGCAGCGCTCTTGACTTCCCTGGGCAACGGGTCCATTCTGGAAACAAGAGAGCACTGCTCTCGGAAACCGAAAGCCAGCCAAACCCACCAAGGGAGCCCCAGCCATGACCACAACGTACGCAGTCACCGGAGCCGGCCCCGTCGGCTCGACCATTGCCAGCCTGCTCGCGGAGCAGGGCTACCAGGTCCGACTCCTCACCCGATCCGGCTCCGGCCCGGAACACCGGCTCATCGAGCGCCGGAAAGCCGACGTCTCGGACCCTGCCCAACTGGCGGACGCCTTCGACGGCGCCTCGGCCGTGTTCCATTGCATCCACGGCTCCGCCTACTCGACGAAGGCCTGGCAGGCCGAACTCCCCCGCGCCGAGCAGACGGTGCTGGACGCAGCAGCGGAGGCGGGCGCCGTCGTCGTCTTCCCGGAGAGCCTGTATTCGTACAGCGAGCCCGACAGGACCATGAGCGAATCCAGCCCGCGCGAGGCAAGCGGCGGGAAGCGGGGCGTGCGCACGGTGCTGCTCGAGGCCCGGCGGGCCCACCGGGCGGACACCGTGAGCGTGGTGGCGGGCGACTTCTTCGGCCCGCGGGTCCGCGGCGCACATGCCGGCGAGCGCATGGTGCCGGTGCTGCTGAAGGGGAAATCGCTGCAGGTGATCGGGCGCGCGGACCTGCCGCATGCCTTCACCTACGTGCCGGACCTCGCCGCGGCCATGGTCAAGGCCGCGCGGACGCCTGAGCTGTGGAACTCGGTCCTGCACGCCCCCACCGGCCCGGCCTTGAGCCAGCAGGAACTCGCGACGGCGTTCACCAGCGCCGCGGGGCTGCCTGCGGTGAAGCTGGGAACGGTCCCGGGCTGGCTGCTGAAGGTGCTTGGCCTGGCGTCCACGGACATGCGCGAACTCGCCGAAACGCTCTACCAGTTCGAGCGGCCGTTCGTGATGGACTCGGCGGCCAGCCAGGCGCGGCTGGGCCTGGCGCCGACCCCGCTGGCGGATGCCGCAGCGGCGACCGTGGCCTGGTGGCGCAGCCAAAACTGAGTCCCCTCCGCGGCAATCTTCAAACGAATGGATTTACCTCGGAAACCCCGTGACTGACCGGCCGTCGCGGGAGTAACCTTAGGCACAACCGCTGTACCGGACCACCTTGTCGACTGGGGTGCCACCGTGGGTGTAGTGCAAGCTTCGTTGACCGAACTGCTCGGGCTGCTTTCGGATGCCGTCTCGCCTGTGCAGGTCTATTTCGAGGACGACGGCGGGCCCTCCCTTCCCGATGCGGCGGTGACCGTCCGCGCCATCGCCCTGAACCGGGTGGGCCGCTCCCGCAGGAACGGTCCGCTGCTGGACCTGGAACTCAAGGTGGCCGTGGAGGCCCGCGGTCCGGACTGCCTCACCAACCTGGAGCAGCTGCTGCTGGTGGTGGAGCGCCACAGCCAGTACTCCGTGGTTTCGGCGGACGAGTTCGAGCCCGGTGAATACCGCGCCAGCATCCGCGGAGGCCTGGGCTTCCTGGTCCGCGTTCCCGTCTCCCTGCCCTTCGAAGAGCCCGCCGGCCCGCCCGTCCTGGAACCGCTGATCGCCAGCACCACGGTGGCCCGGCGGATCCACGGCCGGCTCGTGGACGTCCACAACAAAGGCATCCCCAACGCCTACATCCGCGCGCATTCGTCCGCCACCGCCGTCGTCAGCGACGCCACCGGCCACTTCGAGGTCCTGGCCTCGGCAGACGAACTCCAGCACTTTGCCGTGGCCGTCCGCGGTACTGAACGTGAAATGTCAGCCAGCACAAGCAGCCTGCCGGTCACCATCCGGTGGGAGTAGAGGGAGCGCACCATGGTGAACTACCAGGCGCCTGGAGTGTACGTACAGGAAGTACCCAGCGGTGCCCGCTCCATCGGGCAGGTCAGCACCAGCATCGCCGGATTCGTGGGAGTCGCCCCGGATCCCCTGGCGCACCTGGATGAGGCGCGCGTCCTGGACAACTGGACCCAGTTCGTGGACCAGTATGTCGGGAAAGCCACCCAGGGAACGCCGCTGTCCAACGCGGTGTTCGGCTTCTTCGCCAACGGCGGCGGCCGCTGTTACGTGGTCAATGTCGGCACCGGCGGCAGCCTCACGGGCACGGCGAGGAAGCCCACGGGCCTGACCCTTTTCGAGGCGATCGACGACATCTCCATGGTGGCCGCCCCCGGCTACGCCAACGCCGACGCCTACGCGGCCCTGCAGGCCCACGTGGAGCACCCGCTGCGGCAGGACCGGATGGCGATCCTGGACACCGTGGAGAAAGTGGACGACGTCGGAGCGCTCACCCGGGCGGCGACCTCCGGCCTGCCGGACGAACCCGAGCCCGACAAGCCGGAGAATCCCGAGGAGCCTGCGAAACCAGCGAAACCCGGGAAGCCCGAGGAGGCAGCGAAGCCCGAGGAGACCGCGCCGGCCGCGGGCGCCACCGGCGAGGACGCCCTGGGCGCTCCCCAGTCCCCCGGCGGGTACACGGCCTTGTATTTTCCGTGGATCGTGATGACGGACCCGGTGTCCGGCAAGAAGGTGACCCAGCCGCCGTCGGGCCACATGGCGGGGGTGTGGGCGCGGGTGGATGGCAGCCGCGGGGTGCACAAGGCGCCGGCCAATGAACCCATCCAGGGCGCGCTGGATCTGGTGCGGCGGGTGAGCCGCGGCGAGCAGGAGGTGCTGAACCCCGCCGGGGTGAACTGCATCCGCTACTTCCCGGGCGAGGGCATCCGGGTGTGGGGAGCGCGCACCAAGGCGCCCGAAGCCAGCGAATACCGGTACATCAACGTGCGCCGGCTGACCAACATGATCAAGGAATCGGTGGCGGACGGCACCCGCTGGGTGGTGTTCGAACCCAACGACCACACCCTGTGGAAGTCGATCCGGCGCGACATCGGCGCGTTCCTGACCAATGTCTGGCGGGACGGCGCCCTGCTGGGGACTACCCCGCAACAGGCCTTCTTCGTGAAGTGCGACGAGGAAACCAACCCGCCCGAAGTCCGCGACGCCGGCCAGGTGGTCACCCTGATCGGGATCGCGCCCGTGAAGCCGGCGGAGTTCGTGATCTTCAAACTCATGCAGTCGGCCGAAGCCACCAGCGAGACAGAAAGCGCAGGAGCCTGAGATGAGCATGCAGCCAAGCACCCCGGCCCCGGCCGCGCAGCCAGGCAACGTGGTGGATCCGTACCGGGCTTACAACTTCAAGCTGGTCATCCAGGGCGTGGTGCAGGGGCACTTCACCAAGGTGGAGGGCCTTGGCATGAAGATCGACCGTATCCTGTACCGCTCCGGCGGGGAGAACAGCACGGTGCGGGTCATTCCGGGGCAGGTCGAGTACACGCCCGTGACGCTCAAGTACGGGCTCACCGACTCCACCGAAATGCTGCAGTGGCTCTTCAAGGCAGCCAATGGCCAGGTGGAGCGGCGGAACGTGTCCATCGCCATGCTCAACGACTCCGGCTCGGCCGAGGTCCGGCGCTGGAACCTGCTCGGAGCCTGGCTGTGCGAATGGTTCGGGGCGCCGCTGGATGCCCTCGGCAAGGACCTGGCCATCGAGTCCGTGACCATCGCCTACGACCGCCTGGAACTCGACGATGCCCGCGCACCCGTCTCCTGACGTCCCGGCGGGGTCCCACGATCCGGCGGGGTCCCACGTCCCGGCGGGGTCCCACGATCAGGCGAGGTCCCACAGTTCGACGGGCTGGCGGCGGGGGCTGGCTGCGCGGCTTCGCGGTTTCGCGGAGCAGCTCGACCCTGCCGGGCTGCCCGACTCTGCGGGGCCGGGTTCCGGGAGTGGCGTGGCTGGCGGCTTGCTGGGCGCGGGTTTGGGCACCGGTTGGGGAACGGAGGCCCCGACGCCGGAACGCGGCTTTGATCTCTCCGGCGCACCCGAACATTGGGTGCGCCTCCTGCGCGACGCCGGGCTGGCACCTGCGGAGGATGGTTCTGCTGCGGAGGCCCGCGCTGTTCCCTTGCCGGCCGATGTTGCACCCGCCGTCCCGGGGCGCTTTGGGCTGGCCTGGCTGCGGAAAATCAGGCTGCGGCCAACAACGGCACGGATCTTGCCCGGACGCTCGCAGCCAAAGAACCCCACGACGGCGGCCCGGCAGGGAACGCCAGCCCAGCACACGGGAACCGTTCCCCCGGCTTCCGGGGCCCCCGATAGCGTGGCTCCCACACTTGCTGGGCCCGCTCTACATCCTTTGCTCATCTCAAAGGACGTGGAGCAGGCCTCACAACGCGGTGCCAGCGGGGTCCCGGTGCTGCGCCTTCGCCCGGACCGCACCGAGCCAACGCTTCCCTCGCCAAGCCTTGCAGCCTCCGAACCACGCCAAACCCCCCAACTTGTGAGGCCCGCTCTACGTGCTTTGACACCCCCAAAGGACGTAGAGCAGGCCTCACAACGCAGTGCCAACGGGGTGCCGGTGCTCCGCCTTCGTTCGCAACGTGCAACACAGCCGCGCCCGACGGCCTCAACGCAAGCCACCACGATATCCACCGCAGGCGAACACCCCACAGGCGAACACCCGGCACCAACCGAAGCCTCTCCGCTTGTGAGGCCTGCTCTACGTGCTTTGACGCTTTCAAAGCACGTAGAGCAGGCCTCACAACGCCCGGAAGAGCCAAGGGAGCCCGCAGGAGCCGCGCAACCCCAGCCCTTGCCGCAGCCCCAGCCCCAGCCCCAGCCTCAGCCCCAGCCCCAGCCCCAGCCCACGCCAAAGTCCCAGGGCCACCCGAGCAGCGCCGAAAACCATACGCCGAAGGCCCCCCTCGCGGGCACCTGGCCCGAGCTCGCCCCGCGCCCGCCAATCGAAGCAAGCCACAACAGCGAACACCTCGAGCACGCCTTGGCCCGGGCCGAGCGGCTGAGCCTCGAGCGGTCGGCGGTGTGAGATGGAGAGGGTGGCATTCCTGATCGAAGAGACCGGCGAGCACCTGGGCTGCCTGCTCAACCCCGAGACAGTGGTGATGCAACGCAGTGCGGGTGTCGAGCCGCGGAGGAGCGCGGGCGGGAAGCTCACCGGCAGCGGACTGGCGGACGACCCCCTGCTCTTCACCGGCGGCGGGCACACCGAGCTCCGCCTGGATTTGCTGTTCGACGTCGATCTTGCACCGGCGTCGCTCCATGTGCAGGACGTGCGGCAGATGACCCGGCCCATCTGGGCGCTCGCGGAGAACTCGGCGGAGGTGGAGCGGCAGCGCAGGCCGCCCTCGGTCCGCTTCGTCTGGGGCCGGGCGTGGAACGTGCCGGGGATCGTCACGGAGGTGGCGGAGCGCTTCGACCGCTTCGCCCCGGACGGTTCGCCCCTACGGTCCTGGATGCGGCTGGTGTTCGTGCGGGTGGGCCAGAGTGCGGACGAGGAAGGCGGCGAGAACTACGAGCTCGCCCAGCGCCTTCCACCGGTGGACCTGACGGCCCCTCCTGTGGACACCCTCACTGTGACCGGCGACGGCGGCACGGACCGGGACGCTTTGGCTCCCGACGGCGGGGAGCCCCTTCCGGAGGTGCCGCCGGGCGAGCTGGGCCGCCTGAGCCTGGAGGCCTTCGGGACACCGCTGCTGTGGAAACTGCTGCTGGAGTACAACAACGTGGACGACCCCGCGCATTTCACGGGCCCGCTGGCCGTGCCGCCGATGGGCGAAGCGCCATGAGCCGGGACACCACCAAGGAAAAGCCATGAGGCAACTCCAAGGCCTCCCCGAGCTGATCGTCACCCTCGGGCGGCGCCGGCTTTCCACAGCCGACACCGCGGCAATCGTCTCCGTGCAGGTCCTCAGCTCCCTGGCGCGCCCTGCCCAGTGCCTCATCACCTGGCGGCCGGCACTTGGCCAGCGCAGTCCGGGCCAGGGCAGCAGGGGCGTGGATCCGGCGCCCGGGGATGCGCTCCGCGTGGAGCTGGGCGGACGGCGCACACCCCTGTTCGTCGGCGAGGTGACCGTGGTGGAGCATAGCTACGGCGCCGACCTCTCGCAGGAAATCCGGGTCCGTGCCTACGACGCCCTGCACCGCCTCCGCAAGCGCCAGTTCACCCGGCTGCACGAGGATGTGGACCTGGCCGGCCTGGCCCGCACGCTCTGCGAGGGCACGGGACTGCAGGTGACCGGCGGAGGCATGCGGCTGGGACAGGTGTACCAGTGCGCCCGCTCGGACCTCGCCCTGCTGGTGGAGCAAAGCGCCCGGGTGGGCGTGTACCCGGTGGTCGACGGCGACGCCCTGCGCCTCACCACCCTGGCCGGGGAGGGCGAGCCCGTGGAACTGGAGCTGGGCAGCAGCCTGCACTCGGCCGAGGTGGAGCTCAGCCAGGAACCGGCGTACCTGGGCGCCCGGACGGCGGGCTGGCACTCCGGCGACGCCGAGGCTTTGGAGGGATCGGCGTCGGGCAGTGACGCGAAGGCCGGCGTGTCGGCGGACCCTGCCCTGGCCAGCGTCGGCGCGGGCGGCGAGTTGCTGCGCGGCAACGAGGCCTTCGCCTCGGATGCAGCGGCGGACGGGCTGGCGCAGGCCGAACTGGACGTGCGGATGGCCGGGCAGGTCAGCGCCGTGTTCGTGGCCGACGGCGATCCGCTCCTGCGCGCGGGCGGCCGGGTCCGGGTGCGCGGCCTGGCCTCGTCGCTGGAGGGCACGTACGCCGTTGCCTCGGCCGTGCACCGCCTGGACGGCAGCGGCTACGAAACCACCATCACCACCCGGCCACCCGAAACCCCGCCGTCCCGGCAGCCGGACGTGTTCACCCTGGGCGTGGTGGCCGACGTCGACGATCCCGAGGAACGCGGCCGCGTCCGGGTGCGCCTGCCCGCGTATCCACCGTTGGAAAGCGGCTGGGCGCCGGTGCTGTCCGGGGCCGCCGGGCCCGGCAAGGGGCTGGTGCTGGCTCCGGCACCGGAGGACACCGTGCTGGTGCTGCTGCCGGCCACGGACCCGGCCCAGGCGATCGTGCTCGGCGGGCTCTACGGGCGCGAACGCACCCCCGACGCCGGCGTGACCACGGCCCGGGAGAGCCGCTACACCTTCCGTTCCGCGGATGGCCAGCAGCTGGTGCTCGACGGCGGTGCCCGCACCGTCAGCTTCACGGACGGCCACGGCTCCACGGTGGAGCTCGGGCCGGAGAAGCTGCGGATCACGGCGGCCACGGACCTGCTGCTCGAGGCCCCGGGCAAGGCCATGCGGATCCGTGCCAAGACCGTCGATTTCGAGGAGGCCTGATGCTGGGGTGCGGGCGATGAAAATCCTGGTTAAGGAAGCCATCCTGCGCTGCGGGCACGACGGCAAGGTGGAAAACGTCCCCTCGCAGGAATGGGTGCGGGTGGCCGGTTCGCCCGTGCTGGTCGAAGCCGATCCCGTGGGCCGGGACATCTCGATGTGCCCCAACATCGGCCTGAACATCAAGCCGTGCAACAAGACCCTGCCAGTGATCAAGGGATACTCGCTGTTCATCCGGATCGGCGGGAAGCGGATGTGCCTGGACACCGTGGAAGGCTTCACGGACGGCACCCCGCCCGGCGCCGTGAAGTACACCGTCCGGCGGCCGGGCCAGGAATTCGTGGCGGCAGGATCATGAAAAGCAGCCGGCCATGAGCGGGCCCAGGTACAAGTCGGTGGCCTTCGTCCACCCGGACTTCGACGCCGCCGTCGGGCTGTCCGGCCTCACCCTCACCCCGGACGGCAGGCTGGCCACCGTCACGGACGCCGCCTCCGTGCGGCAGGCACTGCTGCTGCTCCTGAGCACCCGGCCCGGCGAGCGCATCAACCGTCCCACGTACGGCTGCCACCTCTTCCGGCTCGCCTTCGCGCCCGCGGACGACACCACTGCGGGCCTGGCCATCCACTACGTGGCCCGGGCCGTGGAGCAGTGGGAGCCGCGGATCACGGTGCTGTCCTTGGATGCTTCGCGCTCGCAGGAGAGCCCGGAACTGCTCGAAGTCCGGCTGCGGTACCGGGTCCGGTCCACCCAGCACCAGGACGAACTGGCCATCACCCTGCCCGTTGATTCAGGAGGTGCAGCATGAGCATTCCCGTGCCGAACCTGGATGACCGCAGCTTCGCGGAGCTGGTGGCCGGCGCCCGGGAGCGCATCCGGCAGGTCGCCCCGGACTGGACCGATCTGTCCGTGCACGACCCCGGCATCACCATCATGGAGGCCTTCGCCTACCTCACGGACACCCTGATGTACCGGCTCAACCGGGTCCCGGACAAGCTGTACGCCGTGTACCTGAACCTGCTGGGCACCAGCCTCTACCCGCCAGGCAGCGCCGAAACCATGCTCGAATTCACGCGCCTCACGAGTGGTGGCGCCGCTCCGGAGATCCGGATCCCGCGCGGCACCCAGGTCAGCTGCCCGCCGGGCGTGCCCGGGGCGCCGCAGCCGGTCTTCACGACGACGGCGGCCGCCGTGCTGCCCGCCGGCCAGGCCAGCGTGCTGGTCCCCGCAGCCGATGTGACCTTGTACGACGCCGTTCCGATCGGCACCGGGACGGGACGGCCGGGGCAGAGTTTCGTGGTTCCGAACGCGCCGATCGTGTCCGGGGCGGGGCTGTCCGTCGCGATCGAGGTGGCCGCGGGGACCCGGCTCAGCAGCGGCGAGGCCGTGCTGGTGGACGGCAAGCCGTTCCGGTATTGCCGCGAGGTGGAGGCGTTCGCCGACGCACGGCCCGGGGAGGTGCCGGTGCGGATCGACCGCAGTGCCGGCGTCGTGATGTTCGCCTGGTGGGACGAAGCTTTCGGCGGGCAGGAAGCCGGTGGGACGAACAGCCCGCCCGTTCCGGGTCCGGGCGCAGAGGTGCGCGCCTGGTACCGCGGCGGCGGCGGGCAGCGCGGGAACGTCGGGGCCGGGCAGCTCACGGTGCTGCGCTCACCGCTGCCTGGCGTGCGGGTCAGCAACCCGGAGCCTGCCACCGGCGGGCGCGACGGCGAGGCCCTGGAGAACGCGCTCCGCCGGGCACCCCAGGACTTCCAGGCCCGTGACCGGGCCGTCACAGTGCGGGACTACGAAGTCCTGGCCATGCGCCACGGCGGCGTGGACCGGGCACGGGCGTTCACCCGGAAGGAGCTGTGGGCCTTCGCCCGGCCCGGCGAGGTGGAGGTGGTGCTGGTGCCGTTCGTGCCCCGCACCGGCCAAACACCGGTCACGGCCGCCGAACTCGCCGCGCAGGCCCGCGCCGAGGTGCGGGACGACGTCGAACAATACCTGCGCCGCCGCTCCACGGTGGGTGCCGAGCCCGTGGTCCGCTGGGGCCTGTACAAGCAGGTGCTGGTGGACGCACGGATCGTGGTGCGCCCGGATGAGGACGCCGACGCCGTCAAGGCCCGGATCGCCGCCCGGCTGGCCGAGGGCATTAGCCCGCTCGGCCAGGGCCCAGCCCGTTCGGATACGGGGGGCTATGGTTCGGGCTTCGGCAAGCCGCTGCGGGTCTCCAACCTCTACCGGGCCATGGAGGAAGCCGAGCCCGGGGTGCAGTACGTAGACCGGGTGCGGCTGGAGGTGGACAAGGTCCCGGACAGCGACGCCATGGGACTGGTGCAGGCCGAGGGGCAGGACAACACCTGGTTCGTGGCCCAGGACGGGCTGCTGTTCCGCACCACCAACGCCGGCGACGGCTGGGAGGCCTGCGCCGAGTTCGGAACGGACACTTCCACGGAGACGGTGCGGTCCATCGCACCGTTCCGTTCGCCCGCTCCGGGACGGTCCGCCGTCGGGCAGCATCCGGGGATGGTCGCGGTCAGCACGGTGGCGGGCACGTCCTCGCGCATCTACATCAGCGAGGACCTTGGCGAATCCTGGCGCCGCGCCGCCGAACTGGGCTTCGTGGTGGCGGACCTGTGCTGGGTGGACCGGCAGGGGGCGCCGGTGCTGCTGCTCGCCGGCGAGCGCGGCCTCTACGAGCTCCCCGTGGGCGAAGGCGCCATCCCGGTCCAGAACGTGGTGGACGCCGGGCAGCCGGACCGAGGCTTCTACGCGGTGGACGCCCTGGTGGACGTACGCGGCCGCACCGGGGTGGCTGTGGCGGCGGAGGCCTCGGCCGGGGTGTGGCTCTCCCCGGATGCCGGCATGGCGGGCAGCTTCAAGCGGGTGAAGGCGGCCGGGGAGGACATCCGCTGCATGACGGTGCAGTACGACGGCGGTGCGAGCTACCTGTGGCTGGGCCGTTCCGTTCCGGAAGGCAGCGGAACCGGCTGCCTGCGGCTGAAGATCGACGAACTCGCCCGCACCGACCTCGATGCCCTGCAGGCGGCCTGGGAACAGTTCGGTGCAGGCTGGACCGGCGGCAGCTGCTGGGGCGTGCATGTCATGGGCAACGCCGCCTACGCCGCCACCCAGAGCGGCGGGGTGCTGCGCCTGCAGCTCGGCCAGGCTTCCCCGCAGTGGAGCACCCCGGACGTGAACTGCGGGCTTCCGCTGCGGGACCGCACCCGCTTCGAACCTGTCCGGGCGGTGTCGGGTGCCGTGCGCGACGACGGCGCGCAGCTGTTGCTCGCCGCCGGGCCCAAGGGGATCTACCGCAGCACCGACAACACCGCTTCCTGGGCGAGCTGTACGCGGCGGGTGGTGGACGACGTCGTAACCCTTCCGGAAACCTGGCTGTTCTGCTCCGGTGAGCACAGGATCGAGGTGGTCCACGGCCATGGCTGACGGCGACTTCAGGCTTGAGGACTCCCGGCTGCTGCGCGTGCTGCCGGAGGTGTACCAGGTGGCGGCCGAAAGCAGCCGGCCCCTGCAGGCACTGCTCGCCGTGGCCGAGGACCTGCACCGGCCTGTCCGGGACGTTCTGGACCACGTCCACACCGTCCCGGATCCCGGGCGCTCGCCGTCGTCGCTCATCCCCTTCCTGTCCCGCTGGGTGGACCTGGACTGGCTCACCCTGCCCGGCCCCGAAGCCACCGGAACGGCGTCCGCCGGAATCCCGGTGGCCCGCCAGCGGGACCTGATCGCCTGCGCCGCCGGGCTGTCCGCGCGCCGCGGCACCGTGGGCGGGCTCACCCGCTTCCTGCACCTGGCCACCGGGGTTCCCGGTTTCGAAGTGGTGTCCGAGCCCGGGGCTTTCCACATCACTGTGCGGGTGCCGGCCGCGGCCGCCGGGCAGGCCGAGCTCATCCGGCGGATCGTCAAGGGAATCAAACCGGCGCACGTCACCGACGAAATCGAGGTGATGGACGCGTGAACGGCGAGAACCGGAAGCCCATCATCGTGGTGGCCGTCTGTGCCGTCGTGGCGGTGCTGGTGCTGGTGCTCGGGGTCAGCTGCAGCGGCAGCAACAACGCCGGGGCGCCGGGCTGGCAGTCCGGGTTTGCCGGGGTCGCCAAGGGCGGGAAGCTCACGACGGCGGACCTGGCTCCGGCGGGCGGCTCCTGTTCGGCGTCGGGCGGCCAACTCGCGGTCGCCGGGAGCTGCACCTTCCAGGTGCGCAAGTTCGGCGGACTGTTCGACTTCGGTCCACCCACCAAACGGGCGCGGCTGCTGCCGCAGCAGGCCGTGGCGGTGACACTCTCGGTGGAGGGCACGCGGACCGAGCAATCGGCCGACCCCGGGGATACTGTGGAGCTGACGTTCGGGACCTCGGGCGGAAGCCTCGGCATCCGCTGCCTGGTACCGGGAGGCTGTGTGCTTCAACTAGTGGAGGCGGGCTGACATGACCGGAATTACCCTGACACTCAGTTCCCCCACGGTCGAGCTCAAGGATGGCAAGGGCTCCCTGACCGCGTCCGTCACCAACAGTTCCACGGAAGCCGAGCGCGTGGTGCTTGGGGCCTTCCCCGGCCAGCCCGGCGGGCCCACTTACACCACCGTGGCCGAACCGCTGCGCACGCTTGCGGCGGGCGCCACGGAGCAATACCTGGTGGCCTTCGACACCACCGGCGCGGTGCCCGGCAGCTACCCCGTGAAGCTGATCGCCTACTCCGCGGACGACGCCCCGGAGGACTATGCGGACCAGGCACACGTGGTGACGCTGACGGTGAGCCAGGCGCCCGCGCCCGTCAAGCCGCCGTCGAAGTTTCCCTGGCTCTGGGTGATCATCGGCGGGGTGGTGCTGCTTCTGGCGATCGGCGGGGTGCTGTGGTTCCTGGTGCGCGGCGGAGGCAACGTCCCGGACGTGCGCGGCAAGCAACGGAGCGAAGCCGCCCAGATCCTCATCGGCGCCGGCTTCTCGATGGGATCCACCGAGGTGGTGAGCACCGAACCGCCCGGCACGGTCATCAGCCAGAATCCGGGGGCCGGCAGCCGGGCCGATGCCGGAACCACCGTGAGCGTGGAAATCGCCAGGCAGGCCGACAAATGCCAGCCCGGCTATGTTTACCGGCGGGTGGTTCCGGACGACAAGGTCTGCGTCCTGCCCTCATCGGCTGCCCAGGTGCTCCAGGACAACGCCGCAAGCACACAGTCGTCGCGCAAGCCGAATCCTCCGGGCGGCCCATACGGCGTCAATACCTGTCTCCAGGGCTTCGTGTGGCGGGATGCGTACGACGGGGACCAGATTTGCGTAACCGGCGAGACCCGGACGAGGACGAAACAGGAAAACGACGAAGCGGCGCTGCACAGCGCTCCATGACAGCCGGGAGGCCCCTGATGGGCACCATCACCATGACCCTCAGCTCCCCCACGGTGGTCCTGAAGGAGGGCAAGGGTTCGTTGACCGCGTCGGTCACCAACGGCACCGGCGCGTCCGCGCGGGTGGTGCTCGGTGCTTTTCCCGGAGGCACCGCCCCGAAAACATACACGGATATCCCGGGTCCGCTGCGGACCCTCGCAGCCGGCGCTACGGAACAGTACCTGGTCAACTTCGACACCACGGGCGCGGCACCCGGCAGCTACCCGGTGAAGCTCATCGCCTATTCTGCCGACGACGCCCCGGAGGACTACGCGGACCAGGCCCGGGTGGTGACGCTCGAGGTGCCGGCCCCCGCAACGCCGGCCCCGACTCCCGGGTTCCCGTGGCTCTGGGTGATCATCGGGGCAGTGGCGCTGCTCGCCGTCGTCGGCGGTGTGCTGTGGTTCCTGTTCAAGGACGCCAGCGTGCCGCCCGTCGTGGGCAAGCCGCAGGCGGAGGCCGTCCAGATCCTCAAGGATGCCGGCTTCGGCACCACGGTCGTCGAGAAGGAGAGCCCGCAGCCGGCAGGCACCGTGCTGGGCCAGGAACCCGAAGGAGGGCGAACCGTGGGGCGCGGCTCCACGGTGGTCCTCGACGTGGCGGTGCCGTTGCGGACCACCGTTCCGGCGGTGCTGGGTGCCACGGTCGAATCGGCCAAGTCCCAGTTCGCCGCCGCCAAGATCCAACTGGATTTCACTGCTGGTTCCACGTGCAACAAGTCCCCGGAGCTGAGCCTGCAGCGCTGCGTTGTGCTCGGAGTCAACCCGGACGTGGGCTCGCGGGTGAACCTGAACGCCCTGGTACTGGTGAGGACGGAGCTGAGGTCGAAGATCTTCATCGACAACAACACCTTCCCGAACCTGTGCAAGACCATCGAATGCGTGAAACTGGGCGGCTAAGGCGGCCGCGTAACGCTCGGCAGAGCAGGCACCGCCGTGAAAAGATCAACCATGCGTCCGATGCAGCACTCCAGCAAACTCCAGAACGTCCGCTATGAACTCCGCGGCCCGCTCCTCCAGGCGGCCAAGGCGATGGAGGCCGAGGGGCACCGCATCCTGAAGATGAACCTCGGGGACACAGCTCCGTTCGGGCTGGAGGCGCCGGAGTCGGTGGTGGTGGACATGATCCACCACCTGCGCGGGGCCCAGGGCTACAGCGATTCCAAGGGCATCTTCTCGGCCCGGACCGCGATCTCGCAGTACTACCAGACGCAGAACCTGATGACGATCGGCGTCGAGGACATCTTCATCGGCAACGGTGTCAGCGAACTCATTTCCATGACCCTGCAGGCCTTCATGGAGAACGACGACGAGGTCCTGGTACCCGCCCCGGACTATCCGCTCTGGACCGCAGCCGTCACGCTCACCGGTGGCAAGCCCGTGCACTACCTGTGCGACGAGGGACAGAACTGGTGGCCGGACATGGCCGACGTCGAAGCCAAGATCACCTCCCGCACCCGCGCCATCGTGATCATCAACCCGAACAACCCCACCGGCGCCGTCTACCCGCGCCACATCCTGGAGCAGTTCGCCGACCTGGCCCGCAAGCACGACCTGGTGCTGTTTTCCGACGAGATCTACGAGAAGATCCGCTACGAAAAGGCCCGGCACATCCATACCGCCTCGGTGGCGGACGACGTCTGCGTGCTGACCTTCAGCGGCCTCTCCAAGGCGTACCGCATGCCCGGGTACCGCGCCGGCTGGGTGGCAGTCACCGGACCGCACGCCGCCACCGCCGAATACCGCGAGGCACTGGAACTGCTGGCATCGCTGCGGCTGTGCGCCAACGTCCCGGCGCAGCACGCCATCCAGACCTGCCTGGGTGGGTACCAAAGCATCGAGGAGCTCATCAAGCCGGGCGGACGGCTGCGCGAACAGCGGGACCTGGCATGGAAGCTGCTGACGGCGATCCCCGGTGTTTCGTGCGTTCCCGCGGCCGGTGCCATGTACCTGTTCCCGCGCCTGGACCCCGAGATCTACCCGATCAAGAACGACGAGGAGTTCGTGCTGGAACTCCTGCGGGACCAGAAGATCCTGGTCTCGCACGGCACGGCGTTCAACTGGCCGACGCCGGATCACTTCCGTTTCGTGATCCTGCCGGCTGAGCGGGAGATCGAGGAAGCCGTGCGACGGATTTCGACGTTCCTCGCCGCGTACCGGGCCCGGGCGTAGCTTTCAGGGTTCCGGACCCCCAACTAGCTCGCAGTTGTTGTCGTTTTGAGGGCTCAAAACGACAACAACTGCCAGTCAGTTGGGCCTGTACCCTAGTCCCCCGCCGAGCCGCTGACTCGGAGCGCGTTGATGATCGCCGGGATCGACACGATCAGCATCACCAGGGCCCAGACCAGCGCCACGATCACAGTGATCAACGCCCAGAACTGGTCACCGATGGACACCAGCGGTCCCGGCAGGAAGCCGTGGATCAGGCCGAGCACCAGTTGCAGGAGTACGGACACCACCATCAGGACCACCAGCCCTGTGACCTTCAGGAACTTCGGCTGGCTCAGGATCAGCAGCACCGCGAACACGGCCTTCAGCAGGAGCAGCAGCCCCAGGATCGCGGCGGCCTGCCCCGTGGGAAAGCTCCCCCATAGCGCCAGGTAGGCGAGGGTTCCGAACGGCGCGGCCACGAACAGCCCGAACATCAGGAACAGCTTCGCCATGGCCAGCATCGCCGCGAAGAACGCCGCCACCACCCATAGGAACGTCACAATCAGGGTCACGATTCCCTGGATCCGCCCGTAGAGGCGCAATTCCATCATCAGGCTGAGTCCCAGCATCACCACGGTGAACAGCAGCAGCCCGTCCAGGAACGCGAGGAAGGCGATCCCACTGCCGGGCGGGTCGGCGTCGGCCTTCTGCGTGTTGAGGAAGACGTCCAGCGGGACGCCCAGCTTGGCGGCATCGCCCGGGGAGACAGGCTCGACGGCGGTCCCGCCTAGCAGAAGCGACATGCCGATCTCCGCCAGGACGGCAATGGCGAACACCACGACGGCGGCGATGAAGAAAGGTTTGCGGATCGCCTCGGGCGACGGCCCGTCACGAAGTGCGCCGGTACCCGTGATACCCGGCAGAAAGCCCGGACCCCGCCTTCCTGCGGCCATGGCTCAATTGTGGCAGAGACGGGGTTTTTTGGGACCGGCTCTGGCGGGCGGAAACTAGGGCTCTTCGGTGCGGAGCCATCCTGAGGGATCGGGGGGATCCGGCCCAAAACCCGAAACTGACTCGCAGTTGTTGTCGTTATGAGCGCTCAAAACGACAACAACTGCGAGTCAGTTGGGAGCGCGCCCGGAGAACTACCCGAACGTCAGCTTCGGCGGGGCCTGGCGGAAGCCCTTGGTGCGGAAGGCCAGGAAGATAATGCCGACCGCCATCCAGCACAGGCCCACGATGAACGACGTCGGAGCCAGGGACGTCCACAGCCAGATGGTCAGGGCGAAGCCGACCAAAGGCAGCAGCAGGTACTTCACCGCAGCCGCGGCGCCCCGGAGCTTGCTGTCCCAGAAGAAGTGCTTGATGACCGAGAGGTTCACCATGGAGAAGGCGAACAGCGCGCCGAAGCTGATCATGGTGGCGGCCATTTCCAGGCTCAGCACGAGGGCCAGCAGGGACACGGCCGACACCGAAACTGCTGCCAGCACGGGTGTGCCGAACCGTGGGTGGAGCTTGCCGAAGGCGCGGGGCAGCAGGCCGTCGCGGCCCATGGCGTAGATGATGCGGCTGACGCTGACCTGGCTGGTCATGGCGGAGCCGATGCAGCCGGCCACGAACACGGCTATGAAGATGGCACTCAGGACGGGACCGCCCACCTTTTCCACGAGTTCGATGCCCGCGGTGTCCAGGGCCACGAAGCTGTGCCAGTCGGGGAAGACCATGCCTCCCACCCAGGCGACCACGATGAAGATGACACCACCCAGGACCGTGGTGATGACGATGGCGCGCGGGATGTTCCGCTGCGCGTCACGGGCGTCTTCGGAAAGGGTGGAGACGGCGTCGAAACCCAGGAAGGACAGGGCCAGCACGGCCGCGCCGGCGAAGATCGGGCTCGCTCCGTCGGAGCCGAACTCGAAGGGGGCCAGTACGGACGGCGCCGGGTTCCCGACGAGGTAGGAGATGGACAGCGCCACGAACACCACGATGATGGCCACGGCCATGGCCACGATGACGCCGCTGGACTTGCCCACGAACTTCACTCCCATGGCGATGAACGCCAGGACGACGACGATGCTCACCAGGGCGAAGACCCAGGCCGGGATGGCCGGGAACGCCGAGTTCATGTACAGGCCCACCAACAGGAAGTTGATCATCGGCAGGAACAGGTAGTCCAGCATGAGCGTCCAGCCGGTGACGAAGCCGAGATGGCCGCCGAAGGTCTTCTGGGCGTAGGAGTAGGCGCTGCCCGCGGCCGGGATCACCCGCGAGAGGTGGGCGTAGCTGAGGGCAGTAAAGATCATGGTCACCAGGGCCACCACGTAGGCGGCGGCCAGGTGCCCGTCCGTGATCTCAGTGACGGTGCCGAAGGTGGTGAAGACGGTCACGGGGGCCATGTAGCTCAGGCCGAACATGACAAGGGCGGCCAGGCCCAGGACCCGGCGCAGTTGGGGTGCTTTGGATGCGGAAGCGCCTGGCGCGGAAGCTGCGGCTACCGGGGCAGCCTTGCTGTTGGGGTTCGCGGACATTGGAAACTTTCGGGTGGAGGGCTCGCGCCCATGTTGGGGAGGGACGGGTTGGGGAGGGACGGGTTGGGACGGGCTGGTTCGGGGTGCGTCTAGCGCACTGACTGGGGCAGTTTCTGGAAGGTCGGGCGCCCGGCAAGCCAGGTGCCGAGGACCTCGACGCCGGCAATCCGCTCAGCGGGAACCGCCGCCGGATCTTCGGCCAGCAGCACCAGGTCGGCGCTCATCCCCGGGCGGAGAGTCCCCCACGTCCGCTCGGCAAAGGCCTGGTGGGCCACCCCGGCGGTGTACGCCGAAAGGGCGGTCTCGACGTCGACCCTTTCGTTGGGCAGCCAGCCGCCCTCGGGGAGGTGGTCGGGCGTCTGGCGGGTCACCGCCGTCGCGAGTCCCGGCACGGGGTGGTGTCCGGTGACTGGCCAGTCGCTGCCGAAGGAGATGGCGACGCCGGCGGCTGCGAGGGAGGCGATGGGGTACTGCAGTGCGGCGCGGGGTTCGCCGAGCCGCGGGATAGTGAGCAGGTTCATGACGTCGTCGGAGCAAGCCCAGAGCGGTTCGAAGTTCGCCACCACACCGAGCTCGGCGAAGCGGGGAATGTCCGCGGGGTCGATCACCTGGAGGTGGGCGATCACGGGGCGGCGGTCGCGCGGGCCGTTGCGGCGCTGGACTTCCTCGAGGCCGTCGAGGGCCATGCGCACGGCGCCGTCGCCGATCGCGTGCAGGTGCAGCTGGAAACCGAGCGCGTCGAAGGCGGCCAGGGCGTCGTGCAGGTCAGCGGCATCCCAGTTCGGCAGGCCGCTCTCCCCCGGGGCGTCGGCGTAGGGCGCCAGCATGCAGGCAGTGTGGCTTTCGATGATGCCGTCGATGAAGAACTTGATGGTGTTCGCAGTAAGCAGCGGGTTGTCCAGCAGCCGGACCGTGCCGCGGGCGGCGTCGAAGGCTGCGGGCTGGTGGTGCCAGCCGGCGGGGTCGGCGCGGAAGGCGAGGTTGAGCCGGGTGGCCAGGCGCCCGCCAGCGGCCGCGGCCTCGTAGGCGGGCAGGTCATCCAGCTCCACCCAGGCATCCTGCACCCAGGTGACTCCCGCCGCGGCGTAGCGTTCGGTGGCCGAGGACAGCGCGTCAACCCGCTGCTGCAGGGAGAATCCGGGGGCAACGCGCGCCACGAGGTCGATCGCACCGGGTTCCAGGAGGGTCCCGAGCGGGGTGCCGTCCGGGCGGCGGGCGATCCGGCCGAGCGCCGGTTCCGGGGTGTCGCGGTCGATGCCGGCAGCCTTCAGGGCCGCGCTGTTGACCCACACGGTGTGGTAGTCCCAGGCGCGCAGCAGCACCGGGCGGTCGGCGACGGCGGCGTCCAGCCATTCGGCGTCGAACATCCCGCCGGGGGCGATTGTCGCGTCGTAGCTGGCCCCGACGATCCACTCAGCCTCCGGGTGGGCGTCCGCCCATTCCCGCACGGATGCGGCGATCTCCTCGACGGAACCGCAGCTGCGGATCTGCGGACCGAGGTCTTCCAGCCCGCCGTAGAGCGGGTGGGCGTGGCCGTCGGCGAACGACGGCGACAGGTAGCCGCCTGCCAGGTCCACCGTTTCGTCGGCCTCGCCGAGCAGCGCCAGGGCGTCCCCGCCCACCGCGGCGATGACGCCGTCGCGCACGGCGAGCGCGGTGGGGCGGACGGGGCGTCCGTCCGAGGAGGGGGCTGCGTTCCCGGGGCGTGCAGCGACGGTACCGCCGTGGAAGATGGTCAAGCTCATGCGGGCTCCAATAAATTTAACGGGATTAAATTTCTTGAACCAAGGCTAGAGTGTGATTGAGGCAACAAGCAAGGGGCAAAGGAAAAAATGTCGGAAACGCTGGAACGCCGGGCCGGCAGGCCCGCCAAGAACGTCCTGAGCCGGGAGCTCATCCTGGCCACGGCCATCACCGTCCTGAACCGGACCGGGCCGGAGGACTTCACCATGGCGGCACTCGCCAAGGAACTCGGCGTCAAGACCCCCGCCCTCTACCACCACGTGGGCGGCAAGAACGACATCCTGGCCGGCATGCGACAGTTCGTCACGGCCGGCATCGACTACGGGGTGTTCAAGGCCCTGCCCTGGGCTGAGGCCACCATGGCCTGGGCCCGTTCCTACCGCGCCGCCTTCGCCGCCCACCCGTACGCGATCTCGCTCCTCGCCACGGTACCGGTCACCGGCGCGCACCCCACCCTGGTGATGTACGAGGAAGTGTCCCAGGGTTTCAGGGCCGCAGGATGGCCGGAGGAGAAAATCGTCAGCGCCATGGTGGCCTTGGAGAACTTCATCCTCGGTTCAGCGCTGGATGCGGTGGCCCCGCCGGACATGATGGAACCCGGCGATTTCGCCGGCGAGGTGCCCGGTTACGCACACGCGCTGCGTGCCGGGGAAGGCGTGGATTCAACACTGTCCCGCGCGGACCAGGCCTTCGAACTGGGCCTCGCCGCGCTGGTGGCCGGCCTGGCCCTGCACAAGGCATAGGACCGCGAAACGCCCGGATTCCGCTCGCCCGGGGCCATGCGGGAGTAGCGTTTCCCTATGAGTGAGCAAAAGCCGGACGACGTCTACACACACGGCCACCACGAGTCCGTTGTACGGGCCCATGCGTCCCGGACAGCGGAGAACTCCGCGGCCTTCGTCATACCCCATCTCACCTCCGGAACCTCGGTGCTCGACGTCGGCTGCGGGCCGGGCAGCATCACCTGCGACTTCGCGGAGCTGGTCGCCCCTGCCCAGGTGATCGGTCTGGACCGTTCGGCCGATGTGGTGGAGCACGCGGCATCGCTGGCGGCCGAACGAGGCGTGGACAACGTCGAGTTCCGCACCGGCAACATCTACGACCTTGAGTTCGGGGACGAGACCTTCGATTTCGTGCACGCCCACCAGGTGCTGCAGCATCTGACCGACCCCGTGGCCGCGCTGCGCGAGATGCGCCGGGTAGCCAAACCGGGGGCGATCGTGGCGGTGCGTGACGCCGATTTCCACGGCATGAGCTGGTACCCGGAGGTCCCCGAACTGGACGACTGGATGGATCTGTACCAGAAGATCGCCCGCCGGAACGGGGCAGAGCCCGACGCCGGCCGGCGCCTGGTCTCCTGGACCCAGCAGGCAGGATTCACCGAAGTGGCGCCCAGCAGTAGCAACTGGCTCTACGCCACGGCGCAGCAGCGGCGCTGGCAGGCGCGGGTATGGAGCGAACGCGTGCTGCACTCGGCCTTTGCCGAGCAGGCCCTCGAGTACGGATTCGCCCAGGAAGCCGAGCTGGCCAGAATCGCCGCCGGCTGGCACCGCTGGGGCTCCACGGACGACGGCTGGTTCCTGATTCCCAACGGCGAGGTGATCGCACGCGCGTAGGCCCGGCGTCGGGCGGAAGATCGTCCCGAAAGTTTTTCGCGAACCGTCCCGCACGCATGTAGAAATCCGGCAGGCAGTTCCGACCATCAGTGAGAGCACCCAATCCGGGGGCTCCTTCCCAAGGAGTTCGAGATGAAGTACATGATCATGATGTTCGGTTCCGCCGAAGGAATGATGGCCACCGCGGATCCGGAATGGGTCAAGGAAATGATCGGCTACATGGTCCAGATCGACAAGGACCTGAGCGAATCCGGAGAGCTCGTCTTCAACGCCGGCTTGGCGGACGGTTCCACGGCGAAACTGGTCAAGCAAACGCCAGACGGCGTGATCACCACCGACGGCCCCTACGCCGAGGCCAAGGAATCCCTGATCGGTTACTGGGTGGTGGACGTGGCCAGCGAAGAGCGGGCCATCGAGATCTGCTCCGGGATCGTGAAGTATTCGCAGGTGGTGGAGTTGCGCGCCATTCCGGACGGCCCTCCGGAGGTCTAGCTTTTGGCCGCTGCCCCTCGGGATCCCGCGCTTGAGGACCTGCTGCGCACGCTGGCGCCGCAGGTCCTCGGCGTGCTGGTGCGCCGGCACGGGCAGTTCGCCGAGTGCGAGGACGCCGTGCAGGAGGCCCTGCTGGAGGCCGCGCTGGCATGGCGATCCGGGAGCATCCCGGACAATCCAAGGGCGTGGTTGTTGACGGTCGCCGGCCGGCGGCTGGTGGACCAATGGCGCAGCGAGGCCGCGCGCCGCTCCCGCGAAGAGCGTGCCGCAGCGTTGGAACCCACCGCGGCTGGGGAGATCGTGGACAGCCCGCCGCAGGACGCCGATGACACCCTGACCCTCCTGTTCCTCTGCTGCCACCCGGCGCTCTCCGCACCTTCCCAGCTGGCACTGACGCTAAGGGCGGTCGGCGGGCTCACGACGGCGGAGATTGCCAGCGCCTTCCTGGTGCCGGAGGCCACCATGGGGCAGCGGATCAGCCGGGCAAAGCAGGGCATCAAGAAGGCAGGCGCCCGGTTCGCCCTGCCGGATCCCGGCGAGCGCAAGGCGAGGCTCGCCGTCGTGCTCCATGTCCTGTACCTGATCTTCAACGAAGGCTATGCCGCGAGCTCCGGGCCGTCCATGCAGCGCGAAGAACTCACGGCGGAGGCAATCCGCCTGGCACGGCTGCTGCGGTCGGTGCTGCCGGACGAGCCGGAAACCGGCGGGCTGCTGGCCCTCATGCTGCTGACGGATTCCCGGCGCCGGGCCAGGACCCTGCCGGACGGGATGCCGGTCCCGCTTGCCGAACAGGACCGCGGCCTGTGGGACCGGGAGCAGATCAGGGAAGGCCTGGCGCTGCTGGACTCGGTGCTTGGCACGGGCGGCGCGGGACCGTATCGGCTGCAGGCCGCGATCGCGGCGGTCCATGCCGAGGCGGCCGTTGCGGAAGACACCGATTGGCCGCAGATCCTCGCCCTGTACACGGTGCTCGAGGCCGTGGCACCAAGCCCTGTCGTGACACTGAACCGCGCAGTCGCCGTCGCCATGGTGAACGGCCCGGAGGCCGGCCTGGCACTGTTGGCCGGACTGGATGGCGAACTTGCGCAAACGCACAGGCTCGACGCCGTCCGCGGGCACCTGCTCGAAATGACCGGCGACCGTGCCGCGGCCCAGGCCTGCTTCATAGCCGCGGCAAAGAAGACCGGGAGCCTCCAGGAACGGAACTATCTGTTGTGGAAGGCGGCCGGTTCCGGGCCTGAGCCACCCGAATAGCCTCGATACCATGAGCTACTACTACAGCGATGAACCGCCGCCGTATTTCACCCCCGGAGCCTTACTGTACTGAGGTTGACCAACTAGACTTGGTCAACATGGGCCAGTACAACGTCCAGGATGCCAAGACTCGCTTTTCCGAACTGCTGAACATGGTCGAACACGGAGAAGATGTCGTGATCGCCAAGGCCGGCAGGCCAATTGCACGCCTGGTCAAGATCGATCCCCCCACCAAGCGCCGCCTGGGCTTCGTCAAAGGCCAGCTTCCGGATGATTTCCTCGAACCGATGGGTGAGGAGGAACTGGAACGTTGGGAAGCGCCGATTATCTCCTCGACACCCACGCCTTGATTTGGGCGCTCACAGAACCCCGGAAACTCTCGGCAAAAGCCCGCCGGATCATCCAGTCTCTCGACCACCGGCTTGTGGCGTCGGCTGCGTCGGCCTACGAACTCGCCTACAAGCACAAGCTGGGCAGGCTGCCCGGGCTGGACGGCCTCCTCCTTGGATATCCCCGCCACATCGCTGAGCTCTGCGACGAGGAACTTTCGGTCCGCAGCAACCACGCCCTCGCGGCTGGGCAACTGGAGTGGGAAGACAAGGATCCCTTCGACAGGTTGCTCGCGGCACAAGCGATCATCGAATCCTTGGTCATCATCACGGCGGACCAAGCGCTCCACGATTTCGGCTTGGTGGAAACCCTCTGGTGACCGTCCACTGATCCCACGGTCCGGCCCGCACCCGGAGCGGGCATAAGCTGGATCAGTGCAGTTCTCCCTTTGGCTGGCCCTTGTCGGCGCCGGTACCCTGATCAGTTTCACTCCCGGCGCGGGCGCCATCTTCACCATGAGCAACTCGCTCAACTCGGGCTTCCGCCGTTCCATCTGGGGCATCCTCGGCCAGCAGCTCGCGCTCGTCATCCACATCCTGATCGTTGCGCTCGGCGTGGGAGTGCTGGTCTCGAACTCGCCCGTGGTCTTCAACGTGATCCGCTACGCCGGCGCCGCGTACCTCGTCTACCTGGGGATCCGGCAGTTCATGCACAAGCCGGACCTGGACAAGGAAAAGGTGGACAACCGAAGGAACGAACCCGCCCTCTCCATGTTCCAGCGCGGCGTCTGGGTGAACTTGCTCAATCCCAAGGCGATCGTGTTCTTCCTGGCCTTCATGCCGCAGTTCATCCGCCCGGAGCAGCCGCTGTTCCAGCAATACGCGGTGCTCACGGCCACGGTCCTGGCCATCGACATCATGGTGATGTGGTTCTTCTTCGCCCTGGCCGCCAGGTCGTTCCAGCGCTTCACCCACAACGAGCACGGCCAGAAAGTCCTCAACCGGATCTTCGGCACGCTCTTCGTGGCGGTGGGTGTCCTGCTGGCCGCCATCCACTAGGAGCCGGACCACTGAGCACAAAGTCAGCACCTCTGTACGCCGCCGGCTTCGTGACGGCGTTCGGGGCCCACAGCATCGCCGCCGGAATGGGCGCCCAGAGCGAGAACATCGGCCTCACCCTGCTCGGCCTCGGCGTCCTGCTCGCGGCGTACGACATCTCTGAGGTCTTCCTCAAACCCGTCTTCGGCGCGCTGAGCGACAGGATCGGCACCAAGCCCGTGATCGTCGCCGGGCTGCTGGCCTTCGCCGTGCTCTCGCTCCCGGGACTTTGGGGCCGCGACCCGCTCATGCTCGGCATCGCGCGCCTGGGCCAGGGCGCCGCGGCGTCGGCGTTTTCCCCGGCGGCCTCGGCGATGGTGGCCCGGCTTGCCGCGGGCAGGAACGCGGGCAGCCGCTTCGGGAAGTACGGTTCCTGGAAGAGCCTGGGCTACGTCATCGGCCCGATGCTGGGTGCCGGCCTGATCTTCGCTGGCGGCTTCGCCCTGCTCTTCGCTGCCCTGTCCGCCCTGGCAATCGCGGCCGCCCTCTGGGTCCTGCTCCGCGTCCCCCACCTCGCGCCGCTCCCCCGCCAGCGCTACACCGTCGTCGACCTCTTCCGGCAGGTCACCGAACGGCGCTTCCTGGTCCCCACGCTGGTCCTCGCGGCCTCGATGGCGGCCATGGGCGCGGCAATCGGATTCCTCCCCGCCTTGGCCACCCGGCACGGCCTTGGCCCCGTTGCGGGTACCGCGACGGTCAGCGTGCTGGCCGTCGCATCGTTGCTGACCCAGCCGCAGGTGGGCCGCATGCGGGACCAGGGACGGCTCAGCGACGGCCGGGGCATGGCCAGCGGCCTCCTCTTCACCGCCGCCGGGGTGGCGGTCATTGCCGTCGCGCCCGGCCCGGTGACCCTGTTTATTTCGGCCGCGGCCATCGGTACCGGCGTCGGCATGGCCACCCCGCTGGGCTTCGCCCACCTCGCGGACACGACTCCGCCCGAACGCATGGGCCGCACCATGGGATCGGCGGAACTGGGCAGGGAACTCGGCGACGCCGGCGGGCCGCTCCTGGTGGGCGGCGTCGCCGCCGCCAGCGCCCTGCCGTTCGGGCTCGGCGCCCTCGCGGTCCTCGTCGCCGCGGCCAGCCTCCCCCGCCTCGTGACGCGCAGGACGGCGGACGGAAAACCCGGCCCCAGCGGAGCTTGAGTCCTCATTGAAGGCCGTTCCGGGGGCTGGGTTCCAGGAGTAGTCTCGGTCCATGGCCGCCGTAATCAGCATCACGGGCCTGCTGAAGAGCTTCGGGCGGTCCATGGCCTTGGACGGCCTGGACCTGGAAGTCAGCGAAGGCGAAGTCCACGGTTTCCTGGGCCCCAACGGCGCAGGAAAGTCCACAACGCTCCGCATCCTCCTGGGGCTGCTCCGTGCCGATGCCGGCACCGTCCGGGTGCTCGACGGCGACCCGTGGCGCGACGTCGTCACCCTCCACCGGCGCATCGCCTACGTTCCGGGGGACGTCAGCCTGTGGCCGGGACTCAGCGGCGGAGAGGCGATCGACCTGTTGGGCAGGCTGCGCGGGGGGCTGGACGATAGCCGCCGGGCGGAACTGCTCGAAACCTTCGAACTGGACCCCACGGTCCGCGGCCATGCCTACTCCAAGGGCAACCGGCAGAAGGTGGCGATCGTCGCGGCCTTGTCTTCCAACGCGGAGCTGCTCATCCTCGACGAACCCACCTCGGGCCTGGACCCGCTCATGGAAGCCTCGTTCCGCCAGGAGATCCGCCGGGAAAAGGCCAAGGGCCGCAGCGTGCTGCTCTCCAGCCACATCCTCGCCGAGGTAGAGTCCCTCGCAGACAGGATCAGCATCATCCGCCGGGGCAAAGTGGTGGAAACCGGCAGCTTGGAACAGATGCGCAGCCACGCCCGCACCAACGTGGCCGCAACGCTCAGCGACGGCACCGCAAAGCTCGCCGCAACACCGCGGCTTACGGCGGTGCCCGGCGTCGACAGCCTGCGGCTCGACGGCAGCCGGGTGCATTTCAGCGTCGACGCCGCCGGCCTCGCAGCAGCGATGAATGTGCTGTCCGGGCTGGGCGTGAGCGCGCTGACGGTCACCCCGCCAAGCCTTGAGGACCTTTTCCTCCAGCACTACGGCGAGCGCGGCGGGCAAGGGCGGCCGCAATGACCGGCCGCCACGCCTTGACCCACCCCACCGGGACTCAAGCAGCCGGAACCGCCAATACTCGATCCCCACTGGCCGGAACCCCGCTGACCGGAACGATGGCGTTGCTGCGGCACGCGGTCCGGCTGGACCGCTGGAAGCTGCTGCCCTGGCTCCTGGTGATCGGGATCTTTCCGACCGTGAGCTATTCGGTCTACGGCTCCTTGTTCTCCACGCCCCTGGAAGCCAAGGCGCTGCAGCTCAGCCTGGGCACCAACCCGGCATTCTCGCTGCTCTTCGGCCCGGCCACTGACCTCGGAACGGCGGCGGGCTTCACCGCATGGCGCGTGCAGATGTTCGGGATGTTCTTCGCTGCCCTGATGGCGGTCTTCACTGTCACCCGGCACACCCGGGCGGCGGAAGAATCCGGCAGGGCCGAGCTCCTGGATTCCGGGGTGGTGGGCCGGCACGCCCGCCTGGCCTCCGCCGTCGTGCTGGCCTGGCTGGCCTCCGCCGCGGTGACGGTCCTGGTCGGCCTGGCGTTGATGGTGGCCGGTTCGCCGCCCGCCCCGGCCTTTGCGCTCGGGAGCGCCTTCGGCGGGATGGGGCTGGCGTTCGCCGGGGTCGCTGCCGTCACCGCGCAGCTGGGCTCGAGCGGCCGGACGGCGAACACCCTCGCCGCCACCGTGCTGGGCGTCAGTTACCTGCTCCGTGGCCTCGGCGACACCCTCGACGATTCGCGGTGGCTGCTGTGGACCAGCCCCATGGGCTGGGCGGAGAAGATCCGGCCGGCGTCGGAGAACGAGCTCCGGCCGCTGCTGCTCCTGCTGGCGGCAGCCTTGGCGCTGGCCGTGCTGGCGGCGTGGCTGGAATCGCGGCGGGACTTCGGGTTGGGCCTCATTGCTCCCCGCGGCGGGCCCGCCCGGGGACGCCTGGGCACCTGGGGCCTGACGGCACGGCTGAACCGGGGAGCCTTCCTGACCTGGGCCGTCGTGTTCGTGGCCCTTGGCTCCGTGTACGGGCTGGTGGCCACCACGATGTCCGGGATCTTCCGCGACAATCCCTTCGTGCGGCAGATGATCGCCTTCCGGTTGGCCACGGAGGAACAATTGCTGTTCGCCTTCGTGGAGGTGCTCTTGCTGGTGCTGGCCTTCATCGGCGGTGTCTTCGGCATCCAGGTCATCCTGCGCTTCCACACCGAAGAGGACGAGGGACGGGCCGAATGGCTGCTCTCGGAGCCCATGTCCCGTCTGTCCTATGTGGTTCCAACCATCGTGCTGGCAGCCCTGGGCCCCGCCGTCGGCATGGCCGCAGGTTCGGCGGCGCTGGCCACCTCGGCCCGGCTGGCAGGATCGGAGCTGGACACAGCGAAGGTGGTGTTCCAGGGCGTGGCGGAAGTTCCGGCGCTGTGGCTCGCTGCCGCCGTCGCGCTCTTCCTTGTGGGCCTGGCCCCGCGCGCACGGGCAGGAGCGTGGCTCTTGCTGGTGTACTGGCTGCTGCTGACCATGTTCGGGCCGGTGCTGAAGGCACCGGACTGGCTGCTCAGTACCAGCCCTTTCCATGTGGTCCCCAACGTGATGGAGTCCAGCCCGGACTGGCTGCCGGTGGGGTGGACGCTGCTGCTCTCCGCAGTCCTGCTGGTGGCAGGGCTGGCGGGCTACCGGCGCCGGGACCTGCTCAGCCGCTGAGCGATTACGGTCCGAAATGACTTCCCAGCCGGAAACGTGACGAGCCCGGGAACCCCCAACTAGCCAAAGACCGGCGGCACCGGCAATGCTTGCAATATGTACTCAGCGTCCCGCCCGTATCGCATCATCGCCGTCTGCACCGGCAATATCTGCCGCTCCCCGATGGCGGAACTCATGCTGGCGGAAGCGTTCGACGCCGAGGGGCTGGCCGACGTCGTCGTGGTGGATTCGGCGGGAACCACCTCCTATGAAGTGGGCCGGCCCATCGACCCCCGCGCCGCCCGCAAGCTTTCGGCCCACCGGATCGCCTCGGGCTCCCACGTTGCCCGCGTCTGGCGGCAGGAATGGTTCCAGGAGCGCGAGCTGATCCTTGCCCTGGACGTGGACCACTACGGCTGGCTGCAGCAGGCCGCACCGCGGCCGGCGGACTTGGCGAAGATCCGGATGCTGCGCAGTTTCGATACCGCCGTGGCCGGACGCAACACCCTGGAACTTGGCATCGACGATCCCTGGTACGGCGGACACCGCGACTTTGACTCCACCTGGGACCTCATCAACGCCGCCATTCCCGGCATTGTCGGATTCACCCGTGCCGCCATCGCCGGGAAACAGGACGATACCCAGCAGGTACGCTCTATCCCATGACTCCAGCACCCGTGATCATCGCCATCGATGGCCGCTCAGGAGCAGGAAAGACCACGCTGGCCGTGGAACTTGCCGCGCGGCTGCGCCAGCACCACAAGGTGTCGCTCTTCCATCTTGAGGATATCTACCCCGGCTGGAACGGACTCGCCGCGGGCATCGAACGCTACGTCACCACGGTCCTGGCGCCGCTGCGCCACGGCGTTGCCGCCGAATGGGTCAGCTGGGACTGGGAGAAGCACTACGACGGCACCGCCCACACCACCCTTCCGGCGGAGATCGTCGTCGTCGAAGGAGTGGGCGCGGCGGCCGAAGCGGCCCGCCCCCTGCTCGATGCCGTGGTCTGGGTGGAGGCCCCCGCCGAGGACCGCCGCCGGCGCGCCCTGGACCGCGACGGCAGCGGCTACGAGCCCTACTGGGACACCTGGGCGGAGCAGGAACAGGAATGGCTGGAGACGGATGACGTCCCCGCCCACGCTGACATCCACGTCCTCAACCAGGCCGACGGGGACGCCCCGGACGACCTGATGCAGGCCCTGAACTACCTCCCTGCGCTTTCTGCGGTCCTCGCGCCGGAGCTCTCCGCACGGCGGGGGCTGCAGCTGCTGTCAGAGCGGATCGACGCCGAGCCCCGGGCCGAAGCCCTGTTCCAGGCCCTCTACGGTGCCTCGCGGAACGCGGTGTGGCTGGATTCCTCGAATGCCGCGACGGCGAACGCGGCGCCCGGCCCGGCCGGCGGCCAGGCGGCGCCTTCCGAAGCAGCCGCCCGCAGCCGCTTCAGCATCCTGGCCGACGACGGCGGCACCTTCGGCCAGTCTGTGCTGCACCGCTCCGGCAGCACCCGGGTGACCGCAGGATGCGCAACCGCGGACGTCGCCTCTCCGTTCTTCCGCTGGCTGGACACCGTCTGGGGACGCCGTGCAGTGCGCGCCCCTGAAGGCTACGAGTGCGAATTCACGCTCGGCTGGCTCGGCTACCTGGGCTATGAGCTCAAGCGCGAAACGGGCGGCAGCGACGTTCCGGCGGACACCCCGGACTCCGCGCTCCTGTTCGCCGGCCGAGCCGTGGTGATCGACCACCAGGAGAGTGCCGCATGGCTGCTCGCCCTGGACGCCCCCGACGCCGGAGACTGGCTGGCGCAGGCCCGCTCGGCCGTGCAGGACGCCGCCAAGCCGGAGGCCGCAGTGGTGGCTTCTCGCCCGGCGCCGTTGCCGCCGTCGTTCACCAGCCGGGACAGCCGCACCGACTACCTCCGCAAGATCAAGGAAGCCCAGCAGGAGATCACCGAAGGCAACAGCTACGAAGTCTGCCTCACCACCACGGTCAGCGCTCCGGACCCCGGGCTCGATCCGTGGCAGGGCTACCTCGCCCTGCGCCGGCGCAACCCGGCGCCGTTCGCCAGCTACCTGCGATTCGGCGGGCTGACCGTTGCCAGCACCTCCCCCGAACGCTTCCTGCGGATTGCCTCCGACGGCGTCATGCGGGCCGAGCCGATCAAGGGCACCCGTGCCCGCGCGAACGATCCCGTGATCGACGAGCACCTTCGGAAGGACCTGGCGGGCTCGCTCAAGGACCGGGCCGAGAACATCATGATCGTGGACCTCCTCCGCAACGACCTGAGCCACTTCGCGGTACCGGGGTCCGTGACGGTGAGCCGGCTCTGCGCGATCGAAAGCTACGCCACGGTGCACCAGATGGTCAGCACCATCGACGCGCAGCTGCGACCCGGCGCGCCCCGGTCCGAAGCGGTGGCCGCGGCCTTCCCGGCTGGCTCCATGACCGGTGCCCCGAAGATCAGCACCATGGACATCCTGGACCGGCTCGAGGACGGCCCGCGCGGTGTGTATTCGGGAGCCATCGGCTACTTTTCGCTCAACGCGGCGAGCGACCTCGCCGTCGTGATCCGTACCTTGGTGGTGAACGACGACGGCGGCGAACGCACCCTCTCGCTCGGCGTCGGCGGCGCCATCACGGCCGATTCCGAACCGGCTGAGGAGTACGAAGAGATCCGCACGAAGGCCTTCGGCGTGTTGTCCGCGCTGGGCACGGAGTTCCCCGAGGACTGACCGGGAGGGGAGAACTCCCCATGCGTATCCGCTGCACGGCCTATCCGATCCCCGTAGGGTTGGGGAGCATGAAGAACCTCCTCGCAACGATCGCCATCGCCGGCGCCGCGTGCCTCACCGCCTGTTCTCCGGGCGGTGCCGGCCCGGCACCAAGCAGCGCGCCGCCAAGCGCCTCAAGCAATGCCGAAGTCTCGAACAGTGCCGACGCTTCCGGACCGTCGGGCGGCACGGAAGGGACGCCGTCGTCCGCCACGGCCGGCAGCGTGAAGGAATCCTGCGAACTCTTCAACTCCCTGTACGCCGAGTACGCAGCGACCGGCAAGGACGACGCCGACGGCTTCGACGACATCTACCTGCGCTCGGACGACGCCAAGGAATCCGCCCCCGAGGAAGTGGCCGGGCTGTTCGCTGCCCTGAGCCTGCTGGCCTTGGACCGCTCCCTCGGCGAGGCCCCCTCCCAGGAATCCAAGGACGCCATCCAGGACGCTTTCCTGGCCAGTTCCGGCCCGTGCACCGCCGAAGGCGTCACGCTCAAGATCTGAACTTCCGGATACGACAGAAGCGCCGGGCCCTTTCAAAGAGGCCTGGCGCTTCTGCTAAGTCTGCAGGCACTCAGCCGAGGCTGATCGCGCCAACGATCTCTTTCAGGCGGTCCGCGCGCGGTTCCCTTTCGGCGTCGACCACCGGCCATACCACCAGGACGCCGATGAACCGCCCGTTCTCAAAGACGCCGACGGCGGAGGCCACCTTCGCGGTGCCGTCCGGATCCTGGAAGCCCACCATGACGGCGTAGGAGTCCTTGCCGGGCAGGTCCAGGGTGCCTTCGGCGAGCTTGGTCCCGCCGCGTTCCTCCAGGTAGTAGGCGGACATGAGGTGCGCCCAGCCGGTGGCCTGGGGCGCATCCTTGACGGCGTTGTCGTCCTTGATGACGGTCACCAGCACGCCGCCCAGAAGTCCGTACTGTTCTGTGTTGGGGCCGGCGGTGGACTCGGGCAAGGCCTGGGTGAATTCGGGGAAGTCTGCGGTGAACCCCAGCGGGGACTCAATGTGCACTGTCATTCGATTTGCTCCTTCGGGGTGGGGACTCGTAATGGCTTGCCTGCCGGGCAGCCTAGAGCTTCTCGAGCTTCGTATCGTTCGCGACCTTGTGGTACGTGGTCACATTGGTAGTCACCTGGCTCTCGGTGCTGACCTTGACCTCGCCGGCCTTGAGGTCCACGCCGATCTCGTTCTTGGCCGTCACCACGCTGTTCACCTGGACGGTTGCGGAACCGGCGTCGTACAGCTTCGCGGCATCCGACGCCGCGGCCGCGGTGTTGCCCGTCGCGACGTTCCGCATGTAGCTGTCGATGATTTCCCTGTTCTCCGGAGTGTAGTCAACATCGATCTTGACCGTTCCCTGGGTGCCTGCCGTGATGCTGGACTCGGCGCTTCCGACGCCTTCCGCCTCCACACCGCCAACGCCACCCGCCGCCACGGTGCCCTCCAGGGACAGCGAGACGGACTCGATGTTGTTGTCCTTGTTCATGTTGACCTCGAGGCCGCCCTTGCCGGCGGCCTCGAAACGCCGGCCGTCAAGGTCCAGATGGCCGGAGGCGGAGACCTCGCCGCTGGCTTTGGACGTTCCGTCGCTCAGGTTCTTCTCATAGGAAAAGTCCAGCTTCACGCCGCCTTCGGCCCCGGTGCCGGTCTTGCCGGTCGCTTCAAAGGACAGGGTGCCCTTGGCCTTGTCCACATGGCCGTCGGTCCCGTTGTCCTCGGCTGCGTCATTGATCCGGTCGAGAAGATAGCCTGGCGGGTTCGAGGCCACATCCTTGACGTCGCCGATGCTGTCCGGCGGGAGCTCCCTGAGCATCTGCACACGGGCCGCCATGGCCTCTTCGACGCTGTCGAACTTGTACTCCCGGGAAACCTCGCCGCTGAGCGTTGCCCCGGCAGTTCCGGACGGATCGTTCACGCCCAGGCCCAGGTTGCCGTGGACCTTCATGGTGGCGGAGCCGTCGGCGTTCTCCACGACTTCGGTACCCACCTCGGCACCGCCGTGCACCCAGGCGACCCGGGTCTCGATTGCGGCCTTGCTTGCTTCCTTGTAGACCGGGATGTCGCCCTTGTCCTGGTCCTGGAGGTACTTGCGGGCCTCCGTCTGTGCGGAGTCCGGGACGCCGCCGTCCATCCTCATGATCTGCTTGGCGGTTTCTTCGTTGCTGAGCAGGTACTTCTTGTCCTCATCGGAGAGGCTGTTCCACCACTTGGCCTGTTCCTCCGGGCTGGCCTTGGCCATCGCGTCCGCACCCTCGGCGAGCTCCTTGCGGTGCTCCTCCCGCTCGGCCGCTTCCTTGGCGCGGTCCTCCAGCCACTTCCGGGCGGCGTCGGCCATTTCCTGGGTCTTCTCCGAGAAGCTCATGCTGGTGCCGCCAGTGCCGCGGTCTGAGGCCTTTTCCTGCTCGTCGGCGTGTTGGAGCAGGATCCTGGAATTCTGCCGCAGGCTTTCCACGACTTTGTCCAGGCTGGGGCGGTGGCGGCCGGTCCAGTCATGCTTGAAGCCTTCGGCGTCGTTGCCCTTCCAGGGGGCGGCCATGATCTGGCCCTGCAGGGTTGCCGCCTTGGTGCTCAGCAAAGTGGCCGCCTTGTCGGCAGCCTTGGCCAGGGCCCGGAGTTGCTCTACATCAGCGCCGTAGAATGTCATTTTTCCCCCGGGTAAGAGTGCGGTTGGTAGTAAGGCTTCGCCCAAATCCTTCCACGGAGCCCGGGGCGCTGCCATGGGCAACACTGCCCATGGCCGCACAAGGGCCAGGCTACTGCAGTGTTGCGGTCAGCCTCGCCACGTTGTCCACGTACTTCGCCAGCATCGGCCGGTGCAGCCAGTCCCCGAGGGTCAGCTCGAAGCTTTCCTCCCGGTAGCTCTGTTCCACCGAGCGCATCAGGTCCACGGTTTCCGCGCCCAACAGCATCACCGAAACCTCCATGTTGAGCGAGAAGGAGCGCATGTCCATGTTGCTCGATCCCAGGACCGACACTTCGTCGTCGATCGTGAAGTGCTTTGCGTGCAGCACGAGGGGCGCCCGGTAGAGGTAGATACGCACGCCCGCCTCCAGCAGCGCCTTGTAGTAGGAACGCTGCGCATGATGCACCAGGAACTGGTCGCCCTTCTCCGAGACGAAGAGTTCCACGTCCACCCCGCGCTGGGCCGCCGTGGTGATCGCGTAAAGCAGGGAATCATCCGGCACGAAGTACGGACTGCAGATGGAAATTCGGTGCTGGGCCGAATAGATCAGAGTGTTGAATAGGCGCAGGTTGTTCTCGGTGACGAACCCGGGGCCGCTGGGCACCACCTGGGCCGTGACCGTGCCACGGCGCGGGTGGTCCGGCAGTTGCAGCTGGGATTCGAGGGACTCCTCGGTTTCGCTGAGCCAGTCCGTGGCGAACACGACGTTCAGGGTCGCCACGATCGGGCCCTCCAGGCGTGCCATGAGCTCCACCCACTTCCGGCCGGCCCGGCGGTGATGGGGATTGTTGTAGGAGGGTTCGATCAGGTTCTGCGATCCCGTGAAGGCGGTCTCGCCGTCGATCACCAGAATCTTGCGGTGGTTCCGCAGGTCCGGGCGGCGCCACTGGCCGTGGATCGGCAGGACGGGCAGCATCCGCTTCCACTGGATCCGGCTGGCCTTGAGTCGGCGGATCAGCCGGCGGTAGCCACGCACCCGCAGGGTTCCGATGTGGTCGAACAGGAGCCGCACGCGGACGCCGCGTTCCGCCGCCTTCTCAAGTTCGCCGAGCAGCCCGTCCGTGACGGCATCACTGCTCATGATGTAGAACTCGGCGTTGACGTAATTCCGGGCACCGCGGATGGCATCGGTCATGGCCTCGATCGACTCCTGGTAGCCCGGGATCAGCTGCACCGAGTTCCCGTCCACCATGGGCAGCGAGCCGAGCCGGCGGTTCAGTTCCGCGGCCGAGCTCACCCATTCCGGTCCGGAGTATCTGCTCACGACGTCGGCCATCGCCGAGGCGCCCGCCCGCACCCGCTCGTTGACCTCCGCCTGCTGTTCGCGGCGGCGCCGGGACAGCCGGAAATTTCCGAAAAGCAGGAACAGCACGAAGCCCACCGACGGCACGAGGAAAACAACCAACAGCCAAGCCATGGCCGTGGTGGGGCGGCGGTTGCCCGGAATGATGCCCAGAAGCACGATGCGCAGGACGATTTCCGCGAGCGCCCACACGGCCAAGGGCCAGGTCCAATCGGTCCCCACTTCGAAAGGAAAAAGCACTCAAACCCCCACAGTTCCCATAGCTGTTAGAGGACCAGCGTAGCCGCGCGCTCCCGCACTAAGCTGGAACCATGACTCTCCCCGCTCCCACGGTTCTCGTGTTCCTTGATCCTGCGTTCGAGAACGGCCGCATCGTCGACGCCACCCAGCCCCAGCTGATGGCAACGGACCTGGGTGCCACACGCGGCGACGGAGTCTTCGAGTCCCTGCTCGCCGTCGGCGGCCATGCACGGAAGGTGCACGCACACCTGAACCGGCTGCAGGCATCGGCCCGTGCGCTCGACCTGGTGATCCCGGAGCAGGAGACCTGGCGCCGCGCCATCGAAACGGCGATCACCGAATACCGCGGCACGTTCCCCGCCCCGGAACCGGAATCGGACGAAGTAGTTGTCAAGCTCCTGGTGACCCGCGGCGTGGAGGGCGCCTCCGCCCCCACCTGCTGGATCCAGGCTTCGCCGTCCCCAGCGGGCAGCCGCCGGCAGCGGGAGACGGGGATCGACGTCGTCCTGCTGGACCGCGGTTTCGACGCCGAGGCGGGCGAGCGCGCCCCCTGGTTGCTGCTCGGCGCCAAGACGCTGTCCTACGCGGTGAACATGGCGGCGCTGCGCTACGCGCACAAGCAGGGCGCCGATGACGCAATCTTCATCTCCACCG
Organism: Arthrobacter sp. TE26545; assembly: GCF_056279005.1. Next base: position 3,547,606 of record NZ_JBWBQM010000001.1, read on the forward strand.
ACGGCCGCGTCCTGGAGGGTCCGACGTCGACCGTGCTGCTGGCGCACGTGGAAACGGTCGACGCCGGCAGCGGCTCCCAGCGCACCGTCAAGCGGCTCATCACACCGCAGCTGGACAGCGGCATCCTGCCCGGCACCTCCCAGGGCGCCCTGTTCGCCAAGGCCAAGGCCGCTGGCTGGGAGCTCGGCTACGGCCCGCTGGTCACCCAGGACCTGTACGACGCCGACGCCGTCTGGCTGATTTCCAGCATCCGGCTGATCGCGCCGGTCAACCATGTGGACGGCCGCGAGATCGGCACCCCGGCCCTGCGCAAGCAGCTGACAGCCGAACTGAACGAGCTGTTCGCCGGGATCGAGTAGTCGGCATATGAGCAGTTGGCGCTGCCGGATATTTTCCGCCGTGTCACGCCTTTTCGACCTCGTTTGACACACAATTGCCGGATATCAAGCGATACCCGACTTGCAATTACGGCCGCGATGCTGGCTGCCGAATTTCATCGGCTGAATTCTATTGTGAACGTATTCCATCGGTGGTTCACTAATGCCTGTGATCCCTGCTGGGGCGGGTGAATTCCCATTCCGTCCGGCCGGGCACCTGTTTTCACGGCGTCGTGAAAACAGCGAGACTGATGGGGGCTTCATTGTGAGTGCAGTTTCTTCGTCCCAGAATTTCAAGCACGGATTTCCCACGCCCGGACCGCAGGATCCTTCACCGCAGAAGGTGATGGACCACGTATTTTTCCTGAGCGAAGGAGAATGGAAAACGGTCCGCGAAGAAGAACAATTCGACCATATCGTGATCGGCAGCGGATTCTGCGGCTACGCCTTTGCCGAGCGGACATTGACCGTCAATCCGCATGCGCGGATCCTCATTATCGAGCGCGGTCCGTTCTTCCTGCCACAACATTTCCAGAACCTGCCCCTGCCGTACCGTGAGACTCTCGGCGGGCTCTCCGAGACCTTCCCGTGGACCCTCGCCGCTGCCACGGCAGGCCAACCGGCAGGCAAGATTTCCTGGCAGCACGGCATGGTCCCCTTCTACGGCGGCCGCTCCATCATGTGGAGCGCCTGGTGTCCCCGCCCGGAGGAAGACGAAATGCGGGGCTGGCCGCGCGCCGTCATGGACGCCGCCAAGGCCCATTTCAGCACGGCAGAGGACCTGCTCAACGTCGTTCCGGCCGACCAGATCGACGCCGGGGCCTCGGCCGACCTCGTTGATCTCATCAACAACACCCGCCCGGTGTACGGGATCATGCAGAAGGCCCTCCAGGAGCGGCTTGCCGCGGGCCTGCACGGGATCGATTCCGCCACGCGCTCCATGCCGGCTCCGCTGGCCGCGGCCTCCGGCGCTACCTCGGGCATCGATTTCGCGAAGTTCTCGACGCCGGCCGTCCTGCTTGAGCTTTCAGACAGGCAGCAGCTCCTTGCCTCGGAGGGCAAGGGTTCGCCACTGCGCGTTGTCACCGACTGCACCGTGAAATCCGTGATCCAGCAGGACGGCCGGGCCACGGCCCTGGACACGAGCCGCGGCGTGGTGAACGTCGGCGACGCCAACCTGGTCCTGGCCATGGGCACGCTTCCCCCGGCGACCCTGGTGCTCAATTCCTTCCCCCAGGTCCCGCGGGCCGGCGAAAGCTTCAGCGCGCACTTCATCACCTCGGTGGTGGCCAGGATTCCGCGCCAGGACTACGAGTTCAGCGAGGCCCTCGGCGAACTGGAACTGGCGGCCATCTACATGGCAGGCAAGAGCGCGGCAGGCATGCAGTACCACGTGCAGCTCTCCGTCCTCTCGGACCGGAAACCGGCCGAAAACGCCCAGAAATCCGAACGCTATGCCCCGGATGTCGTGGCCACGGCGTCCATGGCACAGCTGCTGTCCTCGGAGGATTACCTGGTGTTTGTCTGCGCAGTGCTCGGCGAGCTGGACGAATCCAATCCGGAGAACCACCTGCGCCTTTCCGGCGGGATGGACACCACCGCCAACGTGACCCTGCAGGTGCTGGCCAATGCCACTGACGACGACACCTGGGACACCATGGACGAAGGTACCTTCCAAATGCTGGAGCGCGTGCTTTCCCCGGGCGGGGCCGGCCGCGTGGAGTACTGGCACGGCGACCCGAACACGGGAAGCTGGGCCGCCGACCGCCCCGGCATCCCCGAGCGCCGCGTCCCGGGCCTGGTGCATGAAAGCTCGAGCCTTCCGATCGGCGAAGAAGAGGACGCCGTCGTCGGGGTCGACTACCGCCTCAACGGCGTCGAGAACGTCTTCGTCTCCGGCGGCTCGCTGTGGCCCACCGGCGGTTCCTGGAACCCGACCATGACCATGGTGGCCCTGGCCCAGGATCTTGCCGAAAGGCTGGAGGCCGACGGCGGCAAGGGAGTTGCGCGGTGACCGCCGCCCAGGCGGTGGAGCCGTCCGCCCTGCCGACGGTGCCGCCCATGACCGTGGCCGATGTGCTGGACAAGCAGGACGGCGTCTATTGGGTGGTGAAGGACGCGAATTCGGTGTTCCTGTGGGTCAACCAGAACTTCGCCGATCTGGTGGGCATGAGCAAAGACGAGCTGATCGGACACCAGGACTCGCGTGCTGAACACGTGGCGCACGACAAGGAGGTCATGGCAAGCGGAAATCCCCTGCTGAACTTCCACGAAACCATCGAAGTGCCCATCAAGGACGGCGGCATGGTGAACGTGGACATCGTGACGCAGAAGGGCCTCCTCCGCTCGCTGGACACCGGCGCGATCATCGGGATCACGGTGTGCTTTTCCCTGGCGGATCCGCCCAATGAGTGACATCGGCGCCGGTGGGCCCGGCGCAAAGGGGTGGATCAAGCGGCTGGGGATGACGCCGTCGGGGGTTGGCGGGTGGTTCGCGTCGGCCATGGTGAGCAATGAGGCCATTCCCGGCCCGGCCCTGCCGCCGCGTTTCGGCGGCGCCGACCATCCGCTCTACAGCTCCAATTGGTATCTGCTGGAAGCCGGCGAGGTCCTGCAGCTGCATACGCTCAAACAGGACGAGCTGTGGTTCTTCCACTTGGGTGCGCCCGTCAGGCTGCACGTCTTCTCCAGGGAAGACGGGTACTCAGAGACGGAGTTCGGCCCGGATCCGGATGCAGGCCAGATCCTGCACGGAGCCGCGCCGCATTCCACCTGGTTCGGCGCGGAACTGGCGGGACCCGGGTTCGCGCTGGTCAGCTGCAGCCTGTCGCCAGGCTACGAAGCAAGCGATTCGGCGAAACCCACGGAGGAGCAGATCGGAGAGCTCGTGGGTGCGTTTCCCGCGCAGGCGGAGCTGATCCGGCGGCTGGCAGGCGGGCAGTCCGCGGACGAGCGGGTGGCAGGCGGGCAGTCCGCGGACGAGCGGGTCGCAGGCGGGCAGTCCGCGGACGAGCGGGTCGCAGGCGGGCAGTCCGCGGACGAGCGGGTCGCAGGCGGGCAGTCCGCGGACGAGCGGGTCGCAGGCGGGCGCGTCGCGGTTCAATAACGGCCCGGTGGGGCGCGGCGCGGCCGGGATCGGCGCGCCCCACCGGCAGGCTCCCCGTCGGTCAGGGGCTAAAGAAGGGCCGTCATCACGTTCCAGCCCCCGCCGACCCGCACCCGCGCCAACCACCCACCATGCCCGTTCCCCGGATACAACCACAACGACCCCGACGAATCCCGCGCCAGCATGTCGACGTTTACGTCCCCGTTGAAATCCCCCGGCCCCACCAGGGCCGTCATCACATTCCAGCCCCCGCCGACCCGCACCCGCGCCAACCACCCACCATGCCCGTTCCCCGGATACAACCACAACGAGCCCGAGGAATCCCGCGCCAGCACATCCACCCGGCCATCACCATTGAAATCCCCCGGCCCCACCAGGGCCGTCATCACATTCCAGCCCCCGCCGACCCGCACCCGCGCCAACCACCCACCATGCCCGTTCCCCGGATACAACCACAACGACCCCGAGGAATCCCGCGCAAGGACATCCACCCGGCCATCACCATTGAAATCCCCCGGCCCCACCAGGGCCGTCATCACATTCCAGCCCCCGCCGACCCGCACCCGCGCCAACCACCCACCATGCCCGTTCCCCGGATACAACCACAACGAGCCCGACGAATCCCGCGCAAGGACATCCACCCGGCCATCACCATTGAAATCCCCCGGCCCCACCAGTGCCGACATCACATTCCAGCCCCCGCCGACCCGCACCCGCGCCAACCACCCGCCATGCCCGTTCCCCGGATACAACCACAACGACCCCGAGGAATCCCGCGCAAGGACATCAACGGCGCCGTCACCGCTGAAATCCTCACCGCTCGATTCCTGAGCAGGCGCATCTTTGATTACCGAGACGGTACCGCTGCCGGAGTTGGCGACGTACACGGTGTGTGTCCCGGGGTCGACGGCGACACCGATAGGCTGGGCGCCCACCGGAAGAACCCCGGAGACGGTTGTCCCGTCAATCACGGACACCTTGTCTGCATACGAATGGGTCACGTATATCGAGTGGTTTGCCGGGTCGACCGCCACTTGGTGCGGGTTGCTCTCCCCAAAGGGATTCGAGGTAGTCACCTGGGTCCCCTTGACCACGTTCAAACTCACCGCGGACGGATTGACGGCGTAGACGGTGTGGGTTGACGGATCCACGGCCACGCCGGTCACGCCTTCCTGAAGGCCGATGACGCTGCTGACGTCGTTGCCATCGATGACGGACATCGTGCCGTCGTAGAGGTTGGTGACGTATGCGGTGTGCGTTCCGGGATCGACGGCCACTCCGTAGGGCCCGTGGCCGACCGGAATCGTGCTGGTCACCCGGTCTCCGTTAATCACCGATACGGTGTTTCCCTGGGAGTTGGTCACGTAAACCGTGTGCGTGCCGGGGTCCACGGCGACCGCGTACGGGGATGTGCCCACGGGGATGGTGGCCGTTACGGTGGTGCCTTGGATTACCGACACAGAGTTGCCCCAATAGTTGGCCACATAGACCTTGTGGGTGCCTGAATCGACTGCCAGGCCCTCCGGCAGGTTTCCGACACGGATGGTGCTGGCCGCACCGGTGCCGCTCACCACGGACACCGTGTCTTCGACGGCATTGGTGACGTACAGGGTGCCGTTTGCGGTATCGACCGCCACAAATTCGGGGCCGGTCCCGGTAGGGATGGTTCCCGCCACAATCGGCGTCGCGTTCGCAGCGGTGGTGGTTGGTGGAGCAACGGCAAGCGCTGCGGCAAGGACAATGGCTCCGACAACGCCGGCAAAGGGCACACCACTCACTACGTTTGTTCCTTTCAGAAAGGGCCGTGCCGCAAACTTGTCGCGCGGCAACCCTGTGGCCCCTGGTGGCACGCGGTCTGCGGCCCGGTTTGCGGCGTCCTGGTCAACTGCCGCCGTGCAATGCCAGTCCGGAAGCATGCGGTTCTGAAACCATCAACCGGTTCCGCCCTGAAGCCTTGGCTTCGTAGAGGGCGAGATCGGCCTCGTTTAGCAGTGTGTCGACGCTGACCCGGTGGCTGTCCGTGCACGCCGCTATCCCGCCGCTCAACGTGAGCATCCCCGGCGGATTTCCCGAGTGCGCGATCTCCAGTTCGCGCACCGCCTCGAATGCCCGTCCCATGAAGGCCCGGGCACCGGACGGAGACTGCCGGGGCAGCACGATCAGGAACTCTTCGCCCCCGAAGCGGTACACGCCGTCGCTCTGCCGCACCTGCCGCGCCAGGACGTCTGCCACGGCCCGCAGCGCGGCATCACCGGCCTGGTGGCCGTACAGGTCGTTGTACCGCTTGAAGTAGTCGACGTCGCACAGGACCACGCTGAATTGCTCGCCCGCGTGTTCCGAGGTTTTACGAAGCTGTTCCAGGTCTTCGGCCAATGTCAGCCGGTTCCGCAGCTTGGTCAGCGGGTCCGTGCGGGCCTGTTCGGCCAGGGCCGCACGGTAGCGCGCAAGATCGGCGTGCAAGGAGGTGACCCGTTCGGCGACCAGCAGCCGGGTGTGCAGGGTGAAAGGATCCAGGGGCTTGGTCATGTAATCGTCCGCGCCCGCGTTCATGCCGGCCACCACTGCCTCCCTCGAGCCGTGCGAGGTGACCAGAACCAGGTAGGTGTACGAATCGCTCTCCGCCTCGCGGATGGCACGGCAGAGGGCAAGCCCGTCCATCCCGGGCATCTCCAGATCGCTCACTACCGCCTGCGGGCGGTAACGCTGGTACAGCTCCCACGCGGCGGCGCCGTCCGCCGCCGCGATGCATTCGTGGCCGGATTGCTCGACGGCGGCCTGTGCCACCAGCCGCGAGCCATAGTCGTCGTCTGCAACCAGGACCCTCATGGCGCAGTGAACAGCGCCTCGTCCAGGGCCTCCGCCACGAGGGCCAGCTCGGCTTCCAGAAGCTCGATGGTTTCCAGCCCCGCGCCGGAAGAGCCCGGGCCCACCTGCTCGAGTTGCAGGCACAGCCCTGCAGCACGCGTGGCCCCGATGTTGGCGGCAGCGCCCTTCAGCCTGTGGGCCGCCCTGCCCAGGGCATCGCCGCCATGGGCAGCGGCAGCCCGGATCCCCTCGAGGGAGGGCAGGATCTCGCCCTTGAATGCCTGGGCCGCGGCGGGAAGCAGCCCCCGGCCATCCGCCGGTCCAAGGGAGCGCAGGGTCGCCAACCTGGCCGGATCGAGGACGGGACCGACGAGGTCCGGAAGGAGCACCCCACCGGCACCGGCAGGCTCCGTCTCCCTAACCGTCCCGGGCTTCGGCTCCCTAACGGACTCCGCTTCCGGTCCGCCGACAGACTCGGCTTCCGCCCGAGGGAGGGCGGCCTTGTCCGCCGCACCGCCGCCGTCGGACGCTTTGCGGGGTATCCACTGGGCCAGCACGGACCGCAGCTTCCCCTCATCCACGGGCTTGGAAAGGTAATCATCCATGCCTGCGTTCAGGCAGCGCTCCCGGTCCTCGTCCATTGCGCCGGCCGTCATGGCGATGATCGGGATCCTGGGTCCGCTGGAGGTCCTCGCCCGGATGATCCGGGTGGCTTCGAAGCCGTCCAGCACCGGCATGTGGCAGTCCATCAGGACGGCGTCGTAGTGCTTTGAAGCGGTCGCGGCCACGGCTTCGGCGCCGTCGGAAACAACGTCCACCCCGTACCCGAGTTTCGCGACCATGCTGCGGGCCACGAGTTTGTTGATCTCGTTGTCCTCGACAACCAGCACAAGTCCTTCGCCCCTGTGGTCTTCCGCGTGCATCGTGGCCGGGGCGGGAGCCGCAGCAGGCACCACGGGCCCGGCAATGAGGCGTATCAGCCGGTCATAGAACTCCGAGCTGCGCACCGGCTTTGTGAGCCATTCCCTGATCCCGGCCGCCCTCAGTTCCTGCCGGTCCACCTGCATCGTGGACGTAAGCAGGATGAGCTTCATGGACTTCAGGGCTTCATCCGCACTCAGCAGCCGGGCAAGCTCCACGCCGTCCATGTCCGGCATGCACATGTCGAGCACGGCAAGGTCGTAGGGATGGCCTGCTTCGGCTTCCTCACGCGCCCGCTTCAGCGCATGCCGCGCGCCTCCGACGGCGTCGGCCTGCATCTTCCAGCCGGCCAGCTGCGCCTCGAGGATCATCCGGTTGCTCGCGTTGTCGTCGACGACCAACACGCGCAGCCCCTCTGTCTGGGCGTAGGGAGGCTGGGCCGGCAGCGTCGTCGGATCCGTCACCGGCAAGGGAACGCTGATCCAGAACGTACTACCGCTGCCGGGAGTGCTCGTCAGGCCGATTTCGCCGCCCATGGCTTCAGTGAGCCGCCGGCAGATCGCCAGGCCCAGGCCCGTCCCGCCGTACTTGCGCGTAGTGGACGCATCCGCCTGCAGGAACGGTTCAAAGAGCCGGTCATGGTCTGCCGCGTCGATGCCGATTCCGGTGTCCCGGACTTCAAAGCGGACGGTAGTCCGCCCGGCGTCCTGTCCCGCGACGCCCACCCGGATGGCGACCTCTCCGGCTTCGGTGAATTTCACGGCATTCGAGGCCAGGTTAAGGAGGACCTGGCGGATGCGCCCTGCGTCGCCAAGGAGCGAGACCGGGACCTCCGGGCGGCAGTAAGCCATGAGCTCCAGGTCCTTTTCCCTTGCCGCTTCGGCCAGGAGGCCCGCGACCTCCTCAACAAGGAGCCGGGGATCGAACGGTTCGGGGTCGAGCTCCACCTTTCCGGCTTCGAGCTTGGAAAAATCGAGGATGTCATTGATGAGCGATAGCAGGGCGTCCGCCGCAACCCGCACGCCGTTCGCGTACTGCTGCTGACGTTCGTCGAGCTCGGTATCGAGCAGCACGCCGGTCAGGCCGATGATGCCGTTCATTGGGGTGCGGATCTCGTGGCTCATTGTGGCCAGGAACTCCGACTTCAAGCGGCTGGCCTCTTCCGCGGCTTCCCGGGCTGCGACCAGTTCGGCCTGGTTCCGCAGGCGTTCGGTAATGTCCCGCGCGATCGTAGCCACGCCATGGATGCCGCCGGCACCGCTGATAGGGGAAATCGTCAGGGATATCGGCACCAGCAGTCCGTCGCTGCGCACCCGTTCGCTTTCGTAGGTGTGGGTTGTCCCGGTGGCTGCGACGTCAGCAAGGAAGGCATTTTCCTGCGCCCGGAGACGCTCCGGGATCATGAAGTCCGCGTGCCGGCCCACGGCCTCGGCGGCGTGGTAGCCGTAGAGGCGCTCCGCCGCGGGGTTCCAACTCGTGATGACCCCGTCGGGCGTCTTGCCGACAATCGCATCGGCAGAGTAGCTCACAATGGCACCCAAGCCTTCAAGCTCCGCCGTGCGCGCGGCAACCTTGGCCTCCAGGTATCTGGTGAGCGTGACGTTCTGGTAGATGATGAAGAACTGCCGGATGACCACCAGCACGAAAGCAGCTAGACCGGTGAACAGCAGGACCGGGTCCGCCTGGTCCCTGAGCCGGGCCGGGGCCACCACGACGGCACCCACCGCGGGTGCGTACGGCAGCATTTCGAGGGCCAAGGAGTTCCACAGCGGTTCCTTGCGCCCGCCTGCCCAGTGGGGAATCAGAGGCGCAAGTCCGATCAGCAGGAAGGCGTACATCCACCCGGCCGCAAGGATTGTCCCTGTGGAACCCGTGACTCCCTCCGCAGACAACCTGACGTAGATGCTGTCCGTGACTGCCAGCACCACCACGCCGAGACCGAGACACGACCATTGCAAGCGCTCCCGGCGGGCGCGCCGCATGGTGAGCACGAACACCAGGGAGCCCAGGCCGACGTCGACGATGGGATAGCCCATCAAGGTCAGCCAGGCGACGGCGTCCTGTCCCGCGTTCTGGTAGATCGGTCCAAGCACAGTCACCCAGCTGATGAAAAGCGTGGAGCTGGCAATGACAGCCGCGTCCAGCACAGTACGCACCGGCGGGGCGGTGGACGTCGCAGGACGGGGAAAGGCAAAGAGCCCGATCGCCGCGGGCACCGCATACAAAAGAAAGAGTGCATCAGCCGGCGACGGGAAGGGATACACGTGGTCCAGGCTCAGTCCATAGAAAGTCCACAAGGCCATTCCCGCGGACCAGACAAGGGCCGCCGCTGCCATGAACCACCAGGCCTTGGCGTTTTCCCGTTCCCGACGGGCAGCGGCGGCGCAGCTCGCCGCTGCGGCGAGGGCGCAGCACAGGATCGCGAAATCGCCCAAGGTCTGGGACCCGGCAGTCGCCGGATGCCACCAGAACCACGCAGCAAGTCCCGGCACCACAGCGCCGGAAATCAACGTCCACCAAAGCCAAGGCTTACGGACCCTCACGGCGCACCCCTCAAGGCTGCAACAGGGACGCCGTCGGGCAGTCCGGGAACGGCGCCGGGCGGGGTGTGGAACAGCCACAGCGCCATGGCGCTGTAAATGGCCCACTCCCCCCGGAGGTCACGGAGCGAGACCATCAGGGACCCGTCCGGCGTCGACCATGCCCGCACAATGTGCAGGGTCAGCGGAGCGGCGCCCGGCAGGATGAGCTGGACCGGGCCTGACTCCGGCAGCTCACCGGACAGCACCCTCACGGCTGCCCCGCCCATCGAGATATCGACCAGTTCACCGCGGCAGCCGCCCACCGTCACCGGCACCTGGACACTGAACCTGTAGGCGTCCCGCCTGGAAGTCGCATACTCGCTCGCCCGGATGCGCAAGGCGCCCAGCAGCAGAACCATGCCGGCGACCGCAAGCCAGACCCCGGACGCCACTGTCGACCCCGGACCCGAAGCCCACGGGACCCAGCCCCAGACCCCGGCCGCCGCATACAGGAGCGCCACGATGACGACGGCAATCATCACGTAGATCATCCATGGCACACGACCCCGGTTGCGCTCATTGGACGCGCCCTTCGGCGTGACCTGGAATTCGAGGGTCTTGCGGGAAAGCAGCCACCAGGAGCAGGCCAGCCCGATCGGGATGCGGAAGATCCGCAACGCGAACGCCGTGGGCCAGTGGATCTGGTGCCGCAGGAGCCTCTTGGTCCCCCACAAACGGATGAAGAACATCGCGGTGAACGCGATGGTGAATTCGATGGGCCCGGCGGTGGTGGTCTGCGCACCGGAAAACAGGATGAACAAGGGGACGAAGAAGGCCAGCAGGGTGGCGAGACCCTCCAGCCACCAGAGGGTCCCGTTGAGGTACTCGTGGAAATTGCGCCACGACATCCAACTCTTGGCCTTCCAGAGCTTCTCGTAGGCCAGGATCTGCATGGCGCCCATGCCCCAGCGGCGGCGCTGCAGGAGGTACTGCTCGGCGGTTGCCGGGGCCAGCCCCACGGCGAGGGTCTGGTGGTGGTAGACGGTCCTCCAGCCGTGGCGGATGAGCTTGAGCGTCGTGTGGAGGTCTTCGGTGATGGTCTCGGTGGCCACGCCGCCGACTTCGCGGAGCGCCTTCACGCGGAGGAGGGACGTTGAGCCGCACCAGAACGGTCCCGCCTCTGCGACATTGCGGGCCCGGCATCAGCACATTGAAGAAAAGTCCCTGTTCCCCGGCGATGCCGTCGTCGTCGAAGGCGCCCGAATTGTAGAAGGCCTGCGGTCCCTGCACGAGCGCGATCCGGTCATCGTTGAACCATCCCAGGGTGGCCGTGAGGAAGGTGGGAAGCGGAACGTGGTCGCAGTCCAGCACGGCGATGATGTCGATGGCTTCCCCGCCGGCCGCCTCCTCCCGGGCCATGAGCTTCAGGGCGTGGTTCATGTTGCCTGCCTTGGCGTGCTCGTGGCTCGGCCGGCTCACATACCGGGCACCGAAGGAGCGGCACATTTCGGCAACCCAGGGCCGGCTGCCGTCGTCGAGCACCCACGTTTCATGGGCAGGCTGCAGGGCGCAGGCTGCCGCGACCGTCGGGGAGAGCACCTCAACGGGCTCGTTGTACGTAGGGATCAGGACCGCGGTGCGCAGCTTCTGCTTGGGCTCTTCCGGCGCGGCACTGTCGATGTTCCAGATGGTGATCGTCTTCAGGACGATCCCGGCAAGCGGCAGGGCTTCGAAGGCGACCAGCACCCAGGCAACGACGAGGTTCGCTCCGTTCGCCGGCAGGGTGAATATGATGCGCCAGGCCAAGTAGAGCACCAGGGCGGAGATCGCGCTGATGCCGCCGATGTGTGCCATCCGGCGGGACCGCGGCGCCTCTGGGGCCGGTGTGCCAAGCTGCGCCGCCCACGCCGAGATACCGGCTTTGGTGTAGGCCGAAGTTTCCCGCGGTGTATCCCTACCTGACGGACGTTCGGTACCCGCGCGCAGGTTTTCGAGAGCGTGCATGCGATCCCCCAGCTGGATTCGGCATTGCAGACCTGATTTGAAAATTATGCCATTGTGCCAGCACAGGGTACAGCGTTCGCGGGCGTCCCGGCCGTATCTGCCCGAACGTTTTGCCAGGGCATCGTGCACCCAGGCGCCCGGAGACTCCCTCCGGGCCGGTTTGCCTACCTAAGCTGCACGGAACAACTGCACTGAGCTGCGGCCCGATTACGGAACATGACGGCAGCCGAACTGCGGGCCGTCGTCGCCGATGTTATTTTTCTTATTGAGTAATGAGCACCAGCGTGAAGCCCTGACTTGCTGGTCGGCAACCCTCTCTCCCGGCGGGGTGCCTCAGGTGACTACTCGGCGTATCGACACTTTTCGAACTGCAAGCGTGACTGAGGAGCACCAATGCCTGAACCAAGCGAAGAACAACTCTCCTACCGCCTCATTACCGGCCCGGACACCCGCGAATTCTGCGAGCGGATTTCCACCGCCCTCGCCGAAGGCTACGTACTGCACGGCGGCCCGGCAGCGACCTTCAACGGCACCAGCGTGATCGTGGCGCAGGCAGTCGTCCTGCCTGCCGCCGTCGCAAGCGCGGACGCAGCGGTGGCCAGCGCCGTCGACGAGCTCGAAGGCTACGACGACGAGGAAGCATTCGAGGGACACGCATGAGCTACGCCGGAGACCTGAGCCCCCAGGACGCCTGGGCCAAGCTCGAAGAAGGCGCCATCCTGGTGGACGTGCGCACCGAAGCCGAGTGGGCGCACATCGGAATCCCGGACACCAAGGCCACGGATAACGACCCCCTGTTCATCCAGTGGAACTTCGCCGGCGGGATCCCGAACGGCAACTTCGTCGAGGAGCTCAAGCAGCAGGCCCCCGAGGACAGCAACGTCGAGCTCATCTTTATCTGTCGCTCCGGGCAGCGCTCCATCTCGGCCGCCATCGCCGCAACGCAGGCCGGCTTCACCGCCTACAACGTGCTGGAAGGCTTCGAGGGGGAGCCCGACCGCTACGGCGAACGCACCGTGAACGGCTGGAAGAACCGCGGACTGCCTACGAACCTGGGGAACATCTAAGTGACTTTCAATCCCGACGCCGCCACCTGGAGCCCCGACACCCAGGCCGTCCGCGGCGGTCTTGACCGCAGCAACTTCCAGGAAACGTCCGAGGCCGTGTTCCTGAACTCGGGCTTCGTCTACGAGTCCGCAGCCGCCGCCGAGCGCGCCTTCACCGGCGAGGACGAGCGCTTCGTCTACTCCCGCTACGGCAATCCCTCCGTGGCCACCTTCCAGGAGCGCCTCCGCCTGCTGGAAGGCACCGAGGCGTGCTTCGCGACGGCGTCCGGCATGTCCGCCGTGTTCACCGCGCTCGGCGCCCTGCTGGCCGCCGGCGACCGGGTAGTCGCTGCCCGCTCGCTTTTCGGCTCCTGCTTCGTGATCCTCAACGAGATCCTGCCGCGCTGGGGCGTGGAGACGGTGTTCGTGGACGGGCCGGACCTTGAGCAGTGGCGCGAGGCCTTGTCCAAGCCGACCACCGCCGTCTTCTTCGAGTCGCCCTCCAACCCGATGCAGGAAATCGTGGACATCGCCGCGGTCAGCGAGCTGGCCCACGCGGCCGGTGCGACCGTCGTCGTCGACAATGTCTTCGCCACTCCCCTGCTGCAGCGCTGCGGCGAGCTCGGCGCGGACGTGATCGTCTACTCCGGCACCAAGCACATCGACGGCCAGGGCCGCGTGCTGGGCGGAGCGATCCTCGGCACCAAGGAATTCATCGACGGCCCGGTCAAGCAGCTCATGCGGCACACCGGACCTTCGCTTTCCGCGTTCAACGCCTGGGTGCTGACCAAGGGCCTGGAGACCATCGGGCTGCGCGTGAACCACTCCTCTGCCTCTGCCTTGAAGATCGCCGAATGGCTCGAGGAGCAGCCGGCCATCAGCTGGGTCAAGTACCCGCTGCTGAAGTCGCACCCGCAGTACGAGCTCGCCGCGAAGCAGATGAAGGCCGGCGGCACCGTGCTGACCTTCGAGCTCCTGCCGTCGGGCGGGCGTTCGGCGAAGGACGCCGCGTTCGCCCTGCTGGACGGACTCAACGTCATCGACATCTCCAACAACCTGGGCGACTCCAAGTCCCTCATCACCCACCCCGCCACCACCACCCACCGCGCCATGGGTCCGGAGGGCCGTGCGGCCATCGGCCTCAGCGACGGCGTGGTGCGCCTCTCCGTGGGCCTTGAGGATGTGGATGACCTCATCCGCGACCTGGAACAGGCACTCAAGCAGGTCTAGATATCGGCCAGGCCTAGATATCGGCGCCGCGCCAGTCCTGCCGCACCCAGGTGAGCACCGGCAGGGACTTGGTGTCGGATGCCGGTGCGGCTTCCGGCATCGTCTCCCGGACAGCGTGACGTACGACGGCGGCCAGCGCGGCAGGATCCGGCCGGCCGCCGTCGTTTTCGCTTTGTTCACTCGCGATGCGGCGCTGTTCGGTGGCACCGTTCCCGCGCCGCAGTACCTCGGCGACGCCTGCCTGGGCGAGGTCGAGCTCGCCCTGTTCGGCAAGCACGGGTTCCAGGTACTCCACAAGGGACCAGACGACGTCGGCTGCGGGAACGGGCCGGAACGTCCCGAAGTCCAAGAGGTCGTTGCGCAGGCCGAAGTTGCTGGCCTGCCACGATGCCATCCGCAGCAGCGCCGTGGGCACGGAAGCCGGTTCGACCCCCGCCGCGGACTCCCGGACCGCCGTCTCTACCATGGCCCGCACCAGCACCGCGATCAGCGCCGCGTCCTCGGAACGGAGGCAGACGTCTGCCACCCTGACCTCCACCGTGGGGTTGTTCCGCGAGAGCCTGGCGTCGAAGTAGATCATGCCCTCGTCCAGGAGGACCCCGGTGTCAATCAGGCGGCTCACCACCCTTCTGTAGTTAGGCAGGGAGCCAAACACCGCAGATGGACCCGAGGACGGCCAGCGGTTCCAGGCCTGGGTGCGGTAGCTTTCGAAACCCGTGGCCAGGCCCCGCCAGTACGGGGAGTTGGCACTGATGGCCGTGAGCACGGCGAGCTTGTCCCGGATATGGTCCAGCACCACCACGCCTTCCTCTGGGGACTCGATGGCCGTGTGCACATGGAATCCGCAGGTCAATTGCTCGTGGGCCGTGATGCCAAAGCGTTCCAGCATCATGGCGTAGCGGGGGTCCGGGGTGGTGTGGGTGGCCGAATCGACCGGTGACGTGGCCAGCGCGGCGATCCGCGCGCCGTGGCTGCGGGCGGCATCGCTGGCCATAGTCCGGCCACGGCGGATCTGGCGCAGGAGTTCCGCATGGCTGCGGCAGGGACGGGTCTGGGTTTCGAGCTGTTCGAGCTTGAGTTCGTGGCTGAGGCCGGTGCGCAGGCCGCGGTGCGCTTCGTCCGCGTCCGTGTCCGGGTCCTCGGGGTCTTGGGTGTCCGCGGGTTCAGCTGCGCCGGCGTCGGCTGCTTCGGCGTCGGCGGCGCCGAAACCGGCAAGGAGCGCATCGGCAAGGGCGAGCGGCTCGCCGCTCGCAGGATCGACGATCAGCAGTTCTTCTTCCACACCGAATGTGCGCACAGAACAATTGTGCGCTACAGGGGTTGTGGGCCGGAACAGCGGGTTTGGGCGCGGAGGTGGCTGCGGGGGCCGGAGGCCGGACGAGCGGCTGCCGGTGCGTTCTTGCCGGCTCCGCGCACATTTTGCTGGATCACCCCCCTCGGGATCGGCCAAAGCGCGCATTTGCGGGCCTCGGTCTGGCCGGCCCCCGGGTGATCCAGCAGAATGTCTCCGGATTCATCCACATACGACGCTTTCCCCGTCCGCCTGGCGGCGAAGCAGTGAGTAGCTGGAGCCATGGATGCATTCGAATATCTGGTTTCAGTCGGCGGAGTGGCACGTGTAGGCATGCTTCATGCCAATGGCCACTCGCCAGCAGCGATCCGGAAACTGGCCTCCGCAGGGGCGGGCCAACCACGAAAAGGAGTGTGGGCCCTTCCCACGGCCGACCCGGAATATCTCAGGGCAATTCTCAACAACGGGCACCTCACCTGCGCAAGCGCAGCCCTTCGCTACGGACTTTGGCTCAAGGACAAGCCCGCACGTCTTCACCTGGCCACACGCCATTGCCGCGGCAAAGGGTTCATCCGGCACGGGTCCACACGGTTCCCCCTGTTGGAAGCGGTGCCCGTTGCTTCTGTGGAGGACACGGCCATCCACGCGTTGACTTGCCTGCCGGAGGTGGATGCCATCGCGGTCGCACAGTCGGCGATGGAAACCTTCGGCATCCCGCGGTCAATGCTGGCGAGCGAGTTGTCCGCCGACTTCTACGGAAACGCGCGAAGGCGCCTGGCCAAAGCCGACGGTATTTCTGAGTCCGTGCCTGAGATCAGTGCCCGGCTGCTGTTCGAGTCGGCCGGCTTCGATTTCCTGCGCCAGGTCGAAATCGAGGGCGTGGGCCGGGTGGACTTCCTGATCAATGGATGGCTCATCGTGGAGGTCAACGGCTACGAGTTCCACAGTTCGCGGGATGCGTGGCGGAAGGACATGGCCCGGCTGAACGCGGCACAGGCCTTGGGCTACGGGACGCTGAGCTACGCCCCGGAGCAGGTCTGGAACAGCCCGGGCCACGTTCTGGCGGAAATCCACACAATGCTGCAGCGGGGCCGGCGTCGGCTGTGAGCACATTCTGCTGGATCACCCGGTCCGCAAAGCACACCTACCCGGGTGATTGCGGGCCTGGGCCTGGGCCGGTCCCGGGTGATCCAGCAGAATGTCTGCCGCCTAGTCCTGGAAGTACTCGATCTTGGCGCCGATGGTGTTCAGCCGCTCGGCCAGGTCCTCGTAGCCGCGCTCGATCACGTAGATGTTGCGCAGCTCGGAGGTGCCGCGGGCTGCGAGCATGGCCAGCAGCAGGCAGGCAGCGGGACGGAGGGCCGGCGGGCAGCCGATCTCGGCGGCACGCCACTTGGTGGGGCCGTTGACGTAGATCCGGTGCGGGTCCAGCAGCTGCACCTGGGCGCCCAGGCGGTTGAGCTCGGTCAGGTAGATCGCCCGGTTCTCGTAGACCCAGTCGTGGATCATCGTCTGGCCCTCTGCGTTGCCGGCGATCACGGCGAAGAAGGGCAGGTTGTCGATGTTCAGGCCCGGGAACGGCATCGGGTGGATCTTGTCTTCGGGGGCACGCAGCGTGGAGGGCTTGGTGGTGACATCCACCAGGCGGGTGCGGCCGTTGCGCGCGAAGTATTCACCGGAGACATCCAGTTGCTGGCCCATCTGCTCCAGCGTGGCCAGCTCGATTTCCATGAATTCGATCGGCACCCGGCGAATGGTCACCTCGGAGTTGGTCACGATGCCAGCGGTGATGAGGCTCATCGCCTCGATCGGGTCCTCGGAGGGGTAGTACTCGATGTCGACGTCGATCGCCGGCCGGCCGGTGATCCGCAGCGTAGTGGTCCCGACGCCGTCGATCACCACCCCCAGTCCCTGCAGGTAGAAGCAGAGGTCCTGGACCATGTAGTTCGGGCTGGCGTTGCGGATCACGGTGGTGCCGCGGCGGTGGGCGGCGGCCATGATGGCGTTCTCGGTGACGGTGTCGCCGCGCTCGGTGAGGACGAAGGAGCGGTCGTGATCATCCGCGGGCGGGGCCTGGACCACGTAGAAGCCGGAAGTCGCCTCCACGGAGAGGCCGAACTGGCGCAGCGCCTGCA
Source organism: Arthrobacter sp. TE26545 (assembly GCF_056279005.1). The sequence continues at coordinate 3,565,043 of NZ_JBWBQM010000001.1, forward strand.
TGTGCGGCTCCACGGTGCGGGTGCCAAGGTCGCAGCCGCCGGCGTAGGGCAGCTTGTATTCGGAAGTCTGGTCCAGCAGCGGGCCGAGCAGCATGATGACGCTGCGGGTGCGGCGGGCAGCCTCCACATCCATGGATTCCAGGTCCAGTGCCTCGGGGCGGCGGATGCGCAGATCGTTGCCGTTGAGCCAGGTGCACTCGACACCGATCGAGGTCAGCACCTCCACGATCCGGTTGACTTCCTCGATCCGCGCGAGTCGGCGCAGCGTAGTGGTGCCGCGGTTGATGAGGCTGGCGCACAGCAGCGCGACGCCGGCGTTCTTGCTGCTATTGACGTCGACGGCGCCGGACAAGGTGCGTCCGCCTTCCACCCTCAGGTGGGTCATCTGCGGCTTGCCCACCTTGACGATGCTGCGGCCGAAGATCGCTTCGAGCCGCTCGATCATTTTCAGGCTGAGGTTCTGCTTGCCCTGTTCCATGCGGGCAACCGCGCTCTGGCTGGTGCCAAGCTCGGCTGCGAGCTGGCCCTGGGTCCATCCCTTTTCTCCGCGGGCGTCGCGGAGGAGGAGACCAACATTTTCTGCGGTCGGCTGAGTCATATCCAGAAAATATCACAAATGATCTACTTAGACGCCCGTTACGGCAGGGCCCGTCAATACGGCGTGTCGATAGTCACGTCGTGCGATATGCGACGACGGCGGGCCGCGGCTTGACGCGGCTATCTTTCCTGTCGGGAATAGCCCGGGCTAAGAGCCCGACGGCGGCTGGGCCCGGACGCTGCGGCGCCCGCGCCCAGCCCGCACCAGTTAGGGACGGCCGGCTAGGGTGCCGAGTCCACCACAGAGATCTTGACGGCAGTCCACCCGAAAGCCGTATTCGCTGGAATTCCGTCCAATGCCGCGAGAGATACATTTCGTTCGCCGATCATCATCCCGGTTTCAGGATCGACAATGATGTCCTGGCGCGCTTTCCCTTCGGCCCACAGAATCCCCAAAGCAACTCCCTTGCGCCCGTCAAGCGTCGCTTGTTTATCCGCCACGATGACACCCGGAATGAGCGCGGCAGCTTTGTACATTGCTGCCCGCAAGTCGGCAGGAATGACTCCGGTACGGAGTGAATCAGCAATGGTCACCAGCGCCTCGCTCTCCGGCGTCTGCCCCTTCCCCTCGGTCTTTTCGTAGATCAGGTCGAGCAACTTGCGCGGCTCGCGTGGCAGGGTTTTGATCGCCTCCAGAAGCGGCAACCCCAGGATCTGCTGCGGGCTGTCGTAAAAGGCGCCGCCCTTCCCGCGGATGACGCCCTCAAGCTGGGGACCGGCACCGCTATTCATTGAAGCGACGTACCGTTGGGCTTCAGCTTTGGACTCCTTTCCAAAGAACGTTGTGGGTACGCGGGCCTCACGGTTCCACACCCATTCACCGGACCTATCCGCCGGCACGTAAACCTGACCATCCTGTGTTTCCAACCAAGAGACCGTAGTTCCTTGGGCCCGGGTCATGGAACTGGCGTAAACAGCCTTCGTGTCGACCTTCAAGTACTGCCCCGGCTTCACCACGGGATCGGAGGTCTTGATCGCCGCGGCCGCCGCGTTGTTGAGCACTTCTGCGGCCTCGGCAGTAGCGCCGGGCTTGCCGCCGGGAGCCACGACATCGACCGCCACGAGAGTGCCAAGCAGCACCGCCGCGGCCGCCGCGGCGAGTACAACGCGCCTGGCTACAACCCGCCGCCGGCGCGGACCGCCGTCGGGCATCGTACCTGAATCAGCCCCTGCATCAATCCTGCCGAGGAGTTTGTTGCGCCCCCGCGCCAGTGTTGCCTGGGCCGGGGTTCCGACGTCGCTACGCATTTCGCGGAGCAGCTGCAAGTCGTCCATGATCACTTTCCGTTTCATCAAGTTTGACCGGCCCCAAGCCGGTGCGGAGGATGCGCCGGGCGCGGTTCAGGCGTGAACGCACGGTCCCGACCGGGACGCCCATGGCGCCGGCGATGCCTTCGTAGCTGAGGTCGGCCCAGGCATAGAGGAGGAGGGTTTCGCGGTCGATCGCGGGCATGGCCTTCAGGCTCTTGGCCAGCCGGGCCGTTGCCGTGGCGGCATCTACCTGCGCGGCCACGACCTCGGTGCTGTCCACCCCGGCTTCCCGCGGTGCGGAGCGCGCCATGGCTTTCAGCAGACGGGCCTCGGCGCGGTGGTGCCGGCGCAGCAGATTGGTGGCGATGCCGAATAGCCATGGCCGCGCGTCCTCCCACCGCTCGTCGAAGGAATCCAGGCCCTCGAAGGCAGCAAGGAAGGTCTCCGAAGTAACGTCGTCGGCAACGAAATCACCGGCGCGCCGGGCCGCATAGCGGTAGATGACCGAGGCATGCCGGTCGTAGAGCGCGGCGAACTCTGCGGGGCTGTCCCGCGATCGCCGGATGATGTCTCTGTCTGTGTTCACAACTTGTATTGCCCGATGCCGGAGAAAAGGTTCACGGAAGACCTCACTCTAGGCGCAACTGGCATAACACTGGAGCCAGGAACCCCTACCTAGAAAACGAAGTTCCAGGTTCCGGCCGCAACGGCTGCCAGCACGGCCGCGGCGGAGATCAGTGCCCCGCCCAGCAACACCCACATGTCCAGCAATGAGTAGCTCGATTCCCGGGCCCACGTGCGTTCGGAGCCGCCGAAGCCGCGCGCCTCCATGGTCACCGCGAGTCTTGAGGCCCGGCGCACCGCCTGGACCAGCAGTCCGAAGCTCTGCCCGAGGGTTGCCCGCAGGCGCTGCAAGGGACTGCCGTGCGAACCCACGCCGCGGGCCCGGCGGGCCATGCCGATGGTCTGCCATTCCTCGGCCATGAGCCCCACCAGGCGCATCGCGGCCAGGGTCCCCAGCACGAAACGGTGCGGCAGCTTCGCCTTCTGCGCCAGGGCATCGGCGAGGTCGGTCGGGTCGGTGCAGCTCATCAGCAGTACTGCCGGCAGGGCGATCGCCAGGCCGCGCAGCATGAACCCCAGCCCCAGCTCGAGCGAACCTTCACTCATGGACCAGATGCCGACGTCGAGCAGTGTCCTTCCGCTGTCCGCCGACAGGATCGCTGTGCTCCAGCCGCCCAGGGCAGCCGCGAGGATGAGTGGCCAGCCGCGCTGCCACAGCAACCGCAGGGTCAGGCCGACAAGCGGGAACAGGGCGAATTCGGCGAGCAGGGCGGTGGACGCGGAGACCCAGTCGATGGACAGCGCCAGCACCAGGGTGACCGCGAAAACGGCCACGAACTTCGCCAGCGGGTTGGCGCGGGTGAGGAGGGCGTGGTTGCCGTGCAGGCTCAGGACGTCCCTCATGCCGCACCAGCTTTCTGGCGGGCGCCGGGCGCCAAGGCGGCGGCCGCGGAGTCGAGCCGCAATTCGGTGCCGCCGAGCACCGCACTGAATTCCTGGTCGTGCGTCACGGAGACCACCGCCGTGCCGGCGTCGAGCAGTTCGGACAGGAAGGAGGCGAGTTCGGCCCAAGTGTTGGCGTCCTGGCCGAAGGTCGGCTCGTCCAGCACCAGCACCTTGGGGCTTGCCGCCAGCACCGTCGCCACGGAAAGCCTGCGCTTCTCGCCGCCGGACAGCGTGTACGGGTTGGCGTCCACCAGGTGGGTCAGGCGCAGGCGCTCGAGCAGTTCATCGACGCGTTCCTCGCCATGGCCGAGATGCCGCGGCCCGAACATAAGCTCATCCAGCACCCGGCCCGTGACGAACTGATGCTCGGGCTCCTGGAAGACGGTCCCGATCCGGGAAATCAGTTGCTGCGCCTTCCACGTGTAAGGATCGCTTCCGGCGCCGTTGGAAAGCCCGACGCCGGCGCCCACCTTTCCGGCTACCGGCGCCAGCAGCCCGGCGAGGGTCAGCGCGAAGGTCGATTTGCCCGCGCCGTTGGGACCGGTGATGGTCAAAGCCTGGCCGGCGATGACCTCGGCGCTGAGTCCGGATTGTGCCGGGACAGGCGGAATGGTCTTGAAGCCGCGGCGCCGCGGCCGTTCCCGGGAGACGGCGAGATCGTCTGCGCGCAGGAGGAGCTCGCCGGTGCCCGTCTCGGACCGTGCCCCTGTCTGTGCCCCTGTCTGTGCCCCCGTCCCTGCCCCCGTCCGTGCCCGTGTGGCCGGCACATAGCCCGGAACCCACACCCCGGCGGCGGCCAACATGTCACGGGCCTGTTCCAGCACGGCATCCGGCGGGCCGTCCAGCAGCACCGCGGGCTCCGAGGAGCTTCCGGGCTGCAGCACCACGATCCGGTCCACAAGGTCTTTCCACACGGACACCCGGTGCTCCACGACCACCAGCGTGGCGCCGGTCTTGTCCAGGCAGCGCCCGACGGCGTCCCGCACCTCCAGCACGCCGGCCGGGTCCAGGTTCGCCGTCGGTTCGTCCAGCAGGATCAGCCCCGGGCGCATCGCCAGGATCCCAGCGAGCGCGAGGCGCTGCTTCTGCCCTCCGGAGAGGGCCGACGTCGGGTGGTCGAGCGGGAAGTCGGCCAGCCCGACGTCGTCGATCGCCTCATGCACCCGCGCCCAGATCTGCCTGGGCGGCACGGCCAGGTTCTCCGCACCGAAGGCGACGTCGTCACCGAGGCGCGAAAGGACCACCTGCGTCTCCGGATCCTGCTGCATGAGCCCCGCCCGGCCACGGCTGTCCTGCGGGCGGGCGCCGTCGATCAGCAGCGAGCCGGCCTCGTCGGCGTCGTCCTCGCCGCCCAGCACCCCCGCAAGGGCGTGGAGCAGCGTGGACTTGCCGGCACCCGAGGGGCCCAGCAGCAGCACCCGCTCACCCGGGGCGATGTCCAGGTCGAGGCCATGGACGGCCTGTGCCGTGCGGCCGGCGTGCCGCCAGCCCCAGCCTCGTGCGGAAACGGCAGCGGCACGCACGGCGCCGGCTTCGGAGGACGGCATCAGGAAAAGACGGGCTCCGTGGCGGCCTTCCGGGACGCGAAGGAGCTGAGCACGCCGGTCTTGGCCAGGCCGCGGGTGGCGATCCAGGACAGGCCGCCGGCGATCACGGCACCGGAGATGGCGCAGAACACGATGTAGGCGAGCTTGTCGCCGGCCTCATATGCGATGTTCCAGCCCCACGGCAGGAAGGAGTCGTTCAGGCCGCAGAACAGCCCCGCACCCGCGCCGGCCAGCAGCGATGCAGGCAGGTTGAATTTCTTGTACATGAGGGCCGCGAACACCAGTTCCGCGCCGAGGCCCTGGAGCACGCCGGAGATAAGCACGGTGGTGCCGTACTGCGAGCCCATGATCAGCTCGCCGGTGGCGGCCACGGTTTCGCAGAAGAGAGCGGCGCCGGGCTTGCGGATGATGAGCATGCCGAGCACGGCCGGGATCATCCAGCCGCCGGCGTACAGGCCGCTGGAGGGCGGGTAAACGAAAACCGGGGCGAGCAGGTTGGCGCCCTGGGACCAGGCCCAGAAGATCACGCCACCAGCGACTGCGATCAGGGCCGCCACCACGATGTCCACCACGCGCCAGGTGTAGCCGGTCCTGCTGGATGCCGGCGTCGAAGAAATACCAGTCATTTTGTCCTCCTGAGGAACAGGAGGGGAAAGTGTTGCCCGGCCCTTGTTTCCCGGCCACCGGTCACTCTGAGAACTCGACTCCCTTGCGCCGGTACTAACCGGATCAGGTTCGAGGGTCTGCGGTGTTCCGCACTCTCAGCGCCCTTCCCTCGTTCTGCTGCTGCAGCCCGACGGCGGCGCTCCCCTGTCGTTATCAATTGCCCTTTTGGGCGTGCTCCAGTTTACACCTCGCGGCTTTGCCGGGCCCTTTCCGGGCGGGGCGGGCGGTCACATTGGCGCGGGCGGGGGGCGGGCCAGAAGCCGTACACATTCTGCTGGATCACCCCGGGCCTCTACGTCGCGGACTCCGGAACCACGCGGGTACCGTGGAGTGACTGCAGGTGTGATCCAGCAGAATCGTCACGCGGCAGCGAAGCAAAGGAGCGTTCATGGCGGAAAACGGCGGGCACGAAGAGGCCCCGGTGCCCTCTGAAGCACCCGAAGCCCGGCTTGCCGCCAGCGTGATCCTGCTGCGGGACGGCGCGGACGGCCCGGAAGTCTTCGTCCAGCACCGGGTGTCCACCATGGATTTCGCGGCCGGAATGGTGGTGTTCCCCGGCGGCCGGGTGGACGCCGTCGACGGCAGCGGCTGGGAGTTCACGGACGAGCTCGCACGGGACCACGCGCAGGCATGGCACCGCTGCAGCATCGCAGCCGCAGACGCCGCCACGTCACGGCACAACGCGGGCCGGGTCCTTGCCGCTGCCCTGCGCGAAGTCCGGGAAGAGTCGGGCCTGGTGCTCGACGCCGGCCTGCTGCGCCCGTGGGCCAACTGGGTCACCCCGGAGGACCAGCCCAAGCGCTTCGACACCTACTTCTACCTGGCCGCCCCCGTGCCGGAGGACGAGGCCCGGCACCAGACCACCGAAGCCTGGCAGTCATTGTGGATGCCGGTGCGCGGGATCCTCCACGGCGAGGCCGCCGGCGCCCTCAAGCTGATGCCGCCCACCCTGGTGCTGCTCGAGGAACTGCTCCGGCTCGGCAGCGTGGATGCCGGCCTGGCCGTTGAGCGGGACATCGTTCCCGTCCGCCCGGAACCGGGAGCCCTCAAGGCCTTCTTCGAGCGCCGCCGCCAATCCCCCGCGGCCGAATAGGGTTAGGCTGGGGGCGGTCCTGTTTCCTCCCGCAAGGAGCTCCGGAATGAACATCCTTTTCAAACTGCTCGGCGCCGGCATCGGAATCGGTGCAGGATTCGTCGCCAGCAAAGTGGTCAATCGCGTTTGGGAAAAGGCCACCGGAAACAAGCCGCCCAAGGGCCATGACGACGTGGAAACCAGCTTGCGCTCAGCCCTTGCCTTCGCCCTGGTCTCCTCTTCCGTCACCGCGATCATCCAGGTGCTGACCAGCCGTGCCACGCAGCGCGCCATCACCCGTTTCGCCAAGACCCAGGACATCGTCTAGCTCCCCTGCGGTCCCCGCGGGTCCCGCATAGCCGGGCCCCGTCCCTCCCCGTTCCGTCGCCGCCCGCCGCACCACGGATTCCAGCTCGTCCACGCTGAGCAGTTCCGGGTGTAGGTGCTTGGTCCGGTAGCCCGCGCGGCCCACCATGTGCGCGGAAACGGGGACGGTGAGCAGCTGGAAGATCCATGCCACCACCAGCACCGGCCACACCCACCATTGGCGCATCTGCAGGCCGATCGCCGCGAGCAGCAGGAACAGGCCCAGCACTTGGGGTTTGGTGGCGGCGTGCATGCGGCTCATCAGGTCCGGGAAGCGCAGCAGGCCGATGGTCGCGGTCAGCGACATGAGCGCCCCGAGCACGAGGAAAACGGCCGTCACGGCATCGATCACGGCGTCCACGCCGCCTGCATCAGGAGTCATTGGCCTGCCCCCTTCGGTCGGATACGAAGCGGGCAACGGTCACCGAGCCGATGAAGCCGATCAGCGTCAGCGCCACCAGCAGGAACAGGTTGTTCAGGTGCCGGTTGACGGCCATGTCGATAGCGAGCGCGGCGCCCACGATGCCCAGCAGCACGTCCGAGGCCAGCACCCGGTCGAGCAGGGACGGCCCGACGGCGATCCGCACAATCGCACCTGCGGCGGCCAGGGTGAGGACCACCGCCGTAATGATCAGCGCTACGTCCTTCACGGCGTTGTTCCCTTCCTGCTTCCGGTTCCTGTGGCGCCTTCGGCTTCCAGCGCCGCCAGCTCAGCCTTCGTGCCCATGATCCGGATCAGCCCGGCCTCGGTGTCCTGGACTTCCTTGCGGAGTTTGGCGGCGTCCGCCTCGTCCCGGATGTCCAGCCCGTGGATGTAGAGAGTGGATGTTGAGCGGTCCACCTCCACCACCAGCGAGCCGGGGATCAGGGACAGCACGTGCCCGGTGGCGGTCACCATGAGGTCCGAATGGCTCCTGAGCGGAACCTCGACGACGGCGTTGACCACCTTGGGTCCTTTGACCACCGCCAGGTAGATCACCTGGCAGCTCGCTGCCACCACTTTGGCGAGGAACACCAGTGCAAAGGGAACTGCCCGCAGCACGTTGAAGCGGCCGCTCAGCTCCACCGGCGGCAGGTAGAAGATTCTGGCCACCACCAGGGCGATCAGGGCGCCGAACAGGACGTTGCCGGGGCTGAAGTCCCGCCACAGCGCACCCCACACGATCACGAGCCACACCAGCAGGGGCAGTTCGGTGCGCAGGGAGATCGGTTTGCGGCTCATTTCGCACCTCCCTGCAGGCTCGGCCCGGAGTGGGCGCCGCCCGGCGAGCTGCCCTGATTGGCGCCACCTGGCGCAGCGATGCCGGGCACGGTGGCGTCCTCGCCCAGCACAGAGTGGATGTAGGCAGTGCGGTCCAGCATCTGCTCCGCGGAGTTCCCGGCGAGCTGGAAGAGCGGCCCTGCGAACACTGTGAGGGCGACCCCGAACACCACGAGAGCCGCCGTCGAACCCACCATCGTGCGGGGAAGCAGGCCCACTGCGGTGGTGTCCTTCAGCACGGGATCCGGATACTCGGCGTCGTCCGGTTTGCGCCAGAAGGCGCGGTTCCAGACGCGGGCGATCGCCAGCAGGGTGAGCAGGCTGGTCAGCACGCCGCCCACCACCAGGGTGATGGCCAGCGGTGTGCCCAGTTCCATGCCTGCCTGCAGGAGCCCCACCTTGCCGAGGAAGCCGGAGAACGGCGGGATGCCTGCCAGGTTCATTGCAGGCACGAAGAAGAGCAGGGCCAGCATCGGGGACAGCTTGGCCAGGCCGCCCAGCCTGTCCATGGAGGAACTGCCGCCGCGGCGTTCGATCAGGCCCGTGACCAGGAAGAGGCTGGTCTGCACGGTGATGTGGTGGGCCACGTAGAACACGGCGGCGGCCAGCCCGGTCACTGAGGACATGGCCAGGCCGAACACCATATAGCCGATGTGGCTGACCAGGGTGAAGGAGAGCAGACGTTTGATGTCGCTCTGGGCCAGGGCACCCAGGATGCCCACCACCATGGTCAGCAGGGCCACCACCATGAGCGGGGTATTGAGGGTGTCGCCGGGGAACAGCAGCGTCTCCGTGCGCACCATGGCGTAGACGCCCACTTTGGTGAGCAGGCCGGCGAACACGGCGGTGACCGGTGCCGGCGCCGTGGGATAGGAGTCCGGCAGCCAGAAAGACAGCGGGAACACGGCGGCCTTGATGCCGAAGGCCACCAGCAGCATCACGTGCAGCAGATTGCGGGTGGACGGGTCCAGTTCGGCCAGCTTCACGGCGAGGTCGGCCATGGTGATGGTTCCGGTGGCGCCGTAGATCATGGCGATCGCGATCAGGAACAGCACGGAGGACACTACGGACACCACCACGTAGGTGACGCCCGCCCGGATGCGCGGCCCGGTGCCGCCGAGCGTCATCAGCACGTAACTTGCCGTCAGCAGGATCTCGAAGCCCACATAGAGGTTGAAGAGGTCGCCGGTGAGGAAGGCATTGGACACCCCGGCCACCAGGATCAGGTAGGTGGGGTGGAAGATCGACACCGGCGCTTCCTGGTCGCCGTCGGCCATGCCCTGCCCGGTGGCGTAGACGAGCACGGCGAGGCTGACCACGGAGGACACCACGAGCATCAGCGAGGAGAACTGGTCCACGACCATCACCACGCCGAACGGCGGAAGCCAGCCGCCGAGGGTGACGGAAGAAGTCCCCGTGGTCCAGACGGCGGCCAGGAGCCAGAATTCCAGCAGCAGGGTCAGGGCCAGCAGGCCGATGCTCACCATCCGCTGGGCCACCGGGTTCCGGTTGAGTGCGAAGGTGAGGGCGGCACCAAGGATGGGAAGGACGACGGCGAGCGGCGCCAGGCTTGCTGCGTTCATTGGGGTCCCCCTCCTTCGTCGTCGTTCAGTGGCGGTTCTCCTGTCGCCTCCGGATCCCCGGGAACGTGCCCGGCGGCGACCGCCGCAAGCGGGAACTCCGAGGTTTCCTGGGGCACCTCGGCGTCGTCCTCGGCGTCAAAGCTCGGGGTCTTGGCCACGCGGCGGTCTTCGGCGTCGTCCTGGATGTCGTCCTGGCGGGCGAGGGCCCAGGTGCGGTAGATGATGCCGAGCATGAACGCGGTGACGGCGAAAGAGATCACGATCGACGTCAGGATCAGCGCCTGCGGCAGCGGGTCGTTGTAGTCCCCGGAGTCGGTGCCCTTGCTGAAGAGCGGCGCCAGTCCCGCGTAGCCGCCGGTGGCCAGGATCAGCAGGTTGGTGGCGTTGGCCAGCAGGACCAGCCCGAGCAGCACGCGGGTGAGGCTGCGTTCCAGGATCAGGTAGATCCCGCAGGCATACAGCACGCCCATGACCAGCAAAAGGGTCAGATTGACGCTCATGCGTTTTCCCTTTCGCTTCCGGTGGCCAGCGCGGCCTGTTCCTGTGCAGCTTCTTCCTGCCCGGCGCCGTCCGGTTCCTGCCCGGCGTCTTCCTGTCCAGCGCCCTCCGGGGCAGCTGCTTCCTCGAAGTGTTCGTCGATCTCGGCGCCGAGGCTGCGCAGGACGTCCAGGGCCAGGCCGACCACCACGAGGTACACGCCGATGTCGAACAGCGTGGAGGTGACGAACTTGATGTCCCCGAAGACCGGCAGCCAGAACTGGATGATGGCGCTTTGGAACACCTGCCCGCCGAGGAACAGCGGGACCAGGCCGGTGAGCGCCGCCAGGGCAAGGCCCGTGCCGAGCAACATGCCGGCACTGATCGGGGCGGCTTCGCGCAGTTCGAAGCGGCCCCCGGCGAGGTAGCGCACGGTCAGGGCGAGCCCGGCCACCAGGCCGCCCGCGAAGCCGCCGCCGGGGAGGTTGTGCCCGGCGAGCAGCAGGTACACGGAGAAGATGATCATCGAGTGGAAGATCAGCCGGGTGACCACTTCGAAGATGATGGAGCGCCGCTCGGGAGCCAGGGTGCGCCCGGCCACCAGCCAGGGGTCCCCGGCCTTGCCGGCGAACCTGCGGGCCACGTGCAGCGAGGCGTGCTCTTTGGAGTCGTTCCCGACGGCAGTGCGGCGCCCCACGGTGCCTTCCGGCATGGTGGCTGCCCGGTGGATCCGTTCGCCGCGGCTGCGGATGAAGATCAGGCTGGCCACGCCGGTGGCGGCCACGGCGAGCACCGAGATTTCGCCGAAGGTGTCCCAGGCACGGATGTCCACGAGCGTCACGTTGACCACGTTGAGCCCGCCGCCGCCTTCATAGGCCAGCTGGGGGAAGGCCAGGGACACGGGGTCCGCGACGCGGGCGCCCATGGCGTAGATGGCCACGAAGATCATGGTCACCCCGAACGCGGCGCCGATGATGATCCGGACCACGCGGTACTTGCCGCCGGTGCGGTCGCGCAGTTCGGCGGGCAGGCTGCGCATGGCCAGGACGAAGGCCACCAGGATGATGGTTTCCACCAGCATCTGGGTCAGGGCGAGATCCGGGGCGCCCTGCAGCGCGAACATCAGGGCGATGCCGTAGCCGGTCACGGAGACCATGAGGACCGCGAGGAAGCGCTTGTTGGCGCGCACGGCGGCCAGGGCTCCGGCGATGATGCCGGCGGCGGCGACAAGTTGCAGCGGCGAGTTCGGGTCCACGAGGTAGAGCCCGCCGGGCAGCGGCTTGTTCGATACCAGCAGCACGCTCAGCGGCACCGCGAAGGCCACGGTGAGGATCACGGCCAGGTAGAAGTACAAGGAACCGCGCTGGGTGCGGCCGGTGACCCACACCGCGACGTCGTCCAGGGCGCCGATGGTGCGCTGGTAGGCGCGGTCGCCGTCGACCCAGTCCGGGACCCGGCTCTGGGCCCGGGCGACGGCGTTGCGCCAGTAGAACATGGCGAGGCCGGCCGCGAAGGTGACGGCGGTCAGGCCGAGCGCGGGCGTGAGGCCGTGCCACAGCGCAAGGTGCCCCGCGTCGGCGTCGTGCGCTGAGTCGCCGAAGAGGGCGGCGTACGGCTGGATCCAGGTGTCCACCGGGACCGGCCACAGGCCATAGGCGACGCTGAGCAGGGACAGGATCGCCGGCGCGGCCAGGAAGGACAGCCGGATCGCCTTGAACGGGGTCCGCTCCACGCCGGGCTTGCTGGCGAAGGCGCCCCACATGAAACGGGCACTGTAGGCGAACGTCAGCACGGAGCCCAGCACCAGCCCGATCAGCAGCACCAGGCCCCAGCCCTCGGAGGCGGGATCGCTGCTGTAGTGCACGAATGCTTCGAACACGGATTCCTTCGCCACGAATCCGGCCAGCGGCGGCACGCCCGCCATGGACGCCGCGGCCAGGCCGGCCACCACTGCCAGGGCCCTTGAGGATTTGTAGACGCCGGAGAGCTTTCGGATGTCGCGGGTTCCGGACTGGTGGTCGATGATGCCCACCACCAGGAACAACGCCGCCTTGAACAGGCCGTGGGCGAGCAGCAGGGCAAGGCCGGCCAGGGCGGCGTCGGGACGGCCCAGGCCCACCACCATGGTGAGGAAGCCGAGCTGGCTGACCGTGCCGTAGGCCAGGATGAGCTTGATGTCGGTCTGCCGCAACGCACGGTAGCCGCCCAGCACCATGGTGCCCAGGCCCAGGCCAAGCACCAGCGGCAGCCAGGCCGGGCTTTCGCTGAAGCCCGGCGCCATGCGGGCCACGATGTAGATGCCGGCCTTCACCATGGCGGCGGCGTGCAGATAGGCGCTCACCGGAGTGGGGGCGGCCATGGCGCCGGGGAGCCAGAAGTGGAAGGGCAGCAACGCGGACTTCGTGACGGCGCCGGCCAGGATCAGTACGACGGCGGCGCCCACCGCGCCCTGGGCGGGCCCGGCGAAGAGTTCATCCGCGCCCGCCAGGATCCCGGACATGCGGTAGGTCCCCGCGGACTGGCCGAGGATGATGAGGCCGATGAGCATCGCAAGGCCGCCGGCCGTGGTGACCACAAGGGCCTGCAGGGCCGAACGGCGCGCGGAGAGGCGGGTGCGCGCGTAGCCGATCAGCAGATAGGACAGGACGGTGGTGAGCTCCCAGAAGATGAACATCATCAGGAGGTCGTCCGCGGTGACCAGGCCGAACATGGCGCCGGCGAAGGCCAGGAGCTGGGCGCCGAAGCCACCGAGGTAGTCGTCCTTGTCCTTGAAGTACCGGGCGCAGTACACCAGGACGAGAGTGCCGACGCCGAGGACCAGCAGGGACATTACCCAGGACAGCACATCCATGCGGAAAGCGAATTCAAGCCTGAGTTCGGGAATCCACGGGAAGCTCTCTTCGATGAAGCCGCCGCTGGGGCTGCCCTCCGGATAGACCAGCCCGTATTGCGCGATCAGCCACACCAGGGACGCCGCGGGAACCGCAGCCAGAACATAGAAGGCACTCCGCCCGATTTTCCGGAAGATCCAAGGCGCCACAGCAGCCGCTGCAAAGGTCACGGCAAGGACTGTGATCACTGTTGTCTCCGCTAAATCAGGATGAAATTTGTCAAAGAGTTGGAGCCGGCGGTCATACTTTGGGTTCGGTCCCAACAGTTTATCAATCGGGTGTGACAAGCAGGTTTCCGTAACTCCCTGCGGATAGCATTCACACCATGGACACCACAGCGGTTCCCGACACTCCCCGCCCGGCGTCAGAACTGGCCGCCGGCACCACGGCCTCCACCAAGGGCCGGATCCTCGCCTGGGCCTCCTGGGACTGGGGTTCGGCCGCCTTCAACGCCGTCATGACCACCTTCGTCTTCACGGTCTACCTCACGTCCAACGCCTTCGGCGGCGAGGATGCAGCGTCGGCGGCCCTGGGCGCCGCGCTCGCCATCGCCGGCGCGGCGATCGCCCTGCTCGCTCCGGTCACGGGCCAGCGCTCCGACGCCGGCGGGCGGCGCAAGCTGTGGCTGGGTGTCAACACGGCCCTGGTAGCGGTGCTGACCGGACTGTGTTTCTTCGTCTTCCCGCGCCCGGAGTTCCTGCTGCTGGGCGTCACGCTGATCGCGCTCGGCAACGTGTTCTTCGAATTCGCCGGGGTCAACTACAACGCGATGCTCGCGCAGATCTCGACGCCGGCCAACATCGGCAAGGTGAGCGGCTTCGGCTGGGGCATGGGGTACCTCGGCGGGATCGTGGCCCTGCTGGCGGTGCTGCAGCTGTTCGTCCAGCCGTCCTTTGACTGGTTCGGTGCGCAGACCGCGGACGGGCTGAACATCCGCCTGGTGGCCGTCTTCTCGGCCCTGTGGTTCTTCATTTTCGCGCTGCCCGTGCTGTTCGCCGTTCCCGAACTGCCTGCGCGGCCGGCCCAGGAGCGGCTCGGCTTCCTGGCGTCCTACCGGCTGCTTTTCCGCAGGATCGGCGCCATCTACAAGACCAGTCCGCACACCATCTACTTCCTCCTCGCCAGCGCCATCTTCCGCGACGGCCTGGCCGCCGTCTTCACCTTCGGTGGCGTCATCGCTGCCGGAACCTTCGGATTCGAGCTGAAGGAAGTCATCTTCTTCGCGATCTTCGGCAACATCGTGGCCGCCGTGGGCGCGATCATCGGCGGACTGCTGGATGACAAGATCGGGCCCAAGTCCGTCATCGTCATTGCCCTGATCGGGCTCCTTGTGGCCGGCAGCGCGATCCTGGTGCTCGGCAACGGAAGCTACACCGTCTTCGGAGCCGCATGGACCGGCGGCAGCACCTTCTGGACGTTCGGCCTCCTGCTGTGCCTCTTCGTGGGCCCGGCCCAGGCGTCATCCCGCGCCTACCTGGCCCGCCTGGCCCCGGACGGGGAATCCGGGGAACTCTTCGGCCTCTACGCCACCACCGGACGCGCCGTCAGCTTCCTTGCGCCCACCCTGTTCACGCTCTGCATCACCATCGCCACCCCGCTGGTGGCGGCAGGGGAAGCGCAGCGTTGGGGAATCCTCGGGATCATGGTGGTGCTGCTGGCGGGCCTCCTCGTGATCCTCCCGGTGAAGGCACCAGCGGAAACGGCCATCGCCGTCGTCCCTGAGCGGTGAAGGGTCCGGAGCTGAGTGCCGGCGCATCATTCCGTTCCACCCACGGGACGCGTAGCCTGAGGAAAGTACGGGCGGCATACGGCCCGTACCGGCCAAGCAACAGGCAGCCCGCAAGCGGGCGGATTCCGGACAATCGATGTCACAGCGGGTCAAACGCCTCTCGCACTGGTTCCGGGAGTGGTCGCCCTCCATCGGAACGGGCCTTGTCATGGTTACCTTGGCAACTTCCCTCATTTCCATCCCGCTCTCGGCCGCCCAGCAACTGGGGCTGCCCCGTCCGCAACTGACGGCCTGGATCCTGGCGATCTACTCCTTGCCGTGCGCGGCCGGTTTCGTCCTGGCGCTCCGCTTCCGGCAGCCCCTGCTGCTCACGGGCAACATCTTCGTACTGATCTTCATCGTTTCGCTCCAGGGCCGGCTGTCATTCGCCGAACTGGCAGGGGCTTCGATGGCGGCGGGCGCCGCCGTCGTCTTCATCACTGCCCTGGGGCTGAGTGACCGGCTCGCCCGCTGGATTCCGGCGCCGATCGTAGTGGGTCTACTGGCGGGCTCCGCCCTTCCGTTCGTGGCCCGTGTGTTCACCGTTCTGGGCGCGGAACCCGTCATTATCGGCAGCGCCTTCCTCGCCTTCCTGCTGGGCCGCCGGCTCCTTGGCGCACGCGTTCCGCCGATACTCCCGGCGCTGATCGTGGGCGTGGCCGCCGCCGCTGTCCTGGGTCGCTTCGGCAGCGCAGGAGACGGTGTTCCGGCCTCATTTCCGGAAGCAACCCTGCCGGTATTCACCCTGGACGCGCTGCTCACGGCCACACCGGTCATCGTGGTGCTCATGGTGCTCCAGTCGAACGTGCCGTCCGTGATTTTCCTGCGCAGCCAGCACTACCGGCCGCCCGCACGGACCCTGGACTACGTCAGCGGGATCGGGACCATCGCCGGGTCATTCCTGGGACCGGCAGGCGTGTCACTTTCGCTGCCCGCCACGGCACTGGTGGCCGGGCAGGATGCGGGTCCGGCGCCGCAGCGGCACCGCTCGGCTGTGCTGGCGAGCGCGGCGTTCCTGGCACTGACTCCGTTCGCCGTTTTCGCGGCCGCGGCCGCAGACCTCATTCCGTTGGAACTGCTCCTGGGCATCGCCGGGCTGGCCGTCATCGGCATCCTGGCCATGTCCCTCGATCAACTGAGCAACGGACCGCTGACCACGGGACCGCTCGTGGCATTCGCCGTGGCGGTCTCCGACATATCGCTCCTGGGCCTCGGGCCATACTTTTGGTCCCTGGCACTGGGCGTGGTGGCATCCCTCGTCGTCGAACCCGAGCGGATGAAGGAACTGCGCACCAACACACCGGCTCTGTGAAGGGAGCCGACAAAACCCCTTGACCTTTGATTGTTAGTAGAGTTAACTAACTTTCATGCCAAGCGTACGAGACCGGGGTCACAGCAAACGGGCCGGCGCCGCCACCCTTCCCTCGGACGGCCGCGCGAACAACCTTTCCCTGGTCCGCCGCACCCTCCACGCAGACGGCGCCATGAGCCGCGCCGATCTCTCCCGCACCCTGGGCCTGACCCGCGTGACCGTCTCCGACCTCGTTTCGGACCTCATGGACCGCGGCCACGTCGTCGAGCTCGGCCAGTCCGGCGCGGTCCGCCCGGGCAAGCCTGCCATCCTGGTCGACATCAACCGCCAGGGCCTCCAGGTCATCGGCGTGGACCTGTCCAGCGAATCCGACCTCCGCGCCGCGGTCCTGGACCTGGACGGCAACATCCTGGAGCGGCTGGAACGCCCGGTCGGCACCGCCACCGGACAGCCCGTCGTCGAACAGGTGCTGGAACTCGTCGCGGAAACGGCGGGCCGCGCCACCGCGCCGCTGCTGGGTATCGGCGTCGGGACCCCCGGCATCGTCACCGGCGACGGCGTGGTCCTCACCGCCCCCAACCTCGGCTGGAGCGAGGTGCCCGTGCGCGAACTCCTGGAAAAACACACCGGCCTGCCCACCCTGGTCTCCAACGACGCCGACGCCGCCGTCCACGCTGACCACACCTTCGGCGGCGGCTGCGATGACGAGATCCTCGTGAAGATCGGCCGGGGCGTCGGTTCCGGCGTGATCGTCGGCGGGCGGCGCGCCCGCGGCGCCCACTCGGCCGCCGGCGAAATCGGCCACGTCACGGTCGGAACGGATGCGGGCACGCTCTGCGTCTGCGGCCGCACCGGCTGCCTCGAAACCTGGATGTCGGTGCCCAGCCTGGAGCGCGCCCTGGCCGTTGCCGCGGCGGGCGAAGATCCGGAGGCCGCCACCGCCGTCGTCTACCAGGAAGCGGGCGAACGGCTCGCCATCGCCCTCGCCCCCGTGGTGGGCGTCCTCGATCTGGCGGAAGTGGTCCTCAGCGGGCCCCGCCACCTGCTGGGAGGTCCGCTGCTCGACGCCGTGCAGCAGACCCTGCTTGCCCGGCTGCTGCACCAGGACCCCCAGCCGGTCACCGTCCGGCTGGCCGCGGACCCGCAGGACATCGTCCTGCGCGGGGCTGCGGTGATGGTCCTGTGGAATCAACTGGGAGTGGCGTGAACCCCGCCCCCGCACCGGCGGGCTTCGGCCCGCACCAAACTGCCCCGCACACAGCCGCCCGAAGGAGCCAAGCCATGGGCACCTCGAAGTCCACCACCCTCGCCGCGCCGGAACTTAGCGCAGATACCGAACAGATCCGCCGGCTCGCCGCCGGCACCCTCATGCCCGGGTTCTCCGGGATCGCCGTCCCCGTCTGGATCCTGGACGCCTACGACGCCGGGCTGGCGGCGGTGTGCCTCTACGGCACCAATGTGGCGTCCCCCGTGCAGCTGCGCGACCTGTGCGCCGGCCTGCGCGCCCACTCCCCCAGCACGCTGATCGCCGTCGACGAGGAAGGCGGGGACGTCACCCGCCTGCATTACCTCACCGGCTCGCCGCAGCCCGGGAACGCCGTACTCGGCCGCCTCGACGACGTCACGCTGACAGCCACCAGCGCGGCGACCATCGGCCAGGAACTCGCCAGCCTGGGCATCAACCTGAACCTGGCCCCGGACGCGGACGTGAACTCGGAGGCGGACAACCCCGTGATCGGTGTCCGCAGCTTCGGCGCGGAACCGGACTTGGTTGCCCGGCACACGGCGGCCTGGATCCGCGGACTGGAGGACTCCGGCGTGGCCTCCTGCGCCAAGCATTTCCCCGGCCACGGCAGCACCACCACCGATTCCCACCTCGAACTTCCCCGGGTCTCCGCCGAAGCCGCAACCCTGGAAGCCCGCGAACTGGTGCCGTTCCGGGCGCTTGTCGAAGCCCGGGGCGCCACCGTGATGACCAGCCACATCCTGGTCGATGCGCTGGATCCGGAGAACCCGGCCACCTTCTCTTCACGGATCCTGCAGGGGCTGCTGCGCGAGGAACTCGGCTTCGAGGGCGTCATCCTCACCGACGCCCTCGACATGGCCGGCGCCTCCGCGCAGACCGGCGTGCCGGAAGCGGCCGTGCGGGCCCTGCTGGCCGGCGCCGACCTGCTCTGCCTCGGCTCGGACACCGGCCCGGAGCTCTACGAACAGACCCTCGCCGCCATCACCGCGGCTGTGGCCGAAGGCCGCCTGGACCCCGCCCGGCTGGCCGACGCCGCGGGCCGCGTCGCCGCCCTGTCCGCACGCTTCCCCGCCGCCGGGCCGGCCGAAATCCACCAGGCCACACCCCGCGGGATCTCCAGCAAGCCTGGCAGCCCGGCCTTGGATTCCGCGGTCCTTGATCCTGCCGTGCTCGACGCCGGCCGCATCCGGGAGGCCTTCGAGATCTCCGCCGCCGCCGAAAACTGGCTCGCCCGTGAGGAAGCCGTGGCCATCGTGCAGGTGGACACCGGCGCGAACTTCGCCGTCGGGCAGGTGCCGTGGGGTCCCGCCGCGGCGACGGACGCCGTCGTCGGCGAAGGCGAGGTTCCGGACGGCGCGAAGGTCGCCGTCGTCGGCCGCGGGCTCGACGCCGACCACCCGCTCTGGACCGTTTTCTCCCGCCTGCGCGCGGAAGGCCACGCCGTGATCGCCGTCGAGTGCGGCTGGCCGCGCGGCGGCGCGGACATCGTCACCTACGGCGCGTCCCTCGCGGTGTCCCAGGCGCTCTGCGGCCTGCTGCTCGGCGGCCAGGACAACTGACCAACTCTCCACAGACTGACTCAAGGAACCACCCAATGGAAATCATTGTCGCCCCCACCCCCGAATCCGCGGCGTCCGCTGCCGCGCAGGCAGTCCTCGCCGGGCTGCCCGCCGGCAAGGCTCCCGTCCTGGGCCTGGCCACAGGTTCCTCCCCGCTGGGCCTGTACGCCGAGCTCGCGGCCGCGGTGGCAGACGGCCGGGCGGACTTCTCGGCAGCCAAGGGTTTCGCCCTGGACGAGTATGTGGGCCTGCCCGCCACCCATCCCGAGTCCTACCGCCAGGTGCTGGTCCGTGAGGTCTGCGACGTGATCGGCCTGCCCTTGGACGGGCTCAACGTGCCGGACGGCACCGGGGCCACCCTGGCGGAGCTCGAGGCGGGCGCCGCGGCCTACGACACCGCGATCGCTGCCGCCGGGGGCATCGACGTGCAGATCCTGGGCATCGGCGCCAACGGCCATGTGGGCTTCAACGAGCCCGCCTCCTCACTCTCCTCCCGCACCCGGGTGAAGCGCCTGGCCGCCCGCACCCGGCGGGACAATGCCCGCTTCTTCGCCTCCGAGGCCGAGGTCCCCACGCACTGCATCACCCAGGGCCTGGGCACCGTGATGGACGCCCGCCGACTGGTGCTGATCGCCACCGGCGAGGCCAAGGCCAATGCCGTGGCGGCCGCCGTCGAAGGTCCGCTCTCGGCGTCCTGCCCGGCGTCGATCCTGCAGTGGCACCCGAACGCGATCGTCGTGCTGGACGAGGCGGCTGCCGCTGCCCTGAAGAACCGCGAATACTACGACGACGCCGCCCGCGGCCTGCCGTTGAACGCCTGACTTGGGGCTGGGGCTCAGCCCCGCCAATTGACCCTCCCGTGCCAGACTTGGGCAATGCCGCCCACCTCCCAAGACGATCTTGCAGTTCAACGCGCATACGATGAGGTCGCCGACACCTACGTAGATCATTTCCGGTCGACTCATTTCCGGTCGACCGGACCCGAGCAGCCTGCTGATCTGGGGATGATCGAGCACGTCGCTTCCCTCCTGCCCGGCGACAAGCACGTGCTCGACGCCGGATGCGGCGCAGGGCGGATGATGCCCGTGCTGGCAAAGCTCCGCTGCCAGGTAGAAGGGGTGGACCTCTCACCCGGGATGATCCGCCGCGCTCGACATGACCATCCGGAGTTTCCGTCCCAAGTGGCCTCGACCAGCACCCTGCCGTTCCCGGACGGGTCCTTCGATGGCGTCTTCTCTTGGTATTCAACGATCCACATCCCTGACGCCGGGCTGCCCGACGTCGTGGGCGAGGCACGCCGCGTTCTGCGATCGGGCGGGCTCTTCCTGGTTTTCTTCCAAACCGGTCAAGGCGTTCGGGATGTCTCCGAGGGCTACCGGCGGCGCGGTCACGACATCGTCCTGTATCGATACGACCGGGCTGCGGATAGCTTCAGCCGCTTGATAGCTTCAGCCGGCATGAGGGAGATCGGATGCCTCGAACGCGCCGCAGTGTCGGACGAACGTACCGGTCAGGCCGTCCTCATCGCGAGGGCTTAGCACCCCCAACGCTTGGCCAGAACCGGAGAGTGCGTGAGGCAAGTACCGCAAGAACGCCGGGTCAGGTGCGTGTGTGCACCGGACCCGGCTTCCGCGGCCCGGAGTTCGCCGGGCGTATCTGGCGGGCTAGTTCGTGATCGACAGGATTGAGCTGTTCTGCCAGCCCGTGAAGGACGACCAGGCTCCGCCGCTGCTCACCTGGAAGCGCACCTTATGGTAGACCTCCTCGGCGCCTTTCTCGCCGTTCACCAGGGTGCGGTAGTTGTGGATCACGGTGCTGCCGCCGGCATAGACAAGGCGGCCGAAGCCAGCGGAGCCCAGGTAGTCGTCAGGGTTCGGCGAGGGGTCTGCCTCCCACCGTTGCTGCTGGATGTAAAGGTAGCGGTTCGCAGTGCACGTCGCGTAGATCCGGTAATCCAGGACCTTCACGCCATTGTCGTATCGACCGGTGAAGACTGGTTTCAGCGGCGTGACGGTGCAGGAATTGGAGGTGTTGGCCTGGGCAGGTGCTCCCAGTGCCAGGCCAGCCCCGGCGAGGCCGAGGGTGGCAGCGACGACGGTGATGACGCGGGCCCGGGCGAGCCTGGACTTGATGTTGGTACCCATTTCTTCTCCTGGGGTTGATGTGAGTCGAACCGGGAGGACGTGAATGAACGTCCGCGGGTGTCGGGACCAAGGCCATCCGTCCCGACGTCTTTACGGCTTTTTTGTTCCGTGCTTCCAGTCTTCGGCGGCCCGCTCCGCGGAACATCACCTTGTCGAGTGAATACCACCCCCCGAATGAGGGATCGCGCTTGGGCAGTGCCGCCCGCCAGCGCCGTTCCGCAGCCCTCCCAGGAGGACTAGGGTGGAGCCATGAACGTGGATGAGACTGAACTTCCGGGACTGGGTGTCCGCAAGGACTTCATCACGGCTTCCGGGCGCCGGATCGGCGTTGTGGAACTGCGTGAAGGCGAAACTGAACTCTTTGTTTCGACCTGGGACGACCCCGACACCTGCCAGGCCTCCATCCCGTTGACCGCTGACGAAGCAGCCGCCCTGGGAAATCTCCTGGGCGGCCAGCACATCGCCATGCGCCTCGCCGAAGCCCACAAGGAAATTCCCGGCATCGTCACGCGCCAGTTCTCCATCACTGCCGACTCCCCTTTCCAGAACCAACCCATGGGCAAGGCCCAGATCCGCACCCGCAGCGGTGTGTCGATCGTGGCGATCATGCGCGAAGGCGAGGTCGTTCCTTCGCCCGCGCCCGACGTCGTGCTCCACACGGGTGATCTGCTGGTTGCTGTCGGTACGCAAGAAGGCCTGGACTCTGCGGCTGCCATTTTGCGCAACGGCTGACGGCCATGGACCCTTTGGCCCTGACCCTCATTGAACTTGGTGCTGTTGTTTTCTGCCTCGGCCTGCTGGCACGTCTGGCCGGCCGCATCGGAATGTCCCCTATTCCCCTGTACCTCATAGGCGGGCTGGGCTTCGGAGCCGGCGGGATCGTCAAACTGGACGGCATGCACGAGTTCGCGCATCTCTCCGGCGAAATCGGCGTCATCCTCCTGCTCCTCATGCTCGGACTGGAGTACACGGCAGCGGAACTGGTCACCGGGCTGCGGCGTTCCTGGCAGGCCGGCGTGATGGACCTCGTGCTGAACTTCGCGCCCGGCGCGGCGGTGGCGCTGCTGCTGGGCTGGGGCCTGGTGGGCGCGATCGTGATGGGCGGCGTCACCTACATCTCCTCCTCGGGGATCGCCGCGAAGGTCATCACGGACCTCGGCCGGATCGGTAACCGCGAGACGCCCGTGGTGCTGGCCATCCTGGTTTTCGAAGACCTCACCATGGCCATCTACCTGCCGATCCTCACCGCGATCCTGGCCGGCGTCGGCTTCCTGGGCGGCCTGCAGACAGTGGGGATCGCCCTTGCCGTGGTGAGCGTGGTGCTGCTCGTGGCGCTCAAGCACGGGCACCGGGTGTCCCAGGCCGTGCACAGTGAGAACTCCGAGGTCTTCCTGCTCAATGTCCTGGGCCTGGCCCTGCTGGTGGCGGGCCTCGCCTCCGCACTGCAGGTCTCTGCCGCCGTGGGCGCGTTCATGCTGGGCATCGCGATTTCCGGCGCCACGGCCCACAATGCCACCCGGATCCTGGAACCGTTGCGGGACCTGTTCGCCGCAATCTTCTTCGTGGCGTTCGGGCTCAACACGGACCCGACCACCATTCCGCCCGTGCTGCTCTTCGCCCTGCTGCTGGCATTCCTGACGGCAGGCACCAAGATGCTCACCGGCATCTGGGCGGCAAAACAGGCCGGGATCGCAATGCCCGGCCGTTTCCGTGCCGGGGCCGCGCTGATTGCCCGCGGCGAGTTCTCGATCGTCATTGCCGGGCTTGCCGTGACTTCCGGCGCCGTGCCGCGTGAACTGGCAGCCTTGGCGACGGCCTATGTGCTGCTGATGGCGATCATCGGCCCGCTGGCTGCCCGCTTCGTGGAGCCGGCAGTGAAGGCGATCCGGAAGCCGCGGCGGCCGGCGCTGGCAGGAGCGCGCTAGGCGTCAGCGGCGACTGGTTCGCGCAATGCCAGGCTGCAGGCCCGCGCCCGCGTCGCTGGAACGCAGCCAAGTCGCGGGAACGCAGCCAAGTCGCGGGAGCGCTCCAGCGACCCCGCAGTTCTCCCGCGACCCGGGCGAAGCTAGGGCGAAAAGACCTAGCCCAGCTGCCGGCTGATGGCCGCGATGTGTTCCGGGCCGATGCCGCAGCAGCCGCCGATGATGCCCGCGCCCTGCTCCCGCCAGGCCGCAGCCCACTCAAGGTAGCCGGCCGGGTCAAGGTCTTCGCGCAGGTCGTCCAGGCCGTCGTTGGCGGTGGCGTCCTCGGGCTGCGGCGGGAAGGCGTTGGCGTAGACGCCCAGTTCCAGCTCCGCGCCAAGGCCTTCCGCCGTTGAGCGGGCGGCTTCGAGGGCAGCAGCCATGACCTCGGGGCGGCTGCAGTTGAACAGCAGCGCTTCCGCGCCCATCCCGACGGCGGCCTCCGCGGCTTCGGCGACTTTCTCGCCGGAGCGCAGCAGGGCCGGGCCGGAAACGTCTTCGTCCCGCAGGGTGAGGGAGAGCCAGAAGGGCTTGCCGTCGTCGGGCAATCCTGCGCGGATGGCCCGCGCTTCGGCGATGGAACTCTGGGTCTCCGCCAACCACAGGTCCACGTGCCCGGCGAGCCCGGCCACCAGGGGCGCCAGCACCTCAGCCGCGCGGCCGGCGTCGAACAGGTCGGGGCGGTAGGAGCCGAACAGCGGCGGCAGCGAACCGGCCACGCGCACGCTCTGCCCGGCGGAGTCGGCAGCGGCACGGGCCAGGCGCCCGGCGCGGGAAGCCAGGGTGCGGGCGTCCGCGGCGAACCGTTCCTCGCCGATGTGGAACGGCACCAGGGCGTAGCTGTTGCTGGTGATCACCCGGGCGCCGCTGGCGATGAAGTCTTCATGGACGGCCTGCACCTGATCGGGGGCTTCCATGAGCGCGAGTGCGGACCATTCGGGCTGCCGGAAGGGTGCCCCGCGGCGTGCCAGTTCGCGGCCCATGCCGCCGTCGAGGAGTGTCAAGGAACTCAAGCTCAGATGTCCGTCCGGTGGAAGTTCAGGAAGCTGCGGCTGGCGGTCGGTCCGCGCTGGCCTTGGTAACGGTTGCCGTATTCGCCCGAGCCGTAGGGGTGCTCGGCTGCGGAGCTGAGGCGGAAGAAGCACAGCTGGCCGATCTTCATTCCGGGCCAGAGCTTGATGGGCAGGGTGGCGACGTTGGACAGCTCAAGGGTCACGTGGCCGGAGAAACCCGGGTCGATGAAGCCCGCGGTGGAGTGGGTCAGCAGGCCCAGGCGGCCCAGGGAGGACTTGCCCTCGAGGCGGGCCGCGATGTCGTCGGGCAGGCTCACGGTCTCGAAAGTGGAGCCGAGCACGAATTCGCCCGGGTGCAGGATGAACGGCTCCTCGCCGTCCACCTCCACCAGCCGGGTCAGCTCGGGCTGCTCCTCGGCGGGGTCGATGTGGGCGTACTTGTGGTTGTCGAACAGCCGGAAGAAGCGGTCGATCCGTACGTCCACGGATGACGGCTGGACCATGGCGGGGTCGTACGGCTCCAGGACGATGCGTCGGGAATCGATTTCGGCACGAATGTCACGGTCAGAGATCAGCACAGCATCAAAAATACCGTAGGTTCCGTGCAGGCATGGCGTCCGCGGAAGTCTGCGACTATAGTCCGGGACCATAATCCGCCGCTGCCTGCTGGGTGGCACGACGCGAGCTGGTGAATAGTGAAACGAACTGCGGCAGCTGGGGCCGCCCTTCTGGCCTGCCTGATCGCCACCACCGTTCTGGGCGGCTCGTCCCTTGCCGGGCTCCAATCGGGAAGCCCGACGACGGCGGCAAGCGCCACGTCCTCCCCCGCTCCCTCCGAGGGGGCTGCTTCCGCCGTGCAGCCTTCGGGTTCAGCGTCGCCTTCCGCTGGCGTGCCTTCCGCTGGTGCGTCGACGACCGCCGCGCCGACCCCCTCGCCGGAAACCCCGGCGCCCGGAGCGTCACCCACCCCATCCGCGTCGGCTCCGTCATCGTCGGCTTCCCCGGTCCCGGAGCAGCCCGCCCAACGGCCTACATCCCCGGCAGGGGCGCCGCCGGAGGTTCCGAGCATCCCGCCGCTGTGGGGGCCGGACCCGCTCCCGGCCGCGAAGACCAAGGCCCCCAAGGCCGCAGCAAACACCCCGGCCGCCAAGACCGCTTCCGCTTCGGACGAGGGGCCCACGGAGTCCTTCACGGCGGTCCGGGCGGCGGAGGTAACCCAGCTCGCTCCCCAGGCCCTCGTGAAGGACGACAACTCCGCCGCCGTGCTGGCGGTCTTCAACGCCATCAACAGCTACCGGGCATCCCTGAAACTCAACCCGGTGAAGTACCACCCCACCGTGGCGTCGCTGTCCCAGGATTGGTCGGACAACATCGCCACCCGCGAGGTGATCGAGCACCGGGCGAACTTCTGGCTGGACCCCCGCGCACTGAACCCGGACCGGGGCGCAGGCGAAGTGATCGCGGTGCGCTGGGACCGCGACGCCGCGAAACTGGTCGACTGGTGGAAGAGTTCACCCGCCCACGACGCCATGCTGCGGGATCCGCGCTTCAACGTGATCGGCGTCGGGATCACCTTCACGGACGGAAACTGGCAGACCACCCCGAACCGCTACACCATGTGGGGCGTGGTGAACCTCTTCGGCTACAGCACCCTCCCCGCCGGTACGGTGAACAGCCCGGGCGGTCCCGTCACGCCGCCCACCCCGCCGGCGGCGGATGCGTGCACGCCCCTCGTGAAGCAGCAGCCGCCCACCTGGGACCTCACTGACGCCGCGGTCCGCGGACCGGGCGACCTGGTCGCCGTCGACC
Organism: Arthrobacter sp. TE26545; assembly: GCF_056279005.1. The sequence continues at coordinate 3,591,075 of NZ_JBWBQM010000001.1, forward strand.
CCTACGGGAAGCTGCGGGACTACCCGGCGCTCGGTGATGGAAGCTTCGGGCCGCCGCGTGCCGTGGGCACGGGCTTCACCGGGGCCAAGGAACTCATGGTGACGGACTGGGACCGGGACGGGGCCTTCGACGTGCTCTCCCAACAGCTCGACGGCAGGCTCCTGCTCTACCCGGGCCTGGTGGACGGCGGCTTCGCGGCCCCGGTGCAACTGGCCGCCGGCGGCTGGCAGTCGATGACCATGGCGGTGGGCACCTGGTGCGGCAACAACCGGCTGCCGCAGATCCTGGCCACCAACTCCAAGGGCCAGTTGTACCTGTACCCGAACCGGGGCCTGACGGCCCTGGGCGCCGCAAGCAGCCTGGGCGTCACCGTTCCGGGGCAGCGGCTGGCCATGGTCGATTACGACGCCGACGGCCTGCAGGACCTGCTCGCCGTGGAAAGCACAGGCAGCCTGCGCCTCTACCGCGGCAGTGGCGTGCCGGCACCGAAGGCGGAGACCCGGCCCGTTGTCGGCACAGGGTGGACGGACTACACCGGCCTGCGTTCCCTACGGGATGTCACCGGCCTGAATACCACGGGCATCGCGGGGCTGACCGCGGACGGGACGGTCGAATACTGGGACCTCAGCAGCGGAAAGTTCACCACGGTCACCACGGTTTCCAGCGGCTGGGGAAGCCTGAAACTGGCGCAGTAGCGCGTCGGCCCTACGCGGCGTTCTCCTCTTCAAGCACGCTCTTCAGCTTTTCCAGCTGGAGCACTTCGGCTTCCATCGTTTTCTGGATCATGCTGCCCATGAGCTTCTGGAGGCCCTTCGGATGGAGCTCCAGCGCGAAGCGGAGCCGGGTGCCCGTGCCCTCCGTGCTCAGGTAGTAGCCGCCGAGGGGCCGGGCGGGGCCGGCAACAACCTCAAAGCGGACCTCCGCGCCGGGCCGCGCCTCGACAATCTGGAAGTCGGCGGCAAGTGGCCGCCCGCCGGGGCCAAGCAGGGTCTGCTGGTACACGGCACCCTTCTCGCCGGCCTTGCCGGAGCGGAGGGAGATACTGCGGATGCCGTCGCGCCACAGCGGGTTGTTCAGCCCGTCCACGAGGAAAAGGTAGACACTCATGGCGTCGCGGCCGATCAGTACTTCGTGCTCTGCGAATGCCATGGGATCCCCTTCAATGTGCGACAAAACGATGTAGCCCGGTTCCCCATGACGCACAGCTATCCGTTTCAGGATAGGCAGGGCCGCCCCGGCGGGACACCGTTGGGGCGTGCCTTAACCGAATCTTTATTACATCGGAACCCATAGTGCGGTAGAGTTCCCGGGCCGCAACAGAAGGGGACTGTTCATGCCTGCCTCCCACCACACGAGCCAGGTCCGGGTCCGACGACGCCGGGCCAGGGTCCGCTTGCCGCTCGCCGTTTCGCTGTGCGCGGCCCTGCTGCTGGGCACCCCGGCGACGGCACCCGCAGCGCCGGCGCGCACCGCCGTCGTGCCCGCCGCCCGGGCTGCAGGCGCCGCCCCGGCCACCGTCAATCCCCTGCCGAGCCTGGCCCCGGTGTTCACTGCCGGCAGCACAGCGGTGCTGGTCAACAAGTCCCATCCCCTCAACCCGCTGCGCTACGCCCCCGGTGACCTCGTCAGCGTCCGGGGCAGCGATTACTACCTGCGGGCGCAGGCGGCGAGCGCCTTGGATTCGCTTTTCACCGGGGCGTCGAACGCCGGGCACGGCCTGGCGGTGGTCAGCGCCTACCGCTCCTACGACACCCAGGCCAGCCTGTACGACTACTACGTCCGCACCTACGGCCAGGCCTACGCGGACACCATCTCCGCCAAGCCCGGCTACAGCGAACACCAGACGGGCCTGGCGGCGGACGTCGGCAACGCGGGCGGCTCCTGCGGCCTGTCCACCTGCTTCGGCGAGACACCGGCCGGACGCTGGGTGGCGGCGAACGCGTACCGTTACGGCTTCATCGTCCGCTACCCCAACGGCTATTCCGGCACCACCGGCTACAGCTACGAACCCTGGCACCTGCGTTACGTCGGCCCCACCATCGCCGCGGACATGCGTGCCCGCAGCTTCCCCACCCTTGAGCACTATTTCGCCGGAAACCCGGCGGCCGGGGCCACCATCAAGAGCGGTTCGGAGCTGCTGGCCGCGGACTCCGCCGGGCACCTGCTTCTCTACTCCGCACCGCAGGCCGGGAGCTACCGCTACCGCTCAACCATTGGCGGCGGCTGGTCGAACCTCAAGCAGGGCTTCGTGGTGGACTGGAACGCGGACGGCGTCTACGACATCCTCGCGCAGTGGAAGAACGGCGTGCTCGGCCTGTACCGGGGCCGGCCCGGCGGCGGGTTCGACGGGCTGCGGAGCGTGGGCTGGGGCTGGGCGGACATGACCATCACCGTGGGCAAACTCTCCCGGAGCCAGAAGTATCCCGGTGTGCTCGGCTACGGGCCCGACGGCGGGCTGCGCTACTACGCGAACAGTTCCGGCGGGGCGCTCGGTGGTTTCGCCTCGATGGGTCCGGGGTGGGCCGGCCGCGGGATTACGCTGGCCGACTGGAACAACGACGGCAACAACGATGTCCTCGCGCAGCTGCCCGGCGGCGCCCTGTTGTACTACAAGGGGAACGGCGCGGGCGGCATCGCCTACCCGTCCACCATCGGCGGCGGCTGGCAGGTGATGGCCTCGGTGGCACCCGCCTTCGGCTATGCCGGGCTGGGGACGCGCGGCCTCCTCGCCCGCAGGACGGACGGCACGCTCAGCCACTACGGCTTCCGCAGCGGCAGCTGGGCCGCTCCGCAGCCCGCCGGAAGCGGCTGGGCACCGATGAAGCTCTTCAAATAGGCCCGGATTGCTGCCGCGTGTCGTGCCTCCGGTGAGTCTGGCAAGACACGCCTGTGATCTGCGCTAAGCTGGGATCTGCTCCGGCTCAGTCTTCGACAACAGGCCGGGCAATGCGGGCGTAGCTCAATGGTAGAGCGCTAGCTTCCCAAGCTCGATACGCGGGTTCGATTCCCGTCGCCCGCTCCACACAGGAACACCCCGGTCTTCGGACCGGGGTGTTCCTTTTTGCGCCGGTTCCGAGGCCCCTACGCGGGCCGCGGCACGATCCGCACCAAGCGGCGCCGGTTCTTCAGGTCCACCTTGAGCTGCAGCGCCGACTTCCGGGCCAGTACGACGGCGACCGTTGCGGCTGCGAGCGCCGGCACCCCGCCTGCCACCAGGATGGCCAGGTGCGGGTTCAGGTGTTCGGCCAGCCAACCCATCACCGGCCCGCCAATCGCCTGGCCGCCGATCAGCACCACGAGGTACAGGCTCATGACCCGGCCTCGGATGGCCATGTTGGCGCTGGTCTGCACCAACTGGTTGGCGGCGGTGAGGAACATCAGGCACCAGAATCCCGAAAGGACCATCGCCGCACCGAACCACGGCATCGACGGCGCCAGCGCACCGAGGCACAGCATCAGCCCGTACATGCCCGCGCCCAGCACCACGGAGCGGAGGCGCAACTGCCGCCGTCGGGCGGAAGCGATCGCCCCGCACAGCGCACCGAGCGCCACCAGGGCGTTCAGCAGGCCGTAGCCTCCGGCACCGGCCTCGTACACGTGGTCCGCGAAGGCGGCCAGCAGCACCGGCAGGCTCATCCCGAACACCGCCACGAAAGCGGCCATGAGCCACGGCCAGTAGATGGTGGGCTTGCGGAGCGCGTAACGCAGGCCCTCGGCAAGCATGCCCTTGCGCCTGGGCGCCGGCTTGCTGAGGTGCAGCTCGCCCTTGCGGAGCAGCAGCAGCGTGGTGATGGTGGAGCAGCAGGCCAGGGCGTTGCCAGCGAAGGCCCAGCCCGGTCCGACTGCGTTCAGCAGCACGCCTGCGAGGGCCGGGCCGATCAGGCCGCCGAGCTGGAAGGTGGTGGAGTTGACGCTGATCGCGTTGCGCAGGTAGGTGGGTCCGACGAGTTCGTTGACGAAGACCTGGCGGGCGGGCTGGTCGAGCACGGTGACAAGGCCCAGGATGAACGCGATGACGTAGACGTGCCACACCTGCACGGCGCCGCTGAGGGAGAGCACCGCGAGGGTCGCTGCGAGCGCGGCGGCCACGCTCTGGCAGAGCATGAGGATGCGGCGCTTGGCGAAGCGGTCGGCGATCATGCCGCCCCACGGGCCAAGCACCAGGGACGGCAAGAACTGCAGGGCGACAGTGATGCCGACGGCGGTGACGGAGCCGGAAAGCTGCAGCACCATCCAGTCCTGTGCGATGCGCTGCATCCACAGCGCGATGACGGCCACGAAATGGCCGATCGCGAAGACCCTGAAGTTGTGGATCCGGAGGGAGATGAAAGTGTGCCGCCAGGGCAGGCGTTCGCTGACCAGGGCGATCGGCTGGGTGACGCTGTCCGGGTCGCGGGCGGCGTCGCGGGCGGCGGAGCTTAGGGAGTTGATGGCGGAGTGGCCGACGGTTGCCTCGGAGGGTGGAGGGGGTGCCAAGGGAGTGTCCTCATTCAAGCGTTTGGTTCAGGCAGGATTCGGTTTGGGTGGTTTCACTGGAATGCCTTTAACGCTAGGGTTGACCGCGGTAATCATGGAAGCGTATTGGCCTTATAACTCCTATTGCGTTCCGCAATGAGGTGGTGAGGCCTTGGCCCGTCGAGGAGTCCGGTGTCCGATCCAATGCTGTTCGATCCCGTGCAACTCCGCTCTTTCCTGGCCGTGGCGGAAACCCTGAGCTTCACCAAGGCCGCCGAGCGTCTGGGCCTGGCACAGCCGACTGTCAGCCAGCACGTGCGGAAGCTCGAGGCCGCGGCCAAGCGATCGCTCGTGGCGCGGGACACGCGGGACGTCCGGCTGACGGACAACGGGGATGCCATGGCCGGTTTCGCCCGCAGCATCCTGGCTGCCCACGACGACGCCGCGCGCTACTTTTCCGGGTCCGCGATGCGCGGCCGGCTGCGCTTCGGCACGGCGGACGACCTCGCCATCACCGGCCTGCCGCGGATCCTGCGCGAGTTCCGCCAGCTATATCCGCAGGTGAACCTGGAGCTCACGGTCAGCCAGAGCGACCAGTTGTACCGCCGGCTCAATGCCGGCCAACTGGATCTCGTATTCGTGAAGTGGGTGGGCGAGGCCAAGGACGGCACGGTGGTCCGGAAGGACAGCTTCGACTGGGTAGGCCTGGAGCAGACCGCGCTCGATCCCCGGAGCCCGGTGCCCCTCATCTGCTACCCCGCGCCGAGCATCAGCCGGAAACTCGCCATCGACGCCCTCGAGGCCAAGGGACGTACCTGGCGGGTGACCTGTTCCACCAAGCAGATCGCGGGAGTCCTCGCAGCGGTACGGGCGGGTATCGGCGTCGCTGTCATGCCGTCGTCGCTCGTTCCGGAGGACCTGAAGGTCATCACGCACCGTTTCGACCTCCCGCCCGTGGGCGACGTGGACTTCACCCTGATCCGCAATCCGCTGGCGAACGCCGAGGCGGTCGATGCCCTCACCCAAGCGATCATCGGCAGGACGCTGCGGAAGCAGGCGTAAGGCTCCTGGCGCGTGGTCAGCGGCCGGCCGCCGGCCCGCCGTCGTCGGAAATCAGTGCCTGCGCCGCCATCCTGACGGTATTCACGACGGCGACACGCCGCCGCTCCGCGCGTCCGGACCCTTCGCGGGCGAAGAGTCCGTCCATTTCGGGCAGGACGGCCCAGGAGTCGCACAGGGCGATGATGGTCAGGAGCAAATCCGCGGCATCTTCTTCGGTGACCCCGGGCAACGCCTCCATGACCCGCGCGATCTTGTGCGCAGAGTTCGCCTCGCGCGCTTCCCGGCCCACCATCAATTCGCCGCGGTCCAGCCCCTCCCAGAAGAGCAGGCGGGGCAAAGTGGGGTCGGCGCAATGCCGCGAAAAGAGACGGCCCGCGTAATCGGCAATGGCTTCGGGGCCTTCGCCTTCAATCTGGATCTCGTCCATCACGAGCCTGAGCTGGGAGGCGACGACCGCGTCGAACAACTGCTCTTTCTTACCGAAGTACTGGTAGATGCGTTCCTTGTTGACGCCGGCGATCTTGGCGATCCGGTCCACTCTTCCACCGGCCAGTCCATAGCGGCAAAATTCAATTGTGGCAGCCGCAAGCAACAGGCTCTTGGTTCGTTCCTTGTCCCATGCCATGCATCCACCTTAACAGATTCCAACTAGATGGTTGCAGATTTAACCGAACGCCCTTACGCTGGTCTCATTCAAAAAAACAACTAGTTGGTTGGAGATTTCATGACCACCTCAGGGAACAGCTTGCAGCCCTCCGCTGCACAAACTCCGGCAACGCCCGCCCCCCCGCACGCACCCTCCATCCACATCCGGGCCTTCATTACCTGGTTGGCGATCTTCCCGCTGGTCAGCGTCGGAATGCTCCTGCTCGGCCCCTTCATGGAGAGCTGGCACCCGGTGCTCCGCGCACTCCTGCTGACCCTGCTGGTGGTTCCGGCTGCCGTGTACTTTGTGGTGCCGAAGCTCTTTGTCGCTTACGGCATGCTCGTGAAGCGCAGGGTGCAGCGGGCGGCCCGGGACCGGGCGTAATCCACATCACAGATCGGTTGTCGTGGCCCGCGCTAAACTTGAGCCGTTATGAACCGCACAATGTTTAAGTCCAAGATCCACCGGGCCACGGTCACCCATGCCGATCTCCACTACGTCGGCTCCGTCACCGTGGACCTCGATCTGCTGGACGCTGCGGACATCCTGCCCGGCGAGCTCGTGTCGATTGTCGATGTCACCAACGGCGCCCGGCTGGAGACCTACACCATCGCCGGCGAGCGCGGTTCGGGCGTCATCGGGATCAACGGCGCTGCCGCGCACCTGGTGCACGTGGGCGACGTCGTCATCCTCATCACCTACGCGGAGATGACCACCGAGGAAGCCCTGGCCTACGAGCCGAAGGTGGTCCACGTGGACCGCAACAACAAGATCCTCCAGCTCGGCAGCGATCCCGCCGAGGGCCACACGCCGGGGCTCCTGCGCCCGCCGCACGCCCTGAGCAACGCCCGCCAGCACTGAGCGGCTCTAGGCTGCCGCCCCGCGTCCACATAACGGGAATCCACCCGCCCGGCTCCGCCCCCGCGAATAAATCTGATTACGCTGGGACGGTGACCCTTCCCGGCATTCCACCAAGCACTCCCGGAACCCTGCCGTGATCGAGGTACTTTCGGGCTTCTTCGTGGTGTGGGCGATCATCGGCGTCGGCTGGTTCGTCGGCAGGCGCGAGCTCCTGGGCCCGAACGCCGGGCACACCCTCAGCCGCCTCGCTTTCTTCGTGGCCAGCCCGGCGCTCCTCTTCGAAACACTATCCAAGGCCAGGCTCGAGGATGTGCTGGGCCCGCAGCTCGCCGCCGCGGCGATCAGCGGAACGATCGTGGGCACCATCTACGTATTGCTCAGCAAGTTCGTGCTGAAGCGGAAGATGCCCGAGGCCATGATCGGCGCCATGAGCGCCAGCCAGGCCAACAGCGCCAACCTCGGCATCCCGATCGCCGTCTATGTGCTGGGCGACGCGAGCTACGTGGCACCCCTGCTGATCTTCCAGCTGGCCTTCTACAACCCGGTCAACCTGATGATCCTGGACGCCACCCGCGGCAGCCGCAGCGCCAAACAGAACCCCCTGCTGAAGTTCCTCCTGATCATCCTGAAGAACCCGGTAATCGTGGCGTCCGCGTTGGCGCTGCTGCTCTCCGCCCTCCACCTCCATCTGCCCGACCCGGTCCTGCAGCCGATCCACTTCATCGGCGGTGCGGCGGTCCCGGCCATGCTCATGTCGTTCGGCATGTCCCTCAACGGCAACCGGCCCTTCTCCGCCGCGAGCGGACGCCGGACGGACATCGTCCTGGCGTCCTCCTTCAAGCTCATCCTGCACCCGGCGCTGGCGTTCCTGGCGGCGCACTTCATCCTCGGGCTCAATGACCATGCCCTGTTCGCGGCCACGATCGCCGGCGCCCCTCCCCACGGCGCAGAACGTCTTCGTGGCCGCCAACCGCTACCAGCAGGGCATTACGATCGCGAAGGACACGGTGCTGATCACCACCGTGGTCGCGGTGCCCGCGATGCTCGTCATCGCCGCGTTCCTGCACCCTTGAGAGGCATGCGCCGCTCTGGCCAACCGCCCTGCCCAACTGACTCGCAGTTGTTGTCGTTTTCAGCCCTCAAAACGACCTTAACTGCGAGTTAGTTGGGGCGCGGCACCCCACCGCCAGCTGCGCACTCGGACGGCGGGCGCCGTCGTCGTGTCCGGCAAAGCAGGCAGGCCCGGTTTGCCCGGCGGGCAGAACTGGCAGGATATGAACGGGACGCCCGGAGGCGTGCCGGCCCTGGAAGGAGTTTTGGATGCGTGCGGTGTACTTTGACGAATTCGGCAAGCTGCCCGAGGTCCGGGAAGTCCCGGATCCGGTTCCGAGCCGGAACGGGGTAGTGGTCCGGGTGGAGGCCACCGGGCTGTGCCGCAGCGATGTACATGGCTGGTTGGGCCACGACTCCGGAATTCCGCTGCCGCATGTGCCCGGGCATGAGCTTGTGGGAACCATTGAGGCTGTGGGCCCCGATGTCCGCCGCTTCCAGGTGGGCCAGCGCGTGACCACACCGTTTGTCTGTGCCTGCGGGGAGTGCCCGGAATGTGCCTCGGGCAACGGCCAGGTGTGCCGGGACCAGACCCAGCCGGGCTTCACCCACTGGGGTTCCTACGCCGGGCTGGTCGCCCTGCACAACGCCGATTTCAACCTGATTGCCATCCCCGAAGACATGGACAGCGGCGCCGCGGCCCTGCTTGGCTGCCGCTTCGCGACGGCGTTCCGCGGGCTGCAGCACCAGGCCCGGCTGACGGGCGGCGAGACCCTCGTGGTGGTGGGCTGCGGTGGTGTGGGCTTGAGTGCGGTGATGATCGGCATCGCCTTGGGCGCCCGCGTGGTTGCGGTGGATATCGACGACGCCGCCCTGGCACGCGCTGCACGGCTGGGCGCCACGCACACGGTGAACTCGCTGGGGCTGTCCCGGCAGGAGGTGCTGGCCGCCATAGCGGCCGCCGCGCCGGAGGGAGTCCAGGTCTCGGTGGATGCGCTGGGGCGGGAGGAGACGGCCGCCGTCGGAATTCTCTCCTTGGCCCCGCGCGGCCGGCACGTGCAGATCGGGTTGTTCCCCGGGGAACCCGTCATCCCGATGAGTGCGGTGATCGGCAAGGAACTCTCCGTGCTGGGCAGCCATGGAATGCCTGCCCGGGATTACCAGGGCCTGCTGGATCTTGTGGCGTCCGGGGCGCTCCGGCCTGAAGCGTTGATCGAGCGGCGTTTGGTGCTCGACGATGTGCCCGGCGCCCTCGCGGCCATGGCGCAGGACCGTTCGGAACTCGGCGTGGCTGTCATCCAGGTGGGCTGAGCACGGCCAGCGTCCCCGGCCGCTCAGGCCGCCGGGCGCGGAAGCCGCCCGCCCGGCCGCCCGCCGCCCGACTGTCCGCCACCCAGCCGACCGCCGCCCGGCCGCCCGCCGCCCAGCTGGCCCAGCAGCATCGCCCCGAACGCGAGCACCAGGCCCAGCGTCTGCAGGGGACCAAAGCTCTCCCCCTTCAGCAGCACGCCCAGGGTGGCAGCCATGAGCGGGGAAAGGAAGCCGAGCAACGATGCGCGGGTGACCGGCAAACGCCCGATCGCCCAGAACCAGAGGGCGTAGGCCAGCAGGCCGCCCACCAGTCCCAGCCAGAGGTAGCCTCCGACGGAGCGGGCGTCGAAGACGGGCGGGAATCCTTCCACCAGGAGCGTCACCGGCAGCAGGAACAGCCCGCCCGCCGTGAGTTGCCAGCCGACCATCGCAATCGGCCGCACACCCGCGGGCCGGCCCCATTTCTTGGTCAGGACAATCCCAAGGGCCATCGACGCCGTTCCCGCCAGGCCGGCCGCCACACCCAGCACATCGATCCCGGCCGTGCGCCCCAGCACCACGAATCCCACGCCGGCGGCACCGGTCACCGCCCACGCAAGGCGCCAGAAGAGGAGCCGCTCCTTCAGCACGGCCACCGCCAGGAACACCACCACCAGAGGCTGGGCCGCGCCCAGGGTCGCGGCCACCCCGCCGGGCAGGTGCTCGGCGGAGATGAACAGCAGCGGGAAGAAGAAGCCGATGTTCAGCAGGCCCAGGGTGGCGGCCCGGAAAAGCCAAACTCCCTTCGGCAAGGCACGGCCGAGGGCCAGGGCCACCAGGCCGGCGGGCAGGGCCCGGGCCAGGCCCGCGAACAAGGGATGCCCGGCGGGGAGGAAATCAGTGGTCACCAGGTAGGTGGTGCCCCAGACCAGCGGGGCGAAGGCGGCGAGGGCCGTCACCGCTGCGAGCGGGAGGGCTCGACGGCGGGCGGCCGGCTTTTCGCTGTTCCGCGCTGGTCGGGCCGGGAGGGTCTTGAGGGTCTTGACCGATGAACTCATGTTCCAAAGGTCTTACGGATCAATGAATGAGTCCAACACATAGATTTCATCAGAACAATGAGCAGAATAGATGCATGGATTTGCAGCAGATGCGGTACGTGGTGGGCATCGCGGAGACGGGGAGCTTCACGCGTGCGGCGGCCAGGAACTTCGTGGTGCAGTCGGCGCTCAGCCACCAGGTGGCGGCCTTGGAGCGGGAGCTCGGCGTGCAGCTGTTCGTGCGCTCGAGCCGTCAGGTCCAGCTGACAGAGGCCGGCAAGGCTTTCCTGCCCCATGCCCGTGCGGCCCTGGAGGCTTCGGAGCGGGCGCGGGACGAGGCGGCCGCGGCCGATGGCGCCGTGCGCGGCAAGCTGCGGATCGGTTTCATCCCCACGCTCACCGCCGTCGAACTGCCCGCACTGCTACGTGAGTGCCGCTGCCGCTTCCCGGAACTCACACTCGAGGCCAGGGTCTCCAACAGCGAGGAAATGATCCGGGAAGTCCGCACCGGCACGCTGGACGTGGCCTTCCTCGGCCTCCTCGACGGCACCTTCGCGGCCGAAAGCGTCGAAAAGGGCACCGTGCAGGGGGTCGCCGTCCGGGAACTGAACCGCGATACCCTCGCCGCAGTCCTCAACGAGGACCACCCCCTGGCGCGGCGAAAGAAGCTGTCCCTGAAGGATCTGGCCGAGGAGGCGTTCGCCGACTTCCCGCGGACCTCGGCCGGGCGGAAGCAGAGCGACGCCGCGTTCGCCCGGGCCGGCGTCGAACGCCAGGTTGCCTACGAGCTGGGCTCGATCGAGCTGACGCGGGAGCTGATCGTCAACGGGCTCGCCGTCACCCTGCTGCCCAGCCGCTATGCCGCGCGGCTGGCGGGGGTCGCCGTCGTGCCGGTCAAGGAGGAGACAGCCCGGCACGAATACCTGATCTGGGACCGCTTGAACCCCAGCCCCGCGGCCCGGTCGTTCACGGCGCTGGTGGCGGAGTATTCGGCGCCGGCCTAGCAGAAGCGTCCAGGCAGGTCCTCTATTCCTCTTCCACCGTGGAAAGGTAGCGGTCCAGCAGCTGCGCGCAGCGGATGAAGCCAAGGTGCGAGTAGGCCTGAGGGTGGTTTCCGAGGTGCGTTTCCGTGCCGGGATCGTATTCCTCCGGCAGCAGTCCGGTGGGCCCGAAAAGCGCCACGAGCTGGTTGAACAACTCCAGGGCGTCGTCCATCCGCCCCACTGCAAGATAGGCCTCGATCAGCCAGGTAGTGCAGATGTGGAAGCCGCCTTCCAGGCCCGGCAGGCCGTCGTCGTAACGGTACCGGAACACGGTGGGTCCCACACGCAGTTCCCGTTCGACGGCGGCGACGGTGTCCAGGAATCGCTGGTCCCGGACATCCAGCAGGCCGGACAGTCCAATGTGCAGCACCGCGGCGTCCAGGTCCGGGCTGTCGTACGCCACGGTGTAGGAGCTCGCTGAATCGTCCCAGCCTTCGCGAAGCACCTCCTCCCGGATGGCGTTGGCTGTTTCTTCCCACCCGGCGCCGACGGGCCTGCGGAAACGGACGGCGGTGTGCATGGCCCGGTCGAGGGTCACCCAGCACATCACCTTGGTGTAGGTGTGGTGGCGCGGGGCACGGCGGGCTTCCCAGATGCCGTGGTCGGGTTCGTGCCAACGCGCCAGCACAGCCGAGGCCATCTGCTCCATGAGGGTCCAGTGCTCGTCCGGCAGCGTCCGCCGGCGTTTGCCGAGGCCATGGATGAGCTCCGCGATCGGCCCGAAAACGTCAAGCTGCACCTGGTGGTCCGCGGCGTTCCCGATCCGCACCGGCCGCGATCCGGCGTAACCGGGGAGGGTGTCGATGATGGCCTCCGTCGATAGGGGCGCGCCGGTCACGGAGTACAGCGGGTGCAGCCACTCGGGCCCCGGAGCGTTCTCCAGGATGCGGCCCAGCCAGCGGAGAAAACCGTCAGCCTCCTCCGTGGAGCCGAGGTCCACCAGGGCGTTGACCGTCATGGAACCGTCCCTGAGCCAGCAATAGCGGTAGTCCCAGTTGCGGGTTCCGCCGATTCCTTCCGGCAGCGAGGTGGTGGGCGCGGCGAGGACGGCGCCCGTGGGCTCGTGCACCAGGGATTTCAGCACCAGCGCCGAGCGCCGCACCAGCGACGGCTTCACGGCGGGCAGCTCCAGCTCCCGGACCCACTGCCGGGATTGCTGCGCGACGGCGGTCCGCCGCGCGGGCTCTCCGGCGGGGTCCGCCGTCGCCGGCTCAGTGTCCCCGCACCGCAGGTTCAGGACCACGGGCCCGTGGGCGAGGCTCACCTCGGCGGTGGCGGTGCCGTGTTTGCCGTCACTGGTGACAGTGAAGGCGACGTCGGGAGCGGAGAGGACGATGGGCTCCGAGGTGCCCACGACGTGCAGCTCGTCGCCGCGGACCTCCATGCTGAAGGGGGCGTTCGCGTAATCGGGGCGCGGCGCGAACACGATCCGGGCGCTGCCGGCGCCGGACAGCACCCGGACAAGGCTGGTGACGCCGTCCGGCGCGGGCTCCAGGTAGTCCGTGACCAGGAGGTCGGCCCAGCGGGTTTCCACGATCATGGTGTTGTCCACATAGCGCTGGCCGAGCACCTGGGAGGCCTTGACCGGCTCGACGCTGAAGTGACCCGCGGGGTCGCCGCCCAGGATGTGCGCAAAGAGGGAGCCGGAATCGGGCAAGGGGTGGCTCATCCAGCAGATTTTGCCTTCCGGGGTGAGCAGCGCCGTGGACGTTCCGTTACCGATCATCGAGTGCCGTTCCAGGCCCACCGCGTCCTCGCCAAACAGCCAGGCCCGGCGAAGTTCGAACAGGATGGCCAGAACCTTGGCGAAGGACTCGGGGTCCGGGAGGCGGTGGGTGGCGGCAGTCTCGCCGGGGCCCACATGCAACCCAAGGTCCGGGCCGCGCAGGGTCGCCAAGGCAAGTTCGTCGCTGTCGGCGTCGCCGGCGAACAGGGCGGCACTCGCGCCGAGGGTTTGCCGCAATTGCTCCAGGGCAGCGTCCTTGGAGGGTTCAACAATCGAAAGGTCCAGCACTGAGCCGTCCACAATGAAGAACAGGCCCAGCTCCTGCGCGATCTCGCGGGCCCGCCCGGTCACCCTGGCGACCACGTCCGGCGTCGCAGGCCTGGTGCGGACCCCGACCGCAGCCGGCTTCCGTTCAATGGTGATGCCCTTTTCGAAACCGAGGGATTCCTGCAACGCAACCGCGGCCTGCTGCAGGACGGCCTCCGTGCCCATGGACACCCCGTAGGCGTAGGCCATGTCGAATTCCACGCCGTGCGAGCCCACCAGGTGGACTTCGGCGGGCAGCCGCGAGACGGCGGCCAGGTCACGCAGGGAGCGGCCGGAAATGACGGCGGCGTGCGTGTTCGGCAAGGCCGCGAGCGCCCGGAGCGCGACGGCGGCGCTGCCCAGCGGAAGGGTTTCGGTGGACACTCCTTCGGCCTCGCACAGGGTTCCGCCGTAGTTGCAGGCCACCAGCAGGCCGGGTGTGCGGGCCAGCATCCTCAGCTCCGCGAGCAGTTCCGGGGTGATGCCGTCATCCGCCGCGTTGGACTGCACGAATGCGCGCAGCAGGCCCAGCGGCAGCGACTTGGTCAGCAGGGCCGAATCGGCCACGGATTGGTTGAGCGGGGTGGGCATGGGCGGCATCCTTCCGGGTGGATGCGTCCAGTTTCCGCCCGCCCGGTTTCGCCTGCGTGGCCCTTGTGTTGCCGGGGCGTAACGGGTCTCCGGGACCCACGACCGTCGGCATGCCTGCGGCCCGGGAACCATGCGGTTCCCGGGCCCCAGGCCTGTCCTTGATGCCTAGCGGCGGGCGCGCCGCCGCGTCGCCAGGAGGAGCACGACGCCGGCCGCGCCGAGCACGCCGCCGGCCAGTCCCAGCGGGGCCAGGCCCGCCGGGGTACCGGTTTCGGCCAGCTCACCGCTGGCAGCAGACTGCACCTCGCCCGGGTCCGAGGCGGTCACGTTCCCCGCGGGCCGGATTTCCGACGCCAGTGGACGGGTTTCCGCCGGCTTCTTCGGCGGTGTGGGGCTTCTTCGGCGGAGTGGGTTTCTTCGGCGGCACGGGCTTGATCACCACGTCGCTGTCGATGCCGGTCACGGTCTGGCCGGCTTCGACGGTCACCGTTGCCGCGCTGGCGAGGGTCTTGCCGCCATACCAGGACTTCGTGCCGGCTTCCGTGGTCGCCCAAAATTCAACCTTGTAGGAACCAGGCATCAGGCCGAAGGCTTCGTAGTTTCCGTCAGGTTCCGGAAGGGCATCACCGATTTCGCGGCCGGCAAGGTCCAGGATCCGGATGAGCGTCGCGTCCGGTTCGAACGGTGCTTTGGCCTGTCCGGTAATCACTGACTCGGGCACGGCAGCGAAATCGATCCCCGGGGTCGTCAGCCCCTCGGTCACGTCCACCGTGGTCGCCGTGGCCATGGTCCCGCCGTACCACTGGTTGGCGTAGCCGCCGATCTCACCGTACAGCTGAACCTTGACCTGGCCCGTGGGAAGACCACTCACTGTGTAACTTCCATCCGGGTTCACCATGGCAAAGCCGGCGGGCGGGCCAAAGCGCGGATGGGGATTCTCGGCCGGGTAGACCCGCACCATGAGGGGTCCGTCGCCGGTGTATCCGGACACCGTGCCGCTCAGGCTTCCCGCGGCGGGCAGCGTGAAGTCGATCCCGGTCACGGCCGCTCCCCCGGCCACCGCCACGGGCGTTGCCGTGGCCTCATCGGCGCCGCCGTGCCACAGCGGATCGCTGCCGATCGGGCTCGGGAAGACAGCCACCTTATAGGAACCGGCCGCAAGTCCGGAGACCGTGTACGTGCCGTCAGCCGAGGCGTTCGCCAGGGACACAGGCATGCCGGAAAGTGTGAAGACCTGCACCATGGTGCCCTCGACTCCCCCGCCGCCTGGCCGGGTAATGGTTCCGGAGATGCTGGCGCTGCCGGCGTCGACCGTGAAGGAGACATCCTCGCCGGTGATTGCCGCGCCCTCGGCCACCACGATGGCCGGGGCGGATTCCGGGCTCAGGCTGTTGCCGTTCCACACCGAGGGGTAGCTTCCGGTGGTGCCCATGAAGTTGAGTTTGTAGGAACCCGGAGCAAGGTTTTCCAGAATGTACTGGCCGTCGGGATCGGTCGCCGTCGCGGCTGCCGGGAAGTCATAGGAGCCGTCCAGGAAGGCAGTGACCACCACCGGTTCCGGTTCCGCGCCGGCGTCGAAGGTCACCGTGCCGGAGATGGATGCCGCCAGCAAGAGCGAGGCGTCCACGCCCCTGATCTCCTGGCCGTCCGCCAGTTCGATCCACGGGGCGGCGTCCTCGCTCAGGGCTCCGCCGTTCCACACGGCGGTGGTTGCCGGATTGGCGAACATGATCTTGTACCGACCCGGCCACGTCCCGGCGAAAGTGTATGCGCCGGTGGCGTCGGGCGTGGTTTCCGAATCAAGCATCGTATAACCCTCCGGCATTTCAACCAGGAGGGAAACCGTCGTCTGCGTGACGTCCGCGCCCGCGGGAACCGTAACCGTCCCGGAGATGCTGGCCGTTCCCGCGGCATGGGCCGGGACGACGCCGGCAAAGACCATGCCGGTCAGCAGGGTCAGTAAAAGAACAAGGCGCAACCGCGCCCTGGAGATGGCGCGCGCCATGGAGCCCCCAAGATATTCATGAATAGATGCGAAGGGTCGGCGCCGCAGCGCCGAGTGATGAGCAGAACTCTATGGCGCCGCAGAGCCGCGGCTCAAGTCGGGAGCATCAAGAGTCCGCCGGTCTCCCTTTGCGTTCGAACACGCGTGCCGGCAGTCCCTACGCCGGCACCAGCCCCGCGGCCCGGGCGGTGAGTTCCACCGAGCGCAGGCGGCTCTGCGTGCTGGTGCTTTGATGGGCCACGATCAGTTCGTCGGCGTCGGCGTGCTTGGCGAATTCGTCGAGGTACTCCCGCACGGCTTCTGGCGTCCCGACGGCCGAGTACTGCATCATCTGGGCAACGTGCTGGCCTTGGGCCGAGTCGAGGATGAGGTCGGCTTCGTCGTCGGTGAAGGTGCGGCCGTTGCCGAAGAAGGTGGAGATGCGGGCCCGCTTCACGTCGAGGTGCATCTGCTGCGCCTCCGACGCCGAATCCGCGGCCACCACGTTCAGCCCCGCGATCACATAGGGTTCCGCGAGTTGTTCCGAGGGCTTGAACTCCCGGCGGTAGAGGGCGACGGCGTCCTGCAGCGCGGCGGGCGCGAAGTGCGAGGCGAAGGCGTACGGGAGCCCGAGCTGGGCTGCCAGCCGCGCCCCGAACAGGGAAGACCCCAGGATGTAGAGCGGCACATTCGTGCCGCGTCCCGGCGTCGCCTCGACGCCCTGGATCCGGCTGGGCCCGCTCAAGTAGCCCTGCAGTTCCAGCACGTCCTGCGGGAAGGTGTCCGCCGCCGTCGGGTCCCGCCGCAGGGCGCGCATGGTGTTCTGGTCGCTGCCGGGCGCGCGGCCGAGGCCGAGGTCGATGCGGCCCGGGTGCAGGGTTTCAAGGGTGCCGAACTGCTCGGCGATGGTCAGCGGCGAGTGGTTGGGCAGCATGATCCCGCCGGCGCCGAGGCGGATGCTCTCCGTGTTGGCGGCGATGTGCGCGATCAGCACGCTCGTGGCCGAGGAGGCGATGGAGCTCATGTTGTGGTGCTCGGCGTACCAGATCCGGCGGTAGCCGAGCCGCTCGGCCAGTTGCGCCATGGCGACGCTGCCCGCGAAGCTCTCCGCCGCCGTCTGGCCTTTGCCGATGATTGCCAGGTCCAGGATGGAGAGGGGAACAGTCACGTCGGTGCCGGCCTTTCGATTGCGTTCAGGCGGCCGCGTTTCCGGCCGCATTTGGGACAACGACGGCGGGTGGCCGGGAAATTCCTGACGGCCGGGGTGGGTCGGGTCACCTGCTTTGTGGTTCCCGGTCCTGGGGGCCTTGAACCGCTGTCCTCAGCGGAGCATCCTGAATCCGACAGAGGAGAGCACCCATGGAACCTCACAACCACGATGAAGGAACTGCCGGAGTCCTCGCCGCCCTTGCGTATATCGATAACGTCGGCTTCCACGGCATCGCCACCAACCTCACCGGCCCGGCACCGAAGATCGACCGCAACTGGGCCGCGCTGATCGGCAATGCGCGCATCGCCGTCGCCGCTACAACGTGGCCTGGCCAGCTGGATCCCCAGGTCCAGGCGTTCCTTACATCTGCCGCGAAGCTTGTCGCTGCACTCGAGCTGCGGGACACCGATGCGACGAAGGGACCCGCCGGGGAACTGCACATCAGCTACCACGCGCTCAGCGACGCCGGCTGGCAGCACCTCGCCCGGGCCGCAGGCATCGCGGCGGGGGCGCATGGAGCGGAAGGGCACGCGGGGCACGAAGGGCACGAGCACCATCACCACTAGTGCTGCCCATGTCGAGCAGCAGCGATGGTCAATCCGGAAATTGAAGGCCGGCCGCTATCGGGGCCAGTGCCGCGGCCAGCAACTGCTTCTTGCCGGGGCTGATGTCCACACCCCAGTCGCGGGCGATGGTGCCCACGGTCCAGGCGACTACTTCCTCCAGGGACAGCCCGCTGAGCAGCAAGGACAGGGCGCGGTCCGCTTCCGCGTCGTATTCATCCTCGGGAAACCAGTCCCCGCCCGCCCCGAGCCCCGCAACGTCGCTTTCAAGGAAAGCGCGCCGGACGGCCTGCCGGACGTGTTTGTCTTCCTGCCCCAAGCTGTCCTCCAATCCGCCACAAGCCTCCCCCAAAAACCAGACACACGAAGGCCCGGGATCATGCCCCGGGCCTTCGTGCGAACAGCACTCCTACTTCATCTTGAAGTTCGCAAAGATGCTGGAGCCGTCGGCTGCCTTCATGGTCAGCCGGTAGCACGATCCCGGGGTGGCCGGGGTCTTCCAGTTGTAGATGAACTGGCCGCTAACCGAGTCGTACCGGAGGGAGGTATTCCCCGTGGCTGTCAGCTCGATGTCGTCCACCGTGCTCAGCGTGCAGGTGATCTTGGTGGCGCTCATCGTCACGACGTTGGTGTCCGTCAACTCCGTGCTGCCTGCGAAGACTTCAAACTTCGCCGGAACCGTGCTGCCGCCCTTGACCGTGTTCAGCACACCGTTCATGTCCACCGGC
Organism: Arthrobacter sp. TE26545; assembly: GCF_056279005.1. Next base: position 3,609,627 of record NZ_JBWBQM010000001.1, read on the forward strand.
TGGTAGAAGCCCTTGATCGTCCAGGCCATCACCGTGTACGTCTGCTGGGTGGTTGAGGTGCGGCCGGCGTTGTCCGTGGCCGTTGCCGTGAGCGTGTGGGTGCCCACCAGGTTGGAGTACCCGGTGACTACGCAGCCGGCCGGGCCGGACACGTCATCGGATGCCGTGCAGCTTGGGGCCGAGGCGACGGAGCCGAAGTACGCGTTGCCCACCACCGAGTCGAAGGAGGCGACGGGATCCGTCTTGTCCACCTTGAAACTGCGGCTGTCCGCTCCTGCTGCCGTTACGTTGCCTGCTTCGTCGGAGAACGCCGGGCTGGCAACCGCGACGGCGGATCCCTCACCGGAGGAGGTCGCCGTCTGGGTGGCCGACGCCGGACCGGAGGTCGCGTCCGTTCCCGTGAACGTCGCGGTGACGTCCGAGGTGTACCAGCCGTTGTCGCCCAGGGTTCCAGCCGCGCTGGTGTAAGCAACCGACGGTGCCGTCTTGTCGATCTTGAAGCTGTGGCTGGCCGCGCCCGCCGCCGTCACGTTGCCTGCGTTGTCCGAGAACGCGGGGCTCTGCACGACGACGGCCGAACCTTCACCGCTGCTTGTGGCCGTCTGAGTCGCCGACGCCGGGCCCGACGTCGCGTCGCTTCCAGTGAAGGTTGCGGTGACGTCCGAGGTGTACCAGCCGTTGTTGCCTTCGGTGCCACTTGCGCTGGTGTACTCAACGCCCGGTGCGGTCTTGTCGATCATGAAGCTGTGGCTGGCCGCGCCTGCCGCCGTCTCGTTGCCTGCGTTGTCCGAGAATGCCGGGCTCTGCACGACGACGTCGGATCCTTCACCGCTGCTGTTGGCCGTCTGCGTCGCCGACGCCGGGCCCGACGTCGCGTCCGTTCCCGTGAAGGTGGCGGTGACGTCCGAGGTGTACCAGCCGTTGTTGCCCACCGTGCCGCTGGCGCTGGTGTACGCAACGCCCGGTGCAGTGCCGTCCTTCTTGATGGACACGGTGACCGGACCGGCGGAGCCGCCGCTGCTGCTCGCGCTGCAGCTGTAGTCCGCGGACGGCTGGTCAACGCTGATGAGCTGGTCCGCGCACCCGGTCAGGGCCAGGGTGCTGGGGGAATCGCCTTCGGTGACCGTCCAATCCAGGTACACCTCGCTGCGGTACCAGCCGTTGAGCCCGTCGGGCGCCACGGGGCTAAGGGTGTAGCTGATGCCGGGGGCAGTCGCATCCACAATGCTGTAGCTCAGGGAAGCAGCGGCGTGGAGGCCGCCGGCATCCGTGTAGTCGCAGTTCGCCGTCTGGCTTCCGACGCCGGTGGCGGCATCCGGTCCGGTGATCGCTCCCAGCGTGGCTGCGAAGGTGCTCGGGCCGTCCTCGGTGTCCGTCACGTTGCAGACCGCGGCCGGGACCGCGCCCTTGGAGTACGAAGAGCCGGCCGAGACGCCTGTGATACCCAGGGTAGGTGCGGTGTTGGACGGCGCCGGGGCTGCGACATTGACTTGGAACGTGGCCGGGGCGAGGTTGAAGGTTCCGCCGGTGTCGTTGCTGGCGACGCTCGCACTGACGGTAGTCGAACCGGTGCTTAGCGGCGTTACGGTGACCAGCTTGGTGGTGCCGCACGAGGTGAAGGTCACCGAGGACGGGCTGACCGTGGCCACTGAAGGCTGGCTTGAGGTGAGGTTGAGCGTCAGGGTCGTGGACCCCGTGAGGTTGCAGCCGCTCTTGCCGTCTCCACCGGTGGGATCCACGGCCAGCACGGTGGTTCCGTTGGCTCCGCCGGCGTTCAACGGCATGACTTCGGCAACCGAATCAATGGTGCCGTCGAGGTTGTTGTAAATGTTGTCGGCCCGGGCAATGCCGGCTGCACTCAGGAGCAGTGCTCCCGTGCCTAGCGCGGCGGCGGCCCTGAGACCTGTTTTCCGTAAAGTTCCCCGCCTTCGGGGCGTTTCTTGACAAGCTTCCGGCTGTCCCATTTTGAGTTGCCTCCCCAGACTGGTGCAGCCCCCGCGGCCGCAGCGTGGTCCCACCGTAGGACCGGGCCTGCATGCGGCACACGCGTAATCCCCACTCGTCTTTCTCCTGGGGGTACTCGTCTTTTTGTGCGTTTATTTCCCCGCACTACTTGCTTCCCTGCCTGCGGGGGTTCCGAATATGACCTTCGCGGACCCGCGGTTAAGCCCGGTTTCGCCCGGTATCAAAGCGTTTCAAATTGCTTTGACCGCCGGTTTTCGCTGCCGGATAGTTGCTGCGACAAGCACTCCGTTCAGCAGAAAATCAGAGGTATTCCATGGCTATCTCGGCCTTCACAAAGGGCTCCGCACTGGTCCTTGCGGCAGCAGCAACGATCGGGCTCGCGGCCTGCTCGGACCCGGGCGCCGCAGCGCAGGGGGCGGCAGCGCCGTCGTCGTCCGCTGCGACCATTGGCGGCAAGAGCTTCAACCTCAGCCCCGAGCAGAACCGCTTCCCGGTGAGCAAGGACGACGCCGCCGCGGCCCTGGTGCCGGAGGCCATCAAGGCGGACGGCAAGCTGACCGTGGTCACCACCGGCGGCACCGCTCCGCTCAGCCTGTTCGCCACGGACAACAAGACCCTCATCGGCAACGAAGTGGACCTGGCGTACGCTGTCGGCGAGACCCTGGGCCTGAAGGTCGAGGTGCTGCCGGTGGCCTGGGCGGACTGGCCGCTGGGTGTGGCGTCCGGCAAGTACGAGGCCGTGCTGTCCAACGTGACGGTCACCGAGGAGCGCAAGGAGAGATTCGACTTCGCCAGCTACCGGACAGACCTTCTGGGCTTCTATGCGAAGAGCGACTCTGACATTGGCGAGGTGAAGGAAGCCAAGGACGTGGCGGGCAAACGGGTGATCGTGGGCTCGGGCACCAACCAGGAGGCGATCCTGGTGCGCTGGGACGAGGAGAACAAGAAGAACGGCCTGAAGCCGGTTGAGTTCCAGTACTACGATGACGACTCCGCCTCCTCGCTCGCGATCCAGTCCGGCCGTGCGGACCTGACTTTCGGTCCGAACGCCGGTGCCGCGTACAAGGCCGCGAAGGACGGCAAGACCAAGCAGGTGGGCACCGTCAACGGCGGCTGGCCGCTGAAGGCCGACATCGCCTTCACCACCAAGAAGGGCAACGGGCTGGCGGTTGCTGCGCAGGCCGCGCTGAACGTGCTTATCAAGAACGGGACGTACGGGAAGATCCTGGACCGCTGGGGGCTTTCTTCGGAGGCGATTACGAAGTCGGAACTGAACCCGCCTGGGTTGCCGAAGAAGTAGCTTTGTCGATATGCAGCGGCCCTGGCGACGCGGGAAATCAATCCCGCGTTCGCCAGGGCTGCTTTGTCCACCAAGGCCCCCAAGGCCCCCTTATGCGGCGGTATATGCCCCGTCGACAAGGACCTCGCTGCCGCTCATGTAGGACCCTTCATCTGAAGCGAGGAACAGCACAGCGAACGCGATCTCCTCGGGACGAGCCCACCGTCCGAAGGGGAAGCTCTCCGGCGGCAACGAGGTCCCGGGTTCCGTGCTGTTGAGCAACATCGGGGTTTCCGTCTCACCCGGGCAGACCGCGTTGACACGGATACCGTCTGCCGCCAGCTCGAGTGCTGCAGCCTTCGTCATCCCCCGCAGGGCCCACTTCGAAGCCACGTAAGCAAAGTTGTCTTCGAAAGCCACGAGGCCAGAGGTGGAACAGATGTTGATGATTGAGCCCCCACCGGCATACCGCATCGCCGGGACGACAGCCCGCATTCCAAGGAACGGACCCACCTGGTTGACGTCGATGACAGTGCGATAGTCCTCTTCACTGACACTCTCAAGGCGGGTCGATCGAAATATTCCGGCGTTGTTGACAAGAACACTCGGTGCGCCATAGGTGATTTCGCATTCTCGAACAACGTCGGCCCAATCCGATGCAGACGTGACGCTTCGCCTGGGGAGGAAATGGAACCGGTCTGCGCCGAGCTCAGCAACCAGCCCGGGCCCCTCCCCTTCGGCAATATCAAAGCCCACCACCCTTGCGCCCTCCCGAACGAGCGCGCGCACATGCTCCAGGCCCATGCCGCTTCCGGCACCGCTCACGATCGCGATCTTGCCTTTGACTCGATCCACTTACTTGACTCTTCTCTGCAGGGGATTACTGCGCGGTGTAGGCGCCATCGATGACAAGTTCGCCGCCACTCATATAGGACGATTCATCCGAGGCGAGGAAGACGACGGCGGCGCTGACCTCCTCCGGCTGTGCCCACCTTTTGAAGGGCAGGTCATCCGTAGGCGGCAATGCACCTGAAGGAGTGTCGGCAATCGCGCGAATCATCGGGGTGTCCGTGTCGCCCGGGCAAACGGCGTTGACGCGGATGCCGTCTTTGGCCAACTCGAGCGCTGCGGCCTTCGTCATCCCCCGCACGGCCCATTTCGATGCAACATAGGGAAACAAGTCGGCGAACGCCACCAACGCCGCGGTCGAAGCGATGTTGATGATCGAACCGCCGGACTCGCGCAAAGATGGAACCAACGCGCGCATTCCGAGGAAGGTACCAATCTGGTTGATGTCAATCACCCGGCGGTAGTCCTCTTCCGAAACCTTTTCCAGCGAGTGCAGAGGCGAAATTCCCGCGTTGTTGATCAGCACGTTCGGGGTTCCGAAGCGCTGTCGACCGGCAGCGACCGCCCGCTCCCAGTCCTCGGCTTTCCGCACGTCTCCGCGGAGGAAGAGCAGCTTGTCTTCCCCCAGTTCGTCAACGAGTTGGGGACCAGCCCCCTCATTGAGGTCGAACGAGATGACCCGGGCCCCTTCGCGAATCAACCGGCGCGTGTGGCTGACGCCCATGCCGCTTGCACCGCCGCTGAGGACTGCGATCTTGCCGGCGAGTCGTTGTGTCATGTTGTTTTCCTTCTGCGATGTCATGTATGTGCCTCTCTTGGCGGAGTGGCTACTGGCGTCCGATTTTTTCGTAGACAGCGGGCTTCGACTTCTTCAGCCAGCGCGCATACGCGATGCCTCCCACCCAGACCAACGGGATGAAGAGCGTGAAGGACAACGAAGCGAGGGACCCTGCGCCGATAAGCGCGTCAACGTTCAAGAAGCTCAGAGCCAGCACTATCGCCAGGCTGACCAGTGCGAGCGTGGGTGCGACGGTCGTCTTCCAGGCGCCCCGACCGGGCACCTTGTGGCGTTTGAAATAGACGAGCACTGCAACGGAAACCAACACCAGGAGAGCAACGACAACGATCGCGCCGAGACCATTGAGGCGGATGTAGACGGTGAAGGCGTCCGTGCCGGCTGAATCAAAGGCCGTAGCCACAGCAATGATGACCACCGCCGCAATTTCGAGGCCGCTGACGATGAGTGAGGCAACGAATGGTGAATGATGGCGGGGGTGCGCAACCCCAAGAATGCCCGGCATCACACCGTCCTTGCCAAGCGAGTAGGCATACCGGGCTACGGCGTTGTGCTGAGCGAGCAGGCATGCAAACGTCGAGGAGATCACGAGGACATTGATGATGCCCGGAACGACGTTTCCGACATAGGCTGCGGCAAGGTCGCCGAACATGGAAGCGACGGCGCCTCCGGCCCGGGCATCGGCGACACCCTGTGAGCCGAGAGCGGTCAGCATGGCCCAAGCCGCCACGAGGTAGAAGACGCCAATGAGGACAACTGCAACATACGTGGCCCTGGGAATGGTCCTGTTGGGGTCTTTGGCCTCCTCACGATAGATGGCCGAGGATTCGAATCCCCCGAAGCACAGCATCGCGAACAACAGGACCAGGCCAAAGTTTCCGGTGCTCGCGCCCTCCCAAGACAGGGCGCTCAGTGGCGGACCGTCCGGGCCGCCGTCGAAAAAGACCCTGAGATTGAAGACGACAACCAGCACCACCTCGAGGATCAGCGCAACGCCGAGGGTCTTGGCGGAAAACTCGATCTTGCGGTAGGCAGCCACTCCGGCCAGGCCCGCCCCGACGATCCCATAGAGATACCAAGGCAGGTCCGGTCCATGGAACGTATCAACAACGAGTTGCCGGCCGTACACCCCGAAGGCAGCCCATGTGGACAGCAGGAGCACGAGATATCCCGACATTGCCAGGAAGGCTCCGCCGAGACCCACGTCCTTTCCGAGTCCCGCTGTTATGTATGCGTAAAAGGCTCCGGGGCGTTCAACGTATCTCGTGACTGCCGTAAAGCCCACGGAGAACAGGAGCAAGATAACTGTCGAAACGGCAAGGGCAGCGATGATCCCGCTTCCCCCGAAAGCAATCATCGACGGCATGAGGCCGACAACGACGAGGAGGGGAGCTGCCCAGGCGACCACAGAGAAGAGGATGCTTCCTACGCCAAGTTGACCGCGAAGCCCGGTTGACGATTCAGTGCTATTTGGGGGTGCCGACTCATCGCGTTCGGCACTTATGTGTTGGCTCATTTTCGGTTCCTATCGAATTACTTCAGGTAATTGGGTAGGTCGAGATTTCCTGCAGGCACATCAACGGACCTAGCGACGACTTTAGGCTAACGAGCGTTAGTTAGGCAATAGTTCCCGCGCAAGTTTCGTTCTCTGAATACGTTTTGCCCGGGGGAACTAGGCCAGAGTCCGGCTTCCGCTGCCGACTTCGAGAATCGAACGGGTCAGGGCAACCGTATGATCCAACAACTGAGCGAGATCATCGTCGCGGCCGGTCCAGCCGGCCCATCGCCCGGCACCATCCAAGAGCGTGAAAATCACCTTGGTGGTTCGGGCAGGGAGCTCGTAGCCCATTTCTTCGGCCGCCGCAGCGTACATGTCCGCATGCAGGCCCATCCACAATCCGACTTCATCGCGTACCCCGTCAGTCAGAAAGCGTGCCACCTTGTCCGTGGCGACGAGGAGGTCCCAGAGGTCGGCTTCCGGCCGCTGGAGTTGCTGTGCCAGATGAAAGCGAACAAGCGCGGCCCAGTACTCCTCGGCCGAGTTGGCTTCTTCGGCGCTAGCCAAGAGGTCGCGGGCAAAGGTGTGGGTAAACCAACGGAGCGACTCCGCAACAATCTCGTCTTTGCCTTGAGGGAAGCTCGAGTAGATGCTGGGCGCCTTCATATCCAGCTCGCGGCCCAACGTTCTCATGGTCACCGAATCGAAACCCCGCGTAGTGGCAAGCTGCAGAAACGCAGCCAGGATGCGCCGACGCGCAGGCGTCTGCGCGGACCAGTCGCGGCTCGACAGGAACTCCCTGACAGCGTTGTTCGCTCGCTCGCGGGGCAACAGGCTCATCTCATCCATTCAGCTGATCGGCGGGACTTTCATCCATTGTAACTAACGATCGTTAGGGGAATGAGGGGCGGGCCGTAGCGGCAGGATTCAGTGCCCGAACCAAACGCTAAGGCCCACAGCCCAGGGGGCTATGAACCCGGATACGGCCAGGGTGTGGCATCGCTGATGTCCCGGCCTTCGGCCATGTCCTGGCGGAGGCGGTGGACGACCTTGCCGGAGCGCTTCGACTGATAGTCAGTCCGCTCTCCAAGGTCTGTCTCGTTGCAGTGCGCCGATGCTCGCAGCCATTCAACGTGCCGTCCTTGTGCGAGCTTCCTGTTCATCATCGAGATCACTCTCAAGAAGTAGTGGGGCTATTGGGTCACTTCCAGCATGTGTCCCTGAGGGTTGCACCGACCGTGTCATTTTGAGACACCCCCTGGTCTCAGGCGCCGTGGGAGCCCTCCGGGTCCAATGCGATGGCCAGATGCTTGCTCGCGCGCCGGGAGTCGATTTGGGACACCTGCATTGCGCAACTGAATCCGTCAGTGAGCACCAAAGCGTCGCCACCTCCCCTGCCAAGGGCAGGAATGATGGAATGTTCTGCCACCTTCATTGACATATCGAAGTGCTCCGCCTCGAACCCGAAATTGCCCGCCACTCCGCAGCATGATGACGATTCCACGATGGTCGGCACACCCCAGGCTTGGAGCACCCGCTTCTGGGCACCCGAGCCGAAAACAGCATGTTCGTGGCAGTGGGTCTGAAGCACAGCGGTCCCGGGCGGGACCGTCTTCGGCTTCCATCCGCGCTTGAGGGCTTCGTCCACAGCGGCGGAGAACGAGCGCACCCTCACCGCTACCCTGGCCGCTGCAGCACCGCCGACCAACTTTGGACCTTCGTCGCGTATCGTGGCCGCGCAACTGGGTTCCAGGACGACGATGTCCCGGTCCGTGCCGTCGTCGAGTCTCCTGATCAGCCGCGCAAGGCGCCGCCGGGCTCCATCGCGTTGACCCGTGGAAATCCAGGTCAACCCACAGCAAGCCTGCGGTGTGCACCCCACTGAGATGCCCGAGTCCCGGAGCACCCTGGCAGCAGCCGGGACAACCTCCGGCCTGAAAGCGCGGGTAAAACTGTCCACGAAAAGGAGCAATTCCGCGTTGTCCGTAAATCCGGCTTCGCGGACCCTCCGTCGGATCCCGCGGGATCGCGCAAAGTCCGGGAGCCGCCGTCGTGCACTAACGCCCAACAGCTCCCCGACGTAACGGAACGGCCGGAAAGCGGTGCCCAGGTTTGCGACGGGCGCGATCCGCGTGAGCAGCGGCAACCACCGCGGCAACCACCCGATCGAGTAATGCGTGAAGGGTCGGATCCGTCCGCGGTAATGCTCATCGACGAGCTGCGACTTGGCCTCTGCAATGTCCACGCCTGTGGGGCAGTCCGCCGAACACGCCTTGCACGAAAGGCAGAGGTCCAGGGCCTCCCGGACTTCCGGGCTTGACCAGCCATCCTGGCTACTTCCCTTGCCCCGCGTAAGGTCCTGCAAAACCCTCGCCCTGCCGCGCGTTGAGTCTTTCTCGTCTTTGGTGGCCCGGTAACTCGGGCACATGAAGCCGCCGGTCGTCGCCCGGCAGCGTCCCACTCCGATACATGCGTGAGTGTTCCCAACAAAGGGGCTGACTATCGGGAGCATTGATCGCTCTTGGGATGAAGGCACGACGGCGGCGGTCTGGACCGCCGACTGCTCACCGTGGCTTGGGCCCGGACTGGCAACGCCTTCCAAGGCGAGCGAAGCCGAGAACGGTTCAGGATCCACGATGATCCCGGCGTTGAGCACGCCCGCCGGGTCCCAAATGTGCTTGAAGGCTTTGAAGGCAGCGACCATCTGGGAGGAGTACATCACGTCAAGTAACTCACTCCGGGCCCTGCCGTCGCCGTGTTCCCCAGACAGCGAGCCGCGATGGGCTACCACCAGCTTCGCGGCTTCCAGGGTGAAAGCCTCGAAGGCCCGGCGCCCGGAATCACTGCGCAGATCGTAGTCGAGCCGCATGTGGACGCAGCCGGCACCGAAGTGGCCGTACATGAAGGCGGTGTAGCCGAATTTCCGCACGAGGGGGAGCAACTCGGCCAAGTAATCCGCCAACCGCTCCGGGGCAACTGCGGAATCTTCCCAGCCCGGCCAGGTCTGTACACCATCGATTCGCCGGGAAGACAACCCGGCTCCGTCCTCCCGGACCCGCCAAAGCTTCGCCCGCTCAGCTGGTTCGGTGACGACGGAATGGTCGATCACGCGTCCGTCGGCACGCAGCTTCTCAAGCAGCCGTTCACAGTCATCGCTCACCTCCCTGATCGTGTCGCCGGAGAATTCAACCATCAGGAACGCGTTGCCCTGCGGGAGGGAATCTACGCTGGTTGCTCCCCTGCGGTGGCGCATGATGTCTACGATCGCTACGTCCAGGCCTTCGACTGCGCTTGGTTTCGCGGCCAGGATGGTCATTACGTCCCGCGCAGACTCAACGGTGTCTTCGTAGCCGAGGCAGAGCAAGGCCGATGTCCTGGGTTTCTGCACGAGGCCGACTTTGGCCCGCACAACGATCGCGCAGGTCCCCTCGCTGCCTGCCAGTGCGCCAGCGATGTCGAAGCCGTGTTCGGGAAGCAAATGGCCGAGGTGGTAACCGGAGACCTGACGGGGAATGGTCTGCAGCTCGACGCGGATGGGCGCGAGATTGGCCTGTACCAGTGACTTGAGGTCCAACAGGATTTCCTCAGCCCGGGCAATCGAGTGGGCATCCGTTTCATCAACGGCGCGCAGGAAATCCCGGCCGGCGCGAAGGTAAGCGCCGTCAGCAGTAACGAGTTCCAGCTCCCGAACGTGGTGCGTCATTCGGCCATAGGCCACTGAGTGGTTTCCGCAGGCATCATTGCCAATGGACCCACCTACGGTGGCACGGCTCAGGGACGACGGATCGGGTGCGAAAGTGAGCTTGCCTTTGGTGGCTAGTTCAATGCAGGAACGCAACTCCCCGAGCACCACTCCGGGTTCCACCCAAACGGTACCCTGATCGGCGTCGAGGGTTGCTACAGAAGTCATCCAGCGAGAAAGGTCGATCACCAATCCGTCCCCGATCGCGTTACCTGCCATCGACGTGCCCCCGCCGCGGGCGGTAGCCGGCACCCCTGCCTCAGAGCATGCACACAGAACTGTGCGGACGTCGTCGACATCGCGCGGAAATGCAATGGCGGCCGGACGTACGCGATAGTTGGATGCATCGTAGGAGTACTCGGAGAGCCTTCGAGGGGAGTCGTCCACCTCGATGCCCCTGTCCCGGAGCCGATGCAACAACCGGGCTACCACTGCGTCGTCGCTCTTAGGCATGCTTGGGACTCCATTTCTTTGCTTCCACGGCAGTGTAGACAGGGCGCGCAGCCGCCGAAGTGTGCCAAAACAGAACGGGCACGGCGATCCCAGTGGATCACCGTGCCCGTTGATTGGCCTGACCGATTACTTCAAGAACTCGGAGAGGTTGTCCTTAGTGATGAGCGTGAAGGGCAATGTGTAGCGGTTCTCAACGTTCCCGCCCTTGAGGAAATCGGTGACAACTTCAACTGCTTTCACACCTTGACCGGCTGAATCCTGACGCACCGTTGCGGTCATGGTCCCGGCCTTGATGCCCTGCAGTGCGGGGTCGGTACCGTCGACGCCAACCACTGCCTTGAACTCAGCAGTGCGGCCCGCATCCGCGATGGCCGAAGCCGCACCGATCGCCATCTCGTCATTGTTTGCGACCACAGCGTCAATCTTCCCGGACGGGAAGCGCTGGAGGGTGTCCTCCATGTTGCGCTTGGCGTCGTCCCGGCTGCCCTTGGCCTGGAACTCCGCGACGATCTTGAAATTCTTGCTGATTGTCTTGTCGAAGCCTGACTTGCGACGGTCGGTCCATGACGCACCGTAGATGCCGGCCGCGAAGACGATATTGCCGCCGTTGGGAAGCAGCTTGTTGAGGTACTCGGCCTGCATCTCACCGGCCACCGTGTCATCCACGCCGATATAGCTCTTGTATCCGATGTTCGAACCCTCTGCGAATTCAGTCGACAGGATGAAGAGTGGAATGTTGGCGGCAATGACGCGCTTTGCCGCGTTCTGGCTGGCCTCGCCGTCCAAAGGCTGCATGATCACAGCGTCGACCTGGCGGGTGAGCAGGTCCTCCACCTGGTTGAGTTCGCTTCCGACGTCCTTCTTGGAATCGGTGATGTTGAGCTTTACACCCTTTTCGTCGGCAGTTTTCTTCATGGCTTCCGTCATGTGGGCGAGGTCCGGATCCTGGAGGTCAAGGACCACAACGCCGATGTTGTAGGTCTTGCCTGCCGTTCCCGTACTGCTTGCGTTGCTACCGCCGGCACACCCGGTCAGGGTGAGTGCACCCGCTGCCAGCATTGCGACCGCGGCCGCAAATTTGCGTCGCATTCCCATGGTTGTTCCTTTCAATGGTTCTGGTTGCTAGGGAGATTGTTGGTTTGTTGTTGCGGTGAAGCGGGAACGTCAGTCCGACTTCCAGCGGTTCAGCAATACTGCGAGCACAAGGATGATGCCCTGAACGCCTTGCTGGTAGTAGGAGGAGACACCCAGCAGGTTCATGCCGTTCATTACGACGCCCAGCAGGAGCACGCCGATGACGGTGCCGCGGATTGTGCCGACGCCGCCAAAGAGACTCGTTCCACCAATCACGACGGCGGCAATCACCTGAAGCTCATAGCCGGTCCCGGCGACCGGCGCAGCACCGTCCAGGCGGGCAGTCAATACGAGACCCCCCAGGGCAGCGGTGACGCCACCGATGAGGTACACGGTGAAGAGCACCCGTGTTGTAGAGATGCCCACCTTCTTGGCCGACTCTTCGTTTCCGCCCACGGCATAGACGTGGGAACCGAACTTTGTGCGGCTCAGGACAAACTCACAGAGCAACGCGGCCAGGAGGAAGATGATCACCGGCACGGGAATCGGACCGATGAACCCTGAACCGAGCCATTCAGCCGGGCCGCTCAGCCCCGAGACGACCTGCCCGTCCGTGATCACCAGCGCCGCTGTGCGGGCGATGGCCATCGTCGCCAGCGTTGCCAGGAAGGGGAGGATGCCTCCCCACACCACCATCGCCGCGCTGAGGAAGCCCACCAGCAGGCCCACACCGAGACCGGCTATCAGCGGCAGCCAGAAGGCGCCCCCGCTGGCTGGAGCAAGCAATGCGAAGGTCATCCCGGCCAGACCCACGACGGATCCGACTGAGAGATCAATGCCGGCAGTGATCATGATGAACGTCATCCCCAGGGCAATCAATCCGATGATGGACGATTGCCTGACGACGTTGACCAGGTTGTTCAGAGTGAGGAAGTTGGGGGCGGCAACAGCCAGGAAGACGATGATAAGGACGAAGAAGACGAGGATTCCGTAGTCCCCGATGAAGCGCTTGACCTTGGTGGCGACGGACCCTTTCTTAAGGTCAGCCGGCCCGAGCAGCGCCTTGATGTTCTGTGTCATGAGGCTCACGAGTCGCTCCCATTCCTCGTTGTTCCACGTGCTGCCATGGCATCGACCACGGGCATGGAGGATGTGCTGCCGATCTTGCGGCGTTCCTCAGGGATCCCGTTCCCATGGTCGACGTAGTCGTCCAGGGTGCCGTGCGAGATGAGGTGCGCGACCTCGGCTTCAGTCACGTCTCCTACATGGAAGCGACCTACTACCTGGCCTTGGCGCATCACGGCGAAACGGTCGGCTACCGCAAAAGCCTCATCCAATCTGTGCGTGATGATGATGACGGCGATGCCCAGGTCCTTAAGGCGCTGTGTCACCTCGATGAGTTTGTCCACCTTCGCAACCGATAGGTTCGCAGTGGGCTCATCCATGATGATGAGGCGCGCATCGAAGGCAAGTGCACGGCCGATCGCGACGGCTTGCCGCTGTCCTCCAGACAGTCGCTTGACCTTGAGCCGGGGATTGATGGGGATATCCAATCGTTCGAGCACCCTCTTGGTTTCGGCCTCCATCTTCTTGCGGTCGATAATCCGAAGGAACGGTCCGAGGATGTTCTTTTCGGGTTCCCGTCCCAGGAAGACGTTGGTCCGGACATCGAGGTTGTCGGCCAGGGCAAAGTCCTGGTAGACCATTTCGACACCCTGGTCGCGTGAAGCCGACGGTGTGGGGAACTCTGTCCGCTGCCCGTCCAGCTCGATGGACCCGCGATCGGGTTGGTAGACGCCCGTGAGTACCTTCATGAGCGTTGATTTGCCGGCGGCGTTGTCTCCCAGAAGGGCAAACGTTTCGCCGGGCTGGACATCGATGCTGACGCCGCGCAATGCGGACACCGCCCCGAATGTCTTATGTATGTCTTTGAGTGCGACCAGTGGAGGGGTCGCCGGTGGTGTGTCGGTCATCTCATCCTCGTTTGATAGGGCCATGCAAATGAACCGGTGAAACGTCCTTGGCGGCGGTCAATCAGACGACGTTGTTTGACTCAGCAGATTTTCGGGCAATTCCAAAGGAGTCCCGAACCCTGCGTGATCTCCGCCACACCGTTTCACTTAGTTGAACTTTGACCCATTCCCCGCCTGGGCATGTGTGCCAATATGGAACAGGCCGATGAATCGTTTCACCACATCCTCGGAATGCAACCATGACCAACTGAACCGTCGCCTGAACGCATCACTTGCGCGATTAGCGGTTGCCAATTTTCATATTCGAAATTCGTCGTGAAAATTCACAGGGGCTGGCCTGGGCCGTGTTTGCTGCGAAAAATCACACGGCCCAGACAGGCGGCACGTTGACCTTAAGATTCAAGGTTCACGGTAACCGCAACACCAGTGCGGGCCGATTCCTCGGCCGCGTCCGCAAGGATGAGTGCCGCCCGGCCATCTTCAAAACCCGGGCTGCGCGAAGGCAGGCCACGAACCGCCCGAAGGAATTCGGCCACCTCAAGGCGGTATGCCTCCGCGTATCTTTCCAGGAAGAAGTTCTGGTATGGGCCGATCGCTTCAACGGCCCTGGCGCTCCAGTGCCGGACGAGGGTGTCATTCTTGTTGCCCACATGAAGCAACCCGGTTGAGCCAAAGGCCTCGACCCGCTGATCGTAGCCAAAGGCGGCGTGACGCGAATTCACGATCGTGACGAGTTCATCGTTGGACCCGCGGAGCGTAACCACCGCTGAGTCGAAGTCGCCGGCCTGCCGGACGTTCTCGCTGAAGACGTTCGCGCCGCGCGCTGAGACCTCAACGATCCCGGGAATAAAGTAGCGCGCCAGATCCAGATCGTGGATGGTCATGTCACGGAAAATCCCGCCCGACTCAGCGAGGTACGCGGCGGGCGGCTCCCCTGGGTCACGGCTTGTAATCAGCAGTTGCTCCAACGTGCCAATCTCGCCGGCTGCCACACGACGCTTCAGCTCCACGAAATGCCTGTCGAAGCGCTTGTTAAACCCCAACACGATGGGCACGTCCGACTCCGCCGCTTTCGCCCGAAGCGCGTTGACGCGGGAAATATCCAGGTCAATTGGCTTCTCGCAGAGCACGGGAACATTGGAATCAATGGCCATCTCCACGAGGTCTATGTGGGTAGCCGTCGGCGACGCGACGATGACGGCATCGACCTCGCCCGAGGCGAAAACCTCCCCGGGATCGTCGCTCACGCGTCCACCGAACTCGGCGGCCGTACGTTTTGCACCCTCGATGAACGGGTCACATACCCATGCGAGCGTCGCTTCGTCCAGGGTCGCCAAACTCATGGCGTGGACCTGGCCGATACGTCCGGCTCCGAACAGGCCAATTCTGATCTGTTGCGTCATTGCAATCTCCAGATTTCAAAGTCGTGGGAAGAGAACACTTAGCCGATCTTTTGCCGGCCGAGGCGCGCGTACACGTCGGGACGCTTGGCACGCAGGAAGAGCGCGTACACAATGCCGCCAAAGAACAAGGCAAAGGTGAACGTCATGAAAACGACCGTCATGACTGCCGACCCCCCGATGAGTTCCGGGTAGTTGGTGATCGCCAAGTAAGTAATGACTCCAAGGAAGGCAACACTGATGATCGGCGCAACGATGGTCTTCCATGCGGACTCGGGTGCGAACCCACGGCGGCGGAAAAAGTAGACGAGCACCGCAAAGCTTGTAATGAACATCAGGAGCAGCACGGCAAAAGTTCCGCTGCCGCTTGCAATGGGATAAAGAGCCTCGGGAGCGACCCCTGCGACAGTAAAGGTCACGGTCGCGAGAGCCCAGACGAGCCCCACTGCCAGAGCTGACACGTAGGGAGACTTGTGCCGGGGGTGTACCCGGCCCAGCACCGTGGGCAGCGCCCCGTCGGCCGCTAGCGAAAAGCTGTACCTTGCAGCGATGTTTTGGATCGAGAGCATTGAAGCCAGGATTGACGTGATGAGCAGCACCACGGCAATATCGGCGAAAATCTTCCCGACCAAGGCCGTGGCACCGTCGTCGAACAGACTTACCGTGTTGGCTTCGGCCGCGGCCTGGACGTTATCCGCTCCCAGAAATGCCGTGTAGGCCCACGCCGCTACTGCATAGAAGAGGCCGATGCCGATGACCGCCACGTACGTCGCCCGGGGAATGGTGCGATCCGGGTTCTTGACCTCATCCCGGTAAATGACCGTCGCTTCAAACCCGAAAAAGTTTCCGACGGCGAACAGCAGCGCCAGGCCCAACCCGGCGTCGGTAATCCAGGGCATCGAGAATCCGATGCCCCGCACGACTTCGCCCGAACCTGTAGCGAAGGCCGCAACATCGAAAACTACAACGACTGTGGACTCCAGCAGCATGACCGTCGTCAGCACCTTCGCCGAGAGATCAATCCGGTGGTAGGCCAGGACAGTGGTGATCATGATGATCCCCAGCCCGTACCAGTACCAGGGGACATCCGGTCCGTTCAGGGTGTTGACCACAAAGCTTTGCAGCGTCAGGGCGAAAAGGGAGGGAGCGAAGAATCCAATGAACACATATCCAAAGAGCGCTAGAAGCGCCCCACCGAGACCAGCCGGCTTGCCGAGGCCCGCGGTGACAAAGGAGTAGAAACCTCCGGGCGATTCAACGCTCCGGCTCATCTTCACGAAACCGACAGAGAAGATGAGCAGCATCAGTGTCACCAGAATGTAGATGCCGGGTGCCGTTTGACCACTGAATAGGAGCATCACAGGCAAAGTGCCTGCAACGGTCGTCAGCGGGGAGGAGAAAGCGAGCACATTCATCACGAGCTCGCCTACGCCCATATTGCCGCTGAGCGTGTTTTCCTGAGTATGGGCCGGCGTTTTCGTCGTACCTCTTGTTGTGCTTGACATGTAATCCTCGTCGCGAACCCTTGAGTGCTGAATCACACTATCGACGCGGATCGTGCGAGCACTGTACCAGCCTGGGACACCCGATTCCCATGGATCATGCCGGGCAATTCCTACCGCCGGGCATGATCCATGGAAAGCGAAATCAGGGTTTGTCCGGCACCAAGACCGGAGCCGTCACCCCCAGCTTCTTAAGGTCCACCACATCGT